>JAFXPE010000009.1 GCA_017528205.1 Alphaproteobacteria bacterium | reverse complement strand
TTTATCTTCGCTAGAGATTCCTAATAGAGGATTTATTTCTTCATTATCAAAAATATTTTCTTGGTATGCTCTTCTAATACATTCCAATGTCAAGTCAAATCTATCACGTATTTTTGAATTACACCCGCGCATAGAGTTTATAGATGAAGGGTGTCTCGGAAATAATACAAATCCGCCAATGGTATTAGCTTTCTGCAAATAGCACCAAATGAAATTTTTAAATATATCAGTTGCTTGTTCTTTATCCGGTTTGTGTCTTAAATTTGCTGCGTCTGAAAAGTTTTCATCTATTTCTTTGCATAAATCTCTATATTCGGCGGTATTTTCTATATTGGAATTAACATAATCTATAATCTCTTGCATATTCTTATACGGATACTGTTTTCCTGCCCAGTGCCAATAAATACTCATGATGGAATCACTGCCTAAACAAATATCTTTTTTATTTATTTCCAGTTCATAATCTTTATTAAGTGATACCTCTGGAATCTTAAATTCTTTACTTTGTTTATCCCATAAAAATCTATGCATTTTATATAATTTTTTACTGGTAGCATCGGGATCAGGTAAACTTTCATACTTATCTGTATCGTAAATTTTTAAACCATTTTCTTTCCAATTTTTTATTTCTATCTCTTTAAAATTATCCCAGAATTTATATTCTATTTTATTTTTTCTATAATACCTCAAGGCATCATCGGCAAAGCAACAATTCATGATTTTTTTAATCAACTCTTCTTTTTCCATAGACCTAACTCCTTTATCTCGTTATCAAAATCCTATTTTATTATTTTTTGCTTGTCAACGCGGTTATTAAATCGCGAGCAATATTAACAACATTCCAACCGGCAGAGCTGAATCCGTATGTTTCCTTAATTGGTTTCGGATTATCCAGAAGTACTAATATTGCATACGTATTTTCGCCCTTAATAAAATGCCCCAAAAATGTTGTTATAACTTCTTTGGTCTGGTTTTTATTCGTTGTTGTCGTCATACCAAAAACCTCAACACCATTTACTTGAGCTTTTTTAGCTTCGCCGGATATAACATTTTGCCGCAAAACAGTTAGCAAATCAGAGTTGTTTTTAACAATACCGACATATTCCCTCAAAAGTTGTTCCGGCGTCATTTTACCTTTCAATCCGATAAGGGAAAAATTCGGTTGATATTTCTGTTGTAGATTGAAATTAACAGATTGTATATACGTCATTTTATTACGTTTTATATCATAAACTAAATATGTTCCTCCATCGGCGTGATAATGTTCAACACTTTGCCGTAACAAACATTCATTTGTGATGCACCCAGTAAGAAACATTACTAAAATAAATAAAACAACTATTTTCATAATCTTTCCTTTCAATTATCAGATAAAACCTATCTTTGTGCTTTCTGATATGCGATATTGCTGTTCCTGTTTTAACATCTCAATGATTTTATCTTGTTTTTTAAGAATCCCTAAGATATCAGCTTTGCGTCTCACAACATTAAAATCACCTGGAGTTAATTTTAAATCGTCATTTCCGTTGTATAACATATTAAAAAAATGCAAAAATGCCTGTTTTACCTGCTCATTCGTCATATAATCATACTTGATTTTAAACGTAAAGCGCCGCAAGCTCGCAACATCAATATTTTCCATCAAATTTGTCGTACATATAATCGGATACGGATGTTTTTCCATTTGTGTCAGCATTTCGTTTACTTGGGTGATTTCCCAGTTACGAGATGCATTTCGTCTGTCTTGCAAAAAACTATCCGCCTCATCAAATATCAGAACAGCCTTTTTATCACACGCCTCTTTAAATGCTGCCGCTATTTTTGATTCGGTTTCTCCGATATAAGGTTTTAGCATATCCGAACAATTTTTCGTTATGGCCTGTAAGCCCATCACTTCGGCTAAATGATTGGCGTAAGCTGTTTTTCCCGTTCCTGATGCTCCATATAAACACAGGGAAAAATCACGTTTATTAGTTTTAGATATCAAATTATCAAAGTTTTTTAAATCCATATCCGTATTAAGTAAGTTCGGATTAAATTGTGTGTATGATTTGTAGGTTGCGGAAAATACACAATTAGGCTTAATATTATTATTCCAAAAGTTCTTGGAAGTTTCTTCTGACTTATAATTTAATTTAATCTCATACTCTGTATTTGGTCGATATTCAAATAACCCTAAAGATTTTTCATGATTAAATGCAAAATGTTTTGACTTGTAGTCATATACTTTTTTAATCAGGATATCATATCTATTTTTATTTTGTTTTCGCTCTGTTTCCCAGATATTATAAGCCTCTTGATATTTTTCGAAACAATCATATTCTGCCTCAAGCGGTCTCAATGTAAGATAGTCTATCGCTCTACTTTTTAAAAACAAAATTTTATCCATATATATACTTGCATTAGAACACGGCATATCATCCAATGAAGGGTAACCATCTGTTCCTTTTAATCTACACGTTATGATAACAGAAATATTATGACGCTCGGCAAAGGCCTTTAATTCGCTAAAAAATGGACGCATATCTTTACCGTCTTGATAATCGTTTAATTCTTGCAAGGATTCTATGACAATCAACCCAACTTTTTCATATCCGAACTTTTGGACTTCGGTTTGAATGTCTTGAAGCGAATAACTATTATTGTTGATATATATAGGTAAATTATCAACATTGCTTTTATAATTCATTAGTTTTTCAAATTGCTCATAAGATTTAATATCTTCGTTAAATTCATTAACAGCAATTTCGTTTTTAACACAAATCATAATTCTGACTGCAAGTTTTGCAGAACAATCCAAAGTAAAAAACAAAACATTTTTACCTTCTTTTGATATTGGGCATTCTTCTTTAAATTTTTCGGCAGCATTTACAATCAATCTTCTGATAAAAAATTCGTTATCAGAATACGGATACACTCCGATTACCACCAAATCTTTCGGATTAATCCCTTTGAGTTCTTCATCAAGCACGTCTATACCTGTGCAAATTCCCATTTTTGTATCGGTATTTTGATAAATTCCTTCAAGATCAGACATATAGCTATATGCAATATTTGATATGTGTTGTGATTTTATTTCCGCATTTGTCATCTATTTCACCTTTGAACATTTTTTCATGAATATACTATTATTCTGTAATACGACAAATATTGTCATATTAAAATGATTATTACTCACCTTGCATCGCTCACCAAAAACTCGTTGCAAGGCTGTTTTTGTTAATGGTTCTAAATCGGCAAGTTACTCATCAGTCAATTTTTTTATTTCAATACCGACGACGCCCCATTTTTTTTGACGCTCTGAAGAATAAAACTCTCCCAAGACTTTCAGAAGGTCTTGGTTGGTATTAAAACCGGCATTTTTGCAATCAATTTCAGAACATAATGCCGCAAAATCATCGGCCAGGTGTAATTTCACAACTTGCGCCCGAAAAATATCATTAATATCAGATTCATTAGAAAATTCAATAACATCGCCTGTTTTTATGCTTCTGCGCTTATTGTCAAACAATCGCAGTTCTATGATTTTCGTGCCTTGTTTCAGCATATTATAATATTTTTCCATAACGCTTATTTTGTGCATTTTGCTATCTCTGATTAAGTTAAAACTATACGGAATACTAAACCAAAATTCGGCTTTGTAAAGAAAAAACCCGCCATCTCAAAGCGCAAATATTTTTTAGGGATATAAATACAAAAAACCTCCCGCAAAGGGAGGTTCTCTGTTTCTCAGATTTCCGGCTTGTTTTAGTTTCGTTGTCGCCACCAACGCCAGAATGCCTCATTCGTCATATCGTCGAGATCAACACCGCTACGACGTCTGTGCTCAAATCCCTCATCTACTTCAAAATAAACCGGATAAGAAAATTGTCCGTTTGACGTAATGAGAATAACATTTTTTGAAACTCGAATGCCAGGCGCGGCTTGTTTTGCCCGTGCCAAAATATTTTTTGCACTCGACGAACGTAATAATACCTGTTTCATAAGCCTCTTTAATTTAAGGATTAAACTTAATATTGATAATTCACATCATAACTCATTTCATGCCTGTTAAGGTATAACTTTTTGCCGTTTTCTGTCAAGTATTTTTGATGAAATAAATTTTTGGACTTTTTACTTTTTATTGCTTACGGTAAAACGTAAATATCCCAACGAGATTCGTCTTGCGTTCGAGTTTGGCTGCGCCGCACTCTCCGCTTCGGTCACTCGTCCGCTAAATTCGTTGCCGCTGCCGCGTCATCTCATTAAGCGGACTTCGCCCGTCGTCCAAAAACAACATTTAGAGGTTGTTTTTGTTCCTCCGGCTCGTACCTCGTTCAAATCTCGCACAGAAATTCGGACCAATAAAAAAACACCCGTGAAGGGTGCTTGTTTTATTGGTGAGCCAGACTCTAGGAAAATCGCACGAAATCCGGTCATCAATATCAACTTTTTCTTGGAACATCGTTCTGAGGTGCTAGCAATGAAAGAGCAAGTCCAAATGATAAAAGGAATGCTTGTTGCCTAAAATGACTTTCCGCCATAAATAACGAGGAGAAAATGTCATAATTCAGGCTGATTTAAGCAGTTCTCGGTCAATTTAGTCCATGTCGTTTGATGAACCTTGAGCGTTTTTATAGACTATTGTTCCATGTCGTCTTTGTCTTGCTCCCTAGATTTCACCGAATATTCTCTATTTTCTTTAAGCTCCTTGGCCGTTTTAATACAACAACCAATTCTTTCCCAGATAGTATCAAAATTATCACTACTGATAATTTTTAGGAGGTTTTTGTTACTTAACAACTCAAGTAAAGGATTATCACATTTATTGTAATCAGTGATATATTTACTCGGATTTTCAGAGCTGGCTTGTAAAGTATTATCAATAAGTCTGTTTCGCAATTCTTTAGAAATATCATCATCATCCAATTTTTGAATCTGATTTGATAAACCTTCATAAGTCTTAGCAATGGCTTCTTTATGAGAATATTCTTCAATAAGCTTTTTAGATAAATTTATACGCCTGTTTGAGAATATAGCGACCCAGAGAATTGGAATATAAATAGGCAACATTGCCCATATAAGATTTCCTAATACTTTAACTGTTTCCCCTATATTACTTGAGATTGTTTGTCGTATAAGGCATAGGTTCAATAGTACAGGAAGCAGAGAGACTACAACTAAAGCTATAATGGCTCTAAAGAAAGTTCTAGAACTCGCTTTTTGCTCATTTTGTTCTCGTTCTCTTTTTTCTATAAATGCATATGCAAGACCAGCAGACATTGCACCTGGAAGAAGTTTTTCAACTTTATCTTTTAGAGAAGTATAGGTTTCATTCCATTGAGAGATTTGATTGTCATATTTTGCTTGAACTTTATCTTCAAGATTAACAGCTTTGATGAAACGATTCTCGGATTACTGGATATTGCAACCCAAGCAGGAAGTATTTTTGATAGGTCGCAGAATCTTGAACTAAAGAGATTGTTGCTGAAATTTGTTTTTGAGAGCCTTACATTAACTGAAGGCGTATTGACTTATAAACTGAAGTTTCCGTTTAATGAATTTATCAATACTAATATTTTGATGGCAAGAGCAAGCAAATCGCTCGAACCGATGCAAATTATTGCAGAGCAAGGCTTACAAGGGAATGATAACGAAAATGTACAGTTTGGGTATTTGAATTTTTGCGAACCGCAAATTATTGAGAAAAAAGAGGAGGTTACATTAAAAAATGCAACCTCTCTCCAAATTGGTGATCCCAACGAGATTCGAACTCGTGTTGCAGCCTTGAGAGGGCCGCGTCCTAGACCTCTAGACGATGGGACCGTTGTTGTTGCTACATTCTGTACAGCATTTTCGTGCAAAATGCAACATTTTTTTATTTCGCTGATACTAAATATCTGCTCAGCGCTCAGATGTCAAATTTTTTTTACAATCCTGTTAATAATTATTAACAAACACTTTTAATTTATTCGGTTTTGATTAAACTTAGCTTATCGTGGTTAATTTTTTCGAAAGGCGTGAAAAATGAGAGTTCTGTTAGTTGAAGATGATTATGCGGTGTCCCAAAGCATTGAAATGATGCTCAAAAAAGAAGGCATGGTGGTAGATGCAACCGATTTGGGCGAAGATGGTTTGGATATTGCCAAACTTTATGATTATGACATCATTATTTTGGATTTGATGTTGCCGGATATGAACGGTTACGAAGTACTGAAGAACTTGCGTAATTCAAAGGTTAACACACCGGTATTGATACTTTCCGGACTTTCCGAGCCGGATAAAAAAGTTAAAGGTCTGGGCTACGGTGCCGACGACTATTTAACCAAGCCTTTTGATAAATCTGAGCTTTTGGCGCGCATTCAAGCGGTTGTTCGCCGCTCTAAGGGCCATTCCAACTCCATTATTCGCACCGGCGACGTTGAAATCGATTTGGATACGCAAACCGTTACGGTTAAAGGCAAAACTCTGCACTTAACCGGCAAAGAATACGGCATTATGGAACTTTTGTCTTTGCGTAAAGGCGCCACTCTCAACAAAGACCAATTTTTGAACCACCTTTACGGCGGAATTGATGAGCCGGAGTTGAAAATTATCGACGTGTTCATCTGCAAGCTCCGCAAAAAGCTTGAAAAAGCTTCGGGCGGCAAAAATTATATTGAAACTGTTTGGGGACGCGGCTACGTTTTGCGCGATCCGGATGAAAAGAAATAATTTTGAGGTATAATAAAATGCAAAATTGCGAAAACGGACGTTCTATGATTGAAATGCTCGGCGTGTTGGCCGTAATCGGAGTTTTATCCGTTGGCGGTTTGGCCGGCTATAACAAAGCGATGCACCAATACAAAATTAACGCCACCATGGAACAAATCGGCATGATATCGTCGAAACTGTCGTCCTACGGTTCCGGTGCAGATTCTTACGCCGGCTTATCCAACAAAACGGCATATAAGATTCGCGCCATTCCGGCCAGTGCCTTAGATGATGAAACCACATGCCAAGGAAGCGGCACCGATTGTTCGCTCAGCAACCCGTTTGGCGGAACGGTAACAATTAAACCTTCCAATATTGAAAAAGGCAAAAGCGATGAGCAAGCGTATGCCATTATTTATAAGGGTTTAACCGAAGAAGCCTGCATCAGCATCGGCTCAAGCACCTGGTTCCAATCTAAAGGTGATACCCTTCTCGGCATGGCAGTCGGCAAAAAAGGCTCAGCCGCTTCTGTTGAAGCATCTATCGCCCAAGATTCTTGCGGCACCAGCAGCAATGATTACGCTGCCGGTTGCATTGGCGGCGAAGATTTGCCGTTGGATCCGATGCAAACCGCTACAGCGTGTAATTGCCCGGGAAGCGATTGCGAATTTATTGTCAAATTTTTCTAATTGCGGATTAAAAACTAAAAACTCTCTTGCCAGCCTGACAAGAGAGTTTTTTTATTATTGCGTTCGATGCAAGAGCCCTAAATTTTTATTTGTTCGATGGATTTAGCCAATCCGGTGGCATCATCGGTTTCAACCAAAATAGCGTAAATTGTACCTTTTCCGGCAGCCGGAATCAAACGGTCGCCCAAATAATTGCGGCACAAACGCTGAATTGGAGCCGTCGGCTCGAAGCCCAAAATCGAATCATAATTGCCGCACATTCCCACATCGGTAATATACGCCGTACCCTTCGGCAAAACACGGGCATCGGCGGTCGGAACATGAGTATGCGTTCCAGCCACACAAGAAACTCTGCCATCAAGATAATAACCCAGCGAGAGTTTTTCCGAACTTGCCTCGGCGTGAATATCCACAAAAATCGCGCTGATATTTTTTCCCAAAGTGTAATTGCGCAAAATGTCTTCAACGGCCTGAACCGGACAATCCACCGCCTCCATAAACAAGCGCCCCAGAACCTGAATCACCAATATTTTGCGCCCGTCCGGCAATTCATAAACCGCAAATCCCCTCCCCGGGTTAGTGTTCGGAATATTGGCCGGCCGCACAATTACCTTGCATTCATTCAAAAATGATATAATTTCCTTTTGGTTCAAAAAATGGTTGCCGGTAACCAAAATATCGGCGCCTTTTTCCAGAAAATCGCGGCAAATTCCCTGAGTTACGCCAAAACCGTGCGCCGCGTTTTCCACATTCAGCATCACCACATCGGCTTTATAATCATTCCGCAGACGCGACAAATTCTCCAGAACAACCTCCCGTCCCGGCCGCGCCACAATATCTCCGCAGTAGATAATTCGCATTTTAACTCCTTTTTTGTATGAATATAACAGAGTTTGCACGCTATGCAATAAAAATTTATGCTTCCGCCGCACGAAAGTTGTGCATGAACATATGCTGAAAACTTGCAAAAAACAATCGAAGACGGTAGGATAGATAAAAACATACAAAAGGATGTAAAATGAATACAAAATTTCTCGCATTATTCGCCGGTTTAAGCTGTTTGTTGTTCAACAACGCTTCCGCCCAAATTTTTTCGGATTATGACAATGATTCGCCGACTGTGGCGGAAGATTCTCAAGCCATGCCGAAACCGATTTCTCTGATTGACGGCATCGCCGAAGAAGAAAGCGCGGAAAATGCGACAAATGCTGAAACCGTAGATTTGGAAAGTTATGATCCGAGCGTGAGTTTTTATGTTCAAAATCTAAATTTGAGCCCGGAACAACTGTCTGAGGCGCAAAAAATCAGCTTAGATACTTTGGCCGAACAAGAAGAATTGTTCCAAAAGATTGCCGCGTTGCGTCAACAGGCCAGAGCGTTGGAAGTCAGTAGTTTGCTGGCCTTTGAGGCTATTTTAGATGATTCGCAACGTGCTGCATTGCAAGAATTGCGCGCTAATTTTGAAACCTCTAACGGTCAAAATTCCGATATTTCGGATACCATAAACGCCGAATAAAACAAACACACAGTCGCAAAACATTGAACGTAACCTGTTGATTATGCGTGCATTTGTTTTAAACAGCATAATTTTCTAAAAAAAAGTAAAATTTTTGTTGCATTATAAAATTTTTGTATTAAAAGAGATGAGGAAAATCGGAGTGTAGCTCAGCCTGGTAGAGCGCTACGTTCGGGACGTAGAAGTCGCTGGTCCGAATCCAGTCACTCCGACCAAATACACTAAACCCCGCCTTTATGGCGGGGTTTAGTGTATTTGTGTCGTGACGGATTTGGACCGGCGAGAAGCTGCTGGAGGCAAAAAATATCTCCGGTGGAGATATTTTAACGACAGGCGAAGGTTGCTTGTAAGCAAGTAAGCGTAAGCGATATACAGCGAACAAATCGCAACCGAGTGACCGAAGCTAAAATTTGCTACTGAGAAATCATTAAAATAAATTTTAGCAAGACGACAAGGAGCCGCTAGGCATATCCGACGCAGGTCGTGAGGGCATTTATGCCCGAAGGACAATCCAGTCCCCCGCCTTTATGGCGGGTTTTGGTGTATTTAAAGTGCGAAAAACAACGCTTCATAGTGATAATAAAACAGCAAGTTTTTTTTGCTCAAATATCAACAGATTTATTTAACACAGCTTAAAATTTTTTGTTCAAAATATATTGTTGAGTTTGAGCAAATTATATTTTATTATGAGCCGGAAACACAACGGAGAAACAATATGCAAGCCGACATATCGGAAGAAATCATCAACCAAGCGCTGGTCACATATTTGGCCAAAAACACGCGTTATCTTACCGCAGCTCAAATCAGCCAAACCGATGATGTAATCAAATTACGCGCGCGCTTTTCCATAAAAGAGTCCTGCTATCTTTCGCCGGGGTCCGGACATTTTAACGCCGTTGAGGCGCTGATGTGCTTTAATCAAATGATGTATGTTGCGCTGTTGGGCGGCATAGAAAAGAAAATGTTTCCTTTTTATACGCACATCACACCCGACGAATTTAACCGCAATCGCCGCAAAGTATATCTGTTGGAATTTGAAAAAATTAAGTTCAAAAAGCAAATCGACAACAATTCTTTTACCGGCTTTTTAGAGATTAAACCGCTCCATAAGGTTGCCGACAAAATATACGTCAGTTGCCGTTTCGGGTTCGGCAACACCGAAGATTGCGACAGTTTTTTCGGAAACATTAAGGCCTTTCTCCCGATTTTATAAAAAACACGCATGCCAACAAAAAAGCCCGCGAATGACGCAGGCTTCTTTGCTGACCGAACATGATTAAAAATCATATTTTAAGTCAAACTTGATACTCCAACCTTCGCGTCCGCCGTCACGACGATCTACCACCGCGCCGAGCTTCCAGTTGTTGCTCAAAGTTTTTTCCACGCCCAAACCGTATTCCGCGTAGTTTTTATTGCTGACGTGCGGCAATATAACGTCGTTGGCTTGAACATCGCCGCCGCTTCTGGCCACAAACGCATACTTGGCATGCGCATAACCGCGCCAAGTATCAGCAAACGTCTTGCTCAGCTCGATACCCGGAGACATTTCCCACAGGTGGAACGCATCGTTTTTCATTCTGACTCCCGCGGCTGTTGTATAAGTTTCGGTATTAACATAAGTATAACCGAGACGAATGTTCGGCTGAACCACAAAGCCATAACCCAAAGCCTGATTATAGCCGCTCTTGATGCTCACACCGGTCCAATAAGTGTCAAATTTATCCTTGCCGAAAAGATTTTTATTTTCATTATCGATAAATCCGACATTTGCGGTAGCACCGGCAACAAAACCGCCCTGTTCGTATCCGGTATTAAGACCGACAAATCCGCCGTTTTGTTTGGTTTTGTTGAGGGTAAATTTCTGCGTACCATTCAAATAACCGGCATAAATTCCCCACAAGGCTTTACCGTAGCCCACAGCGATTTTATCCGAATTTACACCACCGATAACCGATATCAATTTAGCGTCAACGGTTTCGAAATGCCGAATATCGACATCATCATTGAAGGACATCAAAGAAATCCACGCGTTTCCGACTTTTGCCGCATCACCTCCGGATAACCCCATGCTGTTTCCGTTGGCAAGCGTTTGCGCAAACACCGTATCGCTGACTGCCGATTGCACAAATCCAGTAACAATGTTGCTGACTGCCGCAGAATAAACCGCCGGATTGAAGTCACTAGGCTTCGGTGCCGGAATCGGTTTTGGTGCCGGAATCGGCTCCGGCTCTACGGGAGCAATCGGTGCCGGAATCGGCTCCGGTTCTACGGGAACAATCGGTTCCGGTGCCGGTGTTGGTTCAACAGGAACAACCGGCTCGACAGGCTCCTCAGGCGTAACCGGTTCTTCCGGATCTTTCGGTTCTTCCGGCTCGACATCAGCGCGAGCAAACGTAACCGTACCATCCTCGGCGCTATATTCGGCGTTATATTTATAAATCGGCGAATAGCTGATGCCCTCGATTTCGCCGGTCACCTGGTCTTTTAAGGCCTCTTTAGAAGCCTCATCGGCAAACAGCGAAATTTCGGTTGTCGCCTCCTCGGCATCAGAAAGCAACTTAATGCCCGCCAAGTTAATAACGCCAGTTGCCGCTTCTTCGCCTTCATCGTTATCATCGCTTGTCGGCGTTATGTCATCGGCCACCATTCGTAAACCGGCCCCTTCTTCCGGCTCATCTGCCGCCGTTTGCACCACTTTAATCTGATCCATCTTTTTATTGGCCAAATCGGCATCAACATAGAGGTCGATTTCGCCGCTGACCGTAAAGTTAGGCAACACAATCTCGCGGATAACTCCGTTTTGCGTGTCTAAAGTTCCGGATATTGCCTCAAAGCTGTTAAGCGTTGCCAAATTGCTGCTTTCGTCAGAAAGTTTCAAAACCGGTCCGTCGAGCACAAAATCTGCCTTTTCGATGGTGGAATTAAGGTTGATTACGGCATTTTTAGCACCTTCAAAGGTTAAACCGTAAACCTCTTCACCATCAATCTTTGTGTTCAGATTCAAAACCGCATCTTCGGCAAAGCTCAAAGTTGCCTCCGGCTTCGCCAAAGCAAATTTTTCGGCCGGATTCGGAATATTATATTGCTCATATTTGGCATCTTCTATGGCAGTTCTTTCCGCAAATTCTTCCATAAAATCGTTTCTGAAATCCTCCAAATCTTCGGCACTCAGCTCGGCGATTTCGTCCGGAGTATATTCATCTGCCAATTCATGCGCGATCAGAGCCTCAATAAATTCGTCATACGAATAATAGATTTTTCCTTGCACCGCATATCCCAACATCGTAATCGCGGCATATGCCCCATGTTCTTGCGCCACACTTTCCATGGTGCTCAGAAAACGCTCGTAATCCTCTTGTTCAATTTCAATTTGTTGCTGATGCAGAACCTTGCTGACAATGTCAAACTCCGAAGTTTCATCGGTCGGCGGAAGCCCCACTTCCGCCGCCATAAATCTGGCAAAAAGCGTCGGAGCGCAAGAGATATCGTGTATATCCAAATCATCAGTTTGAACATTATGGCTTTCCAGCATGGTATCCAATCCCTCGGCTGCCAGCAAACTCGGCCATAATTCATATATATCCTCATAAGATTCCATACCGGAATCCGCAAGCATTTCCATAATGTTATAGTCCATATAAATGGAAAACAACGGAAATTTATTACCTTTGTAAGCATCAACAAACAGCGCATTTTCGCCGCCGGAAATAGTGCTTTCGCCCTTAAACTGTGCATTGGTATTTCTTAAAGCGGTTTGGTTATCCGTTAAATTTACGTTGTTTAAGGTAAAAATTCCGCCGCCGGCATTAAACAAACCGTTTTCAAAGCCGCTGACGGTCAAATCGTTGATTTCCGCGCTTTGATCTTTGGATAACCGTATCGCCGTGGTAATTTCCTCGTCGGTATTGTTCAAGCTGTGATTGTTACCGAAAATCGTGATTTCGGCCTCCTTGCCTTCAAGCGTGCCGGTTGAATCTTTTCCGCTGTCAAGAATGTGTCCCACGTTTTCATCGCTGGTAAAAGAATAAGTACGCTCGCTGCCCTGATTGTTTATATCGGCCAAAAAGCTGGCATATCCACCCGGTTTATCGGTTTGCGAAACCAAAATATATTGACCGTCGTTGGCAATCTGATAAGTGGCGTTACTGGTGGATTGCTCTCTTGCAGACAAATTGCCGGTAGTCGGTTTGTCGGCATATTTAATTCTTAAGCCCTCGGCATTTTCCGGCATATCGTCCAGCAAATTGATTTTATCTATGGATAAATTCTCCGCACCCTCGACCTTTGCAACCTTAATCATATCACTTTCGCCGATTGCCAAATCAACATCAATGTTTAACGTTGATGTATCTTCAACACTCAGACTGGTGCCGGAAATATGGTTAATTTCATTATTTATCATATTGATAACATAAGAGTTTTTAATGCTCAACGCGCCCGCACCGACAATATTATTGTAAAGGTTGAAAACACCGGTACCATCACCGATAAAGTTTATCTTAGCACCCCTATGCGGTGCATTGATATAATCATAAAAAGTAAACGAACCACCGTTGCGCGCCTCAAATTCCAATGTGCCGCCGTTGTTATAAATGGCCTCATATTTCTTTTCATCACTGCTACCGGTTTGAACATAGTTACCTTCAAACAAAACATCTTGCTGATATATGTTATCCGGACTATCCGAGCCGTCGGCCACCAATCTTACGCGCGATTCATACACCTCACCGTCCCAAGAATCGTCATAATCAATATAAATTGCTCCGCCGCGTGCCCACATATCTTCTTCCGGTCCCAAAGTTCGAGCATAGTTACCGATAAAATCGCCGGACAACGCTGCAATACCACCTCTCCGGAATGCGGCATAAATAGCACCGCCTTCGGCATCTCCGGCAGAAAGAACATAGTTACCGACAAAATTGCCGATTACTTCTTTAATTGTACCCTGACCGGCTAAAGCACCACCTTCTGCAGAGGTGGTATAATCGGCTATGGCACCGTTGCCGATGAAATTGCCGTGAATGCTAAGATTATCAGTTCCTATAACATAAATTGCTCCGCCACTGACAAAGCCGTTATGTGATTCGGCAACATTGCCGATAAAATCAGCGTTTATATCGGTCAGTGAGCCCATATACGTTTCCATGCTTGAATCATACTCCGGCCAATAATAAAAGGCACCGCCGTAAACTCCGTGTGAACCGGAATAATTATCCGGCAGGCTCTTATATCCGCGATTGCCGATAAAATTACCGGTGATGGTTGCAATGTTGGTTCCGTAATAATAGTACGTGTAGTTTTTATAAATATAGCCGGCAAAAATTGCTCCGCCATCACAATTCTCATTTAGTCCGCAACTGGTATTCAAATTTATAAAATCGGCTACAATATTATCGGGATAAGAACTCTGGCGAGAAGCATATATACCGTGCTCTGCATCGGTGTTTGCCCATGTATACCTAAGGCTTTCACCGCCTCCGATATCAACGGCGCTCACGCCCTCCGCGCTCCAAGTAACATTCGGAGATTTATTCGGGGAATCATTCAAAAACGAATATAAATCCGTTTCGGTTGCTTTTGCCGTATTGCTTAAAGCCACGGAAAAAGCCGCTAAAATTAAATAACTGATAGGGGAAGAAAATGTTTTCATGTCGGTATCCTCATAAAAATTAGCAACAGGTGCCTTTGAGTTTAACAGTTTTTTAACTTTTGACAACAGAAAACACAAAGATATCCTTATTTTTCAATATCTTAGAGTAAACTTTAAGTTTAATAAGGCCACAATTTACGACAATATTTTGAGATGAAAACCGCTTACATACAATCCGTCAAATCTTGTGTTTCAACATAAGTGTAATTCTTATATAAAACGCACGAACTCCATACGCAGGCAAAAATCAAAATCAAGCCCCAAACAATTTTCTTTGCCGACGAATTTTTTGTTTTTTCAAATTTGCATAACCCGCAAGCCACCGCAATATACATTGCCAACAGGCACGCCTCGGTAATTATGCCCTCAATTCCGGAGGTCAGTCCGAAGTCCGCCAAATATTCAAGGTTTATCACAAAAAACGGAATTATCGGATATATCCAAGCCCATTTTTTCGGCTGGCGATTTTTAATATTGGCCCACAACTGATATCCGCAACCAAAAATAACATATATGGAGTATAACAAATACATTAAGAGAGCGGCCACTCTGAAATCGGTGCAATAAAACGTGCCGAACATTATCCCCCAAATTACCGTATAAATCAGGGCAGATTTAAAATATGTCAATCTGATTTCTCGGCTGTTCGCATCTTTGTTTTTAAGGCTAATCAGCCCTCGAATAACATAATATATAGTTCCGCCGAACAGCCAGAAAAACATCAACCGAATTGTGCCGAAAATGGTCGTTTCAAACCAAGTCGATTGATACGAATGAATACATGCCCATGCATTTGTCGCCACCATTATCAAGCATACAAAAAAGATAAAAAGATATGACTTGCGCATTTTACTCTCCTTTTTTGCTTATATCCCCTTTTTATGTTCAGCGCAAGAAATAGTTTAAAAACTTAACGCGTCTTATACAGTTTAGTTGAAATTTCTTTATTTATCGTCATTCTGAGTGAAACGAAGAATCCAGCAATGCCAGTGGCATTGTTTCGTCCTTTGGGACGAAATGGATACTTCGGCCTTTGCCCTCAGTATGCCATGAGCCTTAATACGGTAATACCCTGACAAGCCACAGGCTGTCAGGGTATTATTCAAAATGTATAACAGAAAGTTAGACCGAAGCTCCAGCTTTCTTCCATCCAGTTACATGCTATTCCGGATTTTGCCAAAGCATCTTCATCTTCCGGATTCACCGAGTACACATAGCGAGCAAATAGCCGCACGTCAGTGTCTTTGAGGGAAACACTAAGCAATTTGCTACGTACCCAAAGCTGCGCCCCATACTTAAAGCACCAGGACGTATACGGTAGCACTTCGTTCTCAACGTTGCCTTTGTCGTCCTCAACATCGAACTCGTACTCACCAGCGGTTTTTCCACCTCCGACCAAAAAATCAACTCCGATACCCAATTTGTGTCCGTTACCGGCTTCTGCACCGATTTTGGCCAAAACGTCGCAAGTCGTTCCATAATGCTCTTGGCGATCAAAACTCGCTACTAAGCCAAAGCTGTAACCTAAGCCGAATCTATTCAGTTTAAGCATATCACCGTTGACTTTTCCCGGAACGATAACTACTGAATATCCGATATTCAAGCCATAGTTAAAGTAAGATTTTCCGTCCTTCGCATCATCAACATCGTCACTCGTTTTATACGATGATTTCAGACCGTCGGAATCCTCCAAATCGTTATCCGTACCACCGATTATGGAAATTTCCAGTCTTTGCGAAATATAATTGCGACGCATAAACTTTGTTCTTCCGTAAACGGGGACCTCGGACAAATCAGGAGTGGTGTCGTTCTGGCTCTCCATGGCATAGGACTGAAATGCTTTCCACAGTTTTGCCATATCTTCCTTTGACATCTCGCTAAACTTTGCTTTTGGCTTATTCACGGTTTCATTGGCGGTTTCATTGGCTTCGCCGTCTTCTGTTTGAGCAAACATCCCATTTGCGCAAACTGCCATCAAGGCTAATAATACTATTTTTTTCATATATGTAAAGAATTTGGTTTTGGTACTAATATAGAAGAAAAAAAGTTTTTTGTCAAATATTTTAATTTGCCCTGACGCATAAAAAATTCCTCGCCAGAATTAAACAATCTGACGAGGAACAATTTGCAAAAGTAAAATTTTTATTTGTATCAGTAATACGGAATCACGCGAGAAGTAGCTCCGTTGATAAGCATACATCTTTGACCCGCGGCCAAAAGCGTATCCGTTCCCTGCGTAACGCTGTAAATTTGCCCACTGTCGGTACGAACAACATATTCGTAACCGCTTTGGCTCATCATTGCATCTTGAGCCAGATTTCCTACCAACATGCCTGCCGCCGCACCGCCGATGGCCCCCAAAACATGCGAGCTGCTACCGTGTCCGATGGTAGAACCGGCTGCACCGCCGGCAACACCGCCAAGGATTGTTCCGGCTGAGTTATCGTCACTATTTACGTTAACCTGACGCACCGAAACTACCGTACACGGAAAACCGTTACTGGCTTGACGAACAGACGAATAATCGTAATCATTACTACCGATTCGCGGAGCACATGCGCTCAAGCAAAGCATAACCGGCACAACATATAACAAAGTTTTTTTCATTGCGTATTCTCCTTATCTAAACTACATATATAATTATCTATATGAAAATTGTTGTCAAGTATGGACATTTAAAAATGATTGATATATAGTGCATAAGATTTAGATTCTTAACTGATTTAGAGGGTATAATGTTAAAAAGAACAAAAATAAAAGATTTATTGGCGTCCGAGCATACTATTGCCGAGGTGCTGCTTAAAGGTTGGGTTAAAACAAAACGCGATTCGAAAGATTTTTCGTTTATTGAAGTAAACGACGGCTCTTGCTTAAAAAATATTCAGGTTATTGCCAATAATACCCTCAATAATTATGACGATATTAAAAAGCTGACCACCGGCTCATCGGTTGCCATAACCGGTGCTTTGATTGAATCCGCCGGCGGCAAGCAAAAGTTTGAAGTTAAGGCCGACAAAATAGAAATTTACGGCATTGCTCCCGACGATTATCCGTTGCAAAAGAAAGGCATGAGTGACGAATTTTTGCGCACCGTGGCTCATCTGCGTCCGCGCACCAACAAATACGGCGCAGCATTTCGGGTTCGCTCCCGTCTCTCTTATGCCATTCACAAATTTTTCCAAGAACGCGGCTTTGCTTATGTTCACACACCGCTGATTACGGCTTCGGACTGCGAAGGTGCCGGCGAAATGTTTCAGGTTACCACACTTGATTTGAAAAATCCGCCGAAGTTGCCAAACGGCGAAATAGATTACAGCAAAGACTTTTTCGGCAAGGAAGCGCGCCTTACCGTTTCCGGACAACTCAATGGCGAAATGTATGCTTGCGCTTTGGGCGATATTTATACTTTCGGCCCGACCTTCCGTGCCGAAAACTCCAACACTCCGCGCCATGCCGCCGAATTTTGGATGATTGAGCCGGAAATGGCATTTGCCGACTTGAATGATGATATGGATTTGGCCGAAGATATGGTGCGCTACTGCGTTAAAGATATTATGGAAAATTGTGCCGATGACTTGGATTTGTTTGAAAAATTCATTGATCCGACACTAAAGCAAACGTTAACCAACATTGTTGATAACGGCTTTGCCCGCATTACCTACACCGAGGCCATCGAAATTATGAAAAAGTCCGGCAAACAGTTTGAATACACGCCGGAATACGGTATTGACCTGCAAACCGAACATGAACGTTATTTGGCCGAAGAACACTTTAAGCGTCCGGTGATTGTGCGCGATTATCCGAAAGAAATCAAAGCCTTTTACATGCGCTTAAACGATGACGGCAAAACCGTTGCGGCCATGGATGTTTTGGTACCGAGAATCGGTGAGCTTATCGGTGGTTCGCAACGTGAAGACCGCTACGATGTTTTGGTTAAAAAAATTCAAGATTTGGGTATGGATATCAAAAATTACGAATGGTATCTGGATTCGCGCAAATACGGCACGGTTCCGCACGCCGGCTTCGGTTTGGGCTTTGAGCGTATGATGATGCTGGTTACCGGCATTACCAACATTCGCGATACCATTCCGTTCCCGAGAACCCCGAAATCGGTTGCCTTTTAAGGAAAAAGTATGAAAAAATTTTTCGCGGCATTGAGTCTTTTCATTTGTATTTGCGGCTTTTCGGCCAACGCACAAGAAGCTGAAGAGTTGGTGCATTACGCCGTTCCGAAAATGAACAGCGAACCGCAAATAAAAAAACTTGACGCCGCGGAAGATGATTTATACGACGGCGCGGACATCAAACCGCTGTCCGGACAGCTTTCGCAGTCCGAAAAATTGCAGGAAAACAGCTCGGATTTGGATTATATCGACAACAGCGTAGAAATGCCGGAATTGCCATGTTCCGACGCCAAATTGTTACAAGAAGTGCGCGATTTTGTGTTCAAAAACGTTCATCATCACTCCGCCGCTTCGGTTTTGGAAAAGCGCTCGCGTACGTTGCTGATAAAAAATATGCACGAGTTTGAAGAAATAACCGAAAAAGAACTGGAAAAAAATTTTGAGGCCAATGCCGCTTTGATGTATTTGAAAATCAACGAAAACCGCGAAATTTACAAAATCTGCGCCAGCCGCAACAATCGCCACGGCGATTTGCAAAACATCTATTTGATTATTTATCCTTACATCAACTACTACAAAGTGGTTGTAACCAACCTAATCGTCGTGCCTGAAAAGATGGAAAACGCGACATTTTTGCATAATTGGTAAAGCGATGAGTCCACGGCAAGATTTAGTTGTTTATGAAAACAAATCAAATTTACCGGCGTTGGTTGACGATGACGGCTTGCACGCGTATTTGCAACAAATTCGCCAATTTCCGGTATTAAGTTTGGAAGAAGAAACCGCTCTGGTGCGCGAGTTTAAGGAAAAAGGAGACTTGCAGGCGGCGCAAAAACTGATTACTTCACACTTGCGCTTGGCGGTTAAAATTGCCCTCACTTATCGCCGCTACGGACTGCCGACAGCGGATTTGATTTCCGAAGCCAACATCGGCTTGATGCAAGCGGTAAAAAAATTCGACAATACCAAAAACGTTCGCCTCTCCACTTATGCCATGTTATGGATAAAGGCCGCACTCAATGATTTTGTTTTGCGCTCGTGGTCGCTGGTTAAAATCGGCACGGTCGCCGCGCAAAAAAAGCTATTTTACAATTTGGGACGCATAAAAGCCAAACTCGGCATTTATGATAATAAAGAATTGGAACCGACAGTGGTCAAAAAAATTGCCAACGAATTGGTTGTAGATGAAAAAGAAGTGGTAGAAATGAACCGCCGCATCAGTGGTGATGCTTCGCTGAATGTTTCCGTTAATCGCGATGACGAAACGGTAGAAGCTATTGATTTGTTGGCAGACAAAACTCAAAATATTGAATATAATTTTGCCCGTCGCGAGGAAGCTGAACTCAAGCGCAAAATTTTGTTGCAAGCCCTTTCCAAACTGAACGACCGCGAGCAATACATTGTCAAAAACCGGATGCTGACCGATTCTCCGCAAACTCTTGATGAAATCGGTGAGAAGTTTCAAATCAGCCGCGAGCGGGTACGTCAAATTGAAAAACGCGCCTTTGAAAAACTCTCGCAAGAAGTAAAACAATCGCTGGCGGCGGCCGAATGAGCTTAAATTTTGCGCAAATATGCCAAGCTTTGGCGAAAAACGGTGTAGCAAATCCGCGTTTGGAAACCCGCCTGATTATGGCTTTTGTTTTGCAATGCCAACCGGCGGAAGTTTTTTCCGATTCCGCATTAACGACCGAGCAGAGCCGCCAAGCCGATGAAATTCTCCGGCGTCGCTTGCAACACGAGCCTTTGGATAAAATTTTCGGGCATCGCGAATTTTATAAATTTGACTTTATCGTCGATAAAAACGTGCTCTCCCCGCGGCCGGATACCGAAATTTTGGTTGAAGAAGCCGTCTCTTTGGCGCGCGATAATATGTCGATACTTGACTTGGGCACCGGCAGCGGCTGCATTATTGCCTCGATTTTAAGCGAGCATCCGCAAATGCAGGGTACGGCCGTTGATATTTCCGCCGCAAGTCTCGATATTGCCCGCCGCAACGCTGAAAATCTCGGCATAAGCCCAAGATTGCGTTTTATTCGGGCAGATTGGTTCAATGCTGACATTTGCCAAACCATCGGGCAAAAATTTGATATGATTGTCAGCAATCCGCCGTATATTCCGACTAAAGACATTGCAACGCTTGAAGCGGAAGTCAAAAACAACGACCCGCTGGCGGCGCTGGACGGCGGAGATGACGGTTTGCAGAGTTATCGAAGAATAGCGGAAATTGCACCGCAACTGCTTAACGCCAAGGGCTATATTTTATTGGAAGTCGGTATCAATCAAGCTCACGAAGTAGCCGCTATTTTTACCTTGCAAGGCCTAAAGCTGTTAAAAATTTTACCGGATTTAAGCGGCATCGAGCGCTGTGTGGTTTTGCAAAAAGCCTAAAATTACATAAACGTTACCGGGCTGATTGCGCCGCCGTCTTTGGCCAAACGCCCTGCCCCGCGCGGAATTTGATAATCGGAATCTTCGCCGAGGTTGCGCTCATAAATTTCGCCGTAATTACCCAACAACGGAATCGCATCTTTGAGCCAGTTGGCAAGCAAGCCTAAACGCAACCACATATCATAATCATCGCCCATCATATTGCGGATTTCCGGATTGTTGTGCGCCTCAAAAAATTTGATGTTTTTAGCCTCGATTCCGTATTGTTCGGCCAACTGCAACGCATTGATAATCCAGCGAACCGACTGCACAAAATCGGCGTTATCGCGCTTTACCAAAGCATAAACCGGCATATAGGCTATCGCTTCACCGAATATGGTCATATGCTCGCTCAGCACAGCCTCTTTCATTCCGTTCAAAAACGTGGCGCCGCCGGTTGCAATATCGCAACGCTTCAGCATCAGAGCTTCGCGCAACAGGCGCAAACTCGGAAGCTTCAAATAATTGGACTTCAAGTTATTTTCCAAATTAAACACGTCAAAATTGTTGAAATAACTGGAATCTTGCAACACGCAGACTTTTTTATTTACAAAGTCGCTGTCTTTAGAGCCGTCGGCATCGTAAAACATCAGCTGCTGCGGCTCATAATAAAGGATTCCGGCGCGTTCCAGTCCGCTATACATTTCCAGTCTGGCGGTCATCGACGAACCGCTGAGCATAACGTCGATTCTGCCGGAGTTGAGCGCCGTAACAATTTCCGGCTGTTCAATATTAATCATCTCGATTTTATCTGCGCTGCCCAAGGTGGCCAAAGCAAATGCCTTGCAAAAATCGGCGTCTATTCCGTACCAACCGTTGTCTTCTTTATAAGCATAAACTTTGGTTTGCAAATTGGTGCCGCAACGCACTTTTCCGCGCTTTTGAATTGCCTTAACCAGCGATTTGTGGCGAGATTTCGGCGTAACACCGGTCGGACTTTTCGGATCAATGTCATAATAAGCCAACGGGTCACCGTTTTTGCTGATTGGCGAAACCACCGCCCCGTGCGAATAGCTGAGGTGTTTTCCCAATTCGTCACGCACGGTCTGTGCCTGTGCATCTTGGCAAAGCAAACCGGCAAAAATTACAGATAAAATAAAAAATGCTTTCATTTTCCGAACCGTTATGTTACTGTTAATCAATCTCAGCTCATTATAAGGGTATTGAAATGAAAATAAAACATTTTTTGCAACTTATTATACTGTTTTTAACTTTTTGTTTGGCCGCATCTTTTTCATCAGCCGCCGATTTTTCCGCCGACGAGGCACGAGCTTGGGTAGATAATAAAGGTAAACAAATTCTCGATATTATGACCTCAACCGAGCGCGAGGAAAAGTTTGAACAACTTGATTCGCTGTTGTTTAACGACGTCGATTTGGAATACGCCGCGCAATTTGTTGTGGGCAAATATTGGAAAGATATGACCGAGGAGCAAAAAGAAAAATACTTCGAGCTGTTCAAAAAATACACTTCCTCCTTGTATAAGGGATACCCTCTCGAAATTGAAAAAGGCGTGGTAACTTATACCGTCGATAAAGTTATTGCGGATAAAGATTCGCAATATGTGCATTGCTCCATTTTCATCAACCCGAAAGAAAACAAGGTTGATGAAAACACCCAAGTCAGCATCGAAGTTATCTTCCGCTTGGTAAAAAACGGCGAGCGCATACAGGTTCGCGATATAAAAGTTACCGAAACCAGTTTTTTGCTGGCGTATCGCGAGCGCTTTTACAAAATATTACATGATGATGACGGCGATATAGATTGGTTTTTGGAAGATTTAGCACAAATGACCGCCGATTTGGAAGCCGAAAATCAAAAAGCTTCCGAATAAATAAATTATCTGATGGTTATTCCGTTACCGCGCCCGATTTTTCCGAACAGGTCGGCCGTTTCTTTGGTAGCATCTTGCAAAGATTTACCTTTAATCTTTTTGTAGGTAATTAAATCTTCGGCGCTGATACCCATGCTTACCTCGTTGGTGCCTTCGTTCATCCGTTTTTTTACCAAATTACGAGCATAGTCAAGATGGGTAGAAACTTTTTGTTTCATCTTTTCTTCTTTAACTCGTTTTTCCGCCAACGTACGCTGCTTAAAAAATTTCACGAAATTTTCCAAATTACGCGGTGTTGATAAATCAAACTTTTTAATGTCGTTGCCTTTCTGCCCCTTAACGTGCAACCCGATATCGATGGCCTGATATGGCTTCAAAATTTCGATATCTTCCGGATTATGCGTGGTAAAAACAACAGTTTTCCCCTCTTCGCCGAGTTTTTTCAGGTGTTCGACAATTCGCTTGGATATAATCGGATCAACTCCTGAAGTCGGCTCGTCAAAAATCATAATCGGCGAATCTTTAATCAATGCCTGAGCAATACTTAAGCGCGTTTTTTCTCCGGCGGAATCCGTACTTATCGTATCCAAAGTACGCGGCTTCATTTTTCCGGTCGGCTTACCGTCTTTGCCGATTTCCGGCTCCTCGGAAACAATCCCCAGCATGGTTTTGATTTCTTCCACCTTTTTATTGTCGGCTTGCGGATTTCCGAGGCGGATATACTCGTCAATCGTCAGCAAATCCAATTGCGGTTGAGATTCGGCAAAGGCTATATTTTTGTTAATTTCCAGATGCTGCAAATCACGATAGTCTTGCCCGACAAAATTGCCGTTTTCGTTAACCGTTCCGATACGAATTGCCCCCTCGGTCACATAATCTCCCTGATTCAACAGCGAAATCAACGTACTTTTGCCGGAGCCGCTGGCACCGCTGAGCAAGGTTATCCCCGGCCCGAAGCGGATATCTTCGGTTGTGGTGAATGCGGTTTTATCGCTGTATTCGCCAAATGTCGGACTTTTGCGGTCTTTACTGCGGAAACGATATGCAATTTTATCAACTTGCAACACGTTGGCATTGCTTTTAATTTTTTCGTTGCCGTAAACAAAATCTTTGATGCCCTTTTTATAGCGTCTGAACATAGTGGCAAAGGTTTCCTTATATTCATCCAAGCCCAATCTGGCAGAAAAGGCCGAATTGAGCGAAGAAATGGTGGTGGTAACACCGGCCGTAAGCGCAACCGCCGGCACAATAGCCATTCCGGCAGTCAATGCCGCACCGGCGGCAATTGCACCGCTGACAACTTCTACTCCTTTAAGACTGACAAAATACTTGCTCAATGTTTTCAAAAAAGAACGCTCCGGCCGGAGAGCCTCCAACTGTTTTTGCCGTAACGACGCATAAGCTTGATCATCAGCCAAAGTTTTGGCTCGCATTTGCGAATTAACCAGCATTTGTCTGGCATGCGCAAAAACATCGTTTCGCGCCTGAGTAATATCATCTTTGTTTTGAACTTTTTTCTCTTTTAAGCGTTTTTGAATAAAATACTGACCTATGCCCACTACTCCGGAACCGCCCAAAACTGCGGCAGAAGCCGCAGCAGCCGATATCGGCAGCGCCGCCACCGACAAACTTGCCACCGTTAATCCGGCACCGACCACAACTCCGGCATATCCCAACCATTTTTTGGCATTCTGCACCATATAGTTGCCGGCACTTTCGCCCATACGGCGAGCATAATTGCCGATATGCTCCGGATTGAGCAATTTTTGCTCCATTTCCGGACGGGTATCATAATCTTTGAGGATTTTATTTTGCATTTTGAAGGAAATTCTGTCGTAAATATAGCAAGCCACATTACCGAACAAATCCGTTGCGCTGGAACCGACATAATCCGCCCCCAATTTTCCGCCTAACCAATTATAACTCTTAGAAGCAAATTGCGGCACCACCTTGCGAAAAGTGTCTGCCACGGCGGCAACACCGGCCAAACCGTACATCACCATCTTCTCTTTTGGAGAAATGACGGATTTTATCATTTTTTTGGCGGCCTCTTTTTCTTCTTTGGTCAAAACGATTTTTTCTTCTTCGTCGTCTTTTTCCTCAGTTGCCGTATTTTCCTGCTCTTGCGCCATTATTATAATACCTTCCTTTGCTTATATTTTGACTGTAGCATAAACCGTTAATTTTGTCAAATAATTTTATCCAAACGAAATTTATGCGCCGCCTGTCTTTTTACTATTGAATTTACAAAGTAAAGTCTGTATGATGCCTTAAATTAAAGATAATAAAATTAGGTAATAAAAATGTCAGAAATTAAAGTAAGATTTGCGCCGAGTCCGACCGGATTTATGCATATCGGCAACACGCGTACGGCGCTTTTTAATTGGCTGCTCGCCAAAAAACTGGGCGGAAAGTTTATGCTTCGCATTGATGATACGGACTTTGCCCGTTCCAAAAAAGAATATGAAGATGCCATGCGGGAAAGCTTGCAATGGCTCGGCTTCAATTGGTGCGAAGAAGCGCGCCAATCGGCACGTTTTGCGCGTTATGACGCCATGCGCGACAAGTTGATTGCCGAAGGCCGCATTTATCCGTGTTACGACACGCCGGAAGAATTGCAAATCAAACGCAAACGTGCCATGGCCAAAGGCGAGGCTCCGATTTATGATCGTCAGGCTTTGCGCTATACGCCGGAAGATATTGCCAAATTTGAAGCAGAAGGTCGCAAACCGCACTATCGTTTCAAGCTCAATCCGGGCATCATCGAATGGGATGATATTGTGCGCGGACACTGCCGCTATGAGGCGGAAAAATTGAGTGACCCGATTATCATTCGTGAAGACGGCAGCTATTTATACCATTTCCCGTCTTGCATCGACGATTCCGACTTCGGAATTACCCACATTGTGCGCGGCGAAGACCACGTTACCAATACCGCGGCGCAAATTCAAATGTTCGAAGCCATCGGCGGTAAAGTTCCGACTTTTGCTCACTTGCCGCTGTTAACCGGCGTTGAAGGCAAGCTCTCTAAGCGTTTGGGTAGCTTGGGCGTGCGCGAATTGAAGGCCGAAGGAGTTGAAGCTCTGGCAATTTGTTCGTTTTTGGCCAAACTCGGCACCTCGGATGCCATCGAGCCGTATTATTCGCTGGACGAATTGGCAGCTTCGCTCGATTTTGCCAAACTCGGCCGCTCACAACCTAAATTTGATGAAGAAGAATTAAAGCACTTCAATACCAAATTTGTGCGTTCAATGCCGTATTCGGCCGTTAAAGACCGCGTTGATGTCAGTGAAGAATTTTGGAATCGCGTGCGTCCGAATTTGAATGTTGTTGACGATATCAAAGCTTGGGCCGACATTTGCCATCACGAAGTAACACCGATTATTGAGGATAAGGCGCTCACCGATTTGGCGGCTGACGTTTTGCCGCCGGAACCGTGGGACGAAAACACTTTCAACGCTTGGCTCAATATTGTTAAAGAGCAAAGCGGCAAAAAAGGCAAAGAGCTTTTTCACCCGATTCGCAAGGCGTTAACCGCGCTAGATAACGGACCGGAATTGAAAACTCTGTTGCCGCTCATCGGTTATGAAAAAACCTTAAAACGCCTCAAAGGCGAAAAAGCATAACAACCGTCATTCTGAGGCAACGCCGAAGAATCTCTTCAAAAAAAAGGAACAAATATGACACAAATACAACTGCACGACACCTTAAAACAGCGCAAAGTCCCGTTTATCCCGATTGATGAAAACAATGTGCGGATGTATGTCTGCGGACCGACGGTTTATGACAAAGCGCACCTCGGAAATGCCAAAACTCCGGTGGTGTATGATGTGTTGTATCGCTTGCTTTGCCACGTTTACGGCAAAGACCACGTTACTTATGTTTCAAACATAACCGATGTTGATGACAAGATTTTGAACAAACACAAAGAAACCGGTAAACCAATTCGAGAAATTACCGAACAAACTTATAACTGGTACATTGAAGATATGGCGCAATTGAATGTTTTGGCGCCGAATTATCGTCCGCGCGCCACCGAATACATCGGCGACATGATTGAGCTGGTTAAAAAATTGCTCGAAAACGGCCACGCTTATGAGGTTGAAAAGCAGGTACTCTTTGATGTGGACTCCATGCCGTCATACGGCCGCCTTTCCGGTCGTTCCATGAAAGAAATGCTGGCAGGTGCCCGTATTGAAGTAGCCGATTATAAAAAGAATCCGGCCGATTTTATTATCTGGAAACCGTCTGATGCCGACCAACCGGGATGGGACAGTCCGTGGGGCTACGGCCGTCCGGGGTGGCACTTGGAATGCTCGGCCATGAGTTCCAAACTGCTTGGCAACGATTTTGATATTCACGGCGGCGGCTCGGATTTGATTTTCCCGCACCACGAAAACGAAATGGCACAATCTTGCGGCGCATTTCCGGGCACTAACTTCGCTCACTATTGGGTACATACCGGAATGTTGATGATTAACGGCGTAAAAATGTCAAAATCTTTGGGCAATTTTTACACCGTGGAAGAAGTGTTGCAAAAAGCTCCGGCCGAGGCGCTGCGTTTGCTGTTTTTGACCACGCACTATCATCAGCCGTTTAACTTTACGTTTGAAGGCTTACAAAACGCCAAAAGCATTTTGGATAAGTTTTATAACGCTTTGCTCAAAAACGCCGATGTTCCGACCGAAAAAGTTGCGCCTAACGCCAATGTAATTGAGGCTTTGGCCGATGATTTGAACACCCCGTTGGCGCTCTCTTATTTGCACGAAATCGTCAATAACCTCAACAAAGCAGAAACGCCGGAAGAGCGTTCACGCCTCAAATCAGAGCTGATGGCCAGCGCTTATATGTTGGGACTATTGTATAACGATCCGGAGGCTTGGTTTAAGGGTTCCAATTCCGACGACGAGGCCGCGCAAATCGAAGAGATGATACAAAAGCGCATCGAAGCCAAAAAGAATAAGGATTGGGCAACCGCCGACGCTATCCGCAACGAGCTCAAAGAACGCGGCATTTTGCTTGAAGACGGCCCAACCGGCACAACTTGGAAAAAAGCTTAAAACTGAAGCGAAAAAGCAAAAACCGGAAAAATGACTCAAAAGCGCTGTTTTTAGCGTTTTTTGGTGTTGTTATGTGTTGACAAAAACCGCAAAATCTGCTATAAAGTCATAAGTTGCACATTATAAGGGAAATCACATGGCGGTAAAATCTCTTAAACAGCGCATTCAAGAAATGATTTTTGAAGCACGCAAAGTTGTTCAAAACAAAAAAGCCCAGCATGCCGAGCGGAAGCGCGTTAATGCGCTGACCAAAGAGCTCTTGACTGTGGTTAAAAATCCCGCTGACAATGCGGCGGAAAATATTCGCAAACTGGTGCAACAGGGCGCCAACGTCAACACCTTTGATATGGATAAAGAAAAAAGCCTGCTGCATTACGCCGCCGAACATAACCGCATGGATATGGTAAAAACCCTGCTTGAGTGCGGTTGTCGTTATTTTATCAATGTAAATGACTCTTACGGTAAAACTCCGGCGTTTTACGCCATTGACAACAAAAATCCCGAAATGTTGGATTATTTGCTGACAAACGGCATTACAACCGAACGTCCGCTTGATTTTAACTACGATTCCGTTTTGCGTCACGCCGTGCGTTCCGGCGATGTAAAAATGGCGGAAATTTGTCTCAAACACGGCGCCGATGTCAACGACCGCGTGGGCGAAACCTTTATTTTGCTTGATAAATATGAGCGCACTTATCCGGGGCCTACTCCGTTGGCTGACATTGTGAGCGGGCAAGAAATGTTTAATTCTACCCAACATGGCCAAAAAGAATTTAACGAGCCGATGGTTAAGTTGCTCCTAGAGCACAATGCCCGTACCGATTTGAAAGACGCCTACGGACACGATGCTTTGGATAAAGCCGCTTCTCCGAGATTGCACCAAATGGTTGCCTCGCAACGTGCCAAAGAAATTTCGCTGAAAGCCATGGCAACAAAGCGCACCAATTCCGGAATGGAATAAGAATCTAAAAAGAAACCGACTGTCATTCTGAGCGCCTGCGAAGAATCTCATTCGTCGCCATGCAGTCGGAGCAGTCAACCATACAGCCGCTTCATTAAACACCCGAGGCCGCACAGCGCCTCACGAGATTCTTCACTCTGCTTCCGCTACGTTCAGAATGACGGTGAGAAAATAAAAAAAACATCCGGTCTTTCTGCACGCTGGCACCGGATGTTTGCTAAATAAAAGTATATAGCCGCTTAGGCCATGATTTCCTGCTGAATTGCGCGGATAGCAGGCTTGAGTTGTCTATCCATCATCAACGATTCACAGGCCGTCTGGAACTGGTTTCGGAAAGAATTCTTCTTGCACTCACGTGTAAGGTATTCCTTTCGGAGCGGGACTTTTTCACTGGTCGAAGAAACCAGATCCCTTATAACCTGTTGCAAACCCTGCGTCTTAATCTCATTGCGGAACTTAACGCAAAAATCATGATACTTTTCTTTTTCAGTTTTTTCAGTCTTTTCCATACATAAAAAACATTTTTGGTTACACATATAGTGAATATAATCTCTAAATAAATAATCAATTTCGACAAAAAACAATATATCAATTTTCAAGCAAAATTGCAAGTCTAAAATGCAAAAAATTTACAAATTATGATTGACAATGTTGATTTTTTATGCAATTTTCTGTTCAGTCAACAGTTTCAGCTATGCGCTCTTAGCTCAGCAGGATAGAGCAACAGCCTTCTAAGCTGTGGGTCGGGCGTTCGAATCGCCCAGAGCGCGCCATTATAAAAAAAATGCCACCTTTAGTGTGGCATTTTTTTTATAATCTCGCTTTGGTGGGAGTCGAACGCCCTCGTTCGGGGCCGTGTCACCCGCCGCATCGGGGCGGGTGGTGTAGGCCGTCGTGAGCTTTAGCGAAGGACAATCGCCCAGAGCACCCTTAGTGTGGCATATTATTTCCTCGTCATACTGAGCCATTGTGTTTCCGTCATTCTTGCGAAAGCGAGAATCCAGAAAAAACGGCGAAGTATCCATTTCGTCCCCAAAAACGAAACAATGCCTTTGGCATTGCTGGATTCTTCGGCTACGCCTCAGAATGACACAAAATCATTTTTTATAATCTCGTTCTGGTGAGAGTCGAACGCCCGAGGCGCTCCCACATATCGTTCCGATTCGGCGTTTTTTTATTTACAAACCGCTTTTCCTCAACTATACTTCCGCTATGATGCTAGAAAGAGACGAAATTATCCGGCTTTTGGCCGACGAACAGAATCAGCAAGACTTATTCAAAAAGGCCGACGCCGTGCGCAAACAATACGTCGGTGACGAAGTTCATTTGCGCGGTTTGATAGAGTTTTCCAACATTTGTCGCAACAACTGCCTTTACTGCGGCATCAGACGCGACAATCCCCTGCTTAAGCGTTATCGCATGAGCGAAGAAGAATTGATTGACACTGCCCGTAAAGCCTCAGAAATGGGCTTTAAAACCATAGTGATGCAATCCGGCGAAGATATGTGGTTTACGCGCGACAGAATGTGCCGCATTGTCGAAGCCATCAAAAAATTTGACGTTGCCATCACTCTTTCGGTCGGCGAGCGCTCTTACGACGATTACAAAGCCTGGTTTGACGCCGGCGCGGACAGATATTTAATTCGCATTGAAACCACCGACAAAAACTTGTATCATCACCTTGATCCGGGCATGACGTGGCAAAATCGCCACGAGTGCATTTTAGCCTTAAAAGAAATCGGCTACGAGCTCGGCTCGGGAATTATGGTCGGCTTACCGCAACAATCGATTGCCTCCATTGCCGATGATTTGCTGTATTTAAAGCAGGTCGGAGTGGATATGTCCGGTATCGGTCCGTTTATTCCGCACCCGCAAACGCCTCTTAAAGATGAAGCCGGCGGCACTCTTAATTTGGCGCGGCGCACAATGGCGGTTATGCGCTTATTGTTGCCTGATATAAATATTCCGGCCACCACCGCCATGGAAAGTTTGCACCCTCAAGGCCGGATTTTAGCCTTGCAAAGCGGTGCCAATGTGGTTATGCCCAACGTAACCGAAGGCGAATATCGTCGACTTTATGAGCTTTATCCCGGAAAAATCTGCGTTGATGATACCCCGTTGCATTGCAAAACCTGCATAGGTGCCAAAATTATGAGCATCGGCCGCAAGGTCGGCATGGGATACGGCGGACACGCCGGCCGCTTGCCGCATAAACCGAAATAGCGCTTGCAAAATAACACCAATCTGCTACACTTGCTTTCATAAAAAGAGTAATTATGAATCTAAAAACTTATTATTTATGGAAGAAATCAGAATTATTTGCACTCCGTTTCTGCTCGCCGCAATTGTATCCACACTCGTTATGATTTATTACGAGTTGCGCTGGAAAAACAAAAACCCGTGGTGGCAGCAAAATGATCGAGAAATTCATCTTTCTCCGGCGGAACAGGCTTATCGCCAAAACGAGCGCCGCAAGCACCACAATGTTCTAATGCTGTGGTTTGCCGTTACGTTTCTGATTATCGGTCTGATGCTTTTCACTTTGTCGACCGGCGTCAACAACGATTTCCGCTTTTTTAGCAGTTCCTGGTTCTATCTGGTGCCGATAATCGGTATGATAGCCCTGGCACTCAGCAATATTAAGCACAAATAACCAAATCCCCCGACATTATAAAAATGTTCGGGGGATTACTTTTCAGTAGATAAATCAGCGCATTTTTTGCTGAATTGCCGCCAAAGCGTTCAAGCGGTCTTTCGTGCTCGGGTGAGTGGCAAACAAGCGGGTTAAACTACCCGTAATACCGTTAAACGGATTCATAATAAACATATGCGCGGTCTGCGCCGTAGCGTTCTGCATTTGGTAGTTTTGCGAATATCCCTCCAACTTGGAAAGCGCCGACATCAGCCATTCCGGATGACCGGTCAGATAAGCTGCTCCCTCGTCGGCCTTATATTCGCGAGTGCGCGAAATTGTCATGCGGATAATCGTAGCGGCAATCGGCAACAAAACCGCCGCCAAAACGCCGACATTACGCTTTTGCGTATTCTGATTATTGTTGGTTCCCACGCGCGCAAAATTTGCCAGCATGGCAATTGCTCCGGCAAACACCGCTGCAACCGTACCGATTAAAATATCGCGATGTTTAACATGGCTCATTTCGTGAGCCAAAACCCCCTCCACTTCTTGTGGAGTCATTAAATTAAGCAAGCCTTGAGTGGCAGCCACGGCAGCATGGCTCGGACTGCGTCCGGTAGCAAAAGCATTCGGCACGCTTTCCGGAATAATGTAAACTTTCGGCATCGGCAGACCGGCTTTATTAGCCAAGCGTTGCACAATATTATACAATTCCGGTGACGTATTAGCCGTAACTTCGGTGGCCTTATACTGCTTTAACACCAGCTTATCGCTGAAAAAATAGCTGAAAAAATTCATTCCGCACGCGGCCAAAAACGCGGTTTGCATACCCTCTTGCCCGCCGAGCAAATTGCCGACGTACATAAAAATCAGCATCAAAACTACCATCAACATTACCGTTCTTGACATTTCACAGTCCTTTCTTAAAAAACACTTTTGCCGTTAATTCAATTTATTAACCAAAAAAGACAACGGTACAACCTCAATATTTTTTTCTTCCGTTTGTTTCAGCCAATCGCGCAACGCCTGCAAGGTTTGCGGATACGGGTGACCGATAGCGATGGCATAACCTTTTTTTCTGGCCACGCGCTCTGTTTCGCGGAATTGGCCCATAATGTAATTATAGTTTCGCTCGTTATCCAAGAAAACGTCGCGCGCCACAAACGGCACTCCGTATTCGCGGCTGACCGAGCGTCCGACGGATTTTCCGGTTGTCATGGAATCCAAGAAAAACATCTTCTTTCCTTTTAATATTTCCATCACCGCGGACATAGCCTCGCGACTTTCGGTAAAGGCACTTCCCATATGGTTGTTTATGCCCTGCATTCCCGTATCACTGAAACGCTCCATCATGGTCAGCAATTTTTCCTGAATTTCGGCCTTGCTCATTTTCGGCGACAGGGTAACCGGCGCCAAATCTGCCGGCACACGCGGCATCATCGGCACATGCAACATCACTTCCATACCGGCGTTTTTCAACTGCATAACCTGCTTTTTGTTTGACATTCCGTACGGCAAAAAAGAAACCGTTATCGGATATTTTATCTCGGCCATCTGATTGGTAAACGGCACGCTCAGCCCCAAATCGTCGATAACCACGGCTACATGAACTTTTTTGCTTCCATCGGCTTTGTTTACGGCTTTTTCTTCTGCCGGAACCGCGACGTTCTCCGCTTTTGCTTCAACTTTTTGCTCCACCTCAACCTTAGGCTCTTCCTTAGCTTTCGGCTCAGCTTCAACCGGCTTAACTTCTGCTACTTCCTCTTTTGTGGCAACAACTTCTGCCTCCTCCGGCTGCGGATTATTTATCGCCGCTTCCGCGTCTGCCGCAACTTCGGCTTGAGTTTCGGCCGCAACTCTCTCGGCTTGAGAAGCCGCTTCCGCATTTTGTAAAATGTCGTGCAAATCAGACTGTTCTTCAACTTTTTCGGCCGAAGAATTTTCAACATTTTCCACTACCGCATTCTCAACGACCGTAGGCTCCTCCTCCGCATTTTCCGCTTTTGTATCTTCCGTAGCCGCAACTTCAACCTCGGCCTTCGGCTTTTTGGCGCATTTGGCACCGGCGCACACACCATCAAAACACGCTATACAATGCTCACCCAAAGTGTAAACTCCGTTGGCGCAAAGCCCCTTAATGCCGTCAATTTCGCACATATTATTGCCCAAATAAACTCCGCGAATTTCCGTGCTTTCCGCTGCCATTGTCTGTCTGAACTCATCTAATTTTCTGCGTTGTTCACTCTTGCGCAAGGCCTCCATTTCCTGTTGCGAAACCATTTGCAAAACCGATTGTGAAAGCTTGCGAGCAAAGCTGTTTTCTATCACAAACTGCACATCGCTGAGAGCCTTATCCGCCACTTCGACAAAGTCTGTTTCAAACGGAAGCGGACTGACTTTGATTGGTCTCACCGGCAGAGCATATTCCTGAGTATCTAAAGCAAACACCGTCGGTTCCGGATTTTTTGCCTTAAAATACAAGGCCAATGCCTCCAAGGCAACCACCAAAACCAAAATCAAAACGGCTATAAGGCTTTTTTTCATTTTACCTCCAGACTAATCCTTTTTTCTCAAGGTCGGGAATGCTATAACATCACGAATGGTATCGGCACCGGTCAGTAAAACGGCAAAGCGGTCGATTCCCATGCCCATACCGCCGGACGGAGGAAAACCGTTTTCCAAAGCGCAAATAAAGTCTTCATCAAGCATTTGCGCCTCATCATCACCATTGCCGCGAGCCGCGACTTCAGCTTCAAAGCGCTCACGCTGTTCCAACGGATTGGAAAGCTCGGAATATGCACAACCGATTTCCGTTGCCCCGATATAAGCATCAAAGTGTTCCACCAAACGCGGATTACTGCGGTGTGTTTTAGCCAGCGGCGATACATCGCGCGGCATATCCATAACAAACGTCGGCTCAATCAACGCTTCTTCCACCCGCTCGTCAAAAACTTCCTGCACCACCTTGCCCCAACAGGTGCAAGCACCGGCATCAACGCCTATGGATTTAGCCATTGCCTGAGCCTCTTCTAGAGTCTGTGCCTCTAATAAGTCAATACCTGTTTTTTCCTTAATCAAATCCACAATTGAGGCTCTACGGAAAGGCTTAGCCAAATCTATTTCCTTATCGCCGATTGTCAAAAGGGTAGTACCTAAAACTTCTTTTGCCACATAACGCACTAAATCTTCAATTAAATTTGCCATATCGTTATAATCAGCATACGCCTGATAGGCTTCCAAACCGGTAAATTCCGGATTATGTTTTTTATCAATGCCCTCGTTACGGAAGTTACGACCGATTTCAAACACCCGATCAAAACCGCCTACCACCAGCTTTTTCAAATACAATTCCGGCGCAATACGCAAATACATATCGGTATCCAACGCGTTATAGTGCGTAATAAACGGCTTAGCGTTGGCACCGCCCATAATCGGGTGCAACATCGGAGTTTCCACTTCCAAAAACTCGTGATTTTCAAAATAACGGCGCACTGCCGAGGTAATTTGACAGCGTTTTTTATAAATTTCCTTGCTGTCTTCGTTCATAATAAAATCAACATAGCGCTGACGATAGCGCGCATCAACATCGGTCAAACCGTGAAATTTTTCCGGTAGCGGTTGTAACGACTTGGATATTATATCAAATTTTTCGGCGGCAATAGTTAATTCCCCGCGCGGTGTACGGCGCACAAAGCCGCTTACACCCACCATATCGCCCACGTCAACGCACTTCAGGCGTTCCATATCTTCTTCCGGAAGAATCTTTTTATAGCAAAAAGCCTGTATTTTGCCGCTTTTATCTTTAATATCCACAAACATTCCGCTGTTGCGCACAGCCATGGCGCGTCCGGCAATCGTCACCCGATCTTCGGTATCGATTCCGGCTTCCAAATCTTTGTATTTTTCGTGCAATTCGGCCGCATATGCGTTTGGCACAAACCTATACGGATACGGGTTATATCCCTTTTCCTGCAAGGTCTTTAACTTAGCTAATCTCGATTCTCTATGGATATTTGTTTCATTTGCCATTGTTTTCTTCCAAAAATTAAATATTACAAAATTCGTTTGACTATAAACCGAGTGAATAATTTTTTCAATAAAAAAAACGACCGGTTGATACAACAAAAAAGTTGCGGAAAAATCATCTTCCGCAACTTTTGAAAACCCGCTCTGAATTTGCGGTTATTTTTCAACTTCGCCCTTTTGAAGCTTAAATGCCGCAACCTGCGTGGCATTTTCACGCTGTTTCTTTCTTTGATCGAGCAATTTTTCGGCCTCGTCGAAAGAGCGATCTATGATACCTTCATATTTTTCGATAATGGCTTTTTGCTTATCCAGCGCCTCTTGCAACGGCTTTTTCAATTTTGCGGCCTCGGCATCGGAATGCAGTTTGTCATCTTTGCACTTAATTTCAAACAGTTTTTCCGCAACGCTGACGCGCACGCCCATATTTGTTCCCGGAGTAGCATCAAACTCATTGCCATAACCGCCTGTCGTAATTTGATATTCAACATTGTCGTCGAACACCGGTGTTTTGGCGACTTTACCGTCTTTGCTTTTTCTTTCGACCTGCCACTTACCCTTACTGACTCGATTAAGTTTGTAAGATGCTCCTTCTTCGTGGAAAAAGTCAACCGGCAACTTGGAATCATATACCGAAACTTTGCGATACACTTCAAATTCCGGATGTCCGGTGGAATCTCTGCTTACCATCCAGCTTTCATATCCCAATTCTATTCCGCCTTCGGATTCCCCTACATAAGGGTCATAAACCACATCTTTGGCGTATTCTGCCGGAATTTTACTCGGGTCCAAAATCGGATAATATTCGGCATAATTCTTGGCAATCGCCAAACGTTTGGTATTCATTTCGTTGCACATAATCAGCAACATCTGCGCGGCTTTGTCTTTAATTTCTTTTTGGCGCATTTCACCATACGAATCCATGTCTACTTTTTCGAAAAATTTATCAAATCCGTAAGTATCTATATTAAAAGACTTATCTTCCGCTTCCGGATCCGGAAACGCATATCCGTATGTATATTGACACAACTCGTGTAATTCTTTCTTAGCCGCGTCATTCAGATAAATCTTATAGTTTTCGGTTAACATTTTTTCGATTTTTTCTTCATATTTACCTTCGATTTTATCGAAATTCTCATCTACCTCGCGGTTAAGCTTATGATATTGTCGTTCATCAACTTGCGCAATTTTTCCGCTGATGGAATCCGCTGCGGCTCTGGCCGCTCTGTGGGCGGCTTGGTCATAACCGTATTCTTTCTGCAACTTCTGGACAGTTTCTTCAAAAAACTTTTCGTCTTCGGCTTTTTGTTGCTTGGCAATTGCTTCGGTATTTGGTTTTTCCGCGTCTTTTGTCTTAGTTTCCTGTTTGCATGAAGACAGCGACAAAATTGTCGCAGCTGCACCAACCAAAAGCATATTTTTTGTTTTCATATATCCCCCTGTAAATTGTTTTCTATACCTAAAATTTACCACATTTTTAATTTTTGTCAACAAAAATTTATATCTGTCAACTTTTAAGGCTATTCAGATGATAAAATCGGGATATACGCAAGATATTTTTGCTATTTGCCGTGAAATAGTTTTGTCAACTTAAGTACATCTTCGCTGCTCAAAATTTTGCGCACGGCTACCACTTTTTGATATAATTTTCCGCAATAATAGGTGTGATGCCAGCGATATTCCTCTTTTTTTGAGCAAAAGCTTTCCAGCGGTTCTTCCCACAAGCTTTCGGCAAAAGGTCGATATAACCGGTTATATAAAAACAGCGGCCATTTCACCGGATTCCACAATTCCGGCTCGGTATAATCGACAAACACCGCCTTTCCGCCGTTGGTCAGGCAGTTCAGCGCGTTATCCATAACCTTTTGACGGGTTTTCAGCGGCAATTCGTGCAACAAATTATAGCAAATCACCACATCATATTTTTCGTCCCACGGCAACGCCGCGTTATAGTTCATAATGGTAATATCGTCATTTTTGTAGCGCTCGTTTGCGCGTTCTATCTGGGTTTCGGAAACATCGAATATATCCAGTTTGCCGTGTTTTTTAACCTTTTCGTACACCTCCGAAATCTGGTTTCCGAAAGTCAGCCCGATTTGCAAAACGTGGGCATTTTTGGTAATTTCGCGCAAAACATCTTTAATGATTTTATCCGAGCTCCAACAACTTGTCAGCGTAACGATTCGCGAATCATCCAAAATGCCGGACAACACCTTGTTTTTGTAGATATTGTTCGACAATATGTTCATATACGGAGGCAATTCATTCAGCTTTGTCATTTTTCCTCCTTATTGCCCGACCTTCAGCAATCCGAATTGTGCCGCTTTGCGCACCGCCGCCGTTCTGTTGGTCACTTCCAATGTGCGCATCAGCAAGGTAATGTGAATTTTCACCGTGCCCTCACTCAAACCCAACTTATATGCGATTTGTTTGTTGGAAAGTCCCTCGGCCATACAATTCAAAACTTCCATTTGCCGCGGAGTAACTCCATGATTATCGGTCGATTTTTCGGTTGAATTCAAATCGTTAAGCAACAATTTAACACTTTCGGACGAAGTTTTCATACTCATTTGCAAAATCTCCGGCGGAATATACATTCCTCCGGCCAACACCAAATTTATGGCGCTAATAATCAAGTTATTCGGAAACGCCTTGGAAATATAGCCGGAAACACCCAAATCGTAGGTCTTTTGCAAAATTTCCCGCTCAAAAACGGCCGAAATAATGATAATCGGCACTTCCGGACAAAGTTCATGAATTTTGCCGATTGCCTCCAGCCAATCACCGCCCGGCATAGCCAAATCGGTCAAAATCAAATTAAAATCCTTATCTTTTTCCAAAATGTCGAAAATATCGGTATAACTTTTGGCCAACGAAATTTCGACTTGCGGATATTCTTTGCGCAAAACAAATTCCAAGCCTTGCAAAAATAATTCGTGATCGTCCGCAATTAAAAATTTCATTTTCACTTCTCCCCACTCTATGCAATAAAAATTGTTGCATAATTGCATTTTCGGTTGCTATTATACAGCATTATGTGTTAATTAAATATAAAATTTTGCAACTTAAAAACAGGATTGTTTCGGTATGATTATAACGATAGACGGGCCGGCAGCTGCCGGAAAAGGCACAATTTCAAAAATTTTATCCGCCAAATACAAACTGGCTTATTTTGATACCGGAATGGTATATCGCGCCGTGGGCTTGCAAATGGTTTTGAGCGGCGAAGATTTACAAAATCAGGAAGCTGCCGCCAAAATTGCGCAAAATCTGACTTTTCCGCAAATGATGGAACTGTCCGTGCATCCTGATTTTCGGTCCGACATCGGCAGTCACGCCGCCTCGGTGGTTTCGGCGCATCATGATGTACGCGCCGCTCTGTTGAAAATGCAAAAAGATTTTGCCTTAAATCCGGTGTTTGCCGACGGCACTCCGGCCAACGGCGTTGTTTATGACGGCCGCGATACCGGCACGGTTATTTGTCCGAATGCCGATTTAAAATTATTTATCACGGCATCAACCGAAATCCGCGCCATGCGCCGTTATAAAGAATTTTTGGAAAAAGGTGTAACCGCCGATTATAACAAAGTTTTGCAAGATATGATTGCCCGCGACGAACGCGACAGCAAACGCTCCGCCGCACCGTTAAAACCGGCAGACGATGCTATCATTATTGATACTTCGGAAATGGACGTTCAAACCGTTTTATCCAAGGTTATGTCTTTAATAGACGCCAAACTTTAATCTTCGGTTGCTTCGTCATTTGCCTCCTCAAAATCTGCATCAAGCGACAAAATAAGACTCGGAAAAGGCTCAAAATCCCCGATTTGCAACACGTTTTCGCTCACAAACCCGATGGTTGTTTGCGAAAAAATCGAAACCGTGCTCCACAAACAAAAAATGTAAATTTTTGACTTCATCTCCGCCTTTCCTTTATTTTTGCGATATAATACGCCGCAAAACAATTTCAATGCCGCTGTTTTTTAACTCTTGACGTTCAAAAAAATTATGCTATCTTTCATAGCGATTAAAAACAGCAGGAAAGAAAATGACAAACATGGTTATCGTTTGGGACTTGGATAATACTTTATACCGTGAAACACCGGAATTTCATGATTTAATGGATACCATCATGGCACAAGCCGCGATTGAAGATTTAAAGCTTCCGTTGGATTTTGAAACCGCCAAAGCCATGGTGACCGAATCTTACCGCACATATCGTGACGGCGGCGAGCTGTTTGTGCAAAAATACGGCACCGATCCGAAAGCTTTGTTTGACGCCTATCACAAACGCAAAGAGCAAAATCTTACCCCGATTAAGCCGTATCCGAATTTTCTGGAAAAGCTGAAAAAGCTGAATTGCCCGCAATATATTTTTTCCACCAGCTCGCATAATGCCTGCGAAGCCATTTTGAAACACCTCGGTTTATACGATTTTTTTGCCGGCCGTTTTTATTCGGTGGAAGAATTCGGTTCTTACAAAAAAAATGACAGCGCCGACGTATATCTCAAGTTTTGCGAAGCGGCCGGAATCAAGCCGGAAGATTGCATTTTTATCGACGACAGTTACTCCAATTTGGAATTTGCCAAAAAGGCCGGTATGAAAACATTGCGCCTCTGCCACGGCAAAGAAAACAACAAAGGGGTTGAATACATAGATTATGCCGTCGACAACATCGAAGAATGTATTAATTTGTTACATCAGATATGTGCTTAATCATTCGGACATAACGCTGTTTCTTCCTTATAATTTTCCGCAGTATCAATACGCATTTGTTGCTCGGCCATTTCCTCTACAAATCCGTTAAACAGCGTGTTCAGCTGAGTTTTATAGGCTTCATTGATTTTTGCCGAGGTTTCACTTCCGTCAACATCGCTTTTATAAGGCACAAACTTAAACCCGATATCTTTTACCATTTGCGGAAAAACCCTTTTAATTTTTTGCGCAAAGCGTTTCAGGCTCAAATGGGCAATATCCAAATGTGTCTGTTCATGCCGAAGCGTTACGTTAAAGCGACAACTTCCCGGCTGTATGTCGTTACGAATATACACCGTCGGCTTATAACCGACAACAACGCGCACATGCTGCGGATAATAACAGGCGGAATCGCCTATAACCATTCGATTGGAGCTACTTTCAATAAAAACATACGGCATAAATTGCGTCAGCCCGTTGAGCCTTTTTGACGACACTTTCGGATAATTTTGCAACAAAAGTTTCTTCAACTCTTCCGTTGACTGTGAATTATCAAATTTCAAATTGCCGTAGTTATACAAAATCTCAATTTCCGGAGGATTGTTCCTGTATTCTTCGCTGCATTTACGCGCGGCATAACCGCCGGAAGCGGCATATGCTTCGAATGCCGAAAACCCCAAAACTATTACCGTTGCAACCAGTTTTTTTAACATCTGTCCTCCGATATCTTCTTTTAGCACGGATTTATTAAGTCAACGTTAAGACTCTTTTGCTAAATTACGCTTATGAAAAAATATGTGGCAAGCGTACTTTTGTTGTTCTTTTTGAGCGCCGGATTCTCCGCCGATGCGCAAACCGTTGAGCACAAGCAAAAACAACCTGGTTTCTTTGTGCCGGAAAAGACGCTTCAGCAAGCACATACGTCCGAAAAACTTCCAACTGCGCAACAAATGTTGCAACAGGGACAACGAATGTACACCGATGACCATTTGGAAAACTCCTTCTATCCTGAAACCGCATCGGCAAGCTCATCTGTAGTTCGGCAGCCAATGTCAACTCAAGGGAAAAAATCGCAAAAAATGAAAATTAAGCCGGCTCCGATTGATGAAATATTGAAAAAAGCCCACCTCGACGAAGCAAGCAAAAAAGAATATAAAAAAAGCATCTTAGCCTCGTATTATCTGCAACCGAGCGAATTAAAGCAAATTTTGCAAAAAGAGGCCGATGCCATCAATGCCGACACCAAGCGCATGATTGCTTTGAAAAACAACTGGAACAAGCAATCCTTCGCCTTCAGGCTGGCCAATTACAAACTTAACGACCAAATCAGTACCGAAATGGCGCAAACCTCAAAAAATTATAAAAAGCGCAAAGAAAAATTTACGCAATTGCTCAAAAAAGCGCCGGCCATAAAACGAATTTCCATTATTGAAGCTACCGATCCGCTCTTTTGGCACATTTCCACCCAAAAGCTCAACAAGTTTACTCACGCCTATCACGTTAAGGGCCAACAAGTTTCGCAACCGTTGCATTATGTATCGGTTTTTGACCACGAATACAACCACGCTTTCAGCTATCACCGCAAACACATCAATCCCAGCAAAAACCGTCGTATTATCGCCGCTCGTAGCGGCAATCCGAAGATTGATAACATCTATCAACCTATTTTTGACAGCTATTTGAAAGATTTGGGACGCATCAGCTCCGGTTTAGATATAACCAATCCGATTTTGTTAAGACAAATCGGCGAAATGCAAAATAAAATCGTTACCGAAAGCTATTAGTTGCTTACATAATTTCCAGCTCATATTGCGAGCACACGGAGTAATTTACTTCCGTATTTGTATCATGATCCGTATCGTCCAACACCTTATCGTTGTCTGCCTCCAGCTTGGCCCACTTGCTCATCAACCCGTTGACAATTTTATAAACCTCACCTTGTGCGTGATTTTTTGTGTTGCGTTCCTCATCGCCGACACGTTCAATATTTTGTATTGCCCAGCGTTTCAGAGCTATTTTTGTTTCGCGAACAAGCTGTTCTTTAGAAGTCTTCCAAATCATAAAATGTTGCAATTCGTGTCGCAAAACCGCACGCGTGTTACACGGATTATACTCGTTGGTAACATAAATCTTTGAACCGGAAAAATCATAATTTACCGCAATTTGAAACGCCTGACACGATGCGCCTACATCAACCTTTGTCACATCAACGTTGATAATTAAACCCGACGGGCCGTGAAAGCAACCGGCCGCCCGATCCGAACACAATTGCGAAATTTCCGCAGTATTATTGTTGGCATCAAGCCGCAACTCTCCGTAGTTGTAATTTACGGTCACCAACTTCATATTTTCCGCCATCCGCACACAATTCAGCGGCACGCGTTCACCGGCTTCGGCCTTTGTTGCGACAAGGCCGAAAATCACCGATAATGCCATAAAAAACAAAAACTTATTCATATCACAACTTTACGTTTTAACTCTTAAATATAAGTTAAGATTTTGTATGTAAACTGTTCTCTGAGGCGAATATGATAAAAAAAATAATTCTCATTACCGTTTTGATTTTCTCTGCGCAGGCGGCGTTGGCGCAAACCGTTCGTCACACGCGCAAAGAGCCGAATTTTTTTGTGCCGCAACAAACTTTGGATAAAATGTATCGGCCGGAAAAACTGCCGCCGGTGGAAGCCATGCAGGTTAACGGCCAAACCGCTCCGGTAGTGCAAGAAATGCGGCAAAAAGCCGAAGCCGAGGCCCAAAAGAAACGCGCGGCACAGACGGCCGCCAAACAAAAAGCCGAGGCGGAAGCCGAAAAAAAGCGTTTGGAACAAATCGCGGCCTTAAATCAAAAGAAAGCCGAGGCCGAAAAAAAACGTGCCGAACTGTTGGCTAAACAACAAAAAGCCGAGCAACAAAAGCGGCAGGCAGAACAGCAACTTCCGGCCGTCAAAGTTTATTCCGGCAAACCGGACAAAAGCGCGGCAGAAAACAATTTAGCAAAACCTAAACCGCAGGGAAAACGCAGCAAAATCGCCACGCCGGACCAGCCGCCGCAACCGTTTGTTACCAAAACTTTGGCCAAAGCCCCTTCCACGCCGTCACCAACTCCGGAAATCAGCAATGCGTACAGTTTTTCGTACGATGATATTATCGCGGAATACAAAAGAGATGTCGCCAATATCAGCAAAAATATTCCGTTTGATAATCCGCGCCTGAAAAGTGTTATTCAAGATTATAAAAATCTGGAGCGCAAAATTTAATTATCGCCGATTCTCAAGGCTTCGATAAACGCCGACTGCGGCACTTCCACCTTGCCGAACTGGCGCATCCGCTGTTTGCCTTTTTTCTGATTATCCAACAACTTACGCTTACGAGTAACATCGCCGCCGTAACATTTTGCCGTCACATCTTTACGCATCGGCGAAATCGTTTCACGCGCCACTATGCGGCCGCCGATAGATGCTTGCAACGGAATTTTGAACAAATGCCTCGGAATTAAATCTTTCAGCCGCCCGCAAATTTGCCGTCCTCTGGCTTCGGCTTCGGTACGGTTGCACAAAAACGCCAAAGCGTCAACCGGCTCCTCGTTAATTAAAATCTGCACTTTCACCAAATCAGCCGGAGCATAGCCGATAAGCTCATAGTTAAAGCTGGCATAACCGCTGCTGATTGACTTGAGGCGGTCATAAAAATCAAACACGATTTCGCTCAACGGAATTTTATACACCACCATCGCCCGATTGCCCACATAAGTCAAATCTTCCTGCGTGCCGCGGCGCTCGGTGCACAGTTTCAAAATCGAGCCCAAATATTCGTCCGGCACCATAATCGTTGCCTTCACCATCGGCTCCTCAATCAGCTTAATGGTTGACGGGTCCGGCATATCGGCCGGATTATCCAGCGTCATTTCCGCCCCGTTTGTCATATACAGTTTATAGGCCACCGACGGCGCGGTCGTGATAATATCCAAATCAAATTCGCGGCCGATTCGCTCTTGAATAATCTCCATGTGCAACAGTCCCAAAAAGCCGCATCTGAAGCCCAAACCGAGTGCACCGGAATTTTCCGGCTGATATTCGATACTGGCGTCATTGAGCTTGAGCTTGGCCAGCGCATCGCGCAAAGCGTCATATTGACTGCTGTCCACTGGAAAAATTGAGCAGAACACCACCGAAACCGACGGTTTGAAGCCGGCCAGCATTTGTTCGCAAGGTTTGCGGTTATCGGTTATAGTATCGCCGATTTTACAATCTTCGACACTCTTGATACTGGCGGTAATAAATCCCACTTCGCCGGCGTGCAATTCCTCAACGTCGGTCATTTTCGGCGTAAACACCCCAATCCGGTCAATAGTATAATCCAAGCCGGTTGACATCATGCGAATATTTTGTTTTTTGCGCAACACGCCGTCTTTAACACGCGCCAAAATCACTACGCCCAAATAAGAATCATACCAGCTGTCAATCAGCAAAGCCTTGGTCGGCGCATTTTCTTCGCCCTGCGGTGCCGGCAGATATTTGACGATTGCCTCCAGCAAATCTTCTACCCCGAAACCTGTTTTGCCGGAAACTTCCACCGCATTTTCCGTATCCAAACCGATAACGTCTTCCACTTGTTGCTTAACGCGCGCCACATCGGCCGACGGCAAATCTATTTTGTTAAGCGCCACCACAATTTCGTGGTCGTTATCCAACGCCAAATACACATTGGCCAAAGTCTGCGCCTCAACGCCCTGCGTGGCATCAACCACCAAAACCGAACCTTCGCACGAAGCCAGCGAGCGGGAAACTTCGTAAGTAAAATCGACGTGTCCCGGAGTATCAATCAAATTCAGCAAATAAGTTTTGCCGTCTTTGGCGTGATATTCGAGCCGCACCGTTTGTGCCTTAATCGTAATGCCGCGCTCGCGCTCGATATCCATAGAATCCAGCACTTGCTCGGTCATCTCGCGCTGTTGCAAACCGCCGCAATATTCGATTATTCTGTCGGCCAGCGTCGATTTTCCGTGGTCAATATGGGCAATAATTGCAAAATTTCTAATCAAACTCAAATCTGTCATCATAAATCCAATCAAAAAAACTTGCCCTCAACATAATTTATTTTTTTGCGTTTCGCAATAATTATTGTCAAACACTAAAAAATATGTTTTAATTGCATATATAAACATTTGGGAGATGCGCCATGCGTAAAATGATAGACATAGATTTCGGTTCTTCTCGTTATAACGAATTGGTGGAACTGCGATATAAAATCTTGCTGGAACCGCTGGGGTTAAAATTTTTGGACTCTTTCCGTCCGGAAGAAGCCAAATATCTGCATATCGGCTGTATCGAAATGTTGGACGACAAACTGGTCGGCGGTCTGATTTTAGCGCCGATTGACGATACGGATATCAGGCTGATGCAGGTTGCAGTCGACACAGTTTATCAGGGCGAAGGCATCGGTCGCGAATTGGTTGCTTATGCCGAAAAAAGAGCCAAAGAAGCCGGATACAAAAAAATCATCATACACGCCATGCTGTTTGTGGTCGGTTTTTATGAAAAATTGGGTTACGCGGCAGAAGGCGAGCCGTTTGACGAACAAGGCATTACCTTTATGAAAATGGTTAAAAAGCTCTGACGGAGAATAAAATGGCAGATTTTGAAACAACACGTTTTGACATTCGCTCCGGTGAATTTAATAAAACCGTTTCGGAATTTATTCCGGGCGACGAGAACGCGTGGTCGCTCTTGGATTCTCGGCAGTTCGAAATTATGGATTCCGTGGTGGATAATTCCCGCAAGGCTAAGGCCATGGACCGCGTTTTGCTTGAAATGAGCCGAATTTTTCCGCGTTCCGACACCGCGTATTGCCAAGCTTTGCAAAAACGATTGGCACTTACCGACAAGAAAAACACGGCAGAGATGGAGCGCATTGCCAAAGAGGCTTATTTTCACCGTCGGGACGTTGATATTATGCTTTACGGGAAAATCATTTATGATGTGTACAAGGCATCGACCGACAAAAACAACTTTCCTTATAAAGATATTGTGAAATTTTATCGTAAGCGGCAGTTGGCTGAAGAAAACGCCCTCGGACGCGAGCAACGTCAGGAAGATTTAAGCCGCATAGATTTTGATTTGGAACAGCCGGAAACCGATCCGGTGCAAAAGCTCAACAAAATCGAGGAAGCTCTGGAGCTGTTGCAAGATAAATATTTCGGGCCGGTTGAGGCCAACAGCGCCAAAAAGCGCTATTGCCACACCGCGGCAGATATTTGCCGCCGCGAATTGTTTGATATCGACACCGCCGCGGAATATCTGGGCCGTGCCAAAGAATATGAGCGTCGCGCCGAAAAAGCCCGCATACAGTGGGCCAAACGCCGCGGAATGCCGACAAACAAGCAGGAAGAGGCTTACAAGCAAAAGTTCCGTACCGATACCGGAAACGAATATTAAACACTTCAGGAAACAAATATGGCAACTATACATTTAATGGTCGGATTCATCGGTTTCGGCAAAACCACGTTGTCCGAGAAATTGGCCGAAGAATTGCCGGCAGTTTGCCTTACGCACGACAAATATATGGTCAAATTGTTCGGCCGCAGTCTGCCGGAAGCGGAGTTTCGCACCGCCTACAAAAAAGTTGACGATATGCTGTGGGACTTGGCTGCCAAAATCATCAAAAGCAACCGCGACGTTATTATGGATTACGGTTTTTGGAATAAAGAAAAACGCCGTGAAGCCTATGCAAAAGCCAAGTCTCTTACCGAAAACGTGATTTTTCATCAAATAAATTGCGATATGACAACCGCCAAACAACGAGTTTTAAAGCGCTCGACCGAAAATCCGCAAGAGTTAAACATCAGCGAAAATGATTTTGACACCTTATCCAAGCAATATCAGCCGCTCGAAGCTGACGAAAAATACGACATTATTTATCACAACAACAATTAACCGAAGGAATGAATATGCAACCTCAAGTTATTACCGGATTCAAGTTTATTGACGACAAGCTCGGCGGTCTGGGGCCGGATAAATTGTGCTGCATCGGCGGCGACGCTGATCCGATTGCGGCGGAACAAATCTGTCTGTCGCTGTTAAAAGGAATTACCGAGAATCAACCGGATAAGTTTGTTATTTTGGTAAACTGTGACAAATTTGCCCTGCTTAATTGCAATGTTTTTGCCTTCTATGGTGAAAATAAATCTTTCGGCGAAATGGTTATCGAATTGAGTAATCGCTTGAACTTAAAGCAAATAAAAGGAATTGACGGCACTTTCAATGACACGAGCTTGGAAGAATTACGCCGCGAAATTACACGCAATCTGAGCGGAAAATCGGTTTCGGCAATTGTGATGGCCGACGGCTTCAAAAACAGCACAAAGCTAAAGCTGATTGCCAAAGAATTGCAAATTCCGGCCATTGTTTATGACTGTGGTTACAGCGATGAAGATTATGAAGAATTGGCAACCCGTCATCCGGCGGCCGACATTTTGATTCGCTGCAAACCTACCGCCGATGATAAAGTTTTGGAACTGTTTTGCCATAAAGGCAATTCAACAAAACTCCACAAATTCCGCACCGGCGCCGATGGTTTGCAAATGTCTTTGGACTTGCCGCAAGATAAAAACAAACTTTGGTTTTATCAGGATTAGCGGCTATTTTTTTGCCAATTCGGCCAACTCTTTCCAATCCTTATCAGTAAAATAATACGGAAAATATGTAATAATTATCCGTTTTATTTGCGGACAATCCTTGATATCATAAACAAATACCGATGCTTTGCAAGGCAGTTTACCTTCATTATCGGCCCTTAATTTACTGTTTCCGACCAGCGCCTCCAAAAAACCTTCTTTATACGTTGTACCAAAGCAAAAAATTGTTTTCGCTTTCTTACTCCTTTGCAAAAGTTCTTGAAACAGCTTTTGTCGCGCCGGTAAAACTCCCTTTTTATATTCATCAAAAGAAGCAAATCCGGTTGCCTCGGTTAAATGCGTCTGTTGCCAATTATCATGGTCATCTGAAGTATTGGCAAACGGCAACGGAAGCAAATTGAGTTTAAAAGAATTCGAATTTTTTTCAAATATTTTCTTTCCCGAAACATGGTTCGATAACTTTTGATAAAGTCTATCCAATTTATTTTCCAAATCCCAGTCTTTAATATCTACATCATCAGAAAATTCCTCTACCTTGCGCCAACGGTTATACAAATAATCATAATCGTCCTTAATATCATCATAATCCGACCATTCCATGCCCACAAACCAATATTCGGCGTTGATATCACCCCCGTCAACTCCGGAATATGAGCCGGAAAAAACTTCTTTCAATTCTTTTGTTGTCTCATTTTCTACAATTTCCAAACCGGCATATTCCAAAAAACTTCCCCATTTTTTCATTTAATTTTGCCTTTCCCTTAGGTTCGATAATGCGCATCACGCAACACTTCAATTTTATGGTTTTTCATATTAAAAATCTGTTTAATCTTCAGCAAACATTCTTTTTGCCGCAAAATTTTCACATCGGCCATCAGCTTAAAAGTCCCGTCTTGCGGATAATTTTTTGCCGTAAAAGTCACCCGTCCGCGCGGAAATTCCTCATACTCTGCATTTTTAAGCTCCGGAAACATCATCTGTATCGTATCCCACACCACATAATGTTCAAACGTGGCGTCATAAAACATATCAACGTGCGAAGCATTGAAAAGCGTTTGCTCAGCATAAAGTAAAACATCTTCTTCATCAATAATCTCTGCCGGAATCAGCCAAAAAATTCCCACCTTCGGGCCGTTTTCTTCGCCCGCTTGCCGCATTGTTCTATCTTCTATTTTGATGCTTTTCATCTGCCGTCAAACCCCAACCAACTCATAAACCGGCTGTTTTTTTGTTTTCGGACACAAACTTCAACACTGAATGCGAAATTTCTTTACTTTTGCCTTGCGGATTCATATTGATTGTTTTGGCCTTACTGCAACGCAACTCCTTAATGCGAGATGCCGTTTTTTTCATTTCTTCTTGTCGCGAAATTTCTCCCTTTCCCTGCAAACGGCGTTTTTCCTCAATGGTTATATTGGCCGCGGCTATATCTTTATCTTTGTTTTCAATATCAAATACCAAAGGCTTGACCTTAGCCTTAAACAATCCTAATATTTTCTTGCTATTCAATGAGGAATATACTTTTCTTTCCGACAATATTTTCTGCCGCCGCTCCATCATAAACCCGCGCAAACATGTGTCCGAACTGCGATGCAATGCCAAAAACGCCTGCCACCTTTTATCTTTCAGCGGTATAGGATAAAACATATCTACGTCGCCTCTTTTGAGGTGCAAATAAACATTTTTCAGCTTATTTTTAGACGGAGTTACAACAGTTTCCATATTATACCCATCCCAATCGGAAGGCCTTATATCTTTTGAAAGCGCCGATTTTTTGGCGTAATGTCCTTGTTCCAAGCTCCAATCAGTATATAATTCGGTTTTCGGAGCGGCCTCCATTTCATAAACCAAGCCGTACGCTTTAGTTTTTTCTTCTTTGGCTGATGTAGCCCGCAAATGCACGCCATATCCGTAATCTTCACAACCGGAATACATTTTAGCACACATAACATCGGGCGTGGCATAGGCAAAATATTTGGTTTCGCGGGCGGCATACACCGTATGCGGATTATCGGCCAAACAACCGCCGCGATACACATATTTCAAGGAGTCGGAATTTCGCGCTCTGATATCTTCCGCCCTCAGCAATTTTTGCCCTTCCGCTTCCTTTACCAAATCATATTCCAAATCAAACCCGTATTGTTCGCGCAATTTAACATATTCTAGAGTATCCGGATGAGTTAATCCGCTTTCAAAAGTCTTGGAATAAATATTGTTGCTAATCGGTGCAACCGGTGCCATTTGATTGATTTCCACCGCCGAACACACCACAAAGTTTTCGCTGTTATAACCATTATACGAACCGCGCGGTTCTTTTCTGATTTGGCGCGGATTCAGCACATCGAAAATTTGTTTGGCCGCTTCTTCCAACTTATCCGGCTTTAATACCGGAGTTTGAATACCTCCTGCGGTAACCACTGTTTTAGACGGATCTGCCGCCAACTCGGAAAACACCGGCACGGCATCAATTCCATTCTGTCGCAAACGTTGCACGGTGGCGGCAATTTCTTCATAATTACCTCTGCCTATTGTTCTAATACCGGAATCCATCACCGTATTAAACCCGATAAAAACGGCACAGGGAGCTTTTTGCCCCTCCAGAGGCATAAACTTATGCTTAACTCCGTCCATTTCCGAATATTTTATTTCTTCTTCCATTTTACCGTACCACTTGAAAATTATAAATTATCTTTTGTATTTCCCGAAGTTTGCAAAACTTTCCCCAGCGTTTGTTTCAAAACATAATTGAGCAAAACACGTTTGTTTACAGATTTAATCAGCATCTTTTTGGCGTTGCGCGGCACAAAATCAAGCGGAGCCAAGCGCAGCATGGTGCGTTTGATAAAGCCGATATCCTTATCTTCATTCAGCGCTTTTTTAAATCCCTGCGACACATCTTTGTCGGCAAACGTAACGAACAGGGCAGCTTTTTTCAGCGGTTCGTTATCAAATCCCGGAATCTTACCCATAACCGACAGCAACTTCATAATATTTTGCGTATATTTACCCATCTGCGGTCTTTTCTTTTGCGTCTGAGCAATAATATTATTCAGCGTTTCGCCCTTTTTTAACTTTTGATTACCGACATCGGCGCGACAAATTTCATACAAGAACATTCCCAACTCTTCGCGGTCGTCTTTGCTGTAATTGGCCGGATTCAACTTAGAATACGCCCCTCTGATGACGCCTTTGACAATTTGCAAATCCGAACCTTCACGATTGAGATGAGCCACCAGCTTTTGCATGGCATCAGGCGCCATTAATGTTTTCTGCTCCTCGGTAATACTTTTGAACACCGCTTCAAAGAATATCTTGCCCACTCTCCGGTTTGCCCGCGCTTCCGGCGCCAACTTATCCACGTCTTCCTCTTTGAGCAAAGTTTCTATCGATACTTTTTGCTTTTTTAAACCGTTTTCGATTTCTTGTTTGAAAGCCTTGACTATTCGTGGATGAACGTGGTTTTTGCCATTATCCAACGCCTTAATTATGCACTCCGCCACATCTTTACCTGTCAGCGGAGCATAAAAATCATTAAGCGCCAACATCCCGCGCTGAAATTCGCTCAAATACGGCGGAATCGGCTTATTTCCTCTTATCTCGCCGGCATAAAGTTCGTTGGTAACCTTATCGATTTCGGCGCTGAACACCGCACTGATATCCAAATTATGCCGCATTCCCTCAAGAGTGCGCGCCAATACAATCCCCAGTGCCTTCCTTTCTTTATCCGTAGGCTCCACCATACTCATTGAGCCGGTATCAAACACCCCGATAACATTATTTTCGGCATCAAATTTATACTGCCCGCCGTGCCGATCAAAGTCAAAACGCTTGCCGGAGAGCATATTAGCCAATTCGGTAGCAAACACCGCTTTTCCCGCCGCAGTCTTATACGGCTCTTGCAAATCCTTAAAATCCACGCCTTGGGCTTTATCCATAATTGCCCAGTTTTTATCGTGAGCCACCCAATCCATAACTTGAATCTTAAAATTGACATCGTTGGCTTCAACTTGTTCCGGATAGAGTTTTTTGGCATCTTTATATTGTTGTTCGCCAACGTCCAAATCTGTTTCAATCTTTACATTTTCGGCCGCATTTTGCACCAAACGCTTAAACGAAGATATATTTTCGTATTCGTCGGACAACGTATGCAACATTTCGGCATAAATGGCAAACTCGCTGTCAGCTTTCAACTTTGCGCCGCGACGCATAATTTTAACGATTTTATCTCCCAAATCATACGTTACGAAAAACGAAGCCGAGCCGCGCCGTTTGCCGAGCGCGCCATATTCGGAAAGCTTGTTGAGAGTTTCTTCATCGCCGGAAAAGATTTCCCAGCGCGCCGGAGGATTAGCCTCGCTTTTGGCAAACTGCATTTCATAACGGATAAACTCCGGAACATCTTGATAAGAGCTCATCGCCTGCGCCAACTTGGTACCGGCCGGACCGGAATTTTCCAAAAACAGACGCAACCCTTTGGCCAAACTGCGTTCTTCCGGCGAATACGGGCTATTTCCATAATTTTCCGACGATTTATTTTTGTTATTTGCCGCCGCCATCATTGCCGCCAAATAAAACGTTTTTTCGCTTTGCGGCCGCGCCGCAATATAGCTGTGCAAAAAGTCTTCACCGACTTTTCCCAATTCTCCGGCATCAGCAAACAATTTTTCCGACACAATTTTGAAAGGTTCATTCCAGTCATTGCTGCCGGATGTAATGATTTCGTTTACAACCAAAGCCTTAGCTTCCAACGGTGCGGCATCAAATTCTTTTTTGAAGTGTAAACAAACCTGCGGCGTAAGCTTTTTGAAATAATCTTCTGAGCCATAATTCAAATCGGCCGACACATCTTCGCCGTGCAAAAAGCGGTCCAAAACTTTCGGCGTATAATATTTATCGTGCTCTTCGCATATTGCGATTTTCATTTCTTTTACCAAGGCGGCCGCATCTTCGATTTTTCCCTCGCCCAATAAAAAGTCCTGAATTTGAGCTTTTGTTGTCGGATAGTGTTGCAATCCGTAAGCCACAACATCTAAACCGTAAGCCGCAACAATGGCTTGGGCATCTGAGGTTTGCAAGTCTATTTCTTCCGGTTTCATAAACAGCGACAATTCCTTTTGCGACATTGTCAATTCGGAAAGTTCTTTCAAAACTTCAACCTTATCCAATTCGGCAATATCCGAATCTTTTATCCTCATTTGTATGTACCAACGGATATTCCCACGATTCTGTTCTGTTGCTTCAATATCATTATACGCATCAACATCAATCCATAAGTTATATGCTGCCTTTTTGATAATATCGGCTCTGATTTCCGGATCCGGAATGCGTGCATCTTTATCCAGCAATTTTCTATAACACACGAATTTATCACTCGGATCTTCTAATTTTTCAATATCTGCCAACAACCCGCTTTTACCGTCTTTTCCAATCAGCACTTCGTAATATCTTTTATAATCGCTGCTGAATATATCATGCTCCGCTAATGTCTGAAAAAGTTCCGTTTTTTCCGTAATATTTAAATCCGCACGTTGAAACATTTTTTCAATACTCGGCCACAAACTTTCTTTAAAGGCATCGCTTTTGCTTGTACTTTGCTCTTGGTCGGTCAGACAACTCAAGGCCAAAAGACAAGTATGTAACTTCAGTCGATGACCGGTTTCCATGGTTTTCTGCAATATTTCCTTAAAATCCTGATTGGAAATCAACGTATCAAAACCTTCTTTACCGTTAACTCTGCTGATGGTTTCTTTGTTGCGAAGTGTCATATTCCAAATATCATCAACAGATATTTTTCCTTCTTTATCCGCCTCGGCAATGCGCTCAGCCAAACGCTGGTGCACCTTATCCATTGCTTGCAAAAACTGGTCTCTTACTTGTTGCATTTGTTTTTGTTCAGCATCGTCAATATGGTATTTTTCCACATTTTTAAGCCGTTCATCTATAGCATACGGTCGCAGAGCTAAATCAACGCCGGCACAATTATATCCCAACAGCAATTTTGCATCGCTGTCGGTATCAGACTTAAGCGCATCATACGACGAATAAGTAACAAACGCCTTTTCGTATAAAGTTATATCCGTATAATCGTGATTTCGCGTTTGCTCCATATTTTTCAGCGCCATTTGTTCATCAATTTCGCCAACCGGCGCAAACCCGAACAGTTTAGCTAAATCTTTTTTATACGGCTGCTCAAAATCATCAAAATTGCCACCCTTTTCCAAATGCTCTTTAAGCTTATAATCGGTAATTTTCCGCATCTGCTCTACCAGATTAAGCATCCGACAACGATCCTCAAAATCCGGCTCATCAAAAAGGTTTTCCCATTCCCAACCTTTGGATTTTTCCGGAAAAGCTTCATACGATTCAGCGGTTTCCTGAATTTTTTTTGCAAATTCCGGATTATCCAAAACCGCTCTGAGCAATTTATCCTGCCCGCACAGCCTATCCTTAATAACTGCATACAAAACCGTATCCATGATTTCTTCATAATATTCTGCCGGTGCATTGCGAATGGTTTCGGCATACAAATCTACGATTTTTTCGCTATACGGCAACTGAGCTGTCCCCGGCATCAAGCGTTCGGCAAAAAACTTTGCCGTATCTTCGGGCAAAACCGCCATCACATCAGATAGCAAAATATCCTCTTCGTCTTCTTTTTTATCTCTGATTTCGATAACGCTGCTCAAATCATTACGTCTGTCGGCCGGCAAAATAATGTTATACGCCTCTTTCAAAATATCTAACCGACGCCGCATATCATTTATCTGCCCGTTTGCGACAGCGTCTACGTTTTTTTGAGTATTTTCAATGATTTTACCCATCAATTTGGTTTGCATTTTACTCAGATCCCGAGCCGGAAAAGAATACGCAATTTCTCCGTTTGCATCCACAAACAGCGACCACTCCTTTTTTGTGTGAGTTAAAACCAGATTGTCGCTCATTTTATGCGCTACCATTCCACTGAAAGTATTAAACTTATCTTTGGCGTTTATATGCGAGCGAATATATTTCAATATTTCCGGAGAAATCGTTTTACCAACGTCATCGGCGTTAAAATCCAGCTCCAGCAAATTAAAATTCTTAACATAAATACCTTTATAATTGTCAAAATCGTGCTGAGCCATAAACGTTTTTACGTATTCCAAATTATTGATCATTTTCTCAAATTTTTCGCCCGTTGCTCCGCGAAAACCGCGCAGATATCTCCTCATCCAAGCTGCGGTTTTGCTCTCCGGCTCATCAGCATTAACCACCGCATGGCTATAGTCGGCATCACTGGACCATACTTCGTCCAAAACATCGCGCATTACATACAAATAATTGTCAAATCGCTCATCACCACGCTTGCTCTCCATATCGGCAAATACAGCGGCCAGCAACTTGTCGGGAAAAGTTTCATCATCATAAGAAATATTTTGTATGCAAGCGGCTAAATCCTTGGCATCATCTTTGGTAATTCCTAAATCTTTTCCGTCAGAAAAAATGTGTTCATGAAAAGCTTTGAGCCATACGGCCACTTTCTCTTCTGTTGTATTTTGCGCTCTCATTTTAGAAAGCAACATGTCGCTAAGCAGCGGTGCTTTGGGAAGTTCTCTCACCATTTTCAAAATATCGGCGGCTATCGGCGTAGATTCGGTAATTTCAATATTTTGTTCTTCCACAACCCGATCCCGTTCTTTTTTCTTCATAGCATTGATTAAATTGACACGCGAACCCGCATTGGTGTGCGGATCTTTCAGCGATTCGATATTGATTGAACGGTCGCTGAACAATTTGCCGGCTATATTGCAGGCTTCTTCCAAATTATATCCGCCGCGCGCCATTTTTTGAATCGAGCGCAAATCGCAAGCGGTTTCTTCGGCCTTAGAATCTTCCTCGTCTGCCCCCTGTCGCAGAAACTCTTCATAATGTCCCAATTCGTGCCCCAAAATAAAGGCCAGTTGGTCCTCATTTTCGCATACATTGAGCAAATTCGCGGTAAAATAAATTATGCTGAAATCTTTGTCGGCGAAATGAAACGCATTCATACGCGGTTTATCCGACAGGGCAAACATCACCTTTTTTTCATCTAAATCCAGCGTATCTCCCAACAGGCGCTGACAAATACCCTTAACGTATTGATGAAATCGTAATTCTGCATCGGAGTTTAGAGCGGCCAAACCCAAATCACGCAAACTGTAAGCGCTCAAACTGCTTTTGATTTTTTTGATTTTATCTTCATCACCGAGCATAAGCCCCCCAAATACACCAAGCAAGGTTTTGTTATGTTTTGAATCTATCACAAAAATTTAAAATTGTCAATTTTTCCGCTAATTTTTTCTAATAACAAATTGCAGATAAATTTACGTCCAAACTTCAATGTAATTTCAATCAGTTATGCTTATTTTTATACATTTCACTGATTTCAATTAATCGCGCTTCAAAGTCCTGCTTATTTTTCAAAATCATCGTTTGCAACGTCAGACCTATAAAAAACGACTGTATTGCCGCAATAACCGTAAATCCGCACACAATCAGCGTCGGAAATTTGGCCACGGTTCCGGTTTGCCAATAATCAAACAAAACCGGCAAAAAGAACACTAAGGCAATCAACCCAAGCAATGCGGCAATTGCGCCGAAAAACATCAGAGGTTTATATGTACGATACAATCTAAAAATGGTATAAAGTACCTTGATTCCGTCAACATAAGTATTTAATTTAGATTCGCTGCCGTCCGGTCTGTCACGATATTGAATTACCACATTTTCAACCGCCATATTTTTATCAATGGCGTGGATACTCATTTCCGTTTCAATTTCAAAACCGCGTGAAAGCACCGGAAAGGTTTTGACGAATTGATAGCTGAAAGCCCGATATCCGGTCATTATGTCTTTAATATCGCTCTTAAACAGCAAATTGATGGCAAAACGCACCATACTGTTGCCCAAATTATGGAAAGGACGTTTATTTTCCTCAAAATAAGTGGACGATAATCGGTCTCCCACGACCATATCCACTTGCCTATTTAACACCTTATCCGCCATTTCCCGCGCATATTCCGCCGGATAGGTGTCATCACCGTCAACCATAATATAGCATTCGGCATCAATTTCGCGAAACATACGCCGAATAACATTGCCCTTGCCCTGCTGATATTCATGACGTACCACCGCCCCGGCCACGGCTGCAATTTCTGCGGTTTTGTCTTGCGAATTGTTGTCATAAACATAAATCACCGCCTCCGGCAGATGTTTTTTAAAATCCGCCACCACTTTGGCAATGGTTTTACTTTCATTATAACAGGGAATCAAAACCGCTACTTTATCCATTTACTTTCTCCGCACCTTAAATTTAATTTTGTAGAGCTTATTTTTCTTGGCTTTCAAAACATATATAAACGGTTTATTGTAGCAAAACTCAACCGGCTCAGTTTGTATTTTATCTTCATTTATAGTGAAATCGGTATATTTTATCCATCTATTTCGGCAGCCCTCGCCAACACTTCGCTCATTAGGATTGCGTAAAGCAATGGTAACATCGCCGTCTTCTTTCATAAGCAACTCAAATCTGGCGGAATAACCACTTTTTTGAAAAACGAAACCGCGTCTTCCGCCCTTTTGCATCCATGGTGCTTCCGAAATCTCTTTTTCGCCGACTTTCACACTCATAACAGCTTCCGGCGTGTATTGTGTTGATACATCTACTCTGAATGCTGTTGGCATAAAACCATAACCGATATATAACAACGCCACCAGAGCCAAAGTTATCGCTGTTTTTTTGACGCATTGCGGCATATTCTTTTTCCACGCTTTAAGGCTAAATACATTTATCCGCTTTCCGGCAGAATTTTTTTCAAGTGAATAAACCAACGAATAAACCACAGCCAAAATCGTTAACATAAATATTTTGTGCGTCATCCAATTATGGATAAAACAGTGATTTTTCATAAAGCATATCCAGATAAAAGGATATACGGCAACAAACAACAGCGGCAACACCACCGCACGATTCGACTTTAACTTATATTTTCCGCTCAAATATAAAATCAGCAATACCGCCAAGCCCAAAATCAGCAAAGCATAAAAAATATGATTATTATAATTCTTCAGATTTGCCGCTATTGCTTCCCATGAAGTACCAACATCTCCTGAAGTTCTTATTTTGGCAGCACTCAACGCATTTTGAATAATATTATTTCCGGTCAACAACCAACCGATTATCCATTTTTCGGCCCACATAATACCGTAACCCGTGCCCCAAAAACCGGAGGCAAGGATAACTTTTTTCATCTTCGGATAAAATTTGTCAGAGGTAAGCAATATCATAAATATCAAATTGCAACCAAGTGCGGTCAGCGGATAAGTCAGCAAATCCATAAACGAAGTCACTATACCCACCCAGAGGAAAAATAAATAGTAATATTTTGATTGATAAAGCTTCCATTTTAAGGCAACCAGCGCCGAAATCAGGGTAATATAGTACAGATTGGCGAATGTCAGTCCCAAAACACAACTAACCGGATTAAAAATCAACACCGCCAGAAAAAACGGACACGCCAACTTTGCTCCGCCGGCTTTGAACAGTTCCATCATCAGCAAAATAAGCAACAATGCCTGCAGCATCATATTGATAATCCGAATATCCCCCACCGTAAAAAACATTAACAGCGGCTTATATAAAACCACATAACCGTGCCAATATCTTGCATAATCTCGGCGTTTTACCCCGTTTTCCGGCTTCTGGCTCTTAAAAGCCTTAGGCAAAATCTCTGATTTGAAAGTAATTCCATCATATACATACGACGGACTTAGCATGGCATCACGCACTCGCTCCTTAAACGTTTTCCCTCGTTCATACGCCGCCGTACTCAGCATTATTGCATCGGTAAAATTATCCAACTGCGAATTAATTATTGACGGAGCCCAAGCATATCGGTCTTTTTCAACATCATAAATTTTCAAAGAAGCCGCGACATTTCCACCCATTTCGTAAGTCGGTAACTGGTACACGGCAATCATTGATACTGTGCCCAAAATTCCGGCCGCAACTAATGAACAAACAATCAAACATACCGCCGAGAAATATTTTTTTAGCGGCAAATTATTAAACATATTCATGGTATTACCTCAGTTTTTAAGATATTCCGGTTTAAAATTTATCCCTTTATATATCTTAAATCCCACTTTAGCAACGAAAAAATTGCCCTAAAAAAAATTAAGCGTTTCAATTTATTTTTTGCTTTGAGCGATATTGCGTAACTTTGGCCATAGAAAAGGCTTTGTTGTGAATTTGCTTGGTTTCTTTGCTCAGCTCCGTGCTACTGACTTTTTCCATTCCGGTTTTTTCCATAATTTGCTGCTCCACAAACTCATGCAAACCGTGAGCGTGCTTTTCGCTCGGTTGCATGGCATACAAATCCATATAATCGGCCGAGGTTTTATCGCTTTGCAAATCTTCATAAGTGGCGGCATTTACCAGATTGCAGTTAAATATCCGCTCCACCGTGTCATCTTCAAAAGTTTCAAAACGTTGGCGCAGATGCGTACCTTCATGAAATAAAACCGCTATGGCAAAAAGATTATCGCTGGTTTGCAAGCGTTCTTCGTTGAAATAGATTTTGCCGCCCTTCTGATACGCCGCCTCAATATGCGCATCGGCAGAAAGCCCCTGCTGAGCATTTTTAACCCTAGCCTCCTCCGGCGTAAAGTATTCCACTTGCGGTGCTATACCGTACACATATTCAAAAACTTTGCCCGCCTGCTTTATTACCTCTTTTTTATCGTCAAGCGATGTTTCCTGCCAATTTTTCAGCTTGTCCGTAATTTCCGGTTGCGCTGTAATCAAAGAGGCATAACGCTCCGCCGACTTTTTCTCTTTATCCCAGAAGCTCTGCGGAAAATCGATATTAAACAAACAAGCCCGAATATTTTCCTTGTTTTGGGCGCAAATTTGCTTCAACTCGCCCACATTCTGATTTGCGGGAAAAAGCACTTCCATATATTCCAGCTTTTTCTCAAGCGGCAAATCTGCAACCTGTTGCGTGGTCATTTGCGCAAATTGCTCAAACTTTTTGGCCTTAACTTTTCTGCGAGCCATATAAAGCGGTCGCAATTCATCGGCCATTTGCTGAAATTTTTGCAACGGCAAATTTTCGAGGTGATTATCTTTGATTATTTTATCCGCCTCTTTGCCGATTTTATAAGACAGCGGTTTGAAATGTACGCAATTATTCGCGTCCAAGCTGATTGAACATTTATCCACCAAACATTCAAATTCCTCAATTTTCATGCCAAACCTCAAACCTTTGTCTTACGGTCATAATAGCATCAACACACAAAAAATACAAGTAAAAAGCACAAATTTTGTCCAGAACTTTTATCCGTTATCGCGCGCCGCCAATTCAGCGCGGATTTGCATTAAAATTTTGCCCATACGATTTTCGCCCGAACCTTCGCCGAAGCCGCATTTATAGCATTTCGGGCACGATTTTATCAAAATCGCACTTCCGGTTTCTCGCAACAATTTTGCCGCTTCCGGATTTTGCGCAAATTTGGCCCGCATTCCGGCTTCCATAATCTTAAATTTATTTGCCTCAAAATCGGCGCGGCGATTTATTTTATATTCCGCGGTTTTGGTTAAAAGTCGCGCCTCATCGGGGCTTTTCAGTTTGCAAATTGTTGCAAAACGCGCATCCGTTGTTGCAAATTTCATAGCCTGATAATAATGCTCAACTGTCGGAAAAACATAGGTTTTGCCGTCTATTTGCATTTTTATGGCAAATGCCGCGTACGGGCTCAAAAATCCCCACTTTCCGACCGGCAAACAAAATCTGATTTCCCTTGGTGTTGCAACTGCCATATCCGCCTTTTCCTCAATTAAAATCTTTTTTTTGCTGTCATTTTTGCTGTTTATTCTTGTCATAATCTTTCGTAATGATACAATTTTTTTCATAAAATTCAATACCTTTTGGCTTTTTGTTACAATTTGTAAAATTTTTTGATTTGACTTTTTTTATGAAGTGGGGTCAAATCTAACCGAAAGATTTATCTTTCTCGTTTTTTAATTGAAAAAGGATAATAGATATGAGAAAAGTTTTATTAATGGCCGGAGTGGCTTGTCTTTTTGCGGCAAACGCGTCTGCATTTCAATTTAATCCTTATGTTGCGGCAAAAGCAAAATACGCTCTTTCTCGCAATGAAGCAAAAATGACCGGAGTTAACGAAGGCAAAGCCAAACTTCATGATGATGTATGGGGCGGTTCAATTGCTTTAGGTAACACTTACGGTGTTTCCAACGGTGATTTCCGTTTAGAAATCGAATACACCAAGAACGGCGATGCTAAAAAGCATCAAGCCAAAATTAAAACTCAAGGCGTTTTGTTCAATGTTTATTATGACTTTAATTTAAGAACCGTTGTTCCGATAAAGCCTTATGTAGGTGTAGGTTTAGGATGGGGTCGCGCCGAATTTGAATCCCAGGGTTCAAGTGTTAAAGATAACGGTGTTTCCATGCAAATCGGAGCCGGTGTAAGCTATAAAATTTGCAATCACACCAGCCTTGATTTAGGTTACCGTTACATTACTTACGGTGATTTTGATAAAGAATACCGCATTCCGGGTTATTCTTATGAAAAAATTGATTACAAACCGCGCGCGCATGAATTTTTGTTCGGCGTAAGATATGACTTTTAATTAGTATATCCGTAAAAAATATATAAGCGGCAGATTAATTATCTGCCGTTTTTTCTTTATCTCCGCCCTACAAAAAAGACTTAATATTGCTAAAAAGATTCACGTCATTCTGAGCGAAAGCGAAGAATCTAGCAACACCTATGGTGTTGTTCGTTCCCTCGGAACGAATGGATACTTCGGGCTTTGCCCTCAGTATGACGAAAGCAACCTTTTCTATCTCCGCTTGGCAAAAATTAATTCCGCACACCGATATTGGATTTTTATTGACAAAATTTAACTTTTTATGTACAACAAATTTGACAAGAAATTATTACAAACTTAGAACCTCCGGCTGGGCGGAGATATTTTCAATTATGAGTACATTATTTATCCTTTGGGCGTGTGGAATTCTGTTTCTGGTGGTAACTGTTTGCGCTTATTTCGATGAGCCGGGCTACAAAGAAAAAGGTAGTTTCATTTACCCGTTCAACTATCGTTTGCCGCTACGGCACAGGTGGTGTAGAATATTGGCTAAAGTTGCTTTAATCATTTCTGCGATTCTGACGCTGTTGCTTCCTTTTTCCGGGGATGGCACTATACAGCTTCCAATGACTGCAAGTGATTTGCTACTTACCATCAGCGTCTTTATCCTCACCTATATACTTCTGGCATGTGCGTGGGCGGTTGCACAAGTGGTGGTAACGCTTGTCTTCGTTCTCGTTGCCGATGTTGCTAAAGTGCTATGGAGAGTGCTGAAGACATTTATCGTCTGGATAGTGGAATAACAAAAAAAGAAAACCGTCGGTCACTCGTACCGGCGGTTTTCCGATTTCTATGGTCTGTTTTTTATCTTTAACCTAGTTAGAGCCCCGCTTTTGAATTTCCTTATAAAATGTGATGGCATTTTGATTTCCCATACCATCATTTTGCTCCGGAAATTCCGCATACGGAGCCACAATCTCGTGCTGTTTGCCATTGCTTTCGAGCGACCATATTGCCGACAACACCACAATATCCCATTCGTTTTTCTTGCCAACCGGTGCTTTCGAAATTTTGTTATTTTCCACAAAAGCTCTGATTGTTTCCGGAATCTTGGCATTTCCGGTGGCAAAAAATACGCCCCAAAGCAAATCCAACCCTCTTTCGTTTTGAACCTTTGTCGGATCGGTCAATATGGTTTCAAAAGAATACTCTTTCAGCAAATTCTCTGCAATCTCAACACATTTCCGCATTTCCGGCGACAATTCCAATTCGTTGATTTTTTCCTCTGCACCTTCATTCTCGGCAATAACACCCAACACAAAGCCGATTGAAGGCGTAAAAGTGTTAGGATTCTGTTCCAATATTTTTGAATCCGATATCATTTTAATAATATCAAGAGCTTTATTTAAATCTTTGTTTTTGTAATAATAGGTTATCACATCCCACGAGTCGCCACTTGCCTTAGCATCATTTGTTGTGGTTTCTTCCGCCGCCGCAGCCTCGGTTTCAGCCGTATCTGCCGCAACTTCTTTGGCCGCCACAGCTTCTGTTTCGGTTGCATCTGCCGCAACTTCTTTGGCCCAAACCGGATTTACGAAGAACATTCCCCCAAAAAGAACAAATAGAATTTTTTTAAGCATTTTTCTACTCCCGCAAATTATATAATATTTATCCAATAACGTTTATATTTTTGGCCGCTGTCTTCCCACGGCAGAGTAATAATATTTTCCAAAACGCCGCCGTTTCTTTCAATGGCCTTCCACGAGCCGATGTTATCATCTTTAGCGGCCACCAACAACTTTTTCAAGCCCAGTTTTCGCGCCTCATCTATCAGCAGTCCCAAACCTTTAGTAGCATACCCCTGGCGGCGATATTTCGGCGTAATGCCGTATCCGACATGACCACCAACATATTTTAAGAACCCGTTTAACTCCGTACGCAAATTAAAGGTGCCGATAAAATTGCCCTCATCGACCAACCAATAAGAAATCTGCGGTGCGTTGGAATAATAATTCCCGTCGGGCCGTAATTTTGGCGTTGCATCATAAGGCTTTAGCACTTTTGTCGCCAAATATGTCGCAAAATCCTTTTCGATTTCCGCAATTGTTTCTGCGTCGGTCGGCGATTGCGAGCCAAAACAAAATCCCTCTTTTAACGCCGCAATAAAACTGTCTTTATATTTTATGTCCGGTTTAACCAATTGCAAAACCATTTCTAATTCTCTTTCTTGTTCAGATTATTATTTTCGCTGTTCGTCGTCGCGTTTTATTATTGCGTCCAACACCTTATCGGAAAGAACTTTCGGAGAATTCTGCTTATCCTTGATCCTTCCCAGCATAGAGGCAAAATCTTTTTTGGTTATTCGTTTGCGAATATCCCAAAGTTTGCTGTTTACGATTCCCGTATCCATATTGATATTCGGCACAACCCGCGAAAAGGCTTCCCTGTCGCCCGACTTCATATATTCATCGGCGGCTTTGATAAACTTAACCGAGCAATCGACGGCATCTTTTTCCAAATCCGCAATAGATTTTTTAACCGTTTCTCCGGTTACGGGATGCACAAACGAACCGGCGGTCAAACGTTGCGGAATATCATTTTCAAAATCGTAAAAACCCGAAGTATATAACTTCAACCTGCCGTGCAAAATCTTATCCAACTTGCGCAATATTCCGGCAATGGTCTGATTTTGCGTTATTTTATCAACAAACATCTGGCGTGTCATGCCATTATGAAATTGCGCCTGCAAGTCAAAGTTATCGCCCCAAGTGTGTTTTTTTGCCTTTAAGGAGTTTTGGAAACAATCCGTGAAAAAATCATCAAGCCGCATCCGCATACCAATACTGCCGATAATTTTACGAAACGGCCGAAAATTCCCGAAAGAGAGATTTCTGTTCTTCATCAAATGCAAATCCAACCACGTTTCCGCATAGCGATGGCACGCTCGGGAAAGTTCGGTATCAGCGGCGGAAAGATTGTTGACTTTAGCTTGCGAGCCGGAAATACTGTAAATTAAGGGGTGAAAAGTCAAATCCGTAGCCATATGGCATAAATATCCGCTGATAAACGCCTTTTTTTCGCCGGCTTTTTCCGGATTTTTTTCTTTTTTCAACTCGTCCATCATTTCCAAAATCACCGCTCTGGTATCGTCGCCCAGCCCGCCATGCAATCTGGTAGAAAGCAAAGGTGATGCCGTATAAAGAAAAGCATCATCAGCCACACAACCCATGTGAAAAGCCTCCTTATTATCAAGAATATCCTTATCCTTGATAATTTCGGAAGCTTCATCGGCTAAGATGATATGTGTTATATTTCTGGGCATTTCAACGTTGTTCCGAATTAAATTATAAGTACATTTCCTTTGTTGGCGGAACTTTAGAAGGAACCGTTTGTTCTTTATTGTTTAATTTTTGCAACTCTTTTCTTTTTTCTTTTATCTGATTTTCCAAATTTTCCGGATAATCTTCCTTATAAAAAACAAACGTAGCGCGGCCGGACAAAACCTTTCTTGAGGCCTCTATCTGAGTCTGCGCCTCATCGAGCTTAACCCAATCTTCTCCGCTATAATCCGCACACTTATTCGGCATAGTTTTCTTGGCATCTTCCCAAGTTATGGTGTGCGCATCTTTTATGGCGTCTCTTGTGGAGATTCCCTCGTCTAACAGGCTGTCCAGATTATGTTTAAGCTTTTCATCATAGCTCAAGCGAATTTCTTTTGCCTTTTTTTCCGGCACATCGTCTATTCTATCCTGCGGAATTGAGATATACCCTCTCTGATTTAAAGCATAACCCATAGCCGCAACCCCGATTATACCGGCAATCCCCAAAGTTTTTAAATCTCCGCGCATAACATTTCTCCTTTACTTATTTCAGTTATCGTCAGTTTAACACTTTAGAGAAAATTTGTCAATTTTTTTGTAAATATACCTTTTTTCTCTATCAACATTTTCTACCCCAACAAAAAACTCCTCATAGCGAGGAGTTTTTTGTTTCAGCATTATTGCTTAATTATAAACTTGGATTGATTTAAGCCGTCTTTTTACGATTACGAAACCGCTCAAACAACGTTTGTATCAACACATACATTAACGGTATCACTAACACACCGAGCAAAGTTGCCGCCAGCATTCCGTAAAACACCGGTACGCCGATGGCTTTTCTGCTTTCGGCCGCGGCACCTGAGGCAATTACCATCGGAAGAACACCCAAAATAAAGGCAAATGCCGTCATCATAACCGCTCTGAAGCGCTCTTTCAAACCCGTAGTGGCAGCTTCAATAACCGATGCCCCCTTTTCTCTTTCATCTTTAGCAAATTCAATAATAAGAATAGCGTTTTTCGCAGCCAAACCTATCAACAGTACCAATCCCAACTGCGCATAAACGCTGAGCGGCAAACCGCTGATAAACAAACCTACCAATGCACCGCTGACGGCAACCACCAAGCTCAACAGCACCGGAATAGGTATAATAAAGCTCTCGTATTGCGCCACCAAAAACAGATATGCAAAGATAATCGCCAACATAATGATATAACCCATTTGACCGGAGCTCAGTTTTTCCTGATAGCTCATGGTTGACCACTCAATATCATATCCGTCAGGCAATTGTTTTGCTAATTTTTCCACCGCATTCATGGCCGAACCGGTAGACACCCCTGGAGTTGCAACGGCGGTTATACCGGCAGAGGCAAATTGGTTATATCTCTTAACAACACGCGGAGCCAAAACTTTTCTCAAGTCAACCATACCGCGCATCGGCACCATTTTACCATCATTGTTTTGAACATAAATGTTATTGATGCTTTCAACATCGTTTCTATATGGCCAATCAGCCTCTATCATCACCTTATTAACCTGTGTTCCCAAATTAATATCGTTGATATAGCTTGAGCCGAAATAGCTCTCCAACACCGAAAAGATATTAGATACCGGAACCTTCATACTTTCTGCTTTGGTCCGGTTTATATCCAAGTAGATATTCGGCGTATGCGCGTTAAATGTCGTATAAGCATACGCAATTTCCGGCAACTGATTGATACCTGCCAAATAGCCCTGCAACACTGAATCCAACTTGGAATAATCCGTAACTTTTTTCGATTCCAATCTGATATCCAAACCGCTGGCATTACCCAAACCGGAAATGGCCGGCTGTTCAAACAACTGTATTTCGGCAGAAGTTATATTGGTCAATTTGCCTCTTAATCGGTTTAAAATAGCCGTAGAATGCTCGGAAGCATCTTCTCTTTCGGCCCACGGTTTCAACACAAGAACGTTCATTCCGACGTTTTCACCTCTGCCGCCCACAGCATTATAACCGATAATAGACATTACGTTTTCCACCGATTTCTCGGTATCGATAACTTCTTTAATTTGTTCCAAAACCGCTTTCGTACGTTTTTGAGTTGCACCTTCCGGCAATTGAACACTCATCATAATTATACCTTGATCTTCGTCCGGAATAAACGAAGTTTGCGAAAACTTAAACAAACCGGACAATATCAACACCAAACCGGCGAATACAATAAGTATCAACACCAAACTTTTAGCCACATAAGACACAGCTGTTGCATAAGTGTTGATTACTCTGGAAATAACATTGTTTACTTTATTCCAAAACCGATTTTGTGAATTAGCCTTCGGTTTCTTCAATAACAAAGAACACAACGCCGGCGACAAAGTCAAGGCATTCAACAAAGAGAATAATATTGCCGTACAAATGGTAACGGAAAATTGCTGATAAATCAAACCAGTAATCCCGTCCAAAAAGCCCACCGGCACAAAAATAGCCAACAACACGAGCGAAGTTGCAATCAAAGCGCCGGAAATTTCACCCATAGCCTTATATGTTGCATCTCGAGCACTCATATTTTCGTGTTGCAACAAATACATCACGCGTTCCACCACCACAATGGCATCATCAACCACCAAACCGATGGCCAACAACAGCGCAAACAGCGTAAACATATTGATACTGTAACCAATCATCAACATCACCGCGAACGTTCCCAAAACCGAAACCGGAATGGTTAAGGCCGGAATAATGGTAGAATTAACATCTTGTAAAAAGAAGTAACATACGGCCACCACCAGCAACAGCGTCAAGAACAAAGTCATAACAACTTCTTCAATGGAGGCATCAATATATTTTGTTGAATCATAAACCACAACGTATTCCAGATCTTCCGGAAAACTTTTTGCTAATTCCTCCATTGTCTTTTTAACGCCGGTCATAGTAGCAATTGCATTACCTCCGGATGCCAATGCAATGGATAAAGTAACCGAGTTTTTATCGTTATACAAAGATGACTGCGAATAATTTTCCTGTCCCAATTCCACGCGGGCAACGTCTTTTAAGCGCACCAAACCGCCGGCATCTGCCGTTCTGACAATAATATCATCAAATTCTTCTTTGGTGCTCAAACGGCCGGTTGTTTGCAAAGAAAAAGTCATCAAATTACTTTCTTCGGTCGGCACCGCACCCACCTTACCCAACGAAGGTTGATAGTTCTGACCGGATATGGCTTTTTTTACATCATCTATAGAAATGTTCAAAGCCGCCATTTTATCCGAATTCAACCAAATGCGCATACTCAAAGCCGAACTGAACACGCTGATTGCACCAACTCCCGGAACTCTTGAGAGAGGTCTTTCGATATTATTGTACACATAATCGGCAAGATTGGCCTCACTAAAAGTGCCTTTCGGCGAAATAAAGGACAAATAACCCAAAGTATTTGACGATTCTTTAGTAACTTCCACACCCTGTCTGGTCACGGCATCCGGTAGCTTTGAATTTGCCTGTTGCACACGATTTTGAACCTTAACCTGCGCCGTATCCGGATCGGTTCCGGTTTCAAAAGTTACCGTTAAGTTGTAAGTAGCATCTTCCGATGAAGAATCCATATAAAGCATATTTTCCACGCCGTTTATTTCATCTTCGATAGGAATACCCACCATACTGGCAATAACCTCTGCCGAAGCCCCCGGATAAAAAGCCGATACCGATATTTGCGGCGGCGTAACTTCCGGATACAGAGCTATCGGCAGTTTCATAATGGAAATCAAACCGACAACCACAATTAAAATCGAAATAACAAAAGAAAAGCGCGGACGCTCAATAAATGTTGCCGAAAACATTGTTCATTCTCCTTACTTTTCACCGGTTAAATGATTCGGATTAACCGTCATTCCCACCGCTACTTTTTGTAAACCCTGAACGATGACTCTTTCGTCTCCGTTCAAGCCGCTCTTAACCTCCTGATCTTCTCCCATGGTTGCGCCCAAAGTGATATATTTTTGTTCAACTTTGTTATCAGCGTTAACAATCATAACATAAGTGCCGTTGATATCGGACATCAAAGCCTGTTGCGGTACCAAAAGCGCATCTTTGGCCGCCGTATAGTGTATGTATATATCGACATAGTTGCCCGGAACCAAAAAATTATCCGAATTTTCAACATCCAAATAAACCGGAATTGTTGCTGTGGTGGCATCAACTTCATTATCCACAAAAAAGTTTTTCGTTTCTGCTTTTCTTACATCACCGTTCGGTAAAACAATTTCTACAAAAGCGTCATCACCCACGCTGTCGGAATTTTGCATAATCATCAAACGCTCTTTATCGCTCACGGAAAAAGCTATTCTTATCGGATTGGCCTGTACAATATGCGCCAATTTACCGGTAGAAGACGAAACATAATTACCGACCGACACCAAAGCCTTGCCGATTTTACCGTCCATCGGCGACTTAATTTCCGAGTGTTCCAAATTAAGTTTGGCAATTTCCATATTAGCCTTAGCTTGTCTCAATGCACTTTCAATTTCTTCAAAATCTTTATCCGAAGTAAACTTGCTTTTGTTTAAAGTGCTGAGACGATCATATTGCTTTTGAGCCTGTTCAACCGTAGCTTCTGCCTTTTCCAAATCTGCCTTGTATTGGGTTTGCTCAATAATAAAAATGGTTTGACCTTTTTTAACTTCGGCACCGCTTTCAAAAAGTATTTTTTCCAAATAGCCGGAAACTTGCGGAATAACATCTACGCTGTTGATTGCTTCAACTTTGGCAATATGCTTATCCTTTTCCGACACATCGCCTTTAACCAAAGGACGCGTCAGCACATACGGCGCTTCCTGTACACCCAATAGTGCCGAACTATTCGATGTGCTTAAAGAGTAAAGATATGCTCCCACCCCCATAAATAACACCGCAAACACACCATATTTTATTAAACTTTTATACTCGATTTTTTCTGCAGTCATAGTATTATCCCTTTGATTTAATTAGTTTTCAAGTCTTAATACTTTCCTTTTTTCAAGCGTTTCGACTCGACTTCGGATAAGTTATCAGATTTTTTGTAAAATTGCAATAATGGCAACAAAAAAACAACCGATACTCATTCGGTATCGGTTGTTTTTCTTATCAGAAGGTTACTCTGTATCCCAATGTTGTGTCAAGCTCAAAGCCGCTCAGGTTGTCGTACGATGCCTCATCAAAACCGTCCATGTCGATAGCCTTGCCGAAATGGCCGCCGAAGCGACAGGCGGCAAACACCTCGTTACACTTTCCGATTCTTAAACCGCCGTTCAGTTGCAAAGCTCCCTTAGCACAAAGCTTTTTAATGGAGTTTGTAATTTCACTGCGATCTCTGGAACCGATAAGCTTTACGGCATAATCGCCGACACCGCCGTAGATTTTGGCGCCCCAGAACCATTTGCTTTCGGGTTGTCTGACTCTGAATCCGCCGGAGAGCAACACACTGCTGTAATGCTCACGGACATTCTTGAAATCAAACATTTCCTCAACAGCCAGACCGTAATTAATCGAGGTGCTCGAGCTTACCTTTGTAAAGCGCCCGAATTCACACGAAGTAATTAAGCCTTTTTGCTTGCCTATCAGCTGATAGCCGCTGCTGAGGGTTACCTGCAAACGCTTGTTGCGAGACGGCATAGTCGGTTCTCCGAACTTATAACCCACGGCCAAACCCACGGTCCAGCTCGACGGATTAAAGTTTTCCAGAACTACCTCCCAATTTTCGGGCAATTCGCCTATCGAAGACGTCGGTTTGAGTGAAGTTATGTAGCGGGCATATATTGCAGTATAAGTGTCCTTGGTAAAATTCAAAGAACCCCACGCCTGCAAGCCGTACTTAAAGCAAAACGCCGACTTATTCAACACACTATGGTATATACCATCGGTATAGAACGTATTATACGGCGTAATGCCACAGCCGACCAAGGCATCAACACCCAAAGCAATGTCGCGTCCAATTTGGAACCCGAACTTGCCCATGGTGTTAACATACGAACCCATTTCGTTCTCATAACTGTAACTCAGCACACCTCCCCACGACACAGCAAAACACGTCGGATTTGGCACCCACTTACCGTTGACTTCTCTGCCTCTCATATACACATGCGAAAACGTGACGCCGGCACCAAACTTGTTTTCCACCGTAGTATCATCACCGTAATCGTCAATGCTAATTTGACTGGCAATCTTGTCATCAACATCGGAGATGTTCTTACCGAACGAGCCGTCAAGCGTAATAACGTTATAGGTGCGCCACTTAACTTTCGGCTTTCTCAGTTCGTAGTGCGGCACAAAGGTTGAATCCTTTGTAAAGCGCAGCCACGCGAACAGTTGGGTCAAAACATCGGCAGTTTCCACAACGTCGGCATCGACAAACTCCTTGGCTACGGACTTCAGTACATCTTTCTCGCTTTGCGGTCGATCACCGGCGTGCTCGCGATTAAATTCGGCATATTCCGGACTGAGTTCTTCAGCCAGTGAATTAGCCAACACACCCACGAGCGACGGCGTCCCGTCAGAAGCGAAGTTTCGCCCGATAGAATCCACCTGAGTCGTATCGGCTATTTGCACCATGTCTTCATCAGGAGACACCGCGGGAACAGAATCAACATTTTCGACAACCGGTTCACTTATCACCTGTTCTGTTGCCTTCATCGGTTGCGGCATTTTGAAAACGACACTGTCGTTTATTACCGTTACCTCCGAAGGAACAATACCCTCACAGAAAATCTCGACCGTTTTACCGTTAGAGGTTTTTATGGTCATTCTCTGTGCCGATGTTCCCATTGTCACCGACAACAAGAGCATCGAAATCAGATATTTTTTCATACTCTACTTGTTTGATCCGTTTTGTTTAGCCTGCTCCTCCTGCTCCTTTATCCATTCATCGATTTTCTCGTCGCTGGAATATACCGCAAACGGAAGTTTATGGATTTTTACGGGTAAATAGCCGACACAGAGGCGAAAAACAATGTTTCCCGTTTGCAAAAAGAGAGGTTCTTCTTCTCTCTTCTTCTCCTCGATATCAACCATCAGCTTAAGCCCGCCGTCAGGAACCAGTTCGATTTCACTGCCCAGATAGGTATATGTAACCTTAGTCTTATCAAATGTCAGCAGAATATCATCCTCGTAATTTGTCGGAATAGTGGATAGAGCTTCTTTAACCGTGTAGGTGACACTTCCGTCTCTATCGTCATCATCTTCCAGCTCCAGAGGTTTCTCTCCTCTAAATTTCACATGATAGCGAGTGATAATCTTCCAATCGGTCTTTTCAATCTCGTCAAAGACCAAATCTCCGACACCTTTGATTAAGAGTGTTGTTGCCTCTTCTCCCAGAACTTCCGGCTCTTTGGCCGCATACATTACGGGAGTAAAGCTTTTCTCCTTGTCCATGGTGAAGCTATCTTCACATGACAACACGGTAATCAGACCTATAAGCCCGAAAACCCAACAAAAAATCTTTTTCATAAGCTACTATTTTTTTTGAATTCTACAATCGGATAAATAAAAAAATGATGCTATGGCGAAGATTTTTGAAAGAGTTTTACCTTCTGCCTGAATAATAGTCATCATAATTTTTTGACAAAACCATTTTTGCATTATTTCCGTCAATAGTCAAGCAAAATTTGTCCATTAAAAGAATAGCAGATATATTTTTATTCTTTTTTATACCCCAATAAACAATGAAGTCGCACCGGCAAAAATCTGGCCAAAAATATTATTACGGAACAAATAATAAATATAATTACCAGCGGCGCAACAATTCTGTATGCCAGGCATTTTATCGGATAATCGTTAATCCCAAAATAACTGTAAACAACAGGCAAAGTATGATAAACTATCATTATATGAGCCAGATAAATGCTTAAAGTACAAGAAAGAACTTTATTAAACAATGCTTTGGAAACTTTATATTTAAAAATGAAATCCCAATTAAAATTTTTACACCATACGAAAATTGCGGAAGAATAAAAAACCGCCGGAAATGTATAATACCCTTTATACAATTGGTCCACCTTGCCAGGCAAAAATGAAACAAACGTCGTGCCAAAATAGTGAAAAAGAAAACCTATAAAACCAAGAACATAAATAAATGCTCTTTGTTTTGAAGACAAATTTGTGTTTCCGAGAAAATACCCCAGAAAACAAAATAATAAAGGTTGCCAATCCGTAAACAGTTTTAACCATGGCATATGTAATATTTCGGCCTTATGTAAAAAAGGCAAAACGGAAAAAAACACAAAACAACATACAATTATCCATTTTAAATGGCGCATTTTATTGGGGATAAGACTAAAATAAATCATCCCCAAATAACAAAACTGTATCTGATATAAAAAATAAAACAAATCTTCGATTCTACAATGTAAAAAGCTGCTCCAAAAACCATTATCAAAATGCATATCATTGTATGCAGTATAATAAAAGGCCGACCAAACCAAAAGAGGAATAAAGACACGAACAAACCGCTTTTTCAAAAATAACTTCGTACTATAGCGCTGTCTGTAATCTAATAATGTATATCCGGATAACATAAAAAAACAAGGAACTGCAAAATAAAACAAACATTCTATAAAACTGGATGTATGCCAAAGCATTCCGCTGGGATGAGTCCAATAAATACCGTTTACATGCAAATAAACAACCGCCACACAAGAAAGTACCGTTAAAACACTTACCCATTGTGTATTTTGAGTTCCAGAATTTGCATTAGTTTGTTTTGTATGCATTATTTATTCCACGTCCACTTAACGGTAATATCTTTTTGAATAAAAGTCAATTTAGATAAAGTCAACTTAATAAATGGTAAATGCGGGCGCATCTTGCTTAAAATTGCTTTATGATTTTGTCCCGCAGCGAAATTTTGTCGGAATTGAACGAACCCTGGGTTTGAGTGCCTTGGGTCAACAAAAAAGCGCTTCATCCGAAGCGCTTATATTGGTGATCTTGGGCGGGACTCGTCTTGCAACACTTTCGCGTTGCTTCGGTCACTCGTTCCCATCGGCTCGCCACAGGGCGCTTACGCTACCTCGCTTGCCGGGTAACTTCGCCTCTTGCGCTGAAAAAATACCATTAA
>JAFXPE010000008.1 GCA_017528205.1 Alphaproteobacteria bacterium | reverse complement strand
TGAACAGGTCTGCCAAACCTTCAAATTTTGTGTCTTTCAAAGCCAAACGGGCAATACGGTTTTTAGTAACTCTTAAAGTGCGCCGGTTTCACGGATTTTCTTTCTCAAAGCCTCAGCCTCGGCAACGGTTAAACCGATATATTCGGCAACCACCACGGATTCGGATTCTTTGAAGATACCGTTTAATTCAGCCAGCAATTCTGCTTTTTCTTCGCGGTTCACTTATTGTCTCCATACGAATTATGTTCCTTTTACGGAACGTTACCAAAACCCACATCATACCTTGCGGCACAATGCGGAACCCAATTCTGTCCTTTAGGAGAAAAGATTTAGATAAGAAATCTTCAAGTTCACTCCGTCTGCGTCGGAAATTAAGAAACCGGGTTCTTTCATAAAATCCCCCCGTTTCACCCACGGTCTTGGACAGCGATGAACACAGCAATTTGCATTCATTGATAGCGTATATAAAGGATAAAACCCTTGCTGTCAAGCAAAAAAACAATCAAAATGAAGAAAACTCGATTAAAGAGCCTAATACGCAGAACACCGTCTTGCGTAGTGTATAAAATTTCCCCTCGCAATAAAAAAGTCGGAGAACGAGGCTAACAGAAAAAGGTTTCTGTTAGCGGTGTAAATCCCAACAAAAAAGTCGATTAAAGTGCTTAATACGCAGAACACCGTCTTGCGCGGTGTACTAAAAAAACGCCCAGCAACACAAAAAAACTCGATTAGAGCTGTTTATAGAAGTACACCGACTGCCGCGGTGTAAACTGTACCCCCCAGCCACGAAAAAGTCGATTAAAGTGCTTAATACGCAGAACACCGTCTTGCGCGGTGTACTAAAAAAACGCCCAGCAACACAAAAAAACTCGATTAGAGCTGTTTATAGAAGTACACCGACTGCCGCGGTGTAAACTGTACCCCCAGCCACGAAAAAGTCGATTAAAGTGCTTAATACGCAGAACGCCGTCTTGCGCGGTGTACAAAAAAAGTACATAAGCAAGACGGCATTCAAGTAGAAAGCCTTTAAGCGACTTTTCCAATACTATAAATTGGAAGAATCAACCTTAACGCCCACACCCATCGTCGAACTGATTGAAATTTTCTTCAAATAAGTTCCCTTCAGGGTAGACGGTTTAGCCTTTAATATTGTTTCGATAAACAATTTGGCATTGTCATAGATTTGATCATTGCTAAACGACGCCTTGGCCACACCGGCATGAACAATACCGTTCTTTTCAACACGATATTGAACTTCACCGGCCTTAGCATTTTTAACAGCTGTTGCAACATCGGCAGTAACCGTTCCGAGTTTCGGGTTCGGCATCAAGCCTTTCGGGCCCAACACGCGAGCCACGCGACCGGCCATACCCATCATATCCGGAGTTGCGATACATCTGTCAAAATCAACCTTACCGGCCAAAATCGAATCAACCAGGTTCTCGGCGCCGACAATATCAGCACCGGCAGCCTTAGCCTCATCTGCTTTTTCGCCCTGTGCAAACACAGCCACGCGAACGGTTTTACCGTTGCCGTGCGGCAACTGGCAAACGCCGCGAATCATTTGATCGGCGTGTTTCGGATCAACACCCAAGTTAATTGCCAAATCGATGGTCTCATCGAATTTTGCAGTTGCATTTTCCTTAACGATATTGATAGCGTCTTTCAAGCTGTATGCCTGATTCTTATCAATATTTTTGTATGCATTTACTAATCTCTTTCCGCTCATCGACTTACTCCGTTACTTCAATACCCATAGAAACGGCCTGACCTTTAACCATATTCATAGCAGATTCAACTGTTGAGCAGTTCAAATCCGGCATTTTGGTTTCGGCAATTTCTTTAACTTGCGCCAAAGAGATTTTGCCGGCAGTCTTTTTGCCCGGTTCTTTAGATGCAGATTGAACACCGGCGGCTTTCTTAATTAAATAAGAAACCGGCGGCAACTTGGTGATGAACGTAAAACTCTTATCATCGTAAGCGGTAATGATTACCGGTACCGGAACACCCGGTTCGATTTTTTGAGTTTGAGCGTTAAACGCCTTGCAAAATTCCATAATATTCAAGCCTTTTTGGCCCAATGCCGGACCTACCGGAGGAGAAGGGTTAGCTTTTCCCGCAGGTATTTGCAGCTTGATAAGACCTAAAATTTTCTTTTTAGATTTAGCCATTTTATACCTCTCTTAGGTTTGTGGTAAAGACAATGGCTTGTCCCCCACAAAATTATTAACACAAAACATCTTCAAAGGCGATTCGCCCTCAAGATGCCTGTTTTATATATCATATAAATTTGAAAACGCAAGCATTTTCTAAATTTTCTGCTAAATTTTAATTTTTCGCTTGATTTTAGACAAAATTATGTTTATAATGAAATCAACAATGAAATTTATACACCTTTTTGGAGAAAAAAAATGCCTACTGTTACAGACAATCAGATTAATCTCGGGGAATATCGCGCCGTTTTGCCGGCAGAGCAAACCGTGAACTTTGCTGAAGTAAAGAAAGTTTTCGATGACTTGGCCTTCAGAAGAAAAACCGAAGATCAATGCGGCGATATGTTGGAAAAGTATTATCGTCAACCGATTATGGCCGGCTTATATCGCAAAAACGGCATTGAACCGGAGCAAGTTGAAGACTTTATTCAATTCGTCAAAAAAGATTATCCGCAAAAAGGTGCGTTGGTTAACGGTTTTTACGGAGTTTACGGACAGGCCGCGCATGCACAGGAAGGCTTTGAAAACGGAGAATTAAAGGTAGAAGGCAAAAAAGAATTAGAAAAATTGGCTCTGTTGCTTGAAAATTCTGCCACAATCAACAGCCCGATGCGCCGATTTGTCGATGCACAAAAGCAAAAAGAAGCCGAGCTGAATACCACATCTTCCGCAATTAAAGACATTGTAAAAGGCGCGAAAGTTATTGCCGCCGGCGTTGTTGCGGCCATTGCCCTAACACCTTTGGCACAGCGTTTGATGAAGATTACCGCCAAGGAAGATATGCAAAAGGTTGAGGCTCATCAAAAGCAATTGGCAAAACAACAAAATATGCAAAAAACCGCCAATATACACATTAACAAAGACAAGGTTAATGATTAAAGATTAACATTTTCGCGACACCAAAAGAAACCGTTGACCAGCAGCGGTTTCTTTTTTTCATCATATTATAATAAAATTATTATATGCAATAAGAAAATTATTGATATTTGGTACCCGATGTGTTACAAAAAATATCAGAGTGGATTCGTGGGAACAGATTTACTTTTTATAGCAGAACGCGGTTTATAACGACCGACGTTCTTTTTTTATACGCTTTATTTAATCAATTTGTTGATAAACAGGATTGAATGTCATCCTGAACAGGCGCTTTAGTGCCGTTGTGAAGGATCCAGCAACACCTGTGGTATTGTTCGTTCCGCCGGAACGAATGGATTCTTCGCTGGCGCTCAGAATGACGCCAAAACAAAAATCAACAATATTGTTTAATTAAGCATTTTTATATTAACCGTAGAAAACCGTGCGTTTTTCAGCGTGCGGTTTTCGCATTTTTAAAAGGAATAAAGAAATGTCTTTATACGATATTGATGAAAAGACTCATATTGATGAGTTCGGAATCGATCATTCTAATTTTTCATTACGAGATGAATTAGAGTACAATTACATGAGAGCAAATCAACCTATGCCAAAACAGCAGAATCCTGTAAAACAAGTCATCGGGGCTGTATCTGACATGACACGGAATTATTTTGACATGAGACGAGATAATACCGTGGGTAATGACGATTATTTTCATTGCAAAGCAAGTTATGAAGCCGCGGATAGAGGAAATTTAGGGCGTACAACTGCGGAATGGCTGGGAAATAAGAAGGAAGATTTTGATTATTACAAAAATCAATGCAAAGGTCTTTCTCCTATGGATGCTTCAATAGATAGAATTCACGACAGAAAAGTGAATAATATCGGTAGACAACGCGCACAATCAGGTTTATATTCTAATTCCAGAGAGGCGTGTAATTCTTTTCGAGTGGATGGAATAAATGAAAAATATTAAACTATTTTTTAAATCTCTTTTGTTTCTAGGAATTGTTATGGGAGGAGCTGTTATCGGCATAATATTTTTTCTATTGTCCGATAATGATATGAACTGCCTAGATACAGGCAAAGTTTACGATCCTATACATAAAATATGCCGAGATGACTGTTTGACTTGGAACAAAGAAGTCGGCTGCGTTCCCATAACAAAAGAGAATATCGAGAAAAAATCCAAAGGATTATTATAAATTACGTAAGAAAAATAAATATCGTGGTTGGTATCCGCGAGCTGAGTTGTTTAGACGCTAAACCCTATATAATAAAAGGAGGAATTTTCCTCCTTTTATCAGCTGTTGGATTTTATATAGTTCAATGCACTTTTATGGCTTCTTAATATGGACAACCAATAAAAATTGTATAATCGCACAATTTCTTTATTTTGTTCTTGCTCACCTTCAACAAGTTGTAAAATAATATCCTCGGTTAATTTCATCAGCGATTTAATGTCAGCGATTCGTTTGGTTTTAATCTGTTCTTTGGTTAGCTGAGGAGATGTAATAATTATGAATTTTGATACCCTTTTTAATATTTCTTCTTGCATGCATTTTTGAGAATTTTGGACCTTTTCACACAGTTTAAACACTTTCGATTGTTGGTTGCAAGGTTCTGTAAATAAAGCTGTATCCCTATTTTTTTCATCTGTTTCAAAAAGACATTCCGGCCATTTTTCTTTCATAACAAGGTTATAAATACGGACTGCCAATTGCAATGAATATTCATTAGAGTAATCAAATGTCGTATTAAACGAACTTAAAATACCATCAGTCATTGTTTGGTCGATGATAATATCACTCCATACTTTATCCAATTTAGCCAACAATTCAATTTGCTCTTCATTTAATTTTTTATTGATTTCCCACGTTATACACTCGGTTAATACAAAAGAATATGAAGGCATTTCATCAAACGCACCTTTTGCCCATTTTTCCAAATCTTTACATTTTTCTTCAATTTCAGGGAGAATTTCAGGATGGTTACGATAAACTTCAATCATTGCATCTGTCACGGTTTTATCCGGATTCAAGCTAAAATCTATATCTTCTATCGTGGTTTGAGCAAGCACTTCTTGAGCCAGGCTCAACAACACCCCTAAAGTCAGAGCAAAATATTTCATACGACAGAACCCTCTTGATATAAGAATTTCCCCATTTAATTTTCTAGTCCAAAGCTTGATTATGTCAAGATAAAAAATCAAATATTGCAATTTATGCGCGAAAAAAATTTTCAAACAAGGAATAAATTCTTCTACTGACAAAGCTTTAATAGTGCCGCACTACTTCAAAGCGATACAGTTGCACTTTTTCGTGCGGCGCGATGTTGCCTTTTTGCCGCGCAATAGCTACCTGTTGCTCCACCGTATCCACGCCCTCGATATCCGGCAACAACAACCCGCGTCTGCCATCAGCACATTCCACAATTACGCCGTATTTTTTCACATCCAACTCCTCCTCAGAGGCAATCGGTTCCGCCGGATTTAAGATATCCACGCTGTATGTAATATCCTCCAACTCCTCCGGACGCACCGGCACAAACCGCGGATCTCGCGAGCAGGCTGATATGGCGTTATGGGCAATTTCCTCGGCAATATTTTCATACACCGGAGCAATTGTTCCGATACATCCGCGCAGTTGTTTGTGTATCTTCATCGAAACAAACGCACCGGCGCGATTCTGCAACATTTCCGCCGGCAAATCCGCCGGTAAAATTGCCGGTCTTCCGCTCAAAACATAGGTCTCCACGCATTTGCGTGCCAACCGCACATACTCATCTTCCGCCGCTCTTTGCTCGGCCAGTTTTTGCTGATGCCACGAAACGTATTGTTCCTTAAAGTTACGCTCCTTATTCTCACCGGCGGCGGCAAAAGTTGCCACTCCGTAGCCAACTCCGAAAGGTCCTTCATAAGAAAGCAACTCGCTTTTGACATCACGCGCATCAAACGCCCCGCCCATAATCACAAACGGACGATATCCGCATTCTCCGGCCGCCTCACACAATTCCGGCTCCATTTGCATCATCTGCAAAAAGTCCGCCTTATCCAAAACCTCGGTAATTTTTTTATCAAACTCCGGCCCCTCTTTGGTAAATCCGTACGGTCCCTCGGCCAACAAACGGTGCGACAAATCGCCGCTGGCAATAATCGCCGTTTTGCGCCCCAATTTTGCCGAAACCTCATTGATTATGTGCCCCAGCAAATAGTGATGCAACACCGACAAGCCGGAAATGGCAATCCGCACCACCTTACAATCGGCCATAACCTCGCTTAAAAACCGCATCGGAATAAACGAGCCGTGGTCAATATTATGCTCTTGCTCGCCCAAGATTCCGGCCGGAAAATTATGTGCCCGACACAACTTATCCAACGCGTTGACAAACTCGGCATCGGCCGTGGCGGTCATTTCCACTTGCGGCGCCCCGAATTGCACAAACTTATCTTTAATCACCGGTGCCGATTCCACATGAAAATAATTGCTGTACCAACGCATATGCGGACTGATTAAAACTATCGTATCCGGTTTGCCGTCGGCCAAAAAGCGCATTGCTTTTCTGTAAGCATCTATGGTGTGTTGAATTTCTTGTTCTTTCCCCTTGCCCACTTCCGGAAAAATAAGCGGAGGATGCGGTACGGCCACAGCGTTTAATACAGTCATTTTTAATTCTCCTTAATTTGCCGAAACGAATAATATTTATGCAACAAAAATGTTAAAACTGTGGAAATCACCAAATAGATTCCCTGCGCCTGCCAAGCGGCCAACCCGAACGCCCACATCAAAAAGCTCATTGACGGCGCATTGATAAAGTATATAAAGATATAAACCGACCACGCTTTTGCCCATTCTTGCCAAAAATTGCCGTGGCTACGAAACACATAATAGCGCATGGTTAAAAAAGACACATTGACAGTAATGATATATTGCACAATCAAAGCGGCATTAGCCACCCATATTTTCGGAAAGTTCCATTCCAAAGTCTCATTAACGCGACCAAACAGCCAATCCAACGCGCTCAAAATAGACCACGCCAACACCGTATTGAAACCACCGACCAGCAAAAAGCGCAATTTTTCCGGAAACTTGAACCACAAATTTTCCGCCCACATATACATTTTTATAATTGTCTTGATCATAAGCTACCCCTCTTCGCCGATATTTTCCAAAACCGATCTATCCATCAGCGTCCTCCGTTCCACCGCGCGCCAGTCCGATAAAATATTTTCATCCCACACACTTTCGGGATATTGAGCATCAATTTCCGGATATCCCGGATGAATCATAATCTCCACTGCCTTATATCCTTGCGGAATTTTAATATTTTGAAACTGCTCGCGCGAAATTTTGCAAGTAAACAAAATGGTATAAAAATACACGTCGGACTTATAACCGTTCCACCAAGTCAAAAAGCGCAGAATAAAATATTTAATCAATCCGCCGTCAAACAACCAACTTTTAGACTTATTTTGTCGTATAGTATTAAACAGATTTTCGTTCATCACCCTCACCCGCGGCACTGCATATTCGGTCTGAATTTTGCGCAAAATTTTAAATACCGCCGGAATTAAATGCACATGACGATGCCCGTCGATATGCGCCATTTTCAAGCCGGTTGCGACGTATTTTTGTACCTGGGCTCTGATTTCCGTTTCAACCTCAGTTGCAAACTTGCGCGGCCGGAAAATAGACAACAACAACAATTTAACAAAACCGTTTTTGAGTTTACCGTCGGCATCGACCAACAGCGGAATATCTTCCGGCCTTGCCGCCGGTATTTCATTGGTCAGATTAAGATGCAAACCCATTTCCAAATTCGGCATTTTTTTAGCGGCTTCCACCGCTTCGGCGGCAAATTCTTGGTTGACCATCAGACTGGCGCTATTTAAAATACCCTTGGTATGCGCCTCGCAAATGGCCGCATTCACACCGCGGCTGATGCCGAAATCATCGGCATTAAATATTATTTTCAGCCCCATCTTTTTCAGCCTTACTTTCCACATAATCGGCCACATACAGCGGGCGTTTTTTCACTTCCATATGGATTTTGCCGATATATTCGCCGATAATCCCCAAACAAATCAACTGCACCGCTCCCAAAAAGACCACCGTAACCATAATGGTGGCGTATCCCGGGGTGGGATTGTGCATGAAAAAGTGTTCAACAAACACATACAGCCCCATCAACAGCGCCATAATCGCCGCCACAATTCCCAAACCGGTAGCGATTCTGAGCGGCATTACCGAAAACTGCACAATACTGTTTACTGCCAAGCGCAACGACTTAATAAAATTATATTTGGATTCGCCGCTGAAACGCTCCGGCGCCACAAAGCCGATAATCTCCACGTTATCTTGCGGCATAATCCAACTCAGAAGCCCGCGAAACAGCCGATCTTGCTCATTAAAGCTCTTCAAAAAGTTGACATATTTTCTATCCAACAATCTGAAATCCGGCGCGCTTTCCATAATCGGCATATCCGACACCAGATTCAATACATAATAAAACGACTTGGCACAGAGTTTATACAGCTTGGAAGTCGCCACGTTGTCCAGCCGTTTGGTCAGCACGATTTCCTTGCCATTTTGCCACAACTCAATCATTTGCGGAATATAAACCGGCGGATGTTGCAAATCGGCATCCATAAACACCACCGCATCGCCTTTGGCATAATCCATACCGGCGGTCATGGCGATTTCGTGCCCGAAGTTGCGCTTTAACTGCACAATTTTCACGCGCTTATCTTTTTTCTGCAACTTCAAACAATTGGCATACGTTTTATCTTTACTGCCGTCGTCAACAAAAATATATTCAAAATCGATATTTTTGCATTTTTTCAAATTTTCGTTAAGTTGCTTATGAAGCTCCGCCACATTATTCTCTTCGTTATAGGCGGAAATAACAATACTGACTAATTTATTTGGCATTTTCAACCTCCCACGGCTCATAAAACCCGTACCAAACTTCCTTTGTTTTAGTTTTACCAAAATAGTTTTTAAATTCAAGCGTTGTTTTTAACGGTGCGGAAACCGCCTTGCCGTACAACTCCCGATATTGGGCATATTCCCAATCATCGGTGGCAATCAACAGCGCCCCGTTTTTTTCAAAATCAGTCCTATCGAACCACGGATTATTTTGCGGTTTCATCCAAATCATCGGCTTGATTTCTTTTGTGGCGTAAAGCGCCATAATATCGCCGAACCACACATCGGCGCCCACATATTTCAACTCTCTGTCCGTATGTTCCGCCCATTTTTGTTCAAACATTTGCGCCACCTGCCGCACTTCGGTTTGATAGCGCTGACTGGTAGTCAGCAAACATTGTGCTCCGTAAGCCGCGGCAAACAAACTTACCCACACAAACATCACATTAAGCAGTTTGCCGACATTTTTTTCGTTTTCCGCCGTCGGTATAAAATAGAAAAGCGCCGTTCCCCACATAAACAAACACGGAAATCCCCACATGCTTTTTGCCGCATTGCCGCTGATAAGGCAAATAAGTGCAAACAACAGCACCGGAATTACCGACATACACAATATAAACAAAGAAACCGCCCGCTGCCGGTCGCATTCCAGCCAAAATATTGCCCCGCCGTTTTTGCTCATTCCGTATTTACGACTAAACCACGCAAACGTCAACAGCGCCGGCGCGGCAAACAAAAGCTGTGCCCCCAAAAATTTCAGCGGATAAATCACGTGTCCCCACAGCGAAGTTATACTTCCGCCGTGATTGCGTCCGGCAATATAATTAAATGCCGTAAAATCATTTTCATACAGCCACCAAACATGCGGAACCACCAACAAAATTGCCACACCGGCGGCCACATAAACTTTAATGTTTTTAATCAGCTTTGATATGTTTCTGTCTGAAATTACGAAGATTCCGATTGCTATAAGCAACATCGCTGCCACATATTTGTTGAGCAAATTAAGCCCGACCAGCAAGCCGAACAACAGCCAATCACGCCATCTGTTTTGCGTATAGCCGAGCCAAAAATAATATGTGCACATCGGCCACAACCCGACCGAAATCACATTAACGTTAAATTCCGGAGTTGAATAGCCGTAATAAATTATGCCCAATTGCAAAGCCGTGGCGGCAACGGCGGCCAATTTTCCCAAAAAGCACTCCGCCAGCTTATAAATATAAACCACTCCGAGCAACACAAAAATCTGGCTCAAAATATACATTGCCTTGTCGCTTTGTCCGAACAACTCATAAAACCAATACGCCACCCAACCGGAAAACGGCGGATGTTTGGTTGTTCCCCACAAACAGTATTTTCCCCACACAATTGCCTCTTGCGTGTCCATAGAAAGGCTCAGCCTCAGCATCGGCACCACGCTCCACAGCACAAAACCATACATCAGCAAAGCGGTAAATTTCTTCATAATCGCATTCATCAAAACACTCGTTTTTAACTACTCTTAAACTAAAGATGTTATAGCATACAAAATGAAAAAGTATAGCAAAAAACATTTTATCGGCGAAAAACTTGGATATAATTATACAAAATAATGATTTTTGTCATTTTTTACTTGCGAATTTGTATAAAATAAGTTATAGTGATAAAAAATAGCATAATCTTTGGAGAAAAAGTATGGCTGAGTTGACTGATGCAGAATTGAAAGAAAGAATTAAGCGGTATGACCCGAAAAATCCGCCGGAAGGCGATGATTTGGAGCTCTTGTACCGTAAATTCGGTAAGCTTGATAATTTTGACGAATTTGATGCGGAAACGCTGGAAAAAGCGGCAGTTATGATAGATAACTTAAAAATTCCGGCCAATTTGAAAGATTCGCTGAAAGCCAAAATCAGCGAAAGACAATTAAAAATCAGCCCTAACAAGCCGTACGGCTATGATTTGGCCGAGCTGAAAAAAATGTCTCTCCAAGATTTGGCTAAACTCAATGTAGATAATCGCAACGGCAAAATAAAGGTTGCCAACCGCACTCAGCTGGAACTTGATATTCACCGCGCCAAAAATGACGATTTCGTCAGACTGGGCGAAGAATGGAAGCAAAATCATCTGCGTGACAAAGAATCTCTTGAAGCGATGAAATTGTTGCTCTTGGCTTATGTTCCGGCCGAAGGTTTGGAAAAAGACAAGATGTTGAAGGAAATTCGCTCCGTTATCGCCAAAGAAGAGATAGCCCTGAGAAACGGCACAACTTATGACAATACCGACGAAGCACAGCCTAAAAAAGAAAAGAAATCGGAAAAGAAAAACGAAGCCGAATCCGAAGATAAAGAATACAAATTTTCCCGCTTTGACGAAATGACGTCATACGATTTGTTTGTTTTGCGCAGATCTTTGGCCGAACAGCTTGAAGAAGCAGTCCAAAACGGCGAAGACATTAAAAGCTCAAAATTTTTGAGTTTACAAATGGAAATGGATGAAATCGCCGATTATGCCGCCGAGCAGATGGAAGGCTTTATGATTACCGAAGACAATGCTCCGGCCGCCCGCGACTATATCGGTATTTTAACCGAAGCAGATGCAAACTATGATTATGACATAGAAAATCTGCAAGAAAATCTTGATAAATACGACAAAAAATACGGACTTGCAGATGATTTACCAACTGCTGAAGAAATTAAAAACAACGAAGATAAGTGGGCCGAACTGACCAAAAATGCAGAATTTACTCTCACGCCGGAATTTAAGCGCGATGCCGGTATTCAGGCTTTGGGCAAAGAAGATCCGGAAACCTTAAAAGAAACTTTAGAAGTTCTGCGCACCATGGCATTGACCGAATTATCCTTGGAAAAACCGGACGAAGATCCGAAAAAGGCCATGGCCGCTTATCATGAAAAAATGGATGAAGTCAGCGCGCAATATTTAACTGCCGTCAACCTCAAATTGCAATCCATTATGCATTCGGATGAAGAAACCAATGCTTGGCTGGAAGACTATCTGCAAAAGAAAAAGATGACCAGACAGCAATGGGATGAAACTCAAAAAGATCCGAAAAACGCCGAAGCCGCCAAAAAAGATTTCCGCCGTTACATCGTATCTAACGTATACACCGTGACCAGCGCCGAATTTGTGGAAAGAAACGATATGTTTGCTTCGCGTATGGCGCAAAAAACCAATATGGATCAGGCACCTGCACGCGCGGCGGCACAAAAGAGAAAATGGGCTCAAAAGCACCCGAAAATCACTCGTTTTGTTAAAGAAGCCGCGAAAAACAGCGCTTGGACCTACGGTTTGTTGTTTGCTGCCGGTCCGGTCGGCTTAACCGCACGCACCGGTTGGAAACTTATCGGTTCCATAAAAACTTCTTACAACAACTACAAAAAATCCGATTGCAAAAACTTTTTCCAATATTTGGGACAAAACAAAGAAGAAAGCTACAACCTGATAAAACAGGCGGCCATGTTCGGTGCATCGGTGGCATTTACCAGTACGATGGCTCTTTCCGGCGCTTTAACTTTCGGCGCACTCGGCAGCTTAACCGGCTTGGGTGCCAGCGCGGCACAAACTGCCGGACAGGCGGCGGCCAACGTTGCTATTGCCGGCTTTACCAAAATGCAGGCCATGGGTGCCTTGTCAGCCGTTACCAGTGCCGGATCTTTCTTGTTTGCCCGTCATAAGCTGTCGCCGAAAAAGAAAGAATTGATGGCGATACTGGAAAAATATGCACCAAAGGAAGAAACACCAACTCAAAAAGGTTTATTTGATAAAATATTCAAGCCGAAAACTCCGGCCGAAGCTATGTATAAAAAGATAACCGGCACTTTTAAAGACTTGGGTGACGAAGAGAAAGTAGCGCAAATGTTGCAGGAATTCTCTCCGAATATGAGTGCGGAAGATAAAAAGGCCGTTGTTGAGCTGGCCAAAGAAGTACAAAACATCAAAGCGGCCTCCTACGGCGCCGCAACCGGTGTCGTTTTAGGTGCCGGCATGGCGGAAAGTCCGGAAATAGCCAAAGCCTTCAGCAGTGAAAATCATCCGCAAACTTTGGCTGATCAACCTGCTACGGCCACAGAAAATTCGGAAACCGTAACCACCACGGACAACACGGAAAACACGGAAACTTCACAATCCGTGGCTGAAGCCGAAGCTCCGGCGGCCGAAGCTCAACCGCTTTCTGCAGATAAACTGGCAGAAGGCACCGAATTACATAAAGCAACCGATCTCGGACCGACGGTAATTTACAAAAAATTGGTTTCAATGGGGGTTATGACACAAGCCGATGCCGATAAAATTATGGCCGAAGAAGGGCGTGATTATATTCCGAGCAGAGTTTTGCGCGAACACCTGCAGGATGATATTAAACTGACACCGGCACAAGAAAAAGAGCTTAACGACTTTATCAACGACAAGGAAACATTCAAAAGACTTTGTGACGAAGAAAATGCTCGCCACGGCATTCATCATCATAGCGGTAATTCCGCCGGCGGAAATGCCAATGCCACCAGAGCGGCGGTGCCTCAAGCTCCGCAAGGTGATGCCGATGCCGATGTCGGAGACGGTACCAAAGTTGATGATAAAGACAAACAACCTACTGAACCAACAGCCAACGAAGATGCTATTCTCCGCGTGACCGGCAAAATCAAAAACCACACCGGAGCCACCGCTTTCCTCTATCAAAAGCACGAGCATGAAGCCGCGTTGGATTTGAATAATTTAGCCAAAAATCTCGGTAAAACTCCGGAAGAATTGACCGAGCAGGATAAGCTGAATGCTCAAGCCGACGTATATGCCAAAACTTATGTTAGGGATATTATGGAGAAAAGAGGTGTCAAAGACGTCAATCTTGAAACCACCGATTACTCCACCACCGGTCGAATTGTTGATGAACACGGTGAAGAGCATAAAATAAAAGTAAAGAATGATTATAATGAAAAAACCAACGTTCAAACCTATACCCGCAAGGTTGAAACCGACCACGGAACCGAGCGCGTAACGGTTAAATCAATTCATCACGAAGACGGCACCAGAACCTCTTTCGGCAAATTCAAAAACGCCTTTGTTGACGGAGCAACCGTTGGAGAAGCCGATGGCGGCAACGATGAGATGATCGGTAAGGTTACCGATAGTTACGGCAATTCCCGCACCTTCATTAAAGACGGTAAAACCGGCGATATGTATGAGGTGACCAAAGTGAAGGGCCAAGAAGAAGTCGTAACCAAGTCTTCTTATACCGAATCGCAGATTAAATCCCTGATTAAAAATCATGATGAACGTCTGTCGATGCCGGTAAGACCGTCTCGCGAAAGATAATGATATCAAAGCTTAAAAATCCTTGCCACCACGGCAAGGATTTTTTTTGCTTGATTCTTAGCTAAAAAAGTTTAACTTAAATTTATGCCTTAACAATTTATTTTTATGAAAGGAAACATTTATGGAAGTCGCATTAGTTTTATTGGTATTGGTTTTTGCCCTTATCATCAAGTCCGCCGTTGTGGTGCAACAGGGATACGAGTACACCGTTGAGAACTTCGGAAAATTCACCCGCTCGCTCACTCCGGGGTTTCACCTTTTGATACCTATTTTTGAAAACATCGGCGCCAAAATCAACCGCAAAGAGCAAGTTCTTGAGGTTGCTTCGCAAGAAGTAATCACCAAAGATAACGCCATGGTTACGGTTAACGGCGTGTTGTTTTATCAAATTCAAGATGCGGTAAAAGCCGCCTATCAGGTAGATAACCTTGATTATGCCATTATGAATCTGGTGATGACCAACATTCGTACGGTTATCGGCAGCATGGAAATCGACGAATTGCTCTCTCAGCGCAACAAAATCAATCAGCGCCTTTTGGATGTGGTTGATGTGGCCACCATTCCGTGGGGCGTAAAAGTTACGCGTGTGGAAATCAAAGATATTACTCCGCCGAAAGATTTGATTGACTCCATGGCGCGCCAAATGAAAGCCGAACGTGATAAGCGTGCCAATATTTTGGAAGCCGAAGGTCTGCGTCAGGCCGAAATTTTGAAGGCCGAAGGTGAAAAACAGGCCGTAATCTTAGAAGCCGAAGGTAACAAAGAAGCCGCATTTCGTGAAGCTGAAGCTCGTGAACGTTCCGCTCAGGCCGAAGCCACCGCCACCAAGCTGGTTTCCGATGCCATTGAAAACGGCAATCAAAACGCCCTCTCCTACTTCTTGGGCCAAAAATATATCGATGCTTTACAAGGCATTGTTACTTCGCCGAACGAAAAGTTGCTGATGATGCCGGTTGACACCACGCAAATTATGAGCACCATTGCCGGCATTGCCGAAGTGGCGAAAAGCTCGTTGAAAACCGATAAAAAATAAAAAGGAGAACGATTATGCTGTTTGAATCCGCCGCCACAAATTGGCTGATATGGGGTTTAATCCTCTCGCTTTTGGAACTGGTTGTTCCCGGAACATATTTAATTTGGTTCGGCTTGGCCGGTTTGCTGATGAGTCTGCTGACCTTTTTCATTCCGATGTCGTTGACCGCGCAAATCATCTGGTTTGCCGTGTTTTCGGGTATTTTTGCTTTTATCGGTTGGTACGCTTACCGCTACATTTTCAAAACCCTGAAAGCCCCTAAAGAATATCAAAACCTCAACGATTCGGCGCAACAATACGTCGGCCGCACGGTAACAGTGGCGGAAGATGTTAAGGATAACCAAACCAAGGTGCAAATCGGCGATTCGTATTGGCTGGCTTATTCGGAAAAGCCGTTAAAAAAAGGCGCTACGGCCAAAGTTACGGCCGTTAAAGACAGCTTGATTTTGGTGATTGAATAAAACACAAATTAAAACCCGAAAGCCTCCCGATTTTCCGGAAGGCTTTCTTTTTTTTGCGCACTAATTGGCTTCTTCATCTGCATAAACTTTTTCATAGGCCAGATTGAGCAAGGCTTTGCGCTGAGCATCATTAATCGGCTTTTCCAAAACGGAGTCAATAAAATCCATCATATCCTCAAAGCTCAACATTCTGAAAACAAAGCGTAACTCCTCCAGCCCTTTCACAATTTTGCCGTCTTTGGTGATTACCACTTCAACCGGCAAACTGCGAACTACCAGTTTACGACGTACTGCTTCAGCGGAAATTTCCTCAAAACTGCGATCTACCACCTGCTGTTCCACCGGTTCATGCTCAACACTCTGCATCAGAATCTTAAGCGCTAACGATTGTCTGAACAAAGCGGTTAAGTCCTCATCAGAAAGTGTGTTCAGTCTGGTAGATTGCAGATATTGACACAGTTGCCAAATTTGGGCGCGAACTTCATCATTCATAAGCTAATAGTATTTGATTTATGCTTATTGTATGATTTTTTTGTCAACTTTGCAAGCATTTTTTCATCTTGCCAATTTTTATTTTTGGCATACAATATCCCCAAAACAACAGAAAGGGAAAAAAATGTTGCATATCGGTTGTCATCTCTCCATTTCCAAGGGTTTTCTGCACATCGGACAAGAAGCTTTTTCCATCGGCGCCGACACCTTTCAGTTTTTTACGCGCAATCCGCAAGGCGGCAAAGCCAAAGATATAGATGCCGTCGATGCCGCGGCTTATAACGCATTTGCCGCACAAAATGGTTTTGCAAAAATTGTTGCCCATGCGCCATATACGCTGAACCCGTGTTCCGACAATCCGCAAACGCGCGAATTTGCCGAAATGGTGTTTGCCGACGATTTAAAACGTATGGAATTTGTGCCGCACAATTACTATAATTTTCACCCCGGTTCTCACGTTGGCCAAGGCGCCCAAAAAGGCATTGAAATGATTATCGAGTTGCTCAACCGAATTTTGCAACCTCAGCAAACCACCACCGTTTTGCTGGAAACAATGTCGGGTAAAGGCTCGGAAGTGGGGCGCAGTTTTGAAGAACTCGCCGCCGTTATCGCGGGCGTAAAATTAAAAGAAAAAATGGGCGTTTGTTTGGATACCTGCCACGTTTTTGCCGCCGGTTACGATATTGTAAACAATCTTGACGGAGTGCTGACCGAGTTTGATAAAATCATCGGGCTTGAGCGCTTAAAAGCCATTCACTTAAACGACAGTCTGATGCCGTTTGCCTCCAACAAAGACCGCCACGCCAAAATCGGTGAAGGAGAAATCGGCCAAGCGGCATTGGTGCGCTTTGTGTGTCATCCGTCCATAAAGAATCTGCCGATAATTCTGGAAACCCCGAACGACCTCAAAGGCTACGCCGCCGAAATCAAAATGCTGCGCACAGCTGCAAAAGATGCTTAAAAGTTCTTACGTTTCATATAATCGACACACGGTTTTTCCACCAGATGATAAGTTAGCATACCGACAACTATTATAACCGCGAAAATTAAGATTAAGCTGCTGACCGGATGTTGCCAAATCAGTTCTGGACGCGTTTTCATTATGTTGATTTGAACCGTTGCTATAATGATTTTATGCGTTATGAATATGGAATAAACATATTTTGCCAGAAACGAAAATATATCACGATTAAATAACTGCGAAACATAGCCTTTACTACAAATAAATGTTGTTACCAAACAAACAAAAACAATGATAAACATAAATTGATCATAATGATTGAATCTACTTATCATTAGGTATTTAATCATAAAATAAAGGCAAGAACCTTCTAGTATACTTACACCTATTTTGCAAATCAGTGACGGTTTAAATTGCTGAATTTTACTTTCATATTTTCTATACCAAAGTCCGATAAGCATACCAAAGCCAATACCTCCCCAGGCCCGCATCATCCCGACATTAAAGATATACCCGAAGGTTTGAGCATTATCGTTAATTTTAAAGCCTTTAGCTTGCAATATTATACCATAACAAACATAAATGCCGACGGTAATAATAAGCCATGCCGTTTGCTCTCGAAAATTCTTGAACAAGTATAAAAACAAAATAAAATGGAACAGCATGGCCGAACAATACCATGTTACTGTGAGATTAGCATAAACCTTATGCAAGGCAGTACCGTTCAAAAACAACAAACAATAAATGTTATCCCAAAAAGTAAATTTCAATAATCCGCACAAAGACAGAATGCCGGCTAACAAAACACCGAAAGCCATAACCGGCCACATTCGTATTATTTTTTTCTTTAAAAAATCTCCCCACACGACGGTGTAATCGGTAGCCGCTATACCTAAATAGAAAAACAAACCCGATAAAATAAAAAAGAAATCTACTCCTGTCTGTCCGTCACCGGACGTAATCTGTAAATGTCTATAAAAAGGACAACCGTCGAAAAAATCATTTAACCATGGACCGGTATGAGTAAGATGGAACAATATAATTGCGGCAATCGCCACCAAACGTAAAAATTCTATATTTTTTACTTTTCCCATTTTATTTTTATTTTGCAGATTTTTTTCAAACATTTTACATATGCCCTTTTTTACGATTTTTTCACATTGAACAACGGTAAAAAATTAAACAACTTAAACACCGTTTTTTGTTTGCGATAAGTTATTTTATAAAGCGGAATAATTTTAAATAGATACACGCGACACGAATTTGGATCTCGCCGAATTTTTAAAAGTGGAATGCCTAAAAATCGTATAATATCCTTATTTACATACCAGTTATTTTTAAAACCATTATAAACGGTTTGATATACATTATGAACATTAGATACATTCGAAACATTAGACTTTATATTGCTAAAAAGTATCTCTTCATAGAATATTGTTTTACGCGCATATTTCCAAAATACTTCAGCATGCTCTGCTGTTGGAAAATTCCAAGGTTTTCGTGGACTTGTATAGTGAATAATAAAAGGATTTAAGCGAGCTTTAATAAATTCGGACCGATAATCTGCCGGTATTAGATTTTCAAAACTCGGATTATATGCGCAATCGCCATATAAATAATTCCACTGTCGTGGAAGATATTTTACATTGTCTTCAAAGATAACATTCAAAATATCCTGATCAGGATACGCTAACTTTTCTATTTTAAGAGCTTCCAAAAACTTACGTTTATAGTCTTCCGGCTCTATCTGCGGAATGTTAAATAACAACAAACCACTGTTAAAATAATTTTCCGGATTGTGTAAACGCAGAACATTAAGCATATAATCTTTACGTTTATGTTCCCGATATAAGATTGTTGACACATTATCAATTGCAGCCATAATCTCCTTACCTTCAAAATCCAAACTAAATAACTCTTCTATGGAATGATTAACACACATATCAGAATCGCAATATAAAACCTTTGTATATTTACGCATAAACAGAGGAATAAATATGCGATAGTACATACTGATACTCCAGTTATTTTTTGGTTTCAAATTTATGCCGCCGCATAACGAAAAAATATAATGATCTATGTTTACAAATCGCAAACTAAAATTATTTGGAATCATTTGCTGGAGTTTTGCCTGATTTTTGAGGCCTATATCATTATGCAATACAATAACATCATAAAGATTATTACAATCAGAATGCTCTATAAGCGATTGCAGTGCCACACTAAAATATTTACAATATTTATTATCCGGAGCAAAAACAATAGGATATACATTTTTCCCTTTGAACACCGGAGAAAGTTGCAAAACCTCTTCTTTTTCCATATCTGTACGCAAAGGAAATAAACTTTCCAAAAAATTGCGCACAAAATATCGATCATTATTTTGCGTCAATTCACTATCGTTTACGCAAAATAAATAAGGATTATTGGCTTTTAAGAGGCTTTCCATTGATTTTCTTGAGCCAATCGGAATATATAAATTTTCCATCGGTTTACTGTCATTACGAATTTGACATATTTTTAACTGTCCTATACCGCTTGCCAACATAAAAAACGAATATATCGTACGTTGAATTGAGTGCTTTTGCCTGAAACGAGCATACATCGTCCTCTTTGTCTCTTCAGGATATAGACTCAAACATTTTTTAATGCAACTCACTCTGTAAGCATCAATATTATGTGATGCTTCATATGGGAAACTTTCTTTATATTTACTTTTAATTAAATCAGCACAATAAGTTATGCTTCCCTGATATAATCTGTTTTCAATTTCATCCGATGACCACTTATGTGGAACTAATCGTATTATCGGCTTTCCGTTTTCATCAAAGAAATAATCCGGAAAAACCGGTTTTCCTATAAAAAAGTCATCATTTGCATACAAGAAATATTCTGACAATCCCGGAATATTTGCCAAGCATGTTTCTATCGCCTCAGAATTAAAAGTTGGAAGAGCATCTTTCGGCATAATTTGGTCGTGAGTTATGATTTTAATTTTAGGATGGGAAGTATTTAACCATTGCGGTATTTGTCCGTTTGTCACTATAAAAATCTTGTGAATCCACGGTGCATTCTGCTCCACAGAACGCAATGAATATCGTAATTCTTCATTATCAATAAAACGACAATCATTTGCCGCATCTATTTGGGCATTTTCTCGTTGTGCCCATTTTATCTTCTCTTTACGCCATTTTTCATCATTTCCATCAACCCACAGATATACCAAATCTATAATGATTCGCTTTTCACCGGTATTTATCATTTTCTTCTCCTCCTGATTCTTATTTTTAAGATTCGTATCAAAACCTTAAGTGGCAATTCATAATAAAAAAAGCACTCAGCCTGTCGCAATTGCGACAACATAGCCAATAAAAACTTATCTAACTCTGGCTGATTTTCCTTTTCGTGATACACCGCGTTGACCATATGCTTAATTGAGGCACAAATTCGTTTTTTTCGAACCAGCGGCCACAAATGTTGCCTTTCAAAATCAGCGAAATACTTTTGCGTTGCACGGATTCCAACCGCAAAATTCCACACCTTTTCCATTGTGAACACACTCCGCATGGTCGAAGCATTTTCCGTATTATACCCATACAAAGCATACGGCACGGTGGCATAATTTTTTACATCGGCAAACAAGCAGGTTGTCCACGGCCAATCCTCAAAATATATCCCTCTGATAAACTGTCGGTTGCGCACCAAATCGGCTTTATATAGTTTATTCCAAATCACCGAGCCGGAGGCCTCGTTTTGCAAGATATGCTCCAACGGATTATGATGCACAGTATATTGCAAATTTTCCAAATCAATTAACGCGCCGGAATAGTGCTTCACATCATCTATTGCTACAACCGGCACCTCTGTTTTCTGCATAACTTTGAGCAAAATTTCCAGAGTTTGTTTATGGATAAAATCATCGGAATCAACAAAAAACACATATTCTCCGGAAATTTGTTTTAATCCTGCATTTCGCGCCGCTGACTGCCCGAAATTAGCCTGCGATATTATTCTTATTCGATTATCTCTATGAAAATAATCAGCCAAAATCTCCGAACTTCCATCAGTTGAACCATCATCAACGCAAATCACTTCAATATCGCTATATGTTTGCGATAACACACTATCCAAGCACCGTAGCAAATATTCGGCCACGTTGTAAACAGGTATTATCACTGATATTGTGCAATTATTCCGTTTCATATCGTCTTAAATCCTGATGATTTTATATTAAATTAGCTTAACTATAGTTAAGTATAAAAATATGTCAAGATGATTTATGATAAATTTATGAATATTAGAGAAGCTCAAACATTCAGCGACGCTGTAGTCGACCAAATTAAAGCCGAACAATTAAAACAAGGCTTGAGTAATTACGCTTTAGCAAAGAAAACCGGATTAAGCGAAACAACGTTGAGTTACATTTTTCGGCATCAGCGGCATCCCACTTTATATACCCTGAAAATAATAACGACTGCGTTAAAAATTTCGCTCGCCGATGCTATTCGTAATATTGAAATCAAATAATTTTCCTCCCACAAAAAACTAAAGGCATTGAAGAAATTATATCTTCAACGCCTTTAGTGATGTAAACAATCATCTGTAATGATGACGATGGTGATGCGGACGTGGCGGAGGGGGCGGCGGTGTATACGGTCGATAATACGGTCGACTGTAGTAATATCCACTCGGATAAACAACCACTGCTCGAGCCGGAACCGGTGCCACATAAGCATAATCATAAGCCACACACCCGCTGAACAGAACTGCTGCCAGCAAAATCAAAATGAATGTCAACTTTTTCATATCTCTTGATTTTTTTGATGGATAAAAATATTCTAATAACTCTCGGTACCTGTTATTATAACACACGTTTTAGATTTGTCCAGTTTTTTGTATAAAAAATCTACCGCACATTAAATACGGCAGATTTTTTTCGTTACCGACACGCAATTATTTGGCGTAATACAACATAACCGCCGCCAAAATCACTATCGGTAAAAACAACAATCCGAAAACCAATTTATTTTTCATCTTTTTTCTCCCACAACAAACGTCCGTATTTCATCAACAGCAGGATAACCGCAATAATCAGCACTCCCGAACCGATTAAATAAATTCCGGCGTGTTGCAAATCGCTGACATCGGCATAATATGCCAAAATGCGCACCACCGCCGCCAACACCGCAACGTTAAACCATTTGCGACTGTTGGCCTTATAAGCAACCCAAGCCGCCGCGGCGCAGATAATCAAACTCGGCAACAAATCAAACACATTCTCACCGAAAGTTACCACAAACCACAGCACCAAAGCCGCAAAACACGCCAGTCTGTCGCGCGGATCAACCTTATGATAAGAAGTATACCAAGTCATAATCGCCAACAAAATCAACGGACAACTCACCTCAAACGGATATTCGCTGAAGTGTCCTTGCAAAACATTCGGCACTACCCCGATGTGGTTGTTAATCATAATCAGCACCCACAAACTTTCCACCAGCGTACCCAGCAGGAATATCGGCATAAAACTGCGTCTGCCGTATTGTCTGTTCAGCAAATAAATTGCGGCACCCACCGCCAAGCACGGCAATATGTAGGCCGCGACCAAACTAACGCTAACCTGTGTCAACGGGAACAACACATAGGTCATTTTGACCACGCGTCCGTAAAGCAAATACATCATCAAGCCGCTGAAAAAGAACAACGGATAACGCACCATTTTATTTTCGGCGTTCCCCTTATTCATCCACATTTCATAAGCCACAAACAACGCCAACGCACTGCAGTTGCCAAAGAAATCAAGCAAAATACCTTTGTTATCCAAGGCAATCTGCGGATGAGAAAACAGGGTTCCGAAATGATTGCCGAACATATATTGCCACAGCGTTTCCAAATCCAAAAAGCGCGTTCCGCAGAAAAACAGCGGCAACCACAACCACAACAAACGCGGAGCTACCAAAAACAGCGGCCAGCTCACAGCACTCCACAACAAACAAGCGTTGGAAACGTTGGTCGGCAAATGGAAAATTTGCCCGATTAAGCCGATAACCGCCATAATCAAAAAGGCATACACACAAGCCACAACTTGCTTTAAAATATGCTTATCGTGTTGCACCGTCCAAGTCAAAACTCCGGCGTTTATGGCCATGGCGCCCAAAGCTCCGAGCAGTTTCACATTATCCGGAATTTTGCTCCAATTAGCCGCCGTAACGGCAATAATGCCCAGTCCCACCAGAAACGAGGCAAAATACAACAAAACCATCATCCAATAGTTTTCGTCGTGTTTTTTATTTTGAATGTCTTCCATTGTCATTACTCCTTATTTTCGGCCTTCAGCATAACTTCCGGCGCTTCGATTCCCAATAGGAACAGCATGAGTTTCAACACATCACGCGTTAATTTTGCCAATTGCAAGCGCGAAGCCGCCAGTTGCGGAGTTTCGGCCGTCATTACCGGACACGCGTTGTAGAAGGTGCTGAAAATTTGCGCCAAGCCGTGCGTATATTCGGCAATAATGCTCGGCTCTTTTTCGCTGTGCGCCCGCATCACCACATTATGTACCTGAGCCAATTTCAAGGCAAGCGCTCGTTCTTCCGGCGCCTGCAAAATGATTTTGCCGCATTTCAATCCGGCGGCATCTGCCTTGCGCAACACCGAATTTATACGCGCGATGGCATATTGAATATACGGACCGGTTTTGCCTTCAAACTTAGCAAAATCCTCCAACTCAAACACATATCCAGAATTGATGGTATTTTTTAAATCTTGAAACTTAATTGCCGCAATGGCAATCTGCGAAGTAAGCTTTTCGATTTCAGCTTCGCCGTAACCCGCAACCTCGCCGGCTTTTGGCAAAGACTGACGCACTTTATCTTTAGACATTACAATCAATGTTTCCAAATCCATCACACCGCCGTCGCGGGTTTTGAAAGGCTTGCCGTCCGCGCCGTTAACCGTGCCGAACACAATGTGTTGCAACTTAACGTTCGGCGCAATACCCAGTTTTTGCACCGCCTCAAAAATTTGTTCAAAGTGCAATGTTTGCCGACTGTCGGTAAAATACACAATTTCCTGCGCGCCCAAATCTTCCACCCGCATTTTAATGGTGGCGATATCGGTCAGCTGATACCCGAAAGCACCGTCGCTCTTAACGATAATAACCGGCGGCTTCGGCTTATTGCTTTCTTCAAGGCGAATAATTTCCGCCCCATTATCCTTTTCGGAAACGCCCTTTTCTTTGGCAATTTTAACCACATCCTGACAAGCAGTGTGAGCATCGCTTTCGCCCCACCACAAATCAAAATTAACATCCAACTCTTTATAATTTTCCTTAATTGCCTTCAGCGATTCGCTGCGCAAATGTTGCCACGCCTTGCGATATTGTTCGTCGCCGCCTTGCAGTTTTGCGGTAACCAAACGCGCGGCCTCTCTGGCGCTTTCGTCTTCTTTACATCTGATATTGGCTTGTTTGTAAAACTCGGTTATTTGCGCAATATCATAGCTCGGCACCTTATCCAAATTGCCGTCCTGACGCTCGATTTCTGATAAAATCATGCCCATCGGCGTTCCCCAGTCGCCCAAATGCACGTCGCTGATTACTTCGTTGCCGACAAAGCGCTCAATTCGCGCCACCGATTCGCCGATAACTCCGGAACGCAAATGCCCCACGTGCATGGTTTTGGCCACATTCGGCCCGCCGTAATCCAACACTACCTTGTGCGGATTATCCGTCAAACCGCAGCCCAAGCGCTCGTCTTTTGCCATTTCATCGGCATTTTGCGCAATAACTTCATTTTTCAGTTTAATGTTGATAAACCCCGGTCCGTCCACCGAAATCGATTCGCAAAAATCGCATCTTTCCAACTCGTCCGCAATAGCCGCCCCGATTTCGCGCGGATTCTTATGCGCAATTTTGGCCAACGCCAACGCGCCGTTACATTGAAAATCACTTAAATCGGCACGGTCGGAAACTTTTACAAACGCATATTTTTCATCTAAATCCAAGCGTTTAAAGATTTCTTTTAAAGCCTTATTTATTTTATTTTCCAACAACAGATTCATCTTCTTCTTTCCCTTCCGGATTTTGCGTTTCTTGCTTTACACACTTATAATATGCCCGTGCCGGCGACAGCAATCTTCCCTCAAAATATTTCTTCTCCGTCAATTCGGCATAATCGCCGGTTTCTTCGGCCACACACTCGTCGTCGGCCATTTGTTGCAACTCCTTATCATCGGTTAGCAAAGGATTATAGCAAATCACCGGTCTGTCCGGCTTAGAAGGTCCGGTGTAGAGTTTATTTATATCGGAAACCCCCGGATTGCGGCGACGGTCAATAAACGGCTGTAACAAACTGCAGCCGCTTAAAAAAAGCATTAACATACCTGTAATGTAAAATTTTGGACTGGACAATTCAAAAAACTCCATTAAATTAGATTATCGGTTTGGTATAATAAACGAAGATTCTTAAAATGAAAAGCGAAAATAAATACATCGGTGACGATAAATTCAAAAAATTTTTGGAACATTACCATTGTTCCGCCCCGTTAGAGGTGGTAAAATTTCGTTTTGCCGGAGCAATTTGCAGTCCCAACACCGGATTGCGCCCGACGGACGTTATTTCTTCTTTCTGGCCCGACGGTCAAACTCCGCGGCTTGAAACCAAAAACGAAGCCGAGCTGTTTTTCAAATTTTTTATGGGTTTGTGGGACGAGATGTTTCAAAAAATTCGCGATAATAATCTCAAACTTTCCAAGATATCTACTTCCGCCGATTTAGAATCGATTTGCCGCCAAAGGTTTGAAACCGTTGAACTCGGCTTTGTGGAAGGCTTTTTCGGCGGAGAAGAAAATCTGAAAATTCCGGCCTACATTGCCGAAATAGTCGATTCGCTGAGCAAAATGGCTCTGCTTTATAAATCTTTGGCCGAAAAATCAGAAACCCGCAGCAATCATAAAAATATATTTGACGCGGTGATTGATTGTGATAGAATGACCGAAAAATCGCTGAATTTTATCATTGAAAACTACGTTTTGCCGCATATCAGCGACTTACAACGCACCGTAAATTAAAGGAGTAAGCATATGGATATCATTGAAGGACTGAAAACCAGACGTTCCGTTCGCCGCTATAACCCCGAGGTTAAAATTCCGCGTGTGGATTTGGAAAAAATCGTCGAAGCCGCTTCTTACGCTCCATCGGCGCACAATTTTCAACCATGGCATTTTTTGATTTTGGAAGATGCGGAAACGTTAGCTTCCATGCGTTCGGTTCAGCCGTGGACAGCGTTTACCAAAGATGCGTCCTGCATAATTTTGGTCTGTGCCGATACCGATGTTTCGTTTCATCGCGAAAAAGAAAACGAAAAGTGGAGTTATGCCGACATTGACGCCACCCTCGCCGCTTATGGCGTATTGCTTGCCGCGCACGATTTGGGATACGGCGCATGTTTTTGCGGTGCGGCTCCGATGCCGGCCGTAATCGAAGCTTTGCAAAACAAATTCGACTTGCCGGCAAATATCCGACCGGTGGCAATAATTCCTCTCGGTGTACCGCTCGACAAGCCGGCACCGGTAGAAAATCGCTACAATCCGCAAAAAGTTCATTGGCATAAATGGTAAAAAAGGAACATGTTATGAAAAAGCTCGTTATTTTTTTATTGGGAACATTTTTTTTCTGCACCTCGGCACAAGCCGATAAAGCCGATTTAAGCAAAATTGAAAATTATCTGAACAACCTGCGTTCGCTCAAGGCCGGATTTATTCAAATGGCCAGCAACGGCGGCACCGCCGAAGGCAAAGTATATATCTCCAAGCCAAGCAAAATTCGTATGGAATACACTGCGCCGGAACCGCTTTTGATTGTCGGCAACGGTGACTATATCATTTATCACGACAAAGAGTTGGACCAGATTACCAACATTGATTATAAAGATATTCCGGCCACGGTTATTTTAACCCGCCAAATAAAATTTGACGGCACCAACCTGAAAGTGACCGACCTTTATAAAGACAGCGGCCAAACCGCAATTACGGTAGAAACCCCGAAAACACCGGGCGTTAAGCCGATAACTCTGATTTTTGATAATGAACCGTTCCGCTTAAAGCAATGGAAAGTGATTGATCCGCAAAATATTGAAATCACGGTTTCGCTGTTTGATGTGGAACAAGATACCGAGTTGAGCAACGATTTGTTCAAATTCGAAAAGAAAGCGGAACGCTCAAAATCCAAAACACAACGAAAATAAAATTTAAGAAGCCTTGTATATCAAGGCTTTTTTTTTAGATTTTATGCCAAGGTATTTTATATTTTACCAACAACGATATGATTTTCGCTGAGTTTTGCCGCGCGGCGATTTTTATCAGCGAATCACCGTTCGGCGCAACAACCGACGGATTGGCTCCGGCCTGCAACAAAACTTCGACCAACTCCGCATCGTTGCGCTTAACGGCTTCATACAGCGCCGTATTCCCCTCTTTGCCGACATAATTAACCTCGGCTCCGTGTTCAATCAATATCTTAGCCGTATCGGCATCAACGGCCGCCATCAGCAAACTTTCGCCGCTTTCTTCATCAACGGTGTTCACCGGCAAATAGCGGAGTAAGAACTCCAACACAGACTTGTGATTATGCCTGACCGCAAAAAACAAAGCCTTTGCCCGCCAATGCTCGTTATGATAAATATCCCGTGCCTTTGTCGCCACATAATTGCTCCCGTTATGCACTGCGCGACGAAAAGTCAGCGAACTGTTATGAAGTGTCGTTATCAAATCATACGGTTTTTCCGGATTGGCCTGTGTGCGTAAAAAAGCCAGATAAACCACAAAAAACGAAATTAAAATCAGCTTATTGATTATCCATTTTATGCGCTGTTTGCGAGCAAATTTCCGCAACTCGTCAGACATCTGCGCACTTTCCGCCGGCGGAGTATATTGAGCTTTCGATTCGGTGTTGTTACTCGGCTTGCTTGCCGCATTTTCCGCCGCCGTTTTCCCCAAATAATCATATTCCGCGCGCTTGGCTAAGTCTTTAAGCACATCGTACGCCGCATTTATCGCCTTAAGTTTTTCTTCGGCCTTTTTGTCTCCTTTATGCGTGTCCGGATGATATTTTTTAACCAGCTTATAATACGCATCTCTGATTTTTTCCGGAGATGAATCCACGGCAACGCCTAAAGTTTTATAATGTTGAGGATACGACATTTATATTTTCCCGCTTCAATGTTTGCCTACATATTATTCCGCAGGGCTTAAAATTTTGTAAAACAGAAAATTCAGCTTGATTTTTGTCACAATACGTGTTATAAATTTGTCTAAATACGAACTAGTTAGATACAATTTACAAATTACATATTACAAATTACATAGCCTATGAAAATGAAGTATATATTGCTGAAACTGGCCATAAAAGCGGTCTACTTTCTGGCATTGGTAGTGTTTTCGGCGGGAATTGGTCTTTTGGCCGCCTTCGCTGCACCCGTAGCATTAGTCTTCTTACCCTTTCATATCGGTATAGACATCAACGAATTGGCGAGGATAGTATTTGCCGCAGTGTCACTGTTCTTTATAGTGATATTCTTCGGAAAAAATCAACGCGCCGCCGACAATTGTCGCAAATTCGGCCCTCCGGTGGTCTGAAACTTCAAAAACGAGAAAAGCACCTGAAACTCAATGAGCTTCACGGTGCTTTTCTTTTATCCGTCAATCCCAGTTACAGAACAGTGAAACAAGCTATACTCCAGGCAAGTCGGGCCACGCAGATGCGTTGAAAACTGTCAAGCATCTTCTTCTGCTTATCGGAAATCTGCGGAGTGTGCAGAGCCATGTGAATCTTGACCGGCAAGCGTGTCTTGCGCCCGGAAAGATCAACCAGACCAACGTCCTGATGGGTAATCTGAGCGGCAGAGTTCTCTACTGTTGCAACAATTTCGCAGTCCTCAGTTGCGTGAAATGTAACGTCATAAGCTTCGTTCTGACTGTTGGTAACGGATCTCTTAAACAATTCAATTTTTTTCATACGCGTTTTGAATTAGAGTTAATAATATATATATTGTAAGTAATCAGAGTTCCTCCATAACACATTCTTTATATTTTGTCAAACTCAAAATAAATATTGACGCGTTTTTTGTTTTTTGCTATAACGCCGGCAATTGAACAAAAAAGAGGTCGGGTATGAAAATTATTTCTTCGGAACAGGTTGAAGCGGCTTGCCGTCAAATTGCGCAAACCATCAGAGCGCACACCCCCAAAGACTATAGGCTTGTCGCGGTTTCGCGCGGCGGGTTGATGCCTACGGCTTTGGTGGCGCATTATCTCAACTATAAAGACATTTTGTTTATTCGCCTGTCGTCGTATTCTGAAGACAAGGAGCGTTCCGAAATTATTGACACCACAACCGATAAAATTCCCGACACTCCGAATACTTACATAATTGATGACATTTGCGACAGCGGCGAAACCTTGCTTTATTTGCGCCAAAAATATCCGCATGCCAAAATTTATACGCTGATTAACAAAAATCCGCATATCAAGCCCGATTTTGCACCGATAACCGAACCGCAAGACTTGTGGATAAACTTTCCGTGGGAACCGGAAGACCGCGAATAAATTTCAAGTTGCAAATGTCCTCCGCAAACAAATAAAATGATTGCATTTTATTTTTAATGTGATAGTTTGAGGCCAGTTAAACATTTCAAACATACAACAGGTGTCGGCTATGGCTAAAAAAGAGGACTTTACAAAAAATCCTAAAGTTTCTGTTATTATCCCGATTTACAATGCCGAAGAGTATCTTTCGCAATGCCTAAACAGCGTTATTCATCAAACTTTGACCGACATTGAAATTATCTGCGTTGATGACGGTTCAACCGATTCGTCGGCCGAAATTCTCCAAAAATACGCTGCCAAAAACAAACGTTTCAAAATTATATCCAAACAAAACGCCGGAGTCGGTAAAGCTCGCAATGACGGTATACGCGCCGCCAACGGTGAATATGTGGCTTTTATCGACCCCGATGACGTATATCCGAACAACAAAGTGCTGTCAACTCTTTACGAACAAGCTGTTCGCCACAATGTCTTGATTTGCGGCGGCGAATTTGCTTTATTCTGGGGCGACGAACTGCAATTGGAGCAAAATTTTGAAGACACTTTCAGCGGCTATCTTTTTGATAAAAATCGCATAGTCGAATATGTCGACTATCAGTTTGATTACGGCTATCACCGCTTTATTTACAATCGCCGCATGCTCTTGAAACATAAAATTTTCTATCCGCCTTACGCACGCTATCAAGACCCTCCTTTTTTTGTTAAGGCAATGATTACCGCACAAAGATTTTATGCCGTAAACAAAATAACTTACGCCTATCGCGTCGGACATCAAAACATCAATTGGAATATGCAAAAGGTTCGCGATTTGCTCAGCGGCATAAAGGATAATTTCGAGATGGCACAAAAACATAATCTGCCGCATCTGAATTATTTAACCTGTCAGCGCTTTTTGCAACATTATGAGCAGATTAAAGACAATTTGCAAGACAAAGCGGCGCAAAAACTCTTGCATAAACTGTGCAAATATAACGTTGAATTGGAAAAGTTCTGTTTGCAAAACAACGTCTTTGTACCTTCAAAAACCGCTTGCGTGAAGGCCGCAATCAACAAAGGCCGTGAAAATATGAAACAATGGATTAACAAAATGAAAACCAAAAAATCAAAAATGACCAATACCAACATTGAAAAGCATTCTCACAGCATCAAACTGTTCTTCTTTCTTCCGTTGTGCGGATGGAAACAAGTCGGCGGCCGCAAAACGTGGAATATTCTGGGCTTGCCGATTTTTAAGCGCCACCGGATGGAAAACGGAATAGTTACAAAATATTATGTTTTGGGTTTACCGATTCTTAAAGTGAGCAACAAAGTTATTGAATAACACAGGAAGTGAAAAATGAAAAAATTTGAAGCAAACCATAATTCCGAAATATCAAAAAACAAAAATGTAAATAATTCTACAATTTACGTTAAAAATGCTGACGGAGATCCTGAAACAACAGCAAATGTTATTCTTCCGAATCACCTAAAACATGCCCCGAAAGTGTCGGTAATTATGCCGGTACACAATGTTGAGCCGTATTTGCGTCAATGTCTGGACAGCGTAATCAATCAGACTTTGCGAGAAATTGAAATAATTTGTGTTGACGACGGTTCAACCGACGGCTCATTGAAAATATTAAAAGAATACGCGGCCAAAGACAGACGGATTACGGTTTTAAAGCAAAAAAATCTGCACGCCGGAGTAGCACGCAATGCCGGCATATCTATAGCTAAAGGCAGATATCTGTGCTTTTTGGATTCCGATGATTTCTTTGAGCCGAATATGCTCGAACTCATGTATCGCAAAGCTCAAGAAGATGTTTCAGATGTTGTGGTTTGCGGATATTCCGGATATAATGATGAAACTCAGGAACATGATAGCATTAGTTCAATAAACTCAACACTTTTGCAGACCTCCCCAATAAATCCTAAAGAAGCGTCTCCGGCTTTTTTTACCCAATGTTTTCCCAATCCGTGGACTAAACTCATAAAAAAAGATTTATTTACCGAAAACCAAATTCGTTTTGAAAAATTCATCCGTTGTAACGATTTCGGGTGTATATACACTATTTTGGCACTTGCCGATAAAATCAGTTTAATTAACGAGCCGTTTATACATTATCGTCACGGCACAAAGTCTCAAGTTTCGCATCTGCGCCGCGAGAACAGCGAAATATTCCTCCAAGCAGCAGCAAAATTAGAAGGCAATTTTACCCGATTGGGTATTTATGACCGATTTTTCGATAAATTATCTTATGCCATATCTACTCATCTGAGATTTGAAACCGACAACAATCCCAGAGCGTTGCAAAAAACTGCACAAAAATATCTCTCAAAGCGACTAAATGATGAATTATTCAGCGCTAAAATCTCGGTAATTATACCGGTTTATAATGTTGAGCCTTATTTGCGTGAATGCTTGGATAGTGTAATTAAACAGACCTTGATACAAACAGAAATTATTTGCGTCAATGACGGTTCCACCGACAATTCACTTAAAATCCTAAAAGAATACGCCGCTAAAGACAAGCGCATAAAAATCATTGACCAACAAAATCAGGGACTTTCTTGCTCGCGCAACAATGCCCTGAAAATCGCCCAAGGCGAATACATTATGTTCTTGGATTCAGATGATTGGATTAGATATGATGCTTGTGAAATTTTATATAATAAAAGCAAACAATATAACTTAGATATGCTTAACTTTGCCGGTATCAATTTCCGCGATAACCCGTTGGAATATTTTCAGCTACGCGGCCAAACAATGTATTATATCAAAAATAATCAAGAAATCTATGACCGAGAATCTCTAAAATCTATCATAAAGGATATTCCGATTTCGGCTTGTCGCTATTTCTACAGACGACAATTTTTGGAAGAAAATCAAATACGTTTTCCGGAAGGTATTAATTTTGAAGATAACTACTTTGTCAGAAAATCTTTGCTGTTTGTTCAAAATTTTGGCACGGAAAGCGCAACATTGTATTACAGACGTGTTCATAATCAATCTATAACGCAAAACGAAGACAAATTTTTTGATGACTATATCGAAATAGTTCGCCGTGTTGATAATTTATATACTGAAAATAATTTTGATTTTGAGGCGGCTAAAGGTGTTATACGCAACTATTGCAATATCTTGTATAACAAGTATAAACATTTTTCTTCCTTTTTGCAGTATAGATATCGACCGCATATTTTTGCACTTCTGGTAGACATGCAGCGCAAATATCAATTTACCGAAAACGAATATCTGCAAAAAGAAATACTTAACGAATGGTACAAATGGTATAATAAAGATCCGTTTACTTTAGATAATCCTAAGACTTATAATGAAAAAATGCAGTGGATGAAACTGCATGATTCCACTCCGATTAAAACTCGTTTGGCCGACAAATACCTTGTACGCGAGTGGATTAAAGAAAAAATCGGCGAAAAATATCTGATTCCGCTTATTGGCGTTTATGATAGATTTGAAGACATTGATTTTGCACAACTGCCTGACAAATTTGTTATTAAATGTAATCATGGCTGTGCGTATAACATTATTGTTAAGGATAAGTCTACTCTTGATTTAGCTGATGTAAAAGAAAAGTTAGACAGATGGATGAAAGATAACTTTGCTTTTCACAGCTGGGAAATGCATTATATGAATATTCCTCCCAAAATAATTATTGAGCAGTATATAGAAAATAACGGTGGCGATTTATATGACTATAAATTCTGGTGTTTTAACGGCAAGGTTAAATACATCCAGTTTTTATCAGAACGTTACTTAGATGGCTTAAAAATGGCATTCTATGATACGAAATGGAAAAAACAAACTTTTGTATACGACCATCCACTAGATAAAAAAATTATAAAAAAGCCGGATAATTTGAATAAAATGATTCGATTAGCCGAAACACTATCAAAAGACTTTAACCATGTTAGAGTAGATTTTTATCGCCTTAATGACGGTACAATTTTGTTTGGAGAGATGACTTTCAGTAGTGCTTCCGGAAGCTGCCGTTGGAATGATGAAAAATACAACCGTTTGCTCGGAAAATTGATTAAACTTCCGGAAAATGCATATGATGTTTTGACAAACACCTACACTAAATTACCGAATAACTATCATAAAGAAATATTCTCTGCTTTGCATCCGGAAATACCAGTACCGTTTAAGCCACAAAAGCATGTGCTTTCATACAAACTTTTCAACTTTATTCCTCTCTTCAGCTACATTCAATGCGGAGGACGCAAAGTTTGGAAAATATTTGGGTTACCTGTGTGGAAAATCCGACGCTTTGAAAATAATATCACCACAAAATATTATCTGTGCGGCCTACCATTCATCAAAGTAAGCAAGAAATAAGCCCTAAATCTTCTTTTTGTCATTCTCTGACGCCGACAGGCGAACCGAGAATCTCTTGCTGAACGGAACGCCTATCATTCAATAATAGCGTCATCCCTTGCGGTGTGCTGAAATTCTATTTCGCCTGTCATCCTTGCGTAGGCGAGGATCCCTAAAAGAAAATGACTGTCATTCTGAGCCGTTGCTTTTCTGTCATTCTTGCGAATGCGAGGATCCCTAAAAGAAAATGACTGTCATTCTGAGCCGTTGCTTTTCTGTCATTCTTGCGTAAGCGAGGATCCCTAAAAGAAAATGACTGTCATTCTGAGCCGTTGCTTTTCTGTCATTCTTGCGAATGCGAGAATCTGAAAAGCCGGCGAAGAATCTCATTCGTTGCTGTGCGACCTCGGAGCAACAAAGTAGCAACCCTCATTTTGAAGAGTTGAGGATATTACAATCAAGAAAATCATTTAAAACAAAAAAACACCTTTCGAGGCGGAGACCTTAAAAGGTGTTATGAGTTATAAAAATAAAACAAT
>JAFXPE010000007.1 GCA_017528205.1 Alphaproteobacteria bacterium | reverse complement strand
TTCTTTTAAATTCAATATGTTAAATCTGGAAAATTTTTATAACATTAAAGCCGAGCGGTTAAACTCGGCTTAAATTGTTATTAACTATTGCTCAACAAGTAAAAGGCTATTTAACTGTAACAGCATCTACATCTATTTTTGTTGGTTCATTGGCATCTTTATCAACTTCACCAATAATTTCAACTGTTTTTCCAGGGGTTACTTTTACACCATGCCAATCTTCATCATCAATTTCTACCACAATTTCTCCGGTAGCATCCTTGAAAGTGTATTTTTCATCACCCAAACTATTGACTATGTTTCCCTGCAAAACGACTTTAGCTTCATCATTTAAGTCTAATGCTTCTTGCACGGTTGTGGCAGCAAGTTGACTAGCACTTGGTCCTTCAAAACCACCTGTTGCTTGTGCATTTGCAATATTCATAGATGCATACATTGCGAATAAGGTTAAAAGCATTTTTTTCATTTTATATCTCCATAACTCATTAGAAACATTATAAAAATAGCAGACTTTTTTTCATTGTCTATCAAAAATATCTTTTTTATAAAAAGGTATGTATATAATTTCTAATTTTGATGCACACGATTATCTTCTATAACGGCCGTGATTTCCACTTGGTTTGAACGTGGACGAATGCCGGTTACACGAGCATATCCATTGTTTTTTCCTTTCAACAGACAACACTCCGCAAAATCAAAAAATCGTTCGGCATAATTTGAAAAATTTTTTATGCTCACAAAAACAGGGGTTTTGAAACGCGAACAGTTGGGAATAAAAAGCCTTAGTTTTAAGCCGAAAATGGTCGGGTCTGTCCCGACCAAAAGTATCTATTTTGGTATCTTTTTTGGGAAATGAGTGAAAATAAAAAATAGATACGCGACCAGACCATCGCATAAAAGAGCTCATAAAGTAAATGCATAGAAAACCGGAAAGTGCCTGGAAATAAGGCATTTAAAGGGGATAAATCGCGTCAAAATTACGCACGAGAATTTAAAACAAAAAAACCTCTTCTTTGCGAAGAGGCTTTTATATGGTGGATTGGTGCTTCAATGACGATTTCGCATAATTTTAAGCGCAAAAGTATCTGTTATTTGCCACCCCTCTAACCCAATATTTACTTATGTTTCCCGGTCTGCCACCGTTTTTTTTCGGTAATGAATGCTCACTTGTATGATATAAAGAATATCCCGCGACCGGATATATGTGAAAATTATCTTTAAGTGGCTGATGTTTTCTCCTTACTTCTCTACTTACTTTGTAAAATGTTGTATTTGCTCCGGAAAGTCCAATAAAAATGGACTAACTGGAGCAAATATGATAAATTTAGCTATAAAATTTCCTCTTTTTAACTTGCCAAATGTTGTTGACTCTCCATATTTTCGCGCTAATAATAGAACAGAAATAGAACATTGAAGAGGTAAAATGCGCCAGCGGATAATTGCACTTGTGGATTGCGACTGCTTTTTCGTTTCTTGCGAACGAAAAGATAATCCTGATTTGCAAGGAAAACCGGTGTGCGTGATGACCGGCGGTGGTTCAAAGGGAATTATTGTCTCCCGCTCGAAAGAAGCCAAAGCACTCGGAATTAAAATGGGACAGCCGTATTTTCAGGTTAAGCCGAACTTTCCGACCGCGATTTGTATTCCGGCGCGCCACCACCGCTACACTGAGATTTCCAAGGAAGTGATGGACACCATCAAAACTTTTAGTCCGGATGTGGAAGTAACCTCGGTTGATGAGGCGTTTATTGATTTGACCAGCCTCAACAAGGTCTATCAATGCACTTATACCGACATCATAAAAAATATCCGTCAAACCGTATGGGATAAAGTCGGCATTCCGGTATCTATCGGTTTGGGAACGTCCAAAACGCTGGCGAAACTCGCTTCCGACAAGGCTAAAAGCAACAACGGGATATTTGTGATTCCGCCGGATAAAATCTTGGATATTGTGGGCGAAATGGCGATTGAGGACGTCAGCGGTATCGGGCGCAAAAACAGCGAACACATGAAGTTCAGCGGGATTTTCACAATCAAAGATTTTGTGGAGAAAGAAAACGGCTGGATAAGAAAAGCCTTCGGTATAAACGGATTAAATTTGAAAAGCGAACTGACCGGTATTGCCACATCTTTAGTAAACAACGAGCCCACTGCCCCGCAGAGCATACAAGTTACACGCAGTTTTGATGATTTCACGCAGAGTTTGGAATATTTGGAACATGAATTAAATCGGCATGTTCACGAGGCTTGTCAGAAGCTCAGGCGGTGGAACGGCTTTTGCCAAGGGGTGGAAGTTATGCTCCGGACAAAGGACTTTAAATATCTCGCCATCGAGGCGAAACTGCCGAACCCGACCAATGGCGACCAAGAAGTGCGCATGACCGCCATAAACCTCTTAAAACAACTCTACCGGCCGAATTTAATTTACCGCTCAACCGGCGTAACTCTGACACATTTAAGCTATGGTGAAGTGCAACAATCGCTTTTTGAGGAAGTTAAACCTCACGACGACAAACTCTCCCATCTCGTTGACGAACTGGAAGCCAAATTCGGCAAGGGTATTGTGAAGACAGGGGTGTAGTAATTTTACTATAATTTATTTAGAAACATATACATCTTTAGAATCATTTTTATGTATTTTTTCCACATAAAAACGACATTTTTTAAGTTTTTCCCGCATATATAAATTAAAGTATGTATTTTCTATTGACTAACGAAAATAATCTGCATATTGTAAGCGAAATTTTGTAAAAGAATGATAATTTTACGGGGACAAGATGTTAAAAAATTTTTTGATTTGTTTACTAAGCATTATTCTTTGCTTTTGTTGTTATTACGGTTTTATTTATTACAAACAAATTACAGATAAAACAAACCCGAATTTAGTGGTTACAAATTTTTCATTTCAGAATGTTATTGATAAGGCTAAACAATTATCAAAAATGCCTTATGCTGTACCAGATACAATTAGCTCTTCAGAATTGTTAAATCTGTCATATGATCAGTATCGTGATATTCGCTTTGTAAGAAAGAATGGGCCTTGGTATAACCAAAAGCTACCGTATGAAGTTCAATTTTTTCATTTAGGGAGTATTTTTAAAATTCCGGTTAAAATAAATGAGGTTGTCAATAACGTTTCAAAACCAATCAATTTTTCAGCCAAATATTTTGACTACGGAAACAATAAATTTAATGAAAATGATGATGAAATTTTAGGTTATGCAGGTTTTAGAATTCATAGTCCGCTCAATACATCAGCATATTATGACGAGTTGGTAACTTTTTTGGGAGCCAGTTATTTTCGCGGTTTAGCAAAGGGGCAAACATACGGGTTATCTGCGCGCGGACTGGCAATTAATACTGCGGAAATGATTGGAGAAGAATTTCCTATTTTTAAAGAATTTTGGTTGCAAAAACCAAAAACTAAAGACAAAGTAATTACCTTATATGCCCTATTAGATAGTAAAAGTGTGAGTGGAGCTTAT
>JAFXPE010000006.1 GCA_017528205.1 Alphaproteobacteria bacterium | reverse complement strand
TTGAGGGTAGCTGTAAGGAAACTCCTACAAATAGTAAGGTCAGTGCATACTTCCTCTATCGCATCAATAAGTCCGACGGTACTCACGAGGACTATAGCGTAGAGGTTGGCGATGACCGTACCGCAACAGTTAAGCCTCTCTGGACTTCAGTTGAGACCTCGAAGAGTCAGACAACTGCTTCGGTTAACAAGAGCCAGACTGGAAGCTCTGACAAGAGCACAACCAAGGATGGTTTCGAGATTTCTTGGAAGCGTTACAGCTATGACTCTAAGGCAATTGTTACCTTGTCTGGTTCGACACAAGAGAATCTTCTGCAGACAGTTGAGCCTGAGGGTTGGACAGCCAAGTTCCGTGGTAAGACTTATACCATTCCTCGTCCTACTTATTCAGTGTCCAATGATAAGGGCAGTGTTTCAGGAGGTAGCGAAGTTGATGGCTATTATGTCTATGACTATGCAAATGGCTATACATACACTCGTGGCAACAACAGCCAGACCTTCACTCCGAAAGGCGTGATTAAGGTGAAGAAGAGCGATCCAACGTTCTTCCCAGAAGAGTGGGGTTTGCTGAAGAACATCAAGCAGACAGTCGCCAACAATAAGAACCACAATGGCTTCGTGTATACGTGGCTGTTGGAGTTCGAGAATGACATCGTCCTTCCTGTTGTGATTGCTAGCGGTTCAATCAATCCTGATTGGCACTTCGAATACGCCGAGCAGACTTCCGTTAAGACCTATAACGGAGGTACCTATGACAAGGCTTCTAATACTTGGATTGCTACTACTGCATCCGATAAGCCGAATCAGATGGTGTGGTCTAGAAATTCGAAGGAGAAGGCCAACAAGGACTACTCCGTAGCCCGCAACCAGAATTGGGACGAGGGCAGAACAGTGGACGGTCACCCGTCTACGCAGACCTCTCGCTATCAGTTAACTATCAACAACGGTAGGCTTACCGCTAAGGATACTTATACTGGTAGAGACATGGGTTCTTGGAAGTAAATCTCCCTTTGGGGACGATTTTCTCTGACGGGTTCAGAGTAGCTTCCTCCCCATTGGATTTTCATATTCTCCGGAGGGCGGCCATGGTGTCGTTCTCTCGGAGAGATTTTATTCATTTACAATTCAAAAAAACAACAAAAATGAAAACGAGAATTTTCGCAATAGTAGTGATGGCAGCAATGACTCTGACTGCAAGTGCACAGAATGATGCCGAGTTTGCTAACTCCCTGCAGGCCGCAAAGTATAACTACGGCCATATCAAAAAGGAGCGCCAGCCTCACCAGGATCTGGTGCAGGCTTACATCGGCAACGACACCGAGCCCACTATCCTCTATTCCGAGGACAACCATGGGTGGGGTATTGACCTGTTTGGTCAGTACACCAACTTCGCCTCGAACAATATGTTCGGTGGTGGTGCTGGTATCAACTACATGGGCAGACATTGGGGTTCAGGTGTAAAGGTCGCCATTCGCAGAGCCAAGGAAGATGTAGAGAGCGATCGTAAGGCTTCGTTCTGGCAAGGACAGGCCGATTTGCTCTTGTACTACAACTTGATCGAGTGGAACAACCACCACGACAAGATTAGAGCATTCGCCGGCGTGAGTTTCCAGTATTCACAGTTCCTTGACGAGGACTCCAAGACTTGGACTATGGTTGACACAGATCCAGACGGCACCACTACTACTACGACGACAACTGCACAGGACCTGAACGTAAAGCAGTTTACTCTCGGCCCCAAGGGTGGCTTCGAGTTTGAACATATATTCAAGTTCTCACCTATTTCGATTATTGCTGGCGCCTCTGTCGGAGGACAACAGAATATTGTCTTGAATACTAATAAACTCTACATGCAGACTGAGGTCTACGTTGGAGTTAAGATTAGGATCAACCAGCACAAGCGTTATAACGACCGAGCTCTCCAGGAGCTTGGTATGACAAGAGCCGATGTGTGGAAGTAAGGTGGCGGTTTTGGTTTGAATAGAGCGTTAAACTATAGAGACAGCGTTTTTCCTTCTGTGAAGGGGAGACGCTGTCTTTTTTTTGTGTTTAAAAAATAAAATGACACTCTGGAAGAAAGAGACTGTCATTCTGAGGAGCGTAGCGACGTGAGAATCTCGTTAGTCGCTGTGCGGTGTGGTACAATAATAAGGCAACATTGTTTGCCCCCAAGGCCGCTAAGCATCTCCCGAGATTGTCACGTCAGCCGTTCCGGCCTCCTCACAATGACGTGTCATATTCTTCCCGAAATCTTCGCAAGCCCAAGGATGACGATAAAAACGCAAAGAATGACAGTACAAAAAAATGCCCGAACAAGTCGGGCATTTTCGAAAAGACAGTTCCTATTAAAAAATCTATATCTTTGCCAAACGAACGGTATCGTGAGCGATTACCAATTCTTCATCAGTCGGAATGATATAAACTTTAACCTTCGAATCCGGCGTGGAAATCATAATTGTTTCACCGCGAACTCGATTGTTTTTCTCATCAAGTTTAATTCCCAAATAGGCCAAACGCTCAATCAACTGTTTGCGCAATACCCAACCGTTTTCACCAACGCCGGCGGTAAAGACAATGGCGTCAACGCCGCCCAAAACCGCAATGTAACCTCCGATGATTTTTAGCAGCGAATGTACATAGCAATCGGTAGCCAAAATGCACTTTTCATCGCCTTCAAAAATGCCGTTTTCAACGTCACGATTGTCGGCGCGACCGCATAAAGCAAACATACCGCTTTGCTTGTTCAACAAATCGTTGGTTTGATCAATGGTCAGGCCGTCTTTTTTCATAATATAAAGCGGAATGTACGGGTCAATATCGCCGCAACGAGTGCCCATAATGGTTCCGGCCAACGGGGTGAAACCCATGGACGTATCTACGCATTTGCCGTCTTCAATGGCGGAAATGGAAGCACCGTTGCCAAGGTGGCAGGTAATGATTTTGCCTTTTTTGCCAATGAGCTTGGCGCACTCTTCCGACACATATTTATGCGAAGTTCCGTGAAAACCGTAGCGACGGATTTTGTTGCGCGTATATTGGTCTTCCGGAATGGCATAACGATAAGCTTCCGGCTTCATTGTTTGATGAAAAGATGTGTCAAAAACCGCAACTTGCGGAACATTCGGCAAAACTTCTTTGATGGCCTTTAAGCCCAAAAGGTGCGCCGGATTGTGCAACGGAGCCAAATCAGAAAGTTTATCGATTTGTTCAACCACTTCATCGGTAATAATTGCGGATTCCTTGAAAATATCACCGCCCTGAACAATGCGGTGGCCGATGGCGCTGATTTCATCCATGGATTTCAAAGCGCCGTTCAAGAGCAATTTAAATACGCCGCGGATTGCTTCCGTGTGAGTCGGCATCGGTGTCGGGTGCTGCTCTTTCGGCGAATCGCCGTATTGAATTTTAATTACGGAGTTTTCTTGTCCGATGCGCTCGGCAATACCCTTGGAGATAACAGTATAGTTTTCGCCCTCAACATCATAAAGTTGAAACTTTAAAGAAGAGGAACCGCAGTTGATTACAAGAATTTTTTTCATGATTTATAGTTCCTTATTTTGTTGCTTGAATACAGGTTATGGCGACTGCACCGACAATATCTTCGGAGAAACAGCCGCGAGAAAGGTCGTTAACCGGCGCGTTTAAGCCTTGCAGAATCGGGCCGTACGCTTCACATCCGCCCAAACGTTGCATCAGTTTATAGCAAATGTTTCCGGCTTCCAGATTCGGGAAAATCAAAACTCTGGCCTTGCCGCCGACTTCGCTGCCCGGAGCCTTTTTGGCGGCAACTTCCGCGTTTAAGGCGGCATCGGCTTGCAATTCGCCGTCTAATTTTATGCCGAGATTCTTATATTCGTCGGTTTCTAAGGCTTCAAGCGCCATTTGAGTGGCACGCTTTACTTTATCCACTTCATCACTCTTGGCCGAGCCTTTGGTGGAAAACGACAACATCGCCACATTCGGCTCAATACCGAACAAAATGGCGGTTTGTGCCGCGTTCAGCGCAATATCGGCCAGCTCTCTGTCCGTTGGGTTGATGATAACGCCGCAATCCGAGAAAATGTACGGCACATCGTTTGAAAGCATAATGAAGAACGACGAAGCGCTGGCTCCTTTTTTGGCGGATTTAATGATTTGCAGCGCCGGGCGAACCGTGTCGGCCGTGGAGTGATTGGCGCCCGAAACCATGCCGTCGGCATGTCCGGACTTAATCATTAAGGTGCCGAAATAGTTGTAATTGAGCGCTAATTTGGCGGCATCTTCACGGGTTAACCCCTTTTCTTTGCGCAGTTCATACAACAACTCGGTATATTCGTTCAAACGCGGAGATTCTTCCGGCTTGATAAATTCAATACCGTCGGTGTTCCAGCCTTTTTGCGCAAAATGTTTTTTCATGCTTTGGGTATCGCCCAAAACAATAACTTTGGCAAACTTTTCTTCTGCTATAATATGTGCCGCTTCCAAAACGCGTTCATCTTCGCCTTCCGGCAAAACAATGGTTTTTACGTTTTGCTTAGCTTTAGCTATAAGTGAGTTTATATACTTGCTCTTTACCATCGATTAAATCCTTTAAGTTAGTCTGATTAAAATTATCTCTAATAAACAACCGTTCTTGCAAAAAGTCTATAAAAAAGTTTTGATTTTCCGATTGATTTGTAATATGTTATAAAAAATTTTGAAGAGGAACAGCATGAAAAAGTTATTTTTGGTACTGATTTTATTGATGTTTTGCCTTCCGGCGCACGCAAAAATCGAATATGCGGTGGAAATTCCGGTAAATGTTGAGGCGGAAAATTCCGTTGTGGCCAAGGAAAAGGCACTTATCGACGCTCAGCGTCAGGCTTTTTTGGAAGTGGCGCAAAAATTGGTTTCGGAAAAAGATGCGGAACAGTTGAGCACCTTGTCTGATGATTCCATCCAGTATTTTATTCAATCGGTCGGGGTGGAAAACGAAAAGGCCGGCGGCACAAAATATGTGGCCGATTTAACGGTACAAATAAACGAGCGGCTGTTGAAAGATTATTTGGTCGAAAACGAGATGATTAAGATGGAAGCCGAAGATTTGCTGATTATTCCGGTGTATAAGGCAAATTCGTATCCGATTTTGTGGGAAGAAGATAATTTATGGCGCCGCCATTGGCGTTCTAAGGGATTGGTGAAGTTCGGCAGTTTGCAAATGCGCACCATCAGCGACCAGTTTCGCAATATTCCGGAATTGAGTGCCGAAAACGCTCTTTATATGCCGAATGAAGTGTATGAACAAATAACGGCGCTGAACGGTTCGGACCGAATTTATGTGGCGTATGCCGAGCCGACGGGAAATGATGATTTGAAAATCACGCTGAAAAACGAAAAGACCAAAACGGAAGAAAGTTTTGATGTTTATAACGATAAAAAAGATCGCAACAAACTTTTTGATGATGCCATCGAAAAGAGTGTGATGTTTATTTCAAATATGGAAAGAGATGCCAAAAATAATGATAATTCAACGGTTTTCCACTCGCTTAACGCGGTGTATATGTATCAGGATATGAAGGATTGGCTGACCAAAAGCAAGGTGCTTGCCGAGTTGGAACCGGTGGAAGGCATAGATACGCAGAGTTTCGGCGGCGGAAAGGTTAATTTTTCCATCAGATATACCGGCTCGCTGAACGCACTTTGGGATGCTTTGCAAGAAAACGGTTTCAGCCACGAAGCCGCGGGTAACCACTATATCATAAGGTAAAAAAATGGACAAGCAGGAAGTTAACACCCAGCGATATTTGCTGATTTTGGCGGTTTTGCTCTTGGTCGGCGGTTTGATGTATGTGTTGCGCTCGGTATTGCTGCCGTTTGTGGTGGGTATTGTTGTGGCATATTTTTTGGATCCGTTGGTCAACCGCATAACGCAAAGCGGCAAAATTTCTCGCGGGGTTGCCACATCGTTGGTGTTGCTGATGTTTGTGCTGATTTTGTTGCCGATATTGATTTTGTTGGGTGGTGTTGCGGTGGCGCAAGTCAGCGACTTTTTATCCAATTTACCGGAATATATCGAAAATTTCGGCAGCAAAATAAAAAATTGGGTGACAAAACTGCAAGAGTATGTTCCGGCGTTGTCGGTTGATACCAAAGAAGATTTGGTGCGCAATTTCGGCGAATCGGCAAAACCGGTCGTGAAAATTTTGCAAAAAATCATTTCTAACGGGTTTGCGTTGGTAAACGTGATTTCGCTGTTGTTGATTTCGCCGATTGTGGCTTTTTATATGTTACGCGATTGGCATGGATTTACCGGCAAAATTTATGATTTGGTGCCGCATAAACATAAGCAAAATGTTGAGGACGGGATAAAGGCCGTTGACAGAATTATATCCGGTTATTTACGCGGTCAGGCCTTGGTTTGCTTGATTTTAGGCTCGTTCTATTCTTTTGGGTTGTGGCTGGTGGATTTACATTTGGGCGTGTTGGTCGGATTTATCGCCGGTATAATTTCGTTTATCCCTTACGTCGGCTCTATTTCCGGCTTTTTAATGGCGATGATTTTGGTGGTGACGCAATACGGGACCTTGCCGAAAATATTGGAAGTTATTGCCGTGTTTTTAATCGGACAATTTTTGGAAGGCAACTTTTTAACCCCGAAATTGGTGGGCGAAAATATCGGTTTGCACCCGGTCTGGGTTATGTTTGCTTTGCTTGCGGGCGGCGCTTTATTGGGACTTTTAGGCATGATTATTGCCGTTCCGGCCGCGGCGATAATCGGTGTTTTGTTGCGTTATTTAATTGAGCATTACAAACAAAGCCGAATTTATTTGGAAAAATAGCCGTAAAAATCACCGGTTTCGGTCTTAAAAAAATTCATCGGCGACGGATAATCGCCGATTGTTTTTTGTAATAAGAAAACCCCCAGATAGTCTGGGGGTTCCGGAAAGCTTACAGCTTTACATCGTAAAACCTCCTTTATATAGTTAGTTATACAGTCTGACCACTGAATAACAAAATAATATAAAGGAGGTTTTAAAATGA
>JAFXPE010000005.1 GCA_017528205.1 Alphaproteobacteria bacterium | reverse complement strand
CTCTGGTGTACCAGTTGTAACGCCAGTTGCAACGCTGGGTGGCTAAGTATGGACGGGATAACCGCTGAATGCATCTAAGCGGGAAACCCACCTTGAAACTAGGTATCTCCATTAAGACCGTTGTAGACTACAACGTTGATAGGTCGGGTGTGTAAGCACAGCAATGTGTTTAGCTAACCGATACTAATTGTCTGATTGGCTTGTTTCTTACAATATAAATGTTTTGCTAGTCCATACTAGCTCAGCTTCGTAGTAATCTGATGAACCGGTGGTAATAGCAAGAGTGTCCCACCCGATCCCATTCCGAACTCGGACGTTAAACCTCTTATCGCCTATGGTACTTTGTCTTAAGACACGGGAGAGTCGGTAGCTGCCGGTTCTTCTGATTACTACTCCTTGTTTATTGTTTTATTTTTATAACTCATAACACCTTTTTAGGTTTACGCCTCGAAAGGTGTTTTTTTGTTTTAAATGATTTTCTTGATTGTAATATCCTCAACTCTTCAAAATGAGGGTTGCTACTTTGTTGCCCCGACGCACAGCGACGAATGAGATTCTTCGCCGGCTTTTCAGATTCTCGCATTCGCAAGAATGACAGAAAAGCAACGGCTCAGAATGACAGTCATTTTCTTTTAGGGATCCTCGCTTACGCAAGAATGACAGGCGAAAAAGAATTTCCGCACACCGCAAGGGATGACGCAACTTTTTGAGGTGCCTGCCGATTACGTTATAAAATTTTTGCGGAGAGAGGAGGTTAAAGCAAAAACAAACGACATTCAGTCAGCTTTTGCTTGCTTTTTGTACAAAATTTGCTAATATGTTGTCTACAAATGAAGTATCTATATATTATTTTCCAAACTCAAAGCTTATGAAAGAGATTGATATTGCGTTAAAGGGAGTAACTCACTTCGCCAAAAACGGCTCGTATGACCAGTTATTGGTTACAATGTCGGTGAGTTCGTGTGTGATGAATTCTGAGGGCGGTGCCAAGTGGGATTTCCCGTTTCCGCCGCTGGTAACCGCTTTGATTGAGCCGTATCGCTTAGTGATACCGCTGAATGAGAAGTACGCGTTAACCAGAGACGGTTCCGAAGTTGAGTTGCATGCAACTGGGCCGGCGGATAACCCCAAGGTTACGCTGGTCAGGGTGCTGGAGCGTAAAGATGTCGCGCTGAAAGACTTTCTCCCCTCGTTGATCATCAAAGAGTCCGCAGATGAAATTGATGTGACGTTAAAGGGAGTTACACACCGCGCCAAAAACGGCGAGTACGACCAGTTGCTGCTCACCATGTCGCTGAAATCATGCGTGGTTAACAGTGAAGGCGGAGCCGAATGGAACTTTCCGATGCCGCCCTTTGTAACCGCTTTGATTGAGCCGTATCGTATGGTGATACCGTTGAATGGCAAGTACGCGTTAACCAGAATCGGTTCCGAAGTTGAGCTGCGTGCAACGGGCCGGCCGGACAACCCCAAGGTTACGCTGGTCAGGGTGCTGGAGCGCAAGGAAATTGCGCTGAAAGACTTTCTCCCCTCATTGAGCGTTCAAGAGTAACATTTAAAGTAAAACCCCACCGGACATATTGTCGATGGGGTTTCGCTTTTTTAATATTTTATCAGCGCTCAAATAAATGAATAATTTTTTGTCGCAAATTATCAAGCGTATCAGACTCTTGAATTCTGTCGGCGGTACTTTCGTTTTCATTTATAACCTTTGGTTGAACGCTAATTTCATCTGTGTCATTTGGTAAATCCGCACCGTTTTCCCAAACGATTTCGCCGATGGAATTGTTTTCTTTTACATTTTCGGTGCGCACCAAAACCCGCTCGTGCTTTTGGTCCGGACGAGCATAGTTGGTGTACAAATCCAAATAAATCGTGGTCGGGCCGGAAATACTTTGACGGTGGTCGCCGAAATTGTTGGTATGAATAACATATTTGCCGTTGACGGCTTTTTTCAGCATAAATTCTTCCGGTCCGAAACCTTGGGTGAAATCGTGCGGATATCTGCCGCCGATTAAGGTGTTTTTATGGCCGTAGAAGCACTCTTCATTTGCCGGATCGGTAACGTGGAGGTCAATATCGGTGTTGTCCGTACTCCACGAAAGCACCACGCGAATATCCACCGGCATGGCAAAGATAAATTCTTTATCCAAATCTTCGGTGTTAACTTCCGGATGCAGGCTCAGCAAATTGTTCATTTCCACAAAGATAATCTGCTTGATTTCGTTAAACCTGTTCCAATCTTTTTCCAAAATTTCGCGGAAGGTGTCGAAGGCTTTTTGATATTGGCCGCTTGCCTGATATGCCAAAGCCAAATCGCGGAAAGATTGCGGATGTTCGCCGCGCAGTTCGGTAATTTTTTCAAACAGCTCAACGGCGTGCGGATAGTCCTTAATCTGCATCAGCTTGTTGGCGGCAATACGCAACAGCTCAACGTTATCCAGTTGCATTTCCATAATGTTGGAAAGTACCAGCATCGCCTCGTCATTTTTACCGCGGCGAATAAACTCGTCGGTAATGTCAAAATAGAACGACGGCTGGTCTTGGTAGCCGATTTTCAACTTTAAGTAATCGGCATAAAGTTCGGCATCTTTCGAAGCTTTTAAGATTCTCAAATACGGAACATCAGGGTCCCATTGTTGAATTTTAATGCTGTTGCCGGCATGGCCGGAAGATGCGCCGCCCGCGGCACCTTTGGCAACACTGTGCCGATTAAAGGAGCGAGAAGCGGAGTTGAGAGCAAACGAGTTATCGGCAGATTCCGCATCGGCAGCCTCAAAAGTTGCTTCCTCAGCGATAATTTCTCCATCCATATCAACAACCGCACCGTTCTCGTCAACATAACCGATAATGTTTCCTTCGTTAGCAACGCCCAGACTGTCGTTATAATGATGAGCGGCGTGCAGTTTTTGATATTTTTTGCGCATCTGCATCTTAATATCAAAATCTTTTTGCCACCATTCTTTGACGCGTTTTGCCTGTTCCAAAGCGTCTTGCAATGCGTTGTGCTTGAGTTCGGATTCGGTTTTCAGCTGACGACTTTGCAACATGTTGTATTCGTTTTGCAACTCAAGCGGCGGGGTAATGTTGTAGCGCAAATAGTCGGAAGCGTTTTCCAAAACCAACAAAGAAGTGTTTTCGGTAACTACTGAATATTCTTGACCTAAAGCCAGAATTTCCGCCTTATTCTTTTCGGCATCCTGTTCCAAAAAAGCAATTTTTTGCATGGCCCAAAGGCGCGCAACCGCCGGATTATCACCGCCGGAATTGATGGCGATTTTTTCGGTTTTGACAATATGGTCGGCATCATAACCCAAAACAATTTCCAACTCGGATTGCGGAGCCGATAAAATTCCGGCAAAGGAAATGTTTTCGTTTATCGCCGTGCCGATTTGCGGGTAAACATCGGTAATGTCGTCACCTTTGTAGCCGATGACACGCAACGGCTTGGAGGTGAGGGCGTTCAGCGCCGTCGGAACGTCAGTTTTCGCCAAATTGATGAACGTTGCCAAAGTTTGCGTTGCCCACTTTTTCAATTTGCCAAGCGAATATTCGTCGGCCGAGTTGATGGTGTAAAGCAGAGCTGACGGCAAGTCTAAATCGGCGTTGTTGCCAAAGGTGTTTAAACCGTCGCTGAAAAGCAAAAACTCGTCGGCTTTAATGTCCTTGAGGCGCAGCGAATCAAAACGAGTCGCACCGTCGTAAACTATGTTATCAATAGCGGCGCTTAATTTCGAAAAATCGCCATTGTGAATTGCAATTTCCCGAATTTCTGCCGGTTGCAAATTGAAAGGAACAAAAATTATTTTGACATTGTTTAAGGCTTTAACGTAGGCACTCAACAACTCTTTTTCTTTGGCAAGATTGCGTTTGCTGCCGGATAAAGAAGTATCCCAAATCACGGCCACGGTCTGTGGCAAATCTTTGCGGAGCGTGCTTGGGGCAACATCTAAGTCACCGTAAAAATAGGTTTTGCCGTTTTCGCTGTGGGTAAATACCTGATTTTTTTCGGTTTGCGGAATGTTGAAACTTAAGTGGTTGTTCAGCTCATAATCGTTGGCCGCAAAATGCGAGCGAATAACTTGTTCGGCGCGCGTGAATCTAAAGTCGGTAATGTCGGTGGTTACTTCCGGTAAATCGGTTGCGGTTGTCGGAATTTCAATGTCGAGCGAAAAAGAATCCAGCTTTTGCTTATAAGTCAGCGGCAACACATATTTGAATTTGCCGTTTTCTTTTTGTAAAGGCTCTTCCAGCGTTATGCGGATTTTGCGGGTGCCGTTCGGCATAAAAGGATAAATGCGGGTTTTGAATTGCTGGCCGGCCGTTTTTTCAACCAACAGAGGGTCCAGTCCTTGGCGAACAACCGCTTCAAAAGTGGCGCGGGCCTTTTGTTTTTCTACCACCACGCCTTCGCGCATTTTGCCGTTTATATCCAAAGCAACCGCCGCCACGGTTTGATTTTCGGCCAGCGGAAATACAAATTCCGCTTCCAGAGTGGCTTGGTTGGGATTATACATCACCATTTCGTAAGTGGTGGTCGCCACATTGCCGATAACGTTGGTTTTGATATTCAAGTCGCGCAGTACAATCGGCTGATAATTTTTTTGCACCACAATACGCGGCACAAAAATTATTTCCGGTCGTGGCAAAACCGGAGCGCAGTTGCCGGAAGCGCAGTTTTTGAGCGGCTGATAGTGCTCTTGTGCCGAGGCGGGCGAAAAATAAAAAGTTGAAATAGCAAACAATCCTAAAATTATCGACACAAATTTTTTCATGTTTTATCCTTTCATAAAAATAAAAAAAAACCGGCAAAAACCGGTTTATTTTCCTTTAATGTGAGCTGTCAACACCTTCAAAACTTTAACCAACTCGGGTTTCATTTGAGAGCGTTCAACCACCATATCCACCATGCCGTGCTCCAACAAATATTCAGCACGCTGGAAGCCTTCAGGCAGTTTTTCGTGAATGGTTTGTTCAATCACTCGCGGACCGGCAAAACCGATAAGACAGCCTTTTTCAGCCATATTAATATCGCCGAGCATGGCAAACGAAGCGGAAACACCGCCGGTTGTCGGGTCGGTTAAAATAGAGATGAACGGAATTCCGGCTTCTTTTAATTCATTAACCGCGGCGGTTGTGCGCGCCATTTGCATCAGCGAGAGCATTCCCTCTTGCATGCGGGCACCGCCGGAAGCGGAAATGGCAATAAACGGTTCTTTATTTTTTAAGGCCAAGTGAGCAGCTGTCACAATGCCTTCACCTACGGCAATTCCCATTGAACCGCCCATAAACGAAAAGTCAATGGCCGCCACTACGCAATTGATGCCGCCGATTTTGCCTTTGGCTACCAAAATGGCGTCGGAATTTCCGGTTTTCTTGCGGTTGGCTTTCAAGCGGTCGGTGTACTTTTGAATATCCTTAAATTTCAGCGGATCATCGGAAATAGGGGGTAGGGTAACCGTCGTGTATTTATCGTTGTCAAACAACAAACGAAATCTTTTTTCCACATACAAACGCAAGTGGTGTCCGCAAGAAGTGCAAACATAAAAAGATTCCTTCAGCTCTTTGGAAAAAAGCATTTGATTGCAGTTTGGGCAACGTACCCACAAATTATCGGCAATCTCTTTCGGAGTCGTCTTCTGAATTTTCGGACGCACAATATCGGTAAGCCAATTCATAAACTAATTTCCTTTCTTCGGTGCAAATTGCCCTTTAAATCTGTTCCACCAATTTTGCGGCTCTTGCTTGTCGCGGGAAGTGGCTTCCTCAATCTCTTTTTTTGCTTTTTCCTGAATGCCGATAATGTCGTGCTTCAGACCGGTAACCGTTTCATTTAATTTAATATGTTCTTTGTTGAGTACCCGATTGGCTTTGCGCTGACGTCTTAAATCGCGGCGCAACGGAGAATATCCGAACCAAGCGCCGATGCGTCCCAAAGCGTAGCCGAACAACAGCGTAACGGCCAAAACCGATTGCACCTTGAAACCTTCTATGCCCTTTATTTTTATCGGGAAACATATACCTTCGGATTGCGGACAAATTTCCGCACTCAGCACGGCCCATATTGCAAACAATGCCAAAGGCACAATTATTAAATAATGTAAAAGCTTCATACCGATCTCCTGTTAAAAATTGAGCGGAAGAATTAAGCGTTAAGGCGAGAGTGCAGTTCCTTGCCGGTTTTGAAGTGAACGATATTTTTGGAAGGAACTTCCACCTTGTTTTTGTTTTTCGGATTAATGGCAATGCGCGGTTTGCGAGTGCGTACCGAAAAAGCGCCGAATCCGCGGATTTCGACTCTGTCACCGTCGGCCAAAGCCTGAGTTAACTTATCAAAAACCACACTAACGATGTTGTCAATGTCTCTGATGGTCAAATTCGGCATTTTGGCCGCAATTCTCTCAACTAATTCAGATCTAGTCAATTTATCCTCACTTTAAATTAGGGTTAATCACAAAATTTGTACCATTAATACACTTTAATTTGTCAGATAGCCAGATAATTTTTATGATTTTACACAAACATCGGGTGCTCGCAAGTAAAGCGGTTTCGGATAATTGAGTTTGTGAGCACGGAATTTTTGAATGGCGCAAGCGGCAATATCGGTGATTGAGGCGCTTTTATCCATACGAATGGCGTGCAACACCAAACCGCTCGGTTTATCCAAAAAGCGCTCAACTCCGTTGCCGATAAGAGTTACGGTTTTGCCTTTGAGCTGAGCGATTATGTCGTCATAATTTACGGCTTCGGCATCGGTAAGCTTTTCGAGTTTGCCGTTAAAAAGCTGAAAATAAAAATCATCACGCTTGGTTTCGATAATTACGGCGTTATACGACGAAAGCTCCGACATATCCAGAGAATGTGCATAGGCTTCAAAGGCCGTAACGCCGGTAACCGCCAGTTGCGGACAGGCAAGAGCAAAGGCACGGGCGGCGGCGGTTGAGGAGCGCACTCCGGTAAACGAGCCGGGGCCGATGCAAACTCCGAGCAAACCGATGTCTTTGAATTGCAAATTATGCTCTTGCAACATTTTTTGCAATTGCGGAATTAAAACCTCGGCCTGTCCGAATTCCATTTCCTCGTCATATTTGGCGATAACCTCGGTTCCGTTCAATAGGGCGGCGGAACAGCCGTTTGCCGTGGTATCAAATGCAAGTGTGTACATTCTGTTTTTTGCCTTTAAAACTGTTTAATTATTTGATAAAATTATTGCTAATTGATTTATATAATATAAAATCGCCGTAAGCGCAAACATTTTTTATGAAATAGACAGCATGAATTTGGAATTGATTAAATATGTGATTTTGGCCAGTATGCTCATCGAAACGATAATGATTATTATTATCGTCGTTTTGCAAATGAAAATGTATCGCTATCAGCGCAAAATTTATTTCATAAAACGCGACCGCGAACGTTGCAATGAAGTGCTGTTTTCGGCCAAAGACGGCTATTTTTGCTTTGTTTATCCCGACCAAAAGGTTAAAGACGCGCAAAAAGGAATCGTCGAAAAATGCTCTCGTCGTTTGGCGGTGATGTTGGGGCTGAAAAGCGGTACGGCTTCGAGCTTTGACGATGTGACCGAAGCCTTTTATAAAGAAGACGGGCGCTTGCTCAAAAAATACGTTACTTTGTTGCAACAAGAGGGACACGCTTTTGAGGATATGCTCAAATTGCGCGGCAATCAGCGCTTGATTTGCGTTTACGGCAGCAGAGTTCACGGCGCCGATAACAACCTTTATTGCGATATTGTGTGGTTTAGAGATGTTACCGCCGAGGCCGCTAAAATTACCGATTTGGAACGGGAAAAAATGGAGGTCGTAAACGAGGTTAAAGAGCTGGAAAATATGGTCGACGGCCTGAATTATCCGCTGTGGTTGCGTGATGATAATTTGAATTTAATCGCGGTAAATAAAAAATATGTCGAATACAGCGGTGCCACCGGCAAAAAAGAGGTGTTGCAACTGGGGGTGGAACTCAGCAACAGCAACGGGGAAACCTTGGCACAAAAGGTTGCCGCCGAAGCGCAGAAAAGCAAAAAAATGCAGCGTCGCGCGTTTAAAATGGTGCGTGACGGCTCGCTTTATAATTATGAAGTGCAGGAAAATCCGTATTTTATCGGGGATACGCTGGATAAAATCGGCACGGTGGGATATTTGGCCGACAATACGGAGTTGGAAAAGCTGAAGCGCAACTTTAAGGCCAACCAAAACAGCCACTTGGAAATTTTGGGCACTTTGGGCACGGCTTTCGCCATTTTTGACGAGCAAACCAACCTGTTTTTCTATAACAGCGCGTTTCGTGATTTGTGGGGCTTGGATAACGAATTTTTGGAAAAAACGCCGAGTTATTTGCAGTTTTTGGAGATAATACGCGAGCATAAAATGTTGCCGCCGGTGCCGGATTTTAAATCTTATAAAGAAGATGAAATGGCTGTTTTCAGCGGTTTGTGGGGTACCAGAGAAGATTTGTTGCACCTTCCGGACGGCAGAACAATTCGCCGCTTCAGAACACCGCATCCGAACGGAGTGATTTTTGCCTTTGAAGATGTTTCGGACCGCTTGGCAACTATGCGTCGCTTAAACGATTTGACCGCCGCTCAGCAAGCTATTTTGGACAATTTGAGCGATTCTGTTTTGATTTTCGGCGTAAATCAGCGTTTGAAATTTTATAACCGCGCTTATTTGAAACTGTGGAGCTTGGATTTTGATAAAATGCAAGACGAGCCAAAGCTGGATAAACTTATTTCTTATCAAAAGCTGTTTTTCTCTAACGTTGATGATTGGGAGGCGTTTAAGCAAAGTATGATGAACAACATAACGCAGGGACGCAAATTTAATTTGTTGCGCGACGATAATGTGAATATCGCCGTTTCTCCGCTGATATTCTATGACGGCTCGATTATGATTACCTACACCGTGCAAAACGAACAAAGGAAAGCACAATGATTGACGACGATTACAAAAATGACGAGGTACAGTCGGCGGGCGGAAATTCCGAATCCGGTGTAAAGCGAACCCAGAAGGGGTTTGACGATGTCGAGCGTCTGACTTTGCGAATCGACGCGCAAGAGGCAATCAAATATCAGGCGCGGAAAAACAAAAAAAGCTCAAATACTTTACCGAAAAATGCGCAGAAACTCAGAACCAAAGTGCGGCAGTTGGATGATGATGAGGATGAAGACGAAGATTTGATGGATCACGACGCCATTCGGGCGTTGAATCATTTGCATCGTTTGCAAATCAATCAAAATGATGCATCCAATGCCGACAGTTCGCTGATAAACGCTTTAGTTGATGACGAGCGGCGGCAAATTATGCAAAGTACCACCATCGAAATTTCGCGCCAGCAGGAAAATGCCGGCCGGCACAATGCGTTGGAACAAGCCGATACCATGCTCAGAAAGGCCAATTTGGATAAGATGACCACGCAGCAGTTTATGAATGAAATGAAGGATGCCATCTATAATCCGAGCAAGTTGCGTCGTGAGGCGTTGGCCGAAAATATCGCCAAGCAGATGGGAATCGAAGGAAAAATCGTTAAACACAGCGAAGGCGAAGTGGTGGAAGGCATAAAGAAAGTCAAACAACTTGCCGGTAATCGCAAAGTAAATCAGGTAAAGATGGAAGACGTGCAAAAGATGGGGCAAAAAAATATGACGCAAAACGAAACGGCGGAGCTGATATTGATAAAATCGGGGCAAACCGCCAGATTGTCCGAAATCAAGCACCAAAGCAAAACCGGCAAAACCAAAGGCCGTGCAAAGGGACAAACCAAAAGCGGCAAGTCGTATTCGGCACAAATGAAAGAGCTGTTGCGCGAATCGCTAAAGAAAAACGACAAAGCCGGAAGATAATCAAAAGTTACGATTTACATTTGCAAAAAAATATAATAAAGTAGGGGCAACGTTAATAATTTTTCAAAGGATGAAATATGGAAAACCAATATTATACACTGATGGAAAAGCAAGACTTTTTTGAAATAATCGAAAATAAATACGGCGAATTGGCGATATTTATCGATGCGCGCGACGGTGAGCCGCAGGAACCGCTTTTGCAGTTCGACGGCAAGAAAACGGCACTGCTGAAGCGTGATGAGCGCCGCTCGATTATTTTGGACAACGTTGATGTTGAAACCAAAGGTGTTTTGGCCGAATCCGAAGTGGTAATGATTGTGGAACTTCACGGAGAAATGGTGGTTCGGGTTTATGCCGTGCCGGTGGAAAATGTGGAAGATATTGTATTGAACGGCAGACGTACCCGCGCAGACGAAGTTTTCAGAGCCAAAAGCAAAGACGAATTGCTTAAGTCTTTCGGCGCGGTTAAAACTTGGACAGGCGGTATGACAAAATGATAGGACTGGTTTTTGTTACGCACGGAAACTTGGCGTTGGAGTTTTTGGCGGCCATGGAGCATGTGGTCGGCCAGCAAGAACATGTGGCTTGCGTTTGCATCGGGCCGGAAGATGATATGGATGCCCGTCGGCAGGAAATTTTGACCAAGGCCAAGTCGGTTGACCAAGGACAGGGCGTGTTGTTGCTGACGGATATGTTTGGCGGTACGCCGTCTAATTTGGCGATGTCGGTAATCGGACACGGCAATTTCGACGTGGTGGCCGGAGTTAATCTGCCGATGCTGATTAAACTCGGAGAAGCGCGCAAAACCATGCCGATAGAACAATGTGCCGAATGTGCGCAAGAAGCCGGCAAAAAGTATATCAATGTTGCATCACAGCTGTTGAACGGATCTTCTAAATGAGTGTTTTGGAAACAGAGGTCGTGATTTGCAATCAAAAAGGGTTGCACGCGCGTGCCGCGGCGGCGTTTGTTAAGTGTATTGCCGATATTGATGCCGAGGTGTGGGTGGAAAAAGACGGTCAGGAAGTTGACGGCAGTTCGATTTTGAGCTTGATGATGTTGGCGGCTTCAAAAGGCACTTCCGTAAAAATTAAAGCCAGCGGCAACGAGGCGCAAAAAGCCATTGATGATTTGACTTTGTTGGTAAACAATCGTTTTGGTGAAGAAATTTGAACAAAATAAAGGCGCAGCGAAATAAAACCATTAGTTTGACGCGCAGTCAGGAAATTGAGTTGGCGCGTCGCGCCGTTAGGTTTGCGCCGCAAAAGGCGGCGGGAGATTTGAATAATCGCATTGTTTGGCAAGATACGTTTTATGCTATGCGTTATTTACCCGATGAGTTTGCCGATTTGATGGTGGTGGACCCGCCGTATAATCTGACTAAAAATTTCGGCAAAAACGTGTTTCGGCAGACCGATTTGACCACTTATAAAAAATGGTTGGACAGGTGGCTGTCGAAAACGGTGCGCTTATTGAAGCCGAACGCCAGTATTTATATTTGTTCGGACTGGCAAAGCTCGTTGGTAATTCCCGAAGTGGCCTCAAAATATTTTGTGTTGCGCAACCGAATTTCGTGGGAGCGCGAAAAGGGGCGAGCCGCGGCAAATAACTGGAAAAATTGCTTGGAAGACATTTGGTATTTTACCAAGTCTGATGATTTTACGTTTAATCTGGACGCAGTGAAAGTGCAACGCAAGGTTTTGGCTCCGTATCGTGATAACTCGGGAAAGCCGAAAGATTGGCAGGAGGCCGATGGCAAAAAAACGCGTTATACCGCGCCGTCCAACATTTGGACCGACATTTCCGTTCCGTTTTGGTCTATGCCGGAAAATACTGAGCATCCGACACAAAAACCCGAAAAATTGATTGCCAAGCTGATTTTGGCTTCAAGTAACGCCGGTGATATGGTGTTTGATCCGTTTGTCGGCTCGGGAACCACGGCGGTAGTGGCTAAAAAATTGGGACGCAGATTTTTAGGAATTGAGCGGGAGCGCAAATATGTGGCGTTGGCTCTGAAACGCTTGGATATGGCCGACGAAAATCCGCAAATTCAGGGCTATGAAAACGGCGTATTTAAGAGCAGAAATGCCGACGACAACAATTAAAAGCCTATCAAAGCGGGGGCAAATGCTAAACTGCTTGACTCAAAACCATTTTCGTAATATATTTTTTCCTATGTGATTACTATTTAAAAATTACTTAAAAATTATGGCTTATGGAGAAAAAATGTTATGAAGGTATCATTGCGTTGAACTCAGTTCAAAACAATGAACAGATGGCTTGGTATTGCTTGGAAAAGTCCGAATTATCGCGCTTTAAGCAATTGCTGAAAGAAGGAATGCCTTTAACGCCGTTTATGCTGACCAGTATGGTATTTTTCGGCTTTTACGGAACCGCAATCAAAGAGGTTTTGGCGCTGGCTGAAATTGAAGATAGCTCGAAAGATTTGTTATCTTGGGTGCGCGGATATTTCGATGAAGACGACCTCAATGAAGTGTTACCACTGTTTGATGCTTGCTTGCCTGATGAATATCCGAGCAACGACGTGTGTGTGCGCTTAAAGCTTTGGAACACGCTGTATCGACGCAAACAATGCAATTTGATCGCCCCGAACGCTCCGGAATTTCTGCTGGAGAAGCATACTGCCGATGCTTATGCGGCCTTGGTGCAGTTCGATATGGAGAAGTATGCACCGGTGCTGATTGAAAATCGTTTTCCGTTGACTGTGATTGCCGCTCCCGAAGGTTGGAAGTATTTGATTGACCACGGTTATGCCAAAGAAGTGCTGAAACTTAAGGATGCTTGCGGATTGCTTGATGCTAAAGAAGTTGCAAACTATTGTCTGCAAAAAGGGCTCATTGAAGAACTTTATGAGGCAGAGTGGTATAATTTGCTGCTTGATCATCAGGAAACCGATGTGTTTGTCAGGCATCAAAGTTTCTATTCCAGATTTTTGACCGAATACCCCGATAAGGTAGATTGGGAAGATTTGTGGAACAGCAACGACGGTGATTTGCAGCGAAAGTATCTGAAGCACAAGGCCAAACTCAACAAAAAAGTGCCCGCGTGCTACGAATTTTTGGCCGCTCATTCCGGACTTTGGGAACAGTTCTGGTTGTTCTGCGGCTGATGCGGCGCGGTGCAACAGAGCGGTAAAGAAATACAAACATGACATTAGAAATCAAAAAACAGCGATTATGAAAAAAGTCAAATTCACCGGAACGGTCAATACATTCTATTGCGTTCCGAATTGTGAGAACGAAACGGCAATTTTGTATTTGGACGTGAATTCCGAACAGAAATTGCCCGACGGAAAGGAAGAAGCCGTAGTTCCGGCCAGAAAGATGCGCTTTATGCTCGGCGAGCGCGAAGTCGATATTTTAACCCGCGGCAAAATATCTTACGGGGACGAGGTGTCGATTTACGCGCAGGAAAATGACGAGGACGAAGTATCTTACAGCATCGGCCTTATCAACTACAAAACTTCCGCCGTTGATGCCGGAGACTATGTCCGACGTATGTAAATAAAGCATTTTCGCCAGATAAAAGAGTCCTTGCAGTCGTAAAACTGCAGGGATTTTTTTTCAGGGGGTTAAATCTATGTGCATAGGTGATTAAGTTTGCAAAAATGCTTGAGTTTTGAGTTTTCATCACTTATTATATGCACAATTGTGATTATTTAAGAATAGGGTGAATAACATAGGATAATTAAATGAAATCTGGTAAAAGTTTTCTGATTTGGATGGTAATTCTTATTATTTTGACGGCGTTTTTCAGCTTAATGGAAAAACGGAGCCTGACCTCGGCGGCGGAACAAGTTTCTTTTTCCGACTTTATGAACAATGTTAAAGATAAACGGGTGGTCAATGTGTCGATAAGCGGGGCAGAGATTTCGGGTGTTACCACCGACGGACACAATTTTACGACTTACGCTCCGTACAGCCCGACCACCGTGGATACGCTTTTGGAAAATAATGTTAAGGTTGAGGCTCGTCCGCAAGACACCTCGGAGGATACGCTGTGGAATATCATTATTTCGTGGTTTCCGATGGTGTTACTCATCGGCGTGTGGGTGTTCTTTATGCGGCAGGCCAGCGCCGGCAACAATAAGGCTTTGAGCTTTGGAAAATCTCGCGCGCGTTTGATGGAAAACAATAAAAAAGTAACCTTCAAAGATGTGGCCGGTGCCGACGAATCCAAACAGGAACTGGAAGAGATAATCGACTTTTTGAAAGAGCCGATGAAGTTTCAGCGCTTGGGCGGCAAAATTCCGAAGGGCGTGTTGTTGGTAGGCCCTCCGGGAACCGGTAAAACCCTGTTGGCTAAAGCGGTTGCCGGTGAGGCCAATGTGCCGTTCTTTTCGATTTCCGGCTCTGATTTTGTGGAAATGTTTGTCGGCGTGGGCGCATCGCGAGTACGCGATATGTTTGAGCAAGCCAAGAAAAATTCGCCGTGTATTTTGTTTATTGACGAGATTGATGCGGTGGGACGTCATCGCGGCGCCGGTTTGGGCGGCGGCAATGACGAGCGCGAGCAGACGCTCAATCAGCTGTTGGTAGAGATGGACGGTTTTGAACCAAATGAAAATGTTATTTTGATTGCCGCCACGAATCGCCCTGATGTTTTGGATCCGGCGTTGTTGCGTCCGGGGCGTTTTGACCGTCAGGTGGTGGTCAGCAATCCGGATATTAAAGGGCGTGAAGAAATTTTGAAAGTTCATGTGCGCAAAGTTCCGTTGGCTAAAGATGTGGATTTGTCTGTGGTTGCACGCGGCACACCGGGATTTTCCGGTGCCGATTTGGCCAATTTGGTCAACGAAGCGGCTTTGTTGGCGGCACGTCGCAACAAGCGCAAGGTAACAGCAGAAGATTTTGATAATGCCAAAGATAAAGTATTGATGGGTAACGAGCGCAAATCCATGGCCATGGACGAAGAAGAAAAGAAGCTGACGGCGTATCACGAGGCCGGACACGCCATCTGTTCTTTGCATGTACCGGAGACCGACCCGATTCATAAGGCCACGATTATTCCGAGAGGGCGGGCGCTGGGTATGGTACAGCAATTGCCGGAAAAAGATCAATATTCCTATACCCGTGCCAAAATGCTGTCACGCCTGACTATTTGTATGGGAGGACGAGCCAGCGAGGAGCTGAAATTCGGTTATGATAAGGTGACATCAGGCGCTTCGGCAGATATTTCTTCGGCCACCAATTTAGCTCGTTCTATGGTTACCGAATGGGGTATGAGTGATTTGCTGGGGCCGGTTTTGTACGCGGAAAATTCCAACGAAGTGTTCCTGGGACGGGCAGTTACTCAAAACAAAAATATGAGTGAGGAAACGGCGCGGCTGGTTGATGCCGAAATCAAGCGTTTGCTGACCGAGGCACACAAACAGGCGACGGATATTCTCAAAAAATATGATAACGAACTTGAAGCTTTGGCTCAGGCGCTGATGGAATACGAAACGCTGACCGGCGACGAAATTAAAGACGTGATTGCCGGTAAAGAACTCAAGCGTTCGGAACAATCTCCGGTGGCGCCGGAAAAGCAAACCAAAGTTTCACTACCTGAAGTATAGAGGTTAAAATGGATTTTAAAGCATTAGGACTATCAGATAAAACGATTCAAGCAATCAACGAAGCCGGAATAAGCGAGCCTACCACGGTTCAAGCCGACGTTATACCTTCTATTTTGCAAGGCAAAGACGTGTTTACGATTGCTCCGGCACAATGCGGCAAAACGTGTTCGTACGTTTTTCCGCTGATAGACATTATATCGCGGCGTTCGGCTCGCAATATTTTGATTATTACCGCCGGCTCACAGCAGTCGGTTACGGTTTCGGACCGGTTCGCGGTGTTCAACAAATATCACGAAATTACCAAAAGCGCGGTTACCGAATCGGAAGAACAAATCGACGAGGAAGCCAATGTGATTATTGCCTCGCCGTCGTTGCTTTCGGATTTGCTTGATGAGGATAAAATCGATTTGTCGCAGGTTGATGTGTTGGTGGTTGACGATATTAACCTGATTAAGAAAACGCATCAGTTGGAACAGTTGGAAAAAGTGCTGACCATATTGCCGGAAGATAAGCAAAATATTGTTTATACCAATCGCCGCTCCAAGGAAACGCAGGCGCTTTTGGATAAGATTTTGCAAACTCCGCAAGAGGTAAAAGTCAACAAGGATAAAGAGCAAGAGGTTACGGTGGAAGAAACGACGCCGACCGCTCAGACTGCCGTGGAAAAATCGGCACCGGCGGCGGAAGAAGTCGAGGAGTTGAAGACCGACGAAAAAGTTGCGGCTTCGGAGGCGGCAAAGAAAGCTCATGCCGAAAAGCAACAACCGCGCGAAAACAATAAGTCGCAAGCCAAGCCAAACAAAGAGGCAACGGATAAAAAACGCGAAACCCCGCGTGTTTTGCCGCGTCGCGAAAACAGTAAAGATGCCGAGGCGCTGAATTTGGTGAAAAAATATCACACTTTCGGGCGAAACACTCCGGCGTTTTTGTTGACGGCAACGGAATTGGCGGAAGATAATCAATAAAATGTGTTTTTTTCATAAAAAAAACTTGAAAAAAATATCTAAATTAAGTTATAAAGGCGCATAACAGACTATTGAATTTAGGAGATAAAAATGTCAGGACATTCGCAATTTAAAAACATTATGTATCGTAAAGGGGCGCAAGACGCCAAAAAAGCACGCGTTTTTGCCAAGCTCGCGCGCGAAATTACCGTTGCCGCCAAAAGCGGTTTGCCGGAACCTGATAAAAACCCGCGTTTACGCTTAGCCATTCAGGCCGCCCGCGCCGAGAGTATGCCGAAAGATAACATCGAGCGTGCAATTGCCAAGGCAACAACGGTTGCCGGCGGTGCGGATTTTGTGTCTATGCGCTATGAAGGTTTTTCGCCGAACAAAGTTTCGGTTATTGTTGAAGCTTTGACCGACAATAAAAATCGTACGGCCGGAAACGTGCGCACGATTTTCGGTAAGCGCGGCGGACAAATGGGTGAAAGCGGCTCGGTGCTGTTCAATTTTGAACGTATCGGCTACATTCAATATCCGGTCAGCGTAGCCAGCGGGGACGAAATGTTTGAAGCCGCTTTGGAAGCCGGTGCCAACGAAGTTGTCAGCGATGATGAAATTCACGAAATCGAGACTTTGCCGGACGATTTGTCGGCAGTTACTTCGGCTTTGGAAGCCAAATATGGCACGCCGTCGGCTTCGCGTTTGGATTGGAAACCGATGGTTAAGGTGGATATTACCGACGTGGAAACGGCGCGCAAGTTTTTGGACTTTATCGATGCTTTGGAAGACGATGAAGACGTGCAACACGTGTATCACAACGCCGAAATCGCTGAAGATGTTATGGCTCAGCTTGCCGGAGAAGAATAGCTTATGCGCATCTTAGGCTTAGATCCGAGCTTAACTTCAACCGGTTGGGGCGTGATAGAAGTAAACGGAAACCGTCTGCAATATGTTGCAGACGGTTTTATTCCAACCGACCCGAAAATGCCGATAGAAGACCGCTTGGAACTGATTTTTAAAACGCTTAATGACGTGATTATTGCGTATCAACCGCAAGAAGCTGCAATTGAAAAAACTTTTTTGAATAAAAATCCGGAAACCTCATTAAAGTTGAGTATGGCGCGCGGAGTGGTGATTTTGGCGGTGGGGCATAATCATCTGCCGCTGTTTGAGTTTGATCCTACCAAGGTTAAAAAGGCGTTGGTGGGAGTAGGGCGTGCCGAGAAAACGCAAGTTGAAACCATGGTAAAGATTTTATTGCCGGGATGTCAGCCGAAAAATAACGATTCTTCCGATGCACTGGCTATGGCCATTACGCGCAGCCACTACCGCACTGCGGTGGGGTAGTTTTGATGTATTTATCTTAAATCAACTTCAAAGTCTGCATCGGTTGTCGAGCGAATATCCTCAAGCGAAGAATACGGGGAAATCTCGCGCAAGACCAAGCCGCGCGGCGATACGTCAAACACCGCTTTTTCGGTGATAATCATATCCACTTTATGCACGGCAGTCAGAGGTAAAGTGCATCTTTTTAGGATTTTCGGCGAACCTTTGGCCGTGTGTTCCATCGCTACAATCAACTTCTTGGTACCGGCCACCAAATCCATGGCACCGCCCATTCCCGGAGTGAACTTTCCCGGTATGCACCAGTTGGCTAAATTGCCTTCGACATCAACCTGCAAAGCACCCAAAACGGTGATGTCAATATGGCCGCCGCGCATCATGGAAAACGACATAAGGCTATCCACAAAACAACCGCCGGCATTAATTGTTACGCCGACGCCCCCGGCGTTGATAATATGGCTGTCGCGGCAGGTTTCGTCTTGATAAGTGCCCACGCCCAAGACTCCGTTTTCGGACTGCACTATAATGCTGACGTCTTGCGGCAAATAGCTGACGGCTTTGGTTGGCAAGCCGATGCCGAGAGTAACGACATCGCCGTTGCGGAATTCTTGCGCCACGCGGCGGGCAATAAATTCTTGCGCTTGTTCTTTAGTCAGCTCCATTGCGGCCTCCGTCAATCAGATAATCCACAAAAATCCCCGGCACCACAACGTTATCCGGCGACAAAGGCTCGGCTGAAATATGTTCGGCTTCAACAATAACCACATCGGCCGCCATCGGCATCAACACGTTAAAGTTGCGGGTTGAGCCGTGAAAGGCTAAGTTGCCGAACTTATCGGCATAAGTTGCATAAACCACGGCCACATCAGCGTGCAAAGGAGTTTCCAACAAATAGTCTTTGCCGTTGAGCGCAATCTTTTGCTTGCCTTTTTCAACTTCGGTGCCGACTCCGACCGGCGTTAAAATACCGCCCAAACCGGCACCGTCGGCGCGAATACGCTCGGCCAGCGAGCCTTGCGGCTCTAAATCTACCTCAATTTTACCTTCGTTATAAAGTTGCACGGTTTCCGGATTGGTGCCGATGTGCGAAACAATCGCCTTTTTGATTTTTCCGGCGCGGATAAGCTGTCCGCGGTTGATACCGGCCTCGCCGGTGTCGTTGGAAATCAGCGTAAAATCCGTCAGCGGCGTTTTGATAAGCTCGTCAATAACCAAATTCGGTACGCCGCAGTTCAAAAAACCGCCCACCATAAGAGTTTGACCGCTTTGAAAAAATTGTAACGCCTCGGTCGGTGTGATTATTTTTATCATAAAATCTCCTTAAAACTTTAGCATTACTTTAGCCGAAATCCCTTGCAAGTCAAGGTTTGATGCAAGGTTATCAAAACATATTTTGTGCGTTTTCAGAACACCAAATCGGCCAGCAAACCGCCGATAACACCGCAGATGTATAAAACAGCGGTGATTTGGAGATTTTCTTTGAGGCGCCGATTTACGCGGAACAAAATCAAAAGCCCGACGCCGCCGCTGACCAGCGAGCCGCTGAGCAAAGAACTGACGGGAATGTAATTTTCCATATAAAGTCGGGTTAAAACGACCGAAGCCGAACAGTTTGGAATCAGCCCGATAAGGCCGCTGATTGCTTCTCCCAACAGCGGAATTTTCATATAATCGGTGAGTTTAGAAATGTCAAAATAGGCAACCGCATAATTCAATATTAAGGTAAAAATAAGTATAAACAATATTATACGCAGGGTATGATAAAGCGCAGGTTTAAGAATAGAATCTTCACAATGACAATTTTCGTTTTGGCAGAGTTGCTCAATGTTAATCGGTTGGCGCGGGTGATATTTGAGCCAAACAAAGTTGACGATATAACCGAAGACAATTCCGCAGAATATTTTGTAAAGTATGATTTGGGTGATTAAAAACGGCGGCACCGCGCCGGAAATCATAATCGGCAACATTTCGTCGGAGGTGGAAAGAAAAATGGCGAGCAGGGTGCCGATACCGATAACGCGGGCGGCAAAAAAATTGGCGGCAACTACGGAAAATCCGCACTGCGGTAAGGCACCGCAAAGGCTGCCGACCAACGGGCCGGTCCAGCCGGCTTTTTTAATGATTTCCGCTGTTTTTTCCGAAGTTTTATGCTCCATATATTCAAGGCATAAATAGGTTGCGAACAAAAACGGAAACAGTTTTAAGCTGTCAATCAAAGTGTCTAATAAAATTTCCATATCTTGCCTCGGTTTTTTGCAATGCGGAGTTTTTATTCCGTTGGTTTAACAGAGGAGATGAAGCTGTGTCTGAAATTGTGCAATAAAAGCAAAAAACGAGGCAACGCCCCGTCTTTTTATTTTAACTGGTGGAGATAGGGAGGATCGAACTCCCGACCTCAACATTGCGAACGTTGCGCTCTCCCAGCTGAGCTATACCCCCAATATAACTTCAATAATATGTTTTCAGCTGCTCGGTCACTTGCTCCCAACGGCTCGCCGCAGGTCGCTACCGCTACTTTGCTTACCGGGGAGCTTCGCCTGTTGTCAAAAAAACATTCGCTGAATGTTTTTTCTTTCGCCAGCCCAGCTGAGCTATACCCCCAAAAAAAATGGTGGAGCTGAGGGGAATCGAACCCCTGACCTTTTGAATGCCATTCAAACGCTCTCCCAACTGAGCTACAACCCCATAATAACTTTCAAAAACCATCGAGCGTTTATTCAAACGCTTTTTGCTTCGCTCTTGCTCGCTTCGGTCACTCGTTTTCTAAATTCGCTTCGGTCGCTGCCGCTTTCCTTGCTTATTAAGAAAACTTCGCCGCTTGTGGTAAAAACAGCATTTTAAGGCTGTTTTTAT
>JAFXPE010000042.1 GCA_017528205.1 Alphaproteobacteria bacterium | reverse complement strand
TATCAGCGCTTTGACTACTCGTATGGGTACGGCTGAGGGCGATATAGATTCACTTGAAGGTCGTATGGATACTGCTGAAAGCAATATTGCCACCAATACAAGCAATATCGGTACTATGAGCGAGTTGGCAAATACCAACTACGCGAAGAATGCCGGCAATTTGGTAGCGGCAATCAGCGCGGTTGACACTCAAACTAAGAACAATACCGACAGTATCGGCACCATAAATACCACGCTTGGCAATATCGCCGGTGCAACCGGACACTATATGGGTAATGCCACAGATGTTGCAGGCAAACTTGGTGCTTTGGATTCGCAAGTTTATGATATTGCGGCGGATATGTCTACTCTTGACGATAAGTTGGGCGAGATGAAGCCGACGGCTCAGACCAAGGGTAACATCAACGGCGGTGCGTTTAACACCACCGACAACACGGTAGCCAAGAACTTAGAGAAGTTAGATACCATGATTGGTAATTTGTCTGACGCCAATGGCGCCGGCAAGATTACCGGCGGTGATGTGGCCACCAAGTTGACGAGCTTGCACGGTATGATAGATTCGGGCAGTGGTGAAATTGAGATCCTCAAAAATCATGTTGGTAGTTGGGATACCACCACTTCGCATGATAACATTGACCAGCGCAAGAGCTTAACCGCCAATGTTGAAGATTTGGGCGATAAGATTGGTACATTTGATGCCAGCGGCTCGCTTGAACATCTCGATACCGGTATGAGCATTTCACAAAATATGCAGAGTCTGGATAAGGCGATTGTTGATGTTGCCGAAGATGTCGGTACGCTTGAAGCCGGTCATAAAAATGTGGATGCAAACTTGAGTTTGGCGGATAACATTGAGAACTTGGGCGACAAGATTGGCGACACCAGCGGTTGGGCTGCAGGTGACACCGTTGCGAGCAAGATTGCAACCAACGCCGGAAATATATCTGACTTGCAAAGCCTCATCGGCGGTTGGGATAACAATACATATGCCAACATAGATAAATCGACCGGTGCAACCTTAACGCACAATGTTGAACACTTAGGTGAGATTATCGGCACGATAACCTCCGGTGTGAACATCACGGCAGAACCGTTTAGCGCAGACAACACTGTTGCCATGAATCTGATGAGCATAGATAAGATTGTCGGAAATGTAGCAAGTGTAACACAAATAATTGGAGACGATGTGGCTACCAAGTTAGCAAGTCTGAATACCAAGATCGACGAAGCATCCGGCGATGCTATAGAGGAAGCCAAGGCGTACACCGACAGCAAACTTGCCGGTTACACTGTTGACGAACAGGGCAATCACATTCCGGCAGATATGGTTATCGGCGATGAAGCCAAGACCATAACCATTGGTAAGACACAAAGCGTTGGCAGCAGCGAAGAGTTGATTGCCGGAGCTAAAATCGACACCGAAGGCAGAACAGTTGAAATTGCCGCTCAAAAGGATAATGGCGACAAAACCGCTTTGGATATGGATGCCATAAATCAGAAGATAAATCTCGGTGCTGAAAGAGACAACGGTGATGTTAAGAGCGGTTTGGATATCGATAATCAGAACGAAATCATTGAATTGTTGACGGCTGATGATAACACTAAGCGTTCGAGCGGTATCAAGATTGATAACGATGATAGCGGCAAGCAAACAATTGTTATCGGTTCGAAAGATACATACGGTAACAAAGAGTTCGGTATAACCGTAACTTCAGACTTTAGCGAAGGCGGTAAGAGCAAAGTCGAAATCGGTGACGGAACCGACAAGGTAACTATCTCCGAAGGTGGCGTTGAGACTACCGGAGATATGACCTCGCATGGCGATCTGCAAGTTGACGGCATGGCAAATATCGGAACCGAAAACGGCAAACAAGTTACCATAATGAACGGTAATGTTTATGCCGACGGTAAGGTATCGTCTTCTGAAGTTGTAACTAAGACGGCACAAATCGACAGCTCGGCGACTATCGGCAAAGAAGGAGAATCGCAAGTTAAGATTGCCGACGGCAACATTGAAGCTGACGGTAAGGTAACCTCAGATGCTGTTGAAACTAAGACGGCGCAGATTGATACGTCTGCTACCATCGGTACGGGTGATGACACGGTTGCAATTGCAAATGGCAATATTGAAGCTACCGGAAATATTACGGCGCACGGCGACTTGCAGGTTGACGGTGCGGCTACCTTCGGCGATGCCAACGGTAAGCACGTTACGATAGATGATGGTACGGTTACGGCCAGTGAGAGTGTGGTTGTCGGCTCGACAGACGGCACAAACGTAACACTCGGCAAAGATGGCTCAATCACTTCAACCGGTGCCGACAATACAAAAGTTGAGATTGCCGACGGCGTGATTACCACCACCGGCAGTGACGGCAAACAGGTTATTATCGGTAACGGTAAAGTAACCGCAGATGCTATCGATGTTGAGGGTATTGAAGCCAAGACCGGTACATTCGGTGAAAAGGTTGAAGTCGGCAGCGGCGAAAGCAAGGTTACGATTGCCGGCGGTAATATCGACGCTTTGAGCGGTGAATTTAAAAACAGCTTGAAGTTGGGCGAGAATGTGGTCAACAAGATTGACACCGGTACGAAACCGGTAACATCGGACTACGCTGATGCCGATAAGGCTGTGGCTACGGTAGCTACCATAAATGCCACGGTTGGTGATGCGGCCGGATTGACCGGTGCTAACCTCTCGAGCAAGGGTGCTGACGGTGAGGCAACAGTTGCTGACCACTTAGGCTCGTTGAACGATGCCATCGGCGACAGAACATTTACTAACGAAAATGTAGTTGCCAGTGGTGATAATGTAACCGATGCGTTTGATAAGATTGATATCGCCTTAGGTAATGTGGCCGGAGTTAACGGCAGATACGCCAATACCGGTGTTGTGGCTACCGACATGGCGGCAGTTGATGCTCAAGTGGCTCAAAACGCGGATAACATCGGTGATATGGGCGATTTGACACACAACGCCATCAGCGATAAAGATAATTTGACCAAAGCTATGAACTCGCTGGCAGCCAATGTTGAAGCCGGTATGGGAGGAGAATTTGATCAAGACGGTAAGTGGTCTGCCCAAATCAGCAATGACAAGGCGGTAACTTACGGCACAATTTCAGCAGATTCGCTCTCAGGTGCAATTGAGCAAGTTAACAGCAATATCGGCACGATTGAGGATCTGGGTGTTGATGCTTCCGGTAACGGAGCCAACGGTATCAGCGCCGAAAACAGCGTCAACAAGAATATTGCTTCGGTTAACGCGGCTATCGGTGATTTGAAGAACTTGTCGTTAGATTTGAAGAATTTAACCAATGGCAAAGAAGCTACGGCTGAAAATGCTCCGAAGAGCGTGGTTGAGGCTTTGAATAACCTCGACGGTACTTTGGGACAAATTCACGGCTTAGCCACCAAGTTAGGTAGCAAATACAACGGCAACCTGGCCAGCGGTACTACGGTTGAACAACACTTGACTGCTATTGACGCGGCTATCGGTAATCGTAAGGATATTACCAATACCATGTCGGTTAACTACGATGAAGCGGCAATTCAAAACCGCAACATTGCCAGCACCATCAGTCAGGTTGCGTCTAATATTGGTACGGCCGCTGATTTAGGTGAAAACTTAATTAACGGTGTTAGCGCAACCAAGACTGTTAACGCCAACATTGCGGCGGTTAACGCGGCAGTCGGTAACATTGAAGATTTGAAAGGAACCTTCCTTGTTTCTGATGCCGGCAACTTGACTGATGCAGTCAGAGTATTGGATGCAGATATGTATCAGTTGTCAGGAGCCGTGAATACCACATGGAGAGACTTGAAAGAGTTGCATCATGAAGTACGCGCCGGAATGGCATCCATGGCAGCAATGTCGGCCTTGGTACCGAACCCGCGTGCTCACGGCAACACTTCACTCTCGCTCGGCACAGGCGCATACAGCGGACACGGCGCAGTTGCGGTCGGTGGTTTCCATCACATAACCGACAACTTGATGCTCAATGCCGGTGTGGCTTGGGGTAACAGCCGCGACGCAGGATATCGTATGGGTGTAACCTACTCCTTTTAATTAAATATAAATCCGGATATAGGGAGGGACTTCTCTCCCTATATCTTTTTAAGGAATACATAAATGGCACATAAAACAAAAAAACAGGATAAAATTATGGTAGAAGACCAAACAACGTCGGAAACAACCGCAACCGAAGTTATTGAAACCGAAATAAAATCTGAAGTCGAAGAGCCGGTTGTTGCACCGGAAAAGGTCGAAATTATCGGCAAGAAGTTTTGCTTTGGCGAAGAAAAGAAAAATCTGGCTTGGCTTGTGGCTACTTCGGCGTTGATTATTGCCAGCGTAGTTTTGTATTGTCGCAACAATAATTTGGCAAATCGCATTTCCGTTTTGGAACAGCATGTTTCCAAGGTAGAAAACACTGTATCGCAAAATGTGGACAACAACCGCAGAATTTATATTTTTAATATGGATGAAGCGGTTCAAAACACCGGTGTTAAAGATGCCAATCAAAAATTTGAAGAAGACATAAACGAGTTAGATGCACAGGTTAAAGATGCTCAGGCCACCATTAAGTCCATTAAAGACGAGGCGGTAAAGGCCAAAATGCTGAACCTGACTTTGAAACCGTTGCAAATGAAACGGGATGATTTATTGGAAGCTTATTCTCGCGCCATGCAGGAATCATTGCAGCAAATCAATGAAGCTTTGGCGGAATATGCTACCGAAAACAACATTCCGACAATTTTTATCAACAAGTCGGTGGCGGTCAATACCAATTATGTAATTGATGTTACGCCGGGAGTTGTTGAAAAAATAAAGGCCAAGCAGCAACCTAAATAAAACTGCAAAATGTTTGTACAACAAAAACCCTCCAAGCGGAGGGTTTTCTTTTAATCTGCTATCATTTTTAAGAGTTCGTCACGTGTCATCTTAAAATCGGAATCAATCCATTGTCGCTCGAGTTTATCCAAAATTTTGCCGATTTTGCGATCACCGGTTATGCCGGCATTAACAATATCGCGCCCGCGAACCGGAAAAATCGGGACTATCGTATCTTCTATTTCTTTAAGCAATTTTGTGACATTGATGTTTTCATAACCGTAAATTGCCGCCCCGATGAGCACTTTATCAATGCAAAATTGCTTACCGTAACGGTAAATAAAGTTTTGCCGCGATTGCGCCGACATAATATTTTCCGGATGCAAATCTATTTTGGCCCAGCTCACAAAAGTTTCTTTTTGCTTTTTAGTAAAGCGCAAAGTGTTGGCTAAATTTTCCGCTTTTGCGGCGCTTGGCTGATAAAGCACAAACAACCGTCGCAAAAAATTGCCTTCGTACTGCGCGTCGCTAATCAATTTGGCCAGACGTTGTAAGGCGTCGAGATGAGTTGATTTCGGCAAGAAAAAGCTCAAAATATCGTTATCAAACAAAATTTTCATAGTCGGTGCGGCCTTAGGTGCAATCAACAGCTTGAAGAGCTCGTCACGCACGCGTTCGATTGCCACGTTGCGTAAAGTGTCTTTAAGTTTCACACAAGCCGCCAGCGCGTTTTTATCCATATCTGTTTTTCCGAAACGGGCATAAAAACGGAAAAAACGCATAATACGCAAATTGTCTTCTTCGATTCGTTCTTCCGGATTGCCGATAAAACGCACGATTCCGGCTTCTAAGTCATCAATACCGTTGTAATAATCGAAAACGTTACCTTTCAGGTCGGCATAAACGGCGTTGATGGTTAAGTCACGGCGTGCGGCATCGGCTTCCCAATCATCGGTAAACTCTATTTGATAATGTCCGGATTCGTCTTTAACACTACGGCGCAAAGAGGCAACTTCCAGCACTTCTTCATCAATCAGCACCCCCACAGTTGCTTGTTTTAAGCCGATGGAAATTGTTTTCAGCCCGTTGTTTTGGCAGGCTTCAGTTAATTCGTCCGGCGAAAGATTGGTTGCCAAGTCCAAATCAAATCCGCTTAATCCGGCCAGTGTATCACGCACCGCACCGCCGACGAATCTGATTATACCTCCTTGTTCTTCAACAGCATCAAAAAGGCGCACAACCTTTGCCGAATGAACGATTTTAGACATATCCAGATATTCCGGTTTAAACATGGCAAAAAAACCTCTTGTTCTTTTTATGAAATTTTAATAGTTTATATACAAATTTTTTATATAATCCAAGCAAATTTTAATGAAAAAGGAAAAACATATGCTGAAATATTTTTTGGTTATTTGCGGAGTTTTGTTTGCAACCTCGGTTATGGCTGCCGGACAACCTCAGCTTTTGGGCGAATACGGAGATTGGACCGCATGGGCATATCAAGATGCCAACGGATTGGTTTGTTATATGGCATCTTCGCCGAAAAAAGACGAGGGTAAATATAATAAACGCGGCGACATTTATACGGTTGTAACTCACCGTCCGGCTGAAAAAACTTTTGACGAAGTCAGCTTTGTGGCCGGTTACACATATAACTCCAAAGCGCCGTTGGTAATCAAAATAGGTACTCAAACTTTTAGTAATACCTTTACCGAAAATGACAAAGGTTGGATGATTAACAGCACGGAAGACCAAAAAGTTGTGGCAGCCATGAAGCGTGGAAGCCGGATGATTGTTGATGGCAAATCCAGCCGCGGCACGGCAACCAAAGATACTTATTCTTTAAAAGGATTTTCCAACGCGTATCAGACAATTTCCGCCAAATGTAAGAAAAAATAATGGCAAAAACCGAACTTATAGGTCTGACCAGAGAAGAATTGCAAAAGGCTTTGACCGATATCGGGGAAAAGCCTTTTCGTGTTAAACAGCTGTGGCAATGGCTGTATTATTTCGGCGAGACCGATTTTGAAAAGATGACCAATCTTTCCAAAGTATTGCGCCAAAAATTACAAGAAAATTTTACCATTACGCGACCTAAAATCGTTACCCGTCAGCTTTCCAGCGACAAAACCAGTAAATGGCTGTTGGAATTTGCCGATGGCCAACGAGTGGAAATGGTTTATATTCCGGAAGAGGATAGGGGTGCGGTTTGTATTTCCACTCAAGTGGGATGCGCCGTCGGGTGCAAGTTTTGCCATACCGGAAGCCAGAAGCTGACGCGCAATTTGACGGCCGGAGAGATTGTCAGCCAATTTATGGTGGCGCGCGATACCTACGGCGAATGGCCGAGTCCGACCAATGAAACCCGCTATCTTTCCAACATTGTGGTAATGGGTATGGGTGAGCCGTTACACAACTTAGAAAATACCATCAAGGCGCTTAATATTTTAACCGACGGCGACGGCATAGCCATTTCGCGGCGTCGGATTACCATGTCTACTTCGGGAATTGCGCCCAATATCGTACGCGCTTTGCAAGAAACCGGAGTGCGTTTGGCGATTTCGTTGCACGCGCCGAATAACGAGTTGCGCTCGCAAATTATGCCGATTAACAAGCGTTATCCGTTGGAAGAAGTGCTGACGGCATGTCAGGAATATCAGGGCAATGACGGTAGCCGCTACATCACTTTTGAATATTTGATGCTTGACCATATCAACGATTCGCTTGAGTGTGCACATGAGTTGATTGCGCTGATGAAAAAATATCATTTGCGTGCCAGTTTCAATTTGATTCCGTTCAATCCGTGGCCGGGATGCGAGTTTCGTCCCAGCTCCAACAATCGGGTGCACACCTTTGCCAAAGAGTTGGAAAACGCCGGCTACGCCGCTCCGATAAGAGTGGCACGCGGCCAGGATATTTTGGCGGCCTGCGGTCAGCTTAAATCCCAAAAAGATCAGGAAGACGCCGCTAAATAAGCCCGATTTTCTGCGCCGTAATCACGGCTTGAGTGCGGTTGCTGACGTGTAGCGAGCGCAACAGGGCATTGATATGCAGTTTAACCGTCGATTCCGAAACCCCCATATCATAAGCGATTTGCTTATTGGATTTTCCTTGTGCAATCAGGTCCAAAACCTGCGATTGCCGCGTGGTTAAAGTTTTTACCCCGATGTTGCGTCCGCTCAAAGCGTTCAGCGGCGCGTTGTCTATCAAATTCGGCGGCACATAGCTTCCGCCCTCAATAATCAGCTTCAGCGCATTATTAAAAACTTTGGCTTCCGAGCGTTTGGGAATATAACCTCGCACGCCGGTGGCCAAAATGGTGCGAATGGTTCGACTGTCTTCGGAGGCCGAAACCACGATAACCTTGGTTTTGGGCGAAACGTCATGAATTTGTTTAAGACTTTCCAGCCAAGGCATATCCGGCATTTCCACATCTAAAATCAACACATCTATTTGCGATTCGTTATTCAAAATTTTAAACACTTGCGAATAGCTTGCCGCCTGTAAAATTATGGCTTCGGGGGCAATTTCTTCCAAGCGCAAAGCCAACCCGTCGCGAAACAAAGCGTGATCGTCCGCAATGAGAATTTTCATCTCTAATCTCCCTAAATGTTACAATCATAATCGGTACTTATATATTGCCGATTAAGCATATTTAAAGACGTTCAAGAGAATAGTTCTAAAATTATTTTCGAGGCAGTTCGGTATATTTGACACCGGCTTCTTCAAACATTTCGGCCGAATATCTGAGCTTGTCGCGCCAAGTATTTTTCGGGTCGTTAACATCGGATTTGTATTCATAGGTAACAACCTCTTTAATACCGGCCTGAATAATGGCACGGGCGCAATCGGTGCAAGGCGTTAAAGTGCAAAATATGGTACAGCCCTTAAGGCAAGTTCCCGTCAAACAAGCATTAAATACGGCGTTGCGTTCGGCGTGTTCAAAAAAGTCGTATTTAGTAGGGCGTTCCAAGCGTTCCGGCACGCCGTCGGTAACTCCGCGGACAAAGCCGTTATAGCCGGTGGCGCGAATTTCTTTATCAGGTCCCACCACAACTGCGCCGGTTTTAGTGGACGGATCTTTCGACCAAGTGGAAATCAACTCGGCCAACTCCAAAAAGCGATAATTCCATTTTTCCGAAAACATAGAACACTCCAATAAATTATCAACATTGTCATAATATATAAAAAAATTTTCGATATCAAATAATTATCAAGGGGTTGTTGACAACCCGCGAAAATAACGTTAGGTTAAAGAAGATGTTTATTTATTAATTTTCAATAAGTATGGTGCATATAATTATTACCTTGGAGATGCTGGCGGTGATTTCTCTGTCGTTTTTTGTGGGAATTGTTACCGGCAGGTATTACGAAAAACAGCCGCTAAAGATGGTTGTAGGCGGTCTTAGCTATGCGTATTGCGCATTGACTCTGGTTATTATTTTGAGTGGAATACCGCTGTTAAACGTCGGTTTCAGCTGGTTGGCGCCGACAATTTTGGGCGGGCATTTGCTGCTGAATCTGCTGATGATTACTTTGCTTTTGTCGGCATGTAAAAAATTTTCCCTCTTGCCGCTGCAGTTTGACAAGCAGTATCTTAAGGCGCGCAGTGCATTGAACTTTTCGGTTGCTTTTGAGGCTCTGGCGCTGTTCTCGCTGTTCATTTATTACTTTATTTAACTTTCAAACTCCGAAGACACAACGTTTTCGGAGCCTTATTTTTTTTGCGAGCTTCCAGCACCAAAATCCGTGATTTAGCTTGACAATCGTTAAAAATAAATTAAGTTATAGCCAACACTTAAATATATTGAATAGGAGAAAAAAATGAGTGCTATTGTTGATATTCATGCAAGAGAAATTTTAGATTCCCGCGGCACACCTACGGTTGAAGCCGAGGTTATGTTGCAATCCGGTGCTTTTGGCAGAGCTGCTGTTCCGAGCGGTGCGTCTACCGGTGTGCACGAAGCTGTTGAATTGCGCGACGGCGACAAGTCTCGTTTTGGCGGCAAAGGTGTTTTGAAGGCCGTTGAAAACGTTAATGATGCGATTTTTGACGCTTTGGTAGGTTATGATGCCGAGGACCAAATCGATATTGATACCAAAATGATTGATTTGGACGGCACGGAAAATAAGGGCAAGCTCGGTGCTAACGCCATTTTGTCCGTATCTTTGGCTGTTGCCAAGGCTCAGGCTGAAGAAGCCGGACTTCCGCTCTATCGTTATTTGGGCGGTACAATGGCACGCACTTTGCCGGTTCCGATGATGAATATTTTGAACGGCGGTAAACATGCCGACAACCCGATTGATATTCAAGAATTCATGATTATGCCGGTTTCCGCTACTTCGATTCGCGAGGCGATTCGTATGGGTGCCGAAATCTTCCAAGTTTTGAAGAAAAACCTCAAAGCTGCCGGTCAAAACACCAACGTTGGTGATGAAGGCGGTTTCGCTCCGAATTTGCAATCGGCCGATGAAGCTTTAACTTTTATTGTTAACGCCATCAAAGATGCCGGATATAAGCCGGGTGAGGATGTTGTTTTGGCTCTTGATGCCGCTTCTTCCGAATTTTATAAAAACGGCAAGTACGAAATGGAAGGTGAGGGCAAATCTTATACCAACGCGCAAATGGTTGAATATTACAAAGGTTTGTGCGATAAGTTCCCGATTTTCTCGATTGAAGACGGTATGGCCGAAGACGACTTTGAAGGTTGGAAGTTGTTGACCGATGCTTTGGGCGGAAAAATTCAACTCGTCGGCGACGATTTGTTCGTTACCAATCCGGCTCGTTTGCAAATGGGCTTTGACAAGGGCATCGCCAACTCGATTTTGATTAAAGTAAATCAAATCGGTACTTTAACCGAAACCATGAAGGCGGTTGATATGGCTCAACGTCACGGATATACGGCTGTTTTGTCGCACCGTTCCGGCGAAACCGAAGATACCACGATTGCGGATATCGCGGTAGCTACCAACTGCGGTCAAATTAAAACCGGTTCAATGTCCAGAACCGACCGTATGGCTAAATACAATCAGCTGATTCGCATTGAAGAAGAATTGGGTGATATGGCTGTTTATGCCGGTAAGTCGATTTTGAAGAACAAATAATCGTCTGACTCAAAATCAAAAAAAGCTCCCGATTTTTCGGGAGCTTTTTGCTGTTAAATATGTGATATCAATAGAAAGTCCATGAAATACTGTTATCGGTCTTTTTGGTGCAAGCCGCAATGGCTTCACCGATAGTGAAAAACCGGTTTTTCTTATGATCACTACTGTCATTTACTTGCAATTCGATTAATCCGGAAGTGGAACGATTACCCCAATCTTGAGTAACCAAATCAATACACGGCGACATCGGAATCATGGTAAATGTTAATTTAAATGCTTTATTATCACCACTACCGGATTTTTTATCAGCAACCGCAAAAGTAACATTTCCGGCATAAGCGTTAAGAATTTTATCTATTGTTCCATCGGCTTTTAATTCCAACATTTCATCCGGCACTAAATGGGCTTTTTTGATGAGTTTAAATTGGTTATCTTGGTTGGCACCCAGCGCTATATAATTTTTGTGTCCGGTGAACAAAGCACGGGTGCTGGCCGTAATTTGCGTTATCTGATCAACGGTTTTGTTGATTTTATGTTTAGCCATAGCTTTGGAATATCCGGCAATACCGCCGACGGAAAGCACGCCGATAATAGCCAACACGCCAAGCATTTCAATCATCGAACGGCCGGATTCGTTTATTTTCATAGTTTTTCTCCCACAGTTGTTTTTACAATAATAACAAAGATAAGAAATCTCGTCAATTATGAAAAAATATATAGCACCACAGCCTTAATATCAAATTAAAAAGGAGAAACTTTTTGTTTCTCCTTTTTAAGACACGGGTACTCTTCGATAAATCTGCTTGCGAATCAGCTTTAGAAAATCGGCAACAATAGCGGATTTTTCAAACTCTTTCAGGTCTGCTTCCAGACTAAGCAAATTTTCCAAAGAAAATTCCTTGAGATACAACTCGACTTTCAGCGGATTTTCCTGCATCAACTGAAAAAAGTTGACCGGCTCCTTGTGGCGGTGTCTCAACTCAGTTTCCACTTGGTTAAGTGCATTGATAACCGCTTTCTTTTCTTTGGCGTTAAATAAGGCGAAAAACTCCTTGTCATCACGGCAGACAGTCAATGCCGCCCAGAATTCCGACAACTCCTCAAGGGTAAAATTGCTCAGTTCTCCAACCTCAATCACGGCAATCAAAAACAAAATGTCGATTTTTAGCATAATTGTAGAGAATTAAATATTGGTAATTTTAGGATATAATATAAGATTCGCACCAAAATGACAAGTTTAAAATACACAGCCGGAGAATTTGGCATTTAATTATGTTGCTTGACATTTTTCACATATATAATAGATTCGAAATAGTCGGATTGCCTTATATTTCGGAACCGGCAAAAATGCAGAGTTTATCACCTGTTGAGGAGGTTAAAAGAGGTAATATGGCTGAAATCAGTATTGTTATTCCGACGGAAAACAGCGTAAATAACTTAGATGCGCTCTTATTGAGTGTGTTTGTGCAATCGTTGCAAGATACCGAAATCATTATTGTTGATAATGCCTCAACCGATAAAACTGTTGATTTAATTGACCGATATACAAAGTTTGATAAACGGGTAAAAAGCATTAAGTCGGATAAAAAGCTGAATATTATAGATTGTTGTCGCATCGGGGCAGAAAATGCGACCTCTCCGTACGTTTATTTTATGAACGGCACAACTTTTGCCTATATCGGTCAGGGGTGCCTGCGACGGCTGTGGGACAATATCCGCAAATATGATACTGATTTGGTATATTCTCCTTGTGCCATAGTTAATGCTTTAACTTTCGATGTGTTGCCGACATACCAGATTAAACCGGAAAAATTCATCCGAAAAGAAGTGTTTGATATCAACGATATGCCGGCCTGGCTCTTGTTTCGGCTCTATCTTGCACCGTGGGCTAAGCTTTATAAACGCGAATTTTTGAAAAAAGTTGATTTTTTACCGTTTAACGAAACGTTTTTCTTGGAATGTTTGTTTAAGGCCAAAAAAATATCGTATGATTTGAACAACCTTTACGGCTGTCATATGATGCCTCAAGATATAAAAATAACCGATGCGCTTGCGGAAGAACAAGCTAATTTGGAGTTGCTCCGCAAATATAATGCGTATGATAAATACAAGACTGCCTATATTTACCATAAAATGCGCGGCATGTGGCTGGAAATAATGAAAGCACCGAACGAGCAAAAAGAGGCGTTGTTTGAGCAGATGAAAAAAGAATTTATAAATGAAGATTTCAGTCAATACGACTTTAATGTTTTGCGTAAAGAAGACCTTTATTGGTTTATGCGCGACATAAAAAATGTCAATTATGAAAGCTTTAAGGCTATGTATTTGGAGAATATAGTCTGATGGATAAAGATAATATCAAAATTTCCGTAATTATACCGGTCTATAACGTGGAGAAATATTTGCCACGTTGCTTGGATTCGATTATTTTACAAACTTACGAAAATTTGGAGATTATCTGTGTTAACGACGGTTCAACCGACAATTCGGCAAAAATTTTGGCCGATTATGCCGCAAAAGATAAAAGAATCAGAATTATCGACCAAAAAAATCAAGGCGCAAGTGTAGCAAGAAATACCGGTATAGTAGCAATGACAGGCGGATATTTTACTTTTGTCGATTCGGATGATTGGGTACAACTCGGAACCTATCAAAAATTTATAGACGTGCTGCAAAAAGAAAAACAGGTTATTGATATTTTTATGTTTAACGGGTTACGTTATTTTCAGGATACTCCCATAAATGTTCCGACCTTTACTAAAGTTTATAACATACAAGATTGGGGCGATTTTACCGCATCGCATTTCAAAAATATTCGCACCCATAAAAATCCTTTGTATAACACCATGGCTGTATGGGATAAAATTTACAGAACCGCTTGGTATAAAAAATATCATTTTCAATTTATGGACGGGATGATTGGAGAAGATCGCCTTTTCAGCGCGCAAACTTATCTTTCCGCCGATAATTTATACATCACGGAAGATTATCTTTATTGTTATCGCCAGTTGTCCGGAAGTGTAAGCTATGCTTCAAATGAAAGAATATTTGATTTCTTAAAAATTGCGGATGAAGTTAAAAAGGTTTATCTGCAACATAATTTTTACAAACAAAGCATTTTCTCTTATTGGGAATATTTGTTGCGCGAAGGTATTTCTTTTTTGAAAAACTGTGATAAATCCCTACGAGAAGAATATTTGCAGGCTGTACGTCAACGAATTAAACCTGTGGTGGATGAACTCGATTCGGAGCGCTACAAAAAAGAACAATATTTTCGCTTGAGTGAAGATATGCTGACAATGTCGGCAGATGCTTTGTGTGAAAAATATCGGAGTTTGCATTTTTAATGAACAAAGAAAATATCAAAATTTCCGTAATCATACCGGTTTACAACGTGGAAAAATATTTATCGCGTTGTCTGGATTCGATTATTTTGCAAACTTATGAAAATTTGGAAATTATCTGTGTTAATGATGGCTCAACTGATGGTTCGGCAAAAATATTGGCCGATTATGCCAAAAAAGATAAAAGAATCAGAATCATAACTCAAGAAAATCAGGGATTGAGCGGAGCCAGAAACAGCGGTATGGCTGTAATGACCGGTGATTATTTTTCCTTTATCGATTCGGATGATTGGCTACAACTCGGCGCATATCAAAAATTTATAGAGGTGCTGCAAAAAGAAGAGCAGGTTATTGATATTTTCGTATTCAACGGTTTTCAATATCTTTGGGATAAATATCTGACAGCTCCGACTTTTACCAAAATTTTTAATATTCAGGAATGGGGTAATTTCAGCAAAACACATTTTAAAAATATTCGGCATCATCTTAATCCTACTCGGTATCCGATGCAAGCATGGGGTAAACTGTTCAGAACAGATTGGTACAGAAAGTATAATTTTCAGTTTATGGATAGAATGCAAGCTCAAGATCATTTATTTAGTGCGCAAACATATCTCGCTACAGATAACGTATATGTTTTAGAAGATTATCTCTATTGCTATCGTAAGCACACCGAAGCCATAAGTCAGAATAGGAACGAAAATATTTTTCATCTTTTGATCATTTGCGACAAGGTAAAGGAAGTTTATAAGCAGAATAATTGCTTTGACGAGCATAAATACGCCTATTTAGAGTATTTGGTGCGCGAAGCAATGGTTGGAGTCAGAACATGCCGAGACGATTTATTGGATGCATATTTGCGAGAAGCCCGCAGGCTGTTAAAACTTCTGATACCTGAATTAGATGTAGAGCGTTACAAAACTGATATCAGCTATGAACGAAGCCAAGATATTTTACATCTCAGCGGCGAGGAGTTGCGTAAAAAATATGGCAGTCGCTAATTAAAATACACGACCGTCGGCAAGTTCAAAAAATTGAGCTTCGCCACGCAAAAGATTAAAATTCTGCGGTTCGGTTGAGGTTATCCAAGCCTGTAAATTTAAGTTGCGAATTTTATCCAGCAAGGCATCGCGCTTTTTATCGTCTAAGTGAGTGGTGACTTCATCCAACAGCAAAATCGGCGCAAAGCCTTTGTTTAAAATCTGACATTTTGTTTGTGCCAAAATAATGCTGATCAGCAAAGCTTTTTGCTCGCCGGTGGAACATAAATCGGCCGGCATACCTTTTTTTTGAAAATAAACCTTAAAGTCGGTGCGGTTAACTCCGTCAACCGAGTCGTTATACAAAACGTTATTGCGCTGTTTGGCCAGATTCTCCACATAATAGTCTTCCACATGCAATGCCGATTTTGCATCCAACATTTTTTCGATGGTGCCGTCGAGTTCCAAGCGCACATCGGGAAAAATATCGTCGGGTTCCTGTTCGATAAACGTATTCAAACGCGCGATTTGTTCACGTCTTGCAGCGGCAATAGCCACCCCCAACGAAGCCATATCGGCTTCAATCGACTTCAGCCAACGAGCGTCGTAATTGCCGGATTTTATCAGCATATACCATTGGCGGTACAGGTGCTCAAAATTGGCCAAACGCTTGGCGTGTTCCAAATCAAAAGCATAAACCAAGCGATCAAGAAAACTACGACGCGGTTGCGTGCCGCCCAAAAATAAACGGTCCATCTGCGGCGTAACCCAAATGGCAGAAATATACTTGCCGAGTTCGGCCTGCTGAGTTATTTTTTGCTGATTAATTTTTACAATTCGCCGATCATAAGTATAGGTGCGCGCCTCGTCGTCGGATTCGCCATCTTCACGCTCGGAGCTTTGTAAAGCCGTTCCGATGGTGTATTCCTCGTCATTTTTCAAAATATCGGCGGCCACGCTCCACGAGGTTGACGTCGGGGTATCATCATCTTCTAAAGTGCGGATTCGCTTAATGTCAGCCAGTCGGCAACCGCGCAGGCCTCTGCCCGGTGTCAAAAAAGAAACCGCCTCCAAAATATTGGTTTTGCCCGAACCGTTTTCGCCGGTAATTATTATCGGCGCGATGTCGGTATTCAGGCGCAGACTTTTATAATTTCTGAAATCAGTTAAAGTCAGGCGTTTAACACCTGACTTTAATTTTGTAAATTCATGGAGCTGTAAATCTAAATTGCCCACGTTAAACTCTCATCGGCATCAATACATAAATTGCGCTGGAATCGGAGGTATCGTGAATAACTGACGGCGATGAGCTGTCTTTGAAACTGAAACGCGCCGTATCTCCTCTGATTTCGGAAAGTATATCCAACAAATAGCGGAAATTGTACCCGATTTCCAACGATTCGTTGTCATACACCGCTTCGATTTCTTCAATCGCGCTCCCCAAATCCGGACTGGAAGTGGTTAAAATCACATGATTTTTGTTGGCAATCATCTTAATGGCGCGTGTTCTTTCCGCCACCACCGACACACGGTCAACCGCAGTCGCCAAATTCTTAACGCTCAGTTCCAAAATCTTGTTATTGCCGGTAGGAATAACCCGTTCATAATCCGGATATGTACCGTCAATCAACTTTGAAGCCAACGTAACATCTTCCATCGTAAAGCGAACTTTGCTGTCGGAGAGGGCGATTTTAATCGATTCGGCCGCCGTATCATCAAGCAATTTGCGAATTTCGCCCACGGTTTTGCGCGGCAGAATGACTCCCTGCATATTTTCCGCACCCTGCGGCAACGGACTTTCTACGCAAGCCAAACGGTGACCGTCGGTGGCCACAATGCGCAATACTTTGGTTTCGCCTTCGTCTTTCGGATGAATGTATAAGCCGTTCAGATAATATCTGGTTTCTTCTGTAGAAGCGGCAAACTGCGTGCGATCAATCACATCTTTCAGTTCATCGCGCTTCATTTCAAAGTTAGTCGGCAGAGTATCGGCAGAAATTGCCGGAAAATCTTCTACACCGATGGTCGGAAGTGAAAATTCCGAACGACCGGAAGATATTTTCAATTGCTCTTTTTCATCCGGATAAGTCAATTCCACATCGGCGCCATCAGAAAGCTTGCGCACAATGTCATACATCATATGCGCCGGAGCTGTAATCGCACCGTTTTCTAAAATTTTGGCGTCCACAACTTCGGTAATTTCCGTATCCATATCGGTTGCCTTAAAGCTGATACCGTTGTTGTCAGCCTCAATGCGAACGTTGGAAAGAACCGGTACGGTATTGCGCTTTTCCACAATATTCTGCACATGTCCCAACGTTTTTAATAGAACAGCTTTTTCAATTGTAAATTTCATTATCTTCAACCTTACTGTTAATGTTATGTTTACGTTACCAAAATTGCATTTAAAGAAGAAGTTTAAAAACGAATCTTCAACAGCTTTTTTATTCTAACGTTCTGCGCAAAGCCTCAACACTCTCCGCCATAGAAGCGTCTTCCAACACCAATTCTTCGACTTTGCGTACGGCGTGCATAACCGTGGTGTGGTCGCGGTCGAATTTGCGGCCGATTTCCGGCAACGAGCGCGAAGTCAGCTGTTTAGCCAAATACATGGCAATCTGCCGCGGACGAGCCACGTTGCGAGCACGGCGCGAAGACTGCATTTCTTTGACCGAAATATTAAAGTATTCCGCCACCTTTTTCTGAATTTCATCAATGGTTGTTTTGCGGTCGATTGAGCGCAACATATCTTTCAACACGTCTTGCGTCATATCCAATGTGATTTCATGACCGGAAAGCAACATAGAATGAGCGGCGATTCGTTTAAGCGATCCCTCCAACTCGCGAATGCTGGAAGAAATCTTTTGCGCCAAAAATTCGGCCACATTCTCCGGCAGCGTAATCCCGAGTTGTTCGGCTTTCTTGTATAGAATACCGAGTCGCAAATCAAAATCCGCCGGCATAATATCTGCCACCAAACCGCTGTTTAAACGCGATTTTAAGCGATTCTCTATGCCGTCCAAATCGTTCGGCGACTTATCGGCAGATAAAATTATTTGTTTGCCGCTTTCAATCAATGAATTAAAGGTATAGAAAAATTCGTCCTGAGTTTTGGTTTTGTTGGCCAAAAATTGAACATCATCAATCATCAACACATCAACCGAGCGGAATTGTTCCTTGAAAGCGTCGGTATCTTTATAGCGCAACGCATTCACGAATTTATAAAGGAACTGTTCGGCCGAAATATAAACCACCGTACGCTCCGGGTCACATTGTTTAATATGCTGTGCAACCGCGTGCATAAGGTGAGTTTTGCCCAACCCCACGCCGGAATATAAAAACAGCGGATTAAACGATACACTTTTGGATTCGGCAACTTTGCGTGCCGCGGCATAAGCAAACTCATTGGTTTTGCCCACCACGAAATTTTCAAAAGTATAAGCCGGATTTAATTTGGAAGCCAACGCGTCGGCACCGCCGAAGTTGTTTGCCACTTCATACATTTTTTGCGGTGTCGGAGAAATTTTAATGCGCTTGGTCAAAGAATCGTCCCCGCCGCGGAAACTCAGTTGTGTTCCGGTAGCTTCCGGAGAGTTATACATGCTTTGGACCACCACTTGAATGGTTTTAATGTCCGGATTCTTTCTTTCCCAAATGCGGTGAATTCTGTCAGAATAATGAGTAATAACCCAGTTTTTCATAAATGCGGTCGGCGCACCGATGCGCAAAACACCATCATTAAACGAACTGATGCTTAACGGTTTCAGCCAGCTGTCGAAAGCAGTTTGACCGAACTCGGTTTTCAGTTGTCCGCAAACTTCTTCCCACTGACTGTTTATAGATAAATCTTCATTTATTATTGCTTCTTGAGCCATTTTTCCCGTCCGTAAATACAGTTAACCCACAAAACGAATACGCGGTGGCAACATTTTAATTGATTTTTTTTACCATCGCACCTTTTCCTTTTCGGCACCCTCTGGTCGGCGACTTATTATCACACCGCTGAGTGGCGACTTACTGTTTTTGTGCGCACAACCCGAAGGTCTTATCCGTTTCGGAAAAGTTATCCGTTTCACCTTATATATAGGGGAGGCGCTCACACAGATTGCCGTTCACCCCCACGTGAAAATGTAAATAAATTATTAACAGCTAAAATTTATAATTTCAATAGAACATTTTGAGAACATTGCAATTAAATAACTTGACAACGTTTTTTTAAACGATTGCGGTATAACTAATTGATTCACAACAAAAAAACGCAAACTGAAACCCAAAGGTATCAATTTGCGTTTTTTAAATTTTACAGAGTCTTAAAATTAAAGAGCTTTGATTTTTTGTGCTAAACGAGAAACCGTACGCGAAGCCATGTTCTTTTTGAATACGCCCTTTTGAGCGGCTCTCATCATTTCACTCTCGGCAGTTTTGAAAGCGGCTGTTGCGCCTTCTTTATCATTAGCTGCCACCAAAGCCAAAACCTTCTTTACGAAAGTTCTGACACGACTTCTGCGCGCACCGTTAATTTGGGCGCGTTTATTATTATGTACAATTCTCGTTTTTGCCGACTTATGATTGGCCATATTTTTTCTTCCTATTTAAAAAAGTGTTAATATAAAATTTACTCTGTTGAATGTTATAACCACGAGAACAGGGGAAAGTCAACTAAATTTTTATATTTTTTTTGTTTTTTACGGTTTTGTTTTGACCGTGATTCGCACAATCAGCGGTGAAGCGGATTCTTTTACCACCTCAAGGGTTTCTCCTTCGCGATAAAAAAGCAGACTGTCGCCCCGATTCCCTTGATAAATCCACCCCAATTGCGGCAGCGATTCGCTGTAAAAGTCGGCAATTTGCTTAAATTTGAGTTTTTGGGTGTTAAAATAAGCCTCAATCAAACGTGTTTCTTCGTTACCGAAAGAAATATCATCTTGCGAAATTTGTTGCATACCGCTCAGCAACGGCACATCTTCCATGCCTTCGACAAACTCTTCCGCGTGAACCAAAGGCGAAAAACTCAATAACAAAGCTAAAACGGTTAAGTACAAATATTTCATTTCAAACTCCTATTTTTGTAAAACCGGACAATAAAAGGTTGAGCGTCCGCCCTGAATTATTTTGCGGATTCCTTTTGTTTTTTCAAGGTTGCAACGGCAATCCGGACAACGTTGGCCGGTTTTATCGTAAACGCAATGGTGTTGCTGAAAATGCCCCGTATCCCCGTCGGGGCGGCGATAGTCGTGAATGGTGGAGCCGCCGGCTTTGATGGCTTCTTCCAAAATCATTCGCGTATATTTGATAATTTCGTTGATTTCCGCGGCGGTTATCGATTCGCTTGCTCTATCCGGCCGGATTCGCGCCCGATAAAGTATTTCCGAGGCATAAATATTGCCGATTCCGCAAATAATTTCCTGATTGAGCAAAGATAATTTGACGGCGCACTTTTTGTTTTTAAACTTTTGCGCCACATAATCGGCGGTTAACCGCTCGTCCCACGGATCGAGCCCGATATGGGCAAAACAATGATGTTGCAAAAGTTTGGCGGATTCGGTAAGCGTTACCAAACCGAAACGTCGGGTGTCGTTATAAATTATAGCACCTTTATCGGTTGCCATAATCAAATGGTCGTGCTTATCAGGATTCGCCGGAACGGAAGTTGCGGTTTTGATTTTTCCGCTCATCCCGAAATGCCAGATAATAGTCAGTCCGTTATCCAAATCCATCAGCATATATTTGGCGATTCGCCGCAAATCGACAATTCGTGCGCCACGGATTCGCTCGGCAAAATCGGCGGGTATCAATTCGCGCAAGCGCGGCTGGCGCACTTGAACGTCGGTAATAAGCGCCCCTTTGGCGTATTGCGCAACGGTATTTTTAATGGTTTCGACCTCTGGTAATTCCGGCATCAGATTCTCCTTTTCTGGCATAATCATATAATTTGCTGAAACAGATTGCAAACTTCTTGCCATTATTTATAAACAGGATTAAACTGATAAATCGGTTTGAAACAAAAATTTGGGACGAAATGGTAAAGAAACGCGCCGGAAAATATTATGCACCGCAAAACGAAGGTAAGTTTATTCATATCTGCGACCATCCAGGCTGTGAAGAAAAGGGCGAATATCGCGCCCCGAAAGACCGCAGTTTAAAGGATTATTATTGGTTTTGCTTAAAGCATGTGGAAGAATATAACCAAAAATGGAACTACTATGCTGACGGTTATGTTGATGAAGATGAAAACAAAAATAAAAAGCGTTTTTATCATCGTTTCAAGTCCAAAGTTCGCTATCAATTCGGCTATGATTTGTGGGAAGAGGCGGCATTTTTTGATGACGGCTACGATAATCCGTCTGACGGCAATCGCGAATATTCCGGCGACGGCATTTATTTTACGGTGGAAGAACGCCGCTATATTCGTACGCTGGAAATGGATATCCGCGACATAACGCCGGAAACCCTGAAAAAACAATATAAGAAAATGGCTAAAAAGTATCACCCCGACATCAACAAAGAGGATTCGGCGGCCGAAGAAAAGTTCAAACAAATCTCCGAAGCTTATCAGCACTTAAAAGAAAAATTCGCCCGCATTCCGAATTACGACTTGTTTAAGGAATAGCGTTTTGCCGATTCTATACCGAAAATAACGGAATTGACTTGACTAATTTGACAAAATCAGACATAATAAGTATGAAATTTAGTTAGTTAGATATTTTTATTATGGAAAAAAAAGTAGGACTTTTAAAGTTAGGAGGAATCAACGTAAAAATCGTTGAGGACGATGTAACATGTGAACTTGTTGATTGCATCGTTGTTCCTGAGTTTAACAATTGCGCGTCATACGGCGGTGTCGGTGGTGCTTGTGCTCGTCGAGGTTTAGGCAAAGGACTGGAAGTGTATGACAAACGTGCTCAGCAAAAGCCGTTTGCGTATGGTGATGCACTCCTGACTGAAAGTGGACGCGACAAGTTGTTCCTCGGCCATGTCGTTACGGTAGGTGTACCTGCGGAAGAGCAGTTTGCAGCTGTGTTTAAATCAGTTTACAAAATCGTCTGCGATTGCAATCAGAGACCATATGCCACGATTCGTCGCATTGCGGTTCCTGAGCTTGGTACCGGTATCATCGGAAGCCTGACACAAGAGCAAAGTGCTCGCGCCATTATCGGTGCGATTGATGCCTTTTCTCGAGTATGCGGTGCTACCATAGTGAAAGAGGTTGTGCTGTGTGCATATAAGACATCTACAAAGCCGGCTGAGAAGGTGTTATCTGACGATTCTTTTCGCGACTGTAAGTTCGAAGTCGGACAGAAAATCTTTGATCCGGTGGCTTGGTTGCATGGAATGGGGCTTGAGTTCAGCAAGGCCTGAGTAATACGAAAAGTAAGGAGTAATGCTTGAAGCATTGCTCCTTACTTTTTACATAAAAATTTAAGCAGATATCTGTTGCTTATCAGCATTTAAAGGAAAAATTCGCCCGCATTCCTAATTATGGTTTGTTTATAGAATAGGGTATTAGCGACCTCCACGGCTTTTTTTTATCGCCGAGATGGTGGTAAAATCAGACCCTTTTTGGGGTGTTTTTTCGGCCTGTGGTATAGGCGAGGCGTGTGCTGCATCGTATCGTTGTATGGAATTTTTGATGTATTCATCAAGCATTGCCACTTCTTCAGGTGTACGCACGCCATCAGCATCAACCGTTTTTACTCTATTAAAATAAGCCTTAAGGTTTTTTGCGTATTTCTCGGCGTTTTGCGCATCCTGACACATAATTTTTTTTAGGGCTTCTGTACGGATTATATTATGTTTGGCAAGTTCTTGTTTAACCCCGTCAGTTAATTCAAAATCAGGAGTTACATATTTCCGTACGTCACCCAATCCCACAATATTTTCAAACATAGCGTCGACTCGTTCGTGATATTGGTTGATTGTGTTGGGATTTTCTTCTGTTGCCCAAACCGGATAATCATTAGCAATCGGAACAGAACTCCAAAATGCCTGCTGGCTGTATGGGGTTGTAAATGTTTGTTGCGTTTTTTCGTCGTACCTGGACTGGTTATGTGTTTCGAGCCATTTGTCATTAACATATTTGGCGACATATGCCTCCTTATTTTCCATATTCGGATTTTCTGATAATGTTTTTTGCAGTTCTTTCGTATCAATAGCCACCAAGTTATCAAAATATTTCACATCACCGGTTGCTTTATACATATCGAGAGCCAGTCCTGCTTGTACCAGATTCGCTTTTACTTCAGTCATCATATTAAGTTTAGCCATATATTTCGGTGGCAAATCAAATTGGCGGTTGCCGTGGCTTTTATCGTCTTCCAAGTGAGCCATTTCGTGTTCAATAAGTGAAAACAGTGAAGTAGGGTTGGATTTTTCGGTAAAAAATTCAACTCTCTTCTTGGCTTCTTCTTCACTTAGTTTATATTTTTCTATAAACATCTGCACACATTCATTACGATTGTTCTCATCCATTTTATAGTTATAAACCAATACATGATTTTCTCCGTCATAAGCAGCAGAATACAGTAACTCATCATTATGCAGAGCGGAGCATAAATCTACATCTTTATATTCAATAGTTGTATTTTCGGAGAATTTTTCGCCCATATCATCAAGGTGAGAGTCATTCCATGTATCAAAATCAATTTCGCGTTCGCTTAAAATCAGGTCATTTTTACCCTGATACAATTTGTACATATTAGATTTAGGGTCATATACCACATCGAATCCGTATTTTGTCTGCAAGTCAGCAGCCTGTTTTGAAACATCAGTCATTGAATACCTCGTATAGATACTTAATAATTATATTGTAGCACAATTATTTACCTTTTGCATTAAGATTTTGTTATAAAAAACAGCCGATATTGCTATCGGCTGTCGGAACAGCTCGTCATTCTGAGCACCAGCGAAGAATCTCGTTAGGCGCCGTGCAAAATGCGATAAGTTAAAGTATTGAAGTAGATTCTTCGGTCGTTTTACTCCCTCAGAATGACGCATCTCACAAAAAAACAGCCGATATTGCTATCGGCTGTTGAGGAGTCAAAAACCTGCAAATTATGCGGCTTTGTTCATTTTTTGTGCCGCAAATTCGTTCATCTTCTCGATGATGTAATCGAGCTGTTCGTCAGTCAAATACGGCGTCATCGGAATACTGCATACGGTTTTCGAAAGTTTTTCGCAAACCGGCAACGGACGAGTGTTCCATTTTGCATAAGCGGTTTGAGTGTTAACCGGACGCGGATAATATGCACCGCACGGAATACCATTGGCCTTCAAATATGTCATCAATTCGTCGCGATCTTCACAATGAATGGTGTAAAGAGCATAAGCCGAGCGGCAGTTATCTAAAATCTTCTGTTTGCCGTAATAGCTGCTCAGTTCGTTATCATAGCGCGAAGCAACACGATATCTGTTTTCCAACTCTTGCTTAAATTCGGTGAGTTTCAACAATAAAACCGCACCTTGGAAAGAGTTCATACGGCCGGTCATACCCAAGCGTACGTTATCATAATGGTCTTCAGGGCTCATACCGTGAACGCGGCAAGATTTAACCAGTTCGTTTTCTTCATTGGAGTTGCAGAAAACCGCACCGCCGTCGCCATAACCGCCGAGCGGTTTGGTCGGATAAAACGAAGTTGCGCTCATATCGGCAATCGAGCCGGCGTTATGGCCGTGATATACCGAGCCGAAACTCTGGCAAGAGTCAGACATAACTTTCATACCGTTGTCGTGAGCGATTTTCATGATTTCGTCGTAGTTGCACGGCGAACCGAAAATATCTACCGCAATTACGGCCTTAAGATTTAATTTGCCTTCAGCCTTAACGGTTGCAATAGCGCGCTTCAAATCTTCCGGATCCATGTTGTAAGTGTTCGGATCGGAGTCTACAAAAATTGGTGTTGCGCCGAGCAAAACCGGAGCTTCTGCCGAAGCCACAAACGTAAACGAAGATACAAACACGGCATCACCCGGTTTAACATCCCACGCCATCAAGCCCAAAGTTAAAGCATCGGTACCCGAGCCGCAGGTGGAGCAATATTTGGTTCCGGCATATTCAGCCAACTTGGTGTCCAGTTCTTTGGTTTCCGGACCTTGGCAATATGCGCCGTGATTTAAAATGTTTTTAAAAGCGTCTAAAAATTTTTCCTGACCGATTCTTTTTTGTGTGGTGGCACAGTCAAATAAGTAAATCGGATCGCTTGGTTTATTTGTCATATTTTCATTTCCTTGTTAAAAGTTATCACTGCCATGCAATTTAGCGTATTTTGCACGGTGTTGCAACACACAAAAAATTACGTTTTTGTAACATTATCGAAATGTACTATTATCAGAGAGGAACATTACATATTCTCCACCCGCAACTTTGCACTATGATATCTTTACGCCCATAAAGGGCTCAAGATGACATAAGATATATTGTTTTTTTATAAAACCGAAAAATGACGCAAAAATTTAATAAAATTGTGTAATTTGTTTCATTGACCTGACGTTATTATTGTTCTATTATTCGGATATGAAAACGATGTACGTATACATAATGGCAAATGAAAATAATACTACGCTGTATGTCGGAGTAACAAACAATCTCATACGAAGAGTGTGGGAACACAAAAATGACATCATAGAAGGTTTTTCTTCAAAATATAAAGTACATAAACTGGTTTATTTCGAAATTTATGAAGATGAAATATCTGCCATTTCAAGAGAAAAGCAGCTTAAACTTTTTAGAAAAATAAAAAAGATAGATTTGATATGCAGATTTAATCCGAACTGGAATGATTTATACGATTCTATCACAAAATAATATATCAATGTCATCTTGAGGCGCGTAGTCGCCGTCAAGATCCCATACAATTTGTCGAGTATTAGAGGTTATGCAGTTCTGCCAAAAACAGATTCTTAATAACAATAGAAGATTCGCAATGTTCTTCACCACAAAAAAAACGACGCTCAAATAAAGCGTCGTCTTTCATTATTCTCGTGTGTCGGAAATTAGAAGTTGTATCTAACACCAGCCATAATTTCATGATCACGAGCTGTTACTTTAGCAACGCCCGAACCATAGTTCTTACGAACACGACCTAAGTCAGCATAACGATAACCAACATCAGCTGTCCAGTTAGAGGTTATGTCATAAGCCAAACCAGCCATAACTTGCCAAGCCAAGTTGTTTGCAGACTTACCTGTTTCACCGAAGTCAGCCTTCAAGTGAGAAAGACCGATACCGGCACCAACATACGGTGTCCACGGTGTGCAGGTCAAGTAATCAAAGTAAGCATTAGCCATGAAAGAATGCTTATACAGTCTGAAGTGTTCAAACTCAGATGTCCAGTTGCGCTTAATGTCGCGAGAGTTGTTCAATTCAACTTCACCACGAACATAACCGGCACGAAGACCGTAAGCAATGTGAGTACCAAACAATTCCTTGTTAAGTTTGTCACGATAGATTTCAGCATCGTTGTAATCATGATCTTTGAAGTTAACTCTGTTAAAATCATAAGACAATTTGCCGGAAACATACTGGTTAATTTTTGCGTCTGCGTTAGCGCTAAACAGGCAGGCAACACCAGCTAATAACAAAATTTTTTTCATATTAAATTCCTTTATTACTTGTTGACAACAATATACTTTCGTATTGTAACAATCGTACTTTAGGACGATAAATATCATAAGTCAAGATATTTTTCTTAAACAATTTTCGCCTCTGTTCACGATTCGTTAAGACTTTGCGCTATATAACCTTGTGCTCACTTATATGCATATAAGGTTTTTCCTTGCCGTTTTAACCAGATTCGGCCGCGGCTCCATTCCGGGCACAAAGTGGCGACACAGGCCCAAAATTCGTCGGAATGGTCGTGATGCTTGAGGTGTGAAACCTCGTGCGCCATCAAATAATCAATCACATAATCGGGAGCCAAAGCAATTCGCCAGCTGTAATTGATATGATTGAGCGTAGAGCAACTTCCCCAACGAGATTTGGTGTCTTTAATGCTGACTCCGATAAGTTTGCAGCCGATTTGTTGCGCCATTTCATAAGATTGTGCATAAAACCTTTCGGCCGCCTGTTTTTTGATATAATCTTTAACCCGACGATGCACAAATTCCTCGGCACCCGAAACACAAAGAAAATCGTTTTCAAGCCAAACACCGCGCCTGGCTTCCGGACAATGTTTTACCGTAACGTTTTGCCCGAAAAGCAAAAAAGTTTCTCCGTTTTCAAAATAACGAACTTCCGGAAGTTTATTTAAGGATTTTATTATCCAATCCATATGCTCGTTAACAAACTCAACGGCGTGCTTACGCGAACAAAACCGCGGCACGGAAAGCACGGGAACGCGCTCTTTTTCATCTATTTTCAGCGTAAGTTTGCGGCTAGAGCGTGCCGGCACGACTTTTATATCCATACCGACGGCTTCCGAAATATCAAAGGTCTTGCCAGTCAACAATGTAATTTTCATAGTCATCAACCTTTGTTTCGTTTATCAATTCTCGGCCGGATAAGGAATTTCCGGATTCTACCACGCTGGCGGCTTTGCCGGTAATCAGAGGATGCCACGCAGGCAAATCGTAACCGTTATCCAAAAGCCAATAGGCGCAGGTTTTCGGCAACCAACGCGGTTTTTCGCGCACGGCGTTTAAGTCAATGTCGCGGCAATCGTCAACCACTTCAAAGCGGTGTTCGTATATTTTGCACAAACAGCTTTGACAGTCCAAAAATCGGCAATGGGCGTTGGTAAATCTGATTTTTCCTTTGATTTCGATTTTGTTCAAACAGCACTTGCCGCAACCGTCGCAAAGAGCTTCCCACTCGTCTTTGTTCATTTCTTCCAGCTTTTTGCGCTTCCAAAATTCCGGTTCCAGCTTTTGAAATTCATCGACTCGTGCTTGCGGATCATACGATTCGTTTATTATGTAATCATCATTACTCATGTTTTTCTCCGCTAGCGTCATCCTGAACAGGCACGTCAGTGCCGTTGTGAAGGATCCAGCAACGCCCGTGGCGTTGTTTCGTCTTTAAGGACGAAATGGATTCTTCGCATTTGCTCAGAATGACGAATTCTGATGAATTTTTATAAAATTCAAAACAAACTGTCATACAAGTCAATCCATTCTCTGTTATTTTTCTCAATCAGCGCAATTTTTCGCTCTCTGCGCCATCCTTTTAATACTTTTTCGCGTTTAATTGCTTCCGCCATATCATCATACATTTCGTAATAAACGAGCATTTTTACATTATATTTCTTCGTAAAAGTACCCTGCATATCATTTTTATGCTTGTACACACGCTTTAATAAGTCGGAAGTTACTCCTATGTATAAAGTACCGTTCTTTTGACTGGCTAAAATGTAAACACAAGGTTGTTTAATCATAAATCATCCCAATCCACAATGTGGTCTTCCAAATCGGCAAACTTCACTTCGGTTTCGCTCACCACCCGTCCTTTTATCGGTTTCAGCGGTTGCGGCTTAAAACCGGCCTCAAAAAGCCGACGATAAGCACAGGTTTTGGGCATAAACGGCAACTTGTCGACGTTTTCCGGCGTTAATTTCAGGCAATTCGGCACAATTTCGCAACGCTTTTCATAAACCGTACAACGGCTATTTTCCAAATCGTAGTAGCGGCACAAAATATCGGTATGATACATTTCGCCGGTTTCTTCATCTTCCAGCGTCATCAAACAACACTTGCCGCAATTATCGCAAATTGCTTCCCATTTTTCATCCAAAATTTTTTGCCAATCTTTTTTATCCATGTTGTTCCGGCAACCTTTCGTCTTCGGCAAAATTGCGGAACAGGGTGTATTCGCCGTCCCAACCGAGTTTAACCGAACCGGTCGGACCGTGGCGTTGTTTGCCGATAATCACCTCAGCCTGATGCGCGGTGTTGCGGTCGCGAATTTCCCATTCGGCATGTTTTTTGTTAAAGGCCTCTTCCGATTCGTTTTCACCGCGTTTCGGCTCCGAATTGTGAATGTAGTAGTTTTCGCGGAACACGAACATTACGATATCGGCATCTTGCTCGATGGAACCGGATTCGCGCAAGTCGGACATTTGCGGTTGTTTATCTTCACGCGACTCGACGCTGCGGTTAAGTTGCGACAGGGCAATAACCGGAATTTTCAGCTCTTTGGCCAGAATTTTCAAGCCGCGGGAAATTTCCGAAACTTCTTGCACACGGTTGCCCTCGCTCTTTTTATCGCCGGTACCGCCGATAAGTTGAATATAGTCAATCACAATCAGGCCTAAGCCTTTGGTGCGTTTCAAACGCCGTGCCCGCGAGCGAATGGCGTTGATGCTGACGCCCGGCGTATCGTCGATATACAGCGGAATGTTGGCCAATTCGCGCGCCGCACCGGCGATTCGCATAAATTCGGCTTCGTCCAAATCACCCACCCGCATTTTATGGCTGGAAATTTGAATGGTGCTGGATAAAATACGCGCCGCCAATTCATCGGCCGACATTTCGAGCGAAAAGAAAGCCACGCCGCGTTTATCCGCCGGAGTATTTTTATCGCGCGAGAAAAAATCTGCCACATTGTAGGCAATATTGGTGGCCAACGCGGTTTTTCCCATGGCCGGACGGCCGGCGAGAATAATCAAATCCGAGTCGTTCAAACCACCGATTTTATAATCAAGCTGATTTAAGCCGGTCGGCACACCGGAAATACGTCCGCCTTTTTGATAAGCTTTTTGAATAACCGAAATAGAAGAAGTCAGTGCTTTTTCAAAGTCAATAAATCCGCCCTGAGCATCGCCCATATCGGACAAGTTGTATAACGAGCGCTCGGCTTGACTGATTTGCTCGGTGGCTGAAACATCGAGATTCTCTTCCATTGCGCTGTTGATGATTTCGTAGCCGGTATTGATAAGCTCGCGCCGCAGATAACGGTCATAAATAAATTGCGCATAATGCTCAACGTTAGTCAGCGGCGAGGCGCTTTCTTCCAGTTTAACCAAATACGGAAAACCGCCGACTTGTTCAAGCGTTCCTTCCTGCTCAAAATAGTTTTTGAGAGTAATGACATCGGCGGTGCGTTCTTTTTGCAAAAGCTTACTTATCGCCTCAAAAATTTTGCGGTGGGTAGAATCGGCAAAATGCTCGGGTTTCAAAATGTCGGCAATTTTTTCATAAAACTTATTATTGGCCAACAGTGCTCCGATAAGAGCTTGTTCCGCCTCAATATTTTTCGGTAATTTCGCAATATCCGGTTTTTCCATTTTTCGCCTTCGTTCATAGAGATTAAGTATTGCAGTCAGTTATAAATAATCCGCATTTTTTGTGTAGTGAAATATTTTTTTTGCTGTGGATAATGGGTATAATTTTAAGCCGATTTTAATATAGTATGGTATTCCTAAGAGCAGATTACTATTTTATTAAAAGAGCTGATGAAAACAAAAACCGAAGCTATCTGTCCGATATGTTTGCAAACTGTTCCGGCATATAAAGAAAAAGTCGGAAAAGACGTGTTTTTGTATAAAGATTGTCCGCAACACGGGCATTTTGTTACTCAAATTGCCAAAGATGCCAAGCGCTTTTTTGATAAAACTTTTGATGTTAAAGGCAAAGAATTTACACCGGTTTGTACGTATAACGGCAATTGCGGTGCCGACTGCGGTTGGTGTAATAAGCATCGCCAACATATATGCACCGGCTTAATAGAAATTACCGAAAGTTGCAATATGGCTTGCCCGATTTGTTATTTTGGGCAGAAGTCGTCGCAACATATTTCGGTCGACGAATTTAAAAATCGTCTTGCTACTTTGCTGACGGTGGAAAATCAAAAATTGGACGTGTTGCAAATTTCCGGCGGTGAATGTTTGCTGCATCCGAATTTGCTGGCTATGTTGGATATTGCGCTGTGTTACAATATCGGGCGCATTTTAATCAATACCAACGGTTTAAATTTGCTGACTGACGAGCGTATTTTTCAATATCTCAAAGGACACCGCGACCGCATAGAAGTTTATTTGCAGTTTGACGGCTTTGATGACAAGGTTTACCAAACCCTGCGCGGTCGTAAATTGTTGGCCGAAAAAGAAGCAATTATCGCCAAGTTAAATGCCGCCGAAATCAAAATGTGTCTGGCGGTAACGGTATATCAAAATAATCTGACGCAGATTCCTCAAATTATGGAATTGGCGATTCGCACCAAGCATATTTCCGGCATAACTTTTCAGCGTTTAACCAAAGTAGGGAGTGCGCTTGATTCTCAGGTCCCAACCGTTATGCAGGAAGACATACTGCTGGCGATGGCTCAAAGCGGCTATATGCGTTATCAGGATATTATTCCTCTACCTTGTTCGCATGAGAATTGTACAAGTTTGGGCTTTTTGTTTTGCCAAGGTGATAAGGTTTATTCGTTGGGCGATTATATTGATTTTACCAAATGTAAACAGCAAATTTCCAACCGGATTGCGTTTGATAAAACCATTTTGGAATACATGCGCCACAATGTCTGCGATTGCTTTGTGGGCCGAATTTTCGGCAGTACGGAAATTTTGCGAAAATTGAAAGATTTTGCCAACGGCGATGGCTCTTGCCATAAGGATATGAAAATTATTCGTATTGTGGTAAAAAACTTTATGGATATCGACAATTTTGATTGGGAACGCGCGCGAAAATGCTGTACCGGTGTAGCGGTCGGCAACGGCAAAGTGGTGCCGTTTTGTGTGCATAATGCCTTGAAAGGAAAAATATCGTGGTAGAAGAAATCAAAAAAGATGAATTTAACAATACGGGAAACAGTATGGTAAAAAAAATCGACGGTTGGTTTATTGTCAGGCAAATTCTCGGCTTTATCATCACTATGCTGTTAGCACCGATGTTGCTTTTCGGAGCGTGTTTTACCGGTGCAATCGGTTGGGGAAGCAGTAGTGCTACACCTATGTCAATTTTGGTTGGTATTTTGACTTTGCTGGTTTTCTTTGTTTTTTTTAGAACAACCCGCAATTACGGCGCAAAGGCCGCATTGGTAATTTTGGCGATTGCCACCTGTTTGCTGTTTTTCGGATAGATGGTTATGAATCCGGAATATACAATATGCTTGCTGATTGGGATATTGTGCGGCGGCTTGGTGATGCAAAAGCTTCGTATGCCGAAACCGAAAACAAGTATATCTTCAAACATTTATATAGTATTGGCTTTGGGAGTTATCATCGGAGCCAAAATACCTATTTTGCTTTCTTACGGACTTGCTTCCGCTTTGGTTATAGCCAATAAGAGTGTTATGGGGGCTTTGCTGGGAGCTTTTATTGCCATAAATCTCTACAAATATTTTTTACATCAGCAAGGCAATTCTTACGGCGGCATATTTATAATACCTTTAGCGGTGGCAATCGGATTTGGCAAAATAGGTTGCTATTTGAACGGTTGTTGCGGCGGGCATTTTATTATACCTATACAGTTGGCGGAAAGTGCGTTTCAATTTATGGCCGCCGGAGCGTTGTATTGGTTTTACTGTCACACTAAACGCATTGATTTATTGTTTCCGCTTTATATGCTGGGGTATCTTATAATGCGCTTTGCGGCGGAATTTGTGCGTATTGAGCCGCGGATATGGTTGAACTTGACGGTTTATCAATGGTCGGCGCTGATTTTTATACCGATTTTTGCTTGTATTTTATGGAGAAGAATAAATGTGGGAACAATTGCAAATAATTGCTGAAAAATCTGTCAATTCACAACTGTATCTTTGGGGAATGAGCCTGATTTATATTACCGGTATTATTTTGTTGGCAGCGGTACTGTTAAAGTTTCGGCAATATCAAAAACATCCGCAAGCCACGGATTTGACGATTAACCACTTCTTTTCTACTCGGGAAATGGTTTTGTGCGTGTTGGTGTTGTTTATATTTTGGAACAAATCCATAGGTCAGTTTCCGCTAACCGATTCGATAGGGCAATACGTTTTCTTTATTTTCGGCTCGCTTGGGGTGATTTTCGGGTTGATTTGGCACCTTAAAGCCAAAGCTGATATCGGGCTTTTGTGGTCTGACGGCATTGAAATAAAAAGCCGACATCAACTGCAAACAACCGGAGCATATGCCTTGGCACGTCATCCGATGTATGCCTCGCTTTTAATGTGGTGTTGGGGCGCAAGCTTGATGATGTTCAACTGGATTACTCTGGGATTGGTTTGTGCGGTGTTTTTGCCGCTGATGATTATTCGGGCGCGTGATGAGGAAAAACAGTTGATAAAGAAAAATCCGGATTATGAGTTGTATCGGCAAAATGTGCGGATGTTGACGGTAACGACTTCGGGATTCTGTTCGTTAGCGGTGCGTGTAGTGTTGGTAAGCATATTGCTTTATTTTTTGACGATGCAAAAAATTAGTTTATCGGTAGTGATAATTTTATCTTTCCTACACCTTTATTTCGGTTATGCTTTTATGCCGGAAAAAGTGGCTTTTTCCTATCGCTCCAAGTCGGGAATGTTGTTGATTTTCGGCTTGCTCGGATTATATGTCTGGCCGGCATTTTTATATTTTTACTATCTGATTGCGGCGATGTGTTTATATGGTTTGAAGTGGAATTGCCCGTGCATGTGGGTGTATGAAAAATATCATCTCTGTCCGTGCTTTGTATTGTTGCAGAAATGCGCCGGAAAATGCAAAATTAAGTAATTCGTCTTTACAATTTGTGATTTTGCGCTATAAGGAACAGCAAGGAGAAAATAATGTCATTAGCAAAAGTTTTGGTAATCGGCGGAGCCGGATATATCGGCAGCCACGTTGTTAAAGCACTCTTGAAAGAAAATTTTAAAGTAACGGTTTATGATAACCTCTCTACCGGACAGAGTTGCAATCTGTTTGCCGATGCAAAATTTGTTGAGGGAGATATTTTGGATGAGGCAAAATTGAATGCGACAATGGTCGAAGGGTACGATGCCGTTGTTCATTTGGCGGCCAAAAAAGCGGTAGGAGAATCAATGGAAAATCCTCAGCTTTATGCCCAAAATAATATCATCGGCTCGGTCAATATTTTTAATGCCATGCTGAAAAACAAAATTAAAAACGTGGTGTTTTCTTCAACATCTGCGGTTTACGGAACGCCGGAATATACGCCTTTAGATGAAAAACATCAGCTTGAACCGCTCAGCTTTTACGGCTTTACTAAGCTGGAAATAGAGCGTTTGATGGAGTGGTACAGCCGCCTGAAGGACTTTCATTATATTGCGCTAAGGTATTTTAATGCTGTGGGATATGCCGCCGACGGTTCAATCAAAGGCAAGGAAAAAAATTCGCACAATTTGTTGCCGATAATTATGGACGTTTTGCAAGGCGAACGGGATAAATTGCTGATTTACGGTAATGACTACAACACTCCCGACGGCACCTGTTTGCGCGATTACATTCATGTTGAAGATTTGGCGTCGGCGCATGTTGCGGCAATCAAAAAATTGCTTGAAGAACCTTGTTCTTATGCTATAAATTTAGGTACGGGAAAAGGCTTATCCGTGCTCGAAATAATCTCCGCGGTGGAACGCGTAACCGGTCGCAAGGTGCGTTACGAATTTGCTCCGCGCCGTGCCGGTGATCCGGCTGAAGTTTTTGCCGGCAATGAATTGGCAAAAAAAATACTGAATTGGCAACCGCGTTACACAAATATTGATGAAATTATACAAACAGTTTGGAATATGGAACAAAAATAATGGAAACTTTGAATTCTTTGCTAAGCTTTTTCTCTTCTTCGCACCAAGCCTTATCACCGTTTTGGTTGTGGACTTGCTTCGGGATTACGGTAGTGTTGTTGTTGGCGGCCGATTTGTTTTGGTTTAATCGTAAAAATGAAGAGCCGCATTTTTGGCATACTCTCTGGATTTGTATTGCTTACATTGCCGTTGCGGTGTTGTTCGGTGCCTTTGTTTGGATTGAAGATGGAGCGGAAAAAGGTATGGACTATTTTACCGGATATTTGCTGGAAAAAAGCTTATCTATGGATAATATTTTTGTGATGTCAATGGTTTTTGCCGCCCTCGGAGTGCCGGGAAAATACCAACATCGCGTGCTGTTTTGGGGTATTTTGGGAGCTCTTGTCATGCGCGGCGTACTGATAGGAATTGGCGATGCCTTGGTGGTGCGCTTTAACTGGATTTTATACATTTTCTCCGCGTTTCTTATCTATACCGGTATCAAGATGCTGTGTATGAAAGAAGATGAGGAGCGCGATATCCGTGATACCAAAGTTTATCAACTGGTTTCCAAAATGTTTCATGTAACGCATGAACTTCACGGCGAGCACTTTTTTGTGAAAGAAAACGGCAAGCACTGCATTACACCGCTGTTTTTTGCTTTGGTGACGATTGAACTGATGGACGTTGTTTTTGCGCTTGATTCCATTCCGGCAATCTTTTTGGTAACCACCGATATTTATGTGGTTTATACCAGTAATATTTTCGCCATTTTGGGCTTGCGCGCGCTGTATTTTTTGTTGGCGGCGATTATCAAAAAATTTGCATATTTGAAGCCGGCGATTTCGATAATTTTAATTTTCATCGGCTGCAAAATATTCCTCAAATATTTCGGCATTGAAGTTCATGAATGGCAATCTTTGGCCGTAACTTTGGGCTTGTTGACCGGAGGTATTTTGCTGTCGGTGTTTAAAAAGGCTCAGCCGGATGCCGCAAAATAAATTCTATCTCAGCTTCGGGCGACACGAGCGTTACGGCAGCGACACGGCAATCGAGCGCGAAGATATGATTGTGGCTTTTTTGACCGGCAGAGCGCTCAAATCGTGGTTGCCGAAATGCTCAACGGTATATCATTCGCCGTTGGAACGCGCCGTTGAAACCGCCCGTTTTGAAGCTTTGGGAATGCAAACCGAACACCTTTTATGCACACAAGATTTAGAAGAAAGTGCCTCAAAATTTGCCATACAAAGCTTTTTGAACAAACTGTTGGCATATACCGATGACGAGGTTGCGTATTATCATTTTGTGACACATTTGCCGGTGGTTGAAAAACTGGGATTACCGTTCTTGGGTGCCGGTGAAGTGTGTCTGCTGACGGCCGAAAATAAAAATGAAATGCTGGCCGAAAACTTTAGTGTGCAGGTTATCAAAAAACCGGAGATAAGCGTTGAGATATGGCAAAAATTAGAGTTGACTGCAGATTCGCTAAGCCGTATGAATGCTGACGAAATTTATCAAAAAATCGCAAACGCCGATATATAAAAAATCGCCTGCAAATTTTATACTCGTCATCCTGAGGAGCGGAGCGACGTGAGGATCCCGTTAGTCGCTGTGCGGCCTTGGGGGTAATAAATAAGCATTGTTATTTGCACCTCAGAATGACAGTAAATAAAAAATCGCCTGCGAACAGGCGATTCTTAGTATTTAACGCAACCTGAAAACGTTATTGAAAGCGTCTGCTTTCAACCGCACTGCGCGGTGCGTCTTGCAGGTTAGGTGCCGTAGAAGCTTTCGGCTTATCATAAGCGGCCGACACCGGAAATACCTGAACACCGCCGAAGTTGGTGCCGTCTTCCGATTCCAAAATGGCCTTGTCTTTCATATCTTTGCGCATATAAGCCTTTTTGCGAGCATCACGCTCGGCACGAATGCGCTCGACTTCTTTCTTTTCATCATACTGTTTAGCCGGATGATTGTAGCGAATAATCGTGCTGACATTCGGAGCCGGAGCCCGACCGTCATCGGTTACGGTTGCCTCCTGTACCGGTGCACCGTTTTGCGGTTGCGGAACCGGAATGCTGACCGGAGCTACCGGAAGCGGAATAAATTGTTTGGTGTTGGCATCATACAGATATTGGGCATTAACTGCGGCTTGCGGCGGCAAAGCAACCGGAGCTCCCGCAGGTAACGACATGTAATTAACTGTTTCTGACGGAGCCGGTGCCGAGGCTTTTTCTACGGCGTGGGCGTTGGTGTGAACAAGCGCATGAGTTTCCGGCACGGTAAAATCGGCCGCCTCATTGGCTATGTCATTCGGCAATCTTAAAATCATATAACCGTTACCGCCGCCATAAGCCGGACCGGACAAACCGATGGAATAAAAGCCGCCGATATAACCGTAATCAATATCCACATAATCAATGGCAATCATGGTTTTAATCGAGGTAACGCCGACGGTGGTCATGCGGCAGGCATAACCGTTGTCTTCCATAATGATGTTGTTGACGTCTTTGGCATACAGCAAAGTTTTGCTCGGGCGACAAACCGGAGTTTGTCCGTTGTAACTAACATGCCAGTTCAAAACCAAATTAAGCGCCATGGTGTTTTGCGGGCTCATCGAAACGTCGGTAATTTTCACGTCATCAACATACATATAAGCCGGAGCAACACCTACCGTAATCGGCACGGAAACAAACTGTTCGGTGCAAGAATGGGTGGCGGCGTTTGCTTCGCAAATCAGCGCCTTTTTGCGGGCATTGCTGTCGAGCATATGCAAAATGGTGTTAAAAATATATTCTTTAGACATGGATATTTTTGCCGGAGCACATTGCTTTGAGCGGCAAACAATAACCGACGTCGGCATTTTCGCCGGCGCAAACTGAGCCTGTGCCGCCGATGTGCCGACTATGCACAGACCTAAAACAGAGAGGAATCCTAATTTTTTTAACATCGCGATACCTTTAGTAAAATAAGACTATAATCTTAGGTTACAATATCAGGATTATATGAAAGAAAAGTAAATAAAAATAATGATTGCGCAAAAAATTTGCATAATGTAAACTGAAAGCAGAGCAGGGTAAAGTTATGTTGTTAAGGTTGTTGGTTATTTTGAGTGTGATGTGTTGCCGCCTGGCCGTTGCCGGAAATTATTATCCGATTGACGGTGATTCGCTTGAACAAAACGACGAGCGCATTCGCTTAGACGGCATTGATGCACCGGAGCTTTATCAGCATTGTTATTCGGCATCGGGCAAAGAATACGCTTGCGGCGAACAGGCCTTGCAATATTTGCAAAGTTTGTTAAGCAGCGGAAATGTTCGTTGCGATTGCGCAGAGCAAAAAGATATTTATCATCGCCGCATTTGCGAATGTTTTGCCGGCGAGGTTTCGCTTAACGAGGCGATGGTTGCCGCCGGCTGGGCCATGACTTATCGCGATGAAAAATATGCCAAATCCGAACAAAATGCCCAACTCGGCAAGCGCGGAATTTGGCAGGGCAAGTTTATGCGTCCGGCGTTATATCGTGCGTTGGAGCGAATTAAACAAAACGCAAATCCGCTCTGAAAATTTACCTTAAAAAATTAACCTTTTTTTATGATTAAAGGGTTACATTGGAAAAGAGCCTGAATTTAAATGGAATCGAAGCCTATGAAAAACAATGAAAAAGGTCGTTCAATGATAGAAATGCTTGGCGTATTGGCCATAATCGCCGTTCTGTCGGTTGTCGGCTTTTACGGTTTTTCTCAGGCTTTGGAAAAATGGCGTGTGGATAAAACCGTTGACCAAATTATGCGAATGGTGGTGCGTTTGCAAACCACATTTGTGGCGCAAATCAATTATTCCAGTTTGGGATATTCCATAGGAGAAATCAACAATGTGCTGGCCAATACAGGCGTTGTGAGCAACGATATGTTTGTTCGCGATAATCACGGCGCCATCAAAACGCCTTATACTTATAAAAATGTTTTCAAAGGCAACATTAATGTTCGGGTGGGCAACAAATACAACAGCCGCGACCGCGGCGCGTTTATTATTCGTTTTGATTCGATTCCGCGGCAGGCGTGTATTACCCTTGCTTCGTATGCGTGGGGTAAATCGGCGGATTCCGGCTACATCGCGATAGCGGTAAATCAGGCAATTACCGATGAAGTTAATTACAATAGCTGTAAATCTACACCGCCGACTCAGGAAAAACGCGCTTTGCAATGTTATAAAGACGGCGTCATGCTCAAAGAAGCCGCGGTGCGTGCGTGTCGCTATGAAAGACACAATGCTTTGGAATTTATGTTTTATTAAAAAGCCGATTTTAAAAAATAGATTTCAACCACTCGGCAACGGCAACGTCTTCTATTTTGCCGAAAACTTCGTTTAAATAAGCCGCAATCAATATTTGCCGCGCGTCGTCAAGAGCAATGCCTCGCGATTGCATATAAAAGAGCTGTTCGGCATCTAAATCGCCGCAAGTGGAGCCGTGCGAACACTTTACGTCATCGGCAAAGATTTCCAATTCCGGCTTGCAATCAACTTCGGCGCCGTCGCTTAATACCAAAGCGCGATGCAGTTGCCGTCCCTCGGTTTGCTGGGCATTTGGTGCAATATGAATTTGTCCCTGAAACACCCCGTGAGCCTTACCGTCCAGCACGCCTTTAACCAACTGATCGGAAAAGGTGTGTGGTGCCAAATGGCGGATATTGCTGGTAATGTCGCTATGCCCGCTGTTTTGCAGACGATATGCTCCGTTGATTTCGGCGGAGGCATTTTCCTGTTTCAAGCAGACATAGCTTTCGCTGCGTGCATATAAACATTCGTTATGAACAACAAAATCGCGATATTGTCCGCCAGCCTTAACCGCCACGCTGTTCAGCGCCACATGACGCGCCTCGGCGGCCTCGTTTTGGCGAGTGTAATGTTGCAAAAACGCATCGGTGCCGACATAAATTTCATTAACGATATTGTTAAAATAATGCGCATCTTCCTTGGCATCAAAATCTTCGATAATTGTCGCTTTGGCACCTTTTTCCAGCACAATTACGTTACGTATGTTATTTAATTTCGGCGCGCCTTCGTGCTGATGATAATGAATATAAATCGGCTCTTGCAACTCGGTTTCTTTGCCGATTACGATAAACAAACCCTGCTCGGCAAGGGCGGTATTTAAATCGGCAAACGGAAATTCGCCGACCGCAAACGATTTATTCAAATACGGCTTTATTTCGGCATTTTCCACAGCCTCAATCAGCGGCATAATCATCACGCCGCGCGGCAAATCGTGCGCAATATGTTCCAAACTGCCGTTGCAGAATTTTATTTGTCGACAATCAAACGGCAACGATTCTTTTTCGTGACAATGCCCGTCGCAATGATGCGGTTCCGCGGCGATTGTAAACTCGTCCAAAATTCCGCTCGGCAGATAAGAATATTTCCAAGCCTCGGTTTTGGCCGTCGGCAAACCGTTTTTAACAAACGCATCGCGAGCCTTTTTCCTTAAAGCATAAAGCCAAGGAATGTCAGCGCCGTAAATATTTTCACCGTCAACATTTAAATTCATTTTGCCGCATCCAAATAGTTTTTATATCCGGAAGTTTCCAGTTCCTCTGCCAGCGCCATATCGCCGGTTTTAATAATTTTTCCGTCGGCGTAAATATGTACAAAATCCGGCTTGATTTGCCGCAACAAATCAAGATGATGGGTAATAATCAACAGTGAGTTTTCTTTGGTGTGCCATTGATTTACGCCCTGCGACACGATTTTCAAGGCGTCAATATCCAAGCCGGAATCTGCTTCGTCGAGAATGGCCAATTTCGGTTGCAACAAACTCAGTTGCAAAATTTCCAAACGCTTTTTTTCGCCGCCGGAAAATCCGACATTGATTTCGCGTTTGAGCATTTCCGAGCTGATGTCAAAATTTTTGGCGGCCGAGCGCAACAATTTCAAAAATTCCGCCGCGTCAAGTTCCGGCAAATTATTATATTTACGTTGCGCATTGATGGCGTGCTTCAAAAAATTCTGCGTTGTCACTCCCGGAATTTCAACCGGCGCCTGCATACTCAAAAAGATGCCGAGTGCGGCGCGTTCTTCCGGTTTGAGCGCGGTCAAATCGTGTTCCGCAAACCGCATACTGCCGCCGGTAACAACATAATCCGGCTTGCCGGTCAACACATAAGAAAGTGTGGATTTTCCGGCGCCGTTTGGTCCCATAACGGCATGAGTTTCTCCGGCGTTAATCGTCAAATTAAGCCCTTTGATAATTTCTTTGCCGCTTTCGGCCACTCCGGCGTATAAATCTTTTATTTCAAGCAACTTTTGAGTCATTATCCGACGCTTCCTTCCAAGCTGATATTGATAAGTTTTCCGGCCTCGATGGCAAATTCCATCGGTAATTTTTGCATAACTTCTTTGCAGAAACCGTTCACAATCAGGCCGACGGCTTCTTCTTCCTTAATGCCGCGTTGTTGGCAATAAAAAAGCTGTTCGGCGCTGATTTTCGAAGTGGTTGCCTCATGTTCCAAAACCGCTGATTTACTGCGGTTACGGATATACGGCACGGTGTGCGAGCCGCAAGTCGAGCCGATAAGCAAGCTGTCACATTGCGAATAGTTTCTGGCGTTTTTGGCGTTGGCCGCTATATCCACCAAGCCGCGATATGTTTGGTTGGAAAATCCGGCAGAAATGCCTTTGGATATAATTTTGGATCGGGTATTTTTGCCCAAGTGAATCATTTTGGTGCCGGTATCCGCCTGTTGACGGTTGTTGGTGATGGCCACCGAATAAAATTCGCCGACCGAATTATCGCCCTGCAAAATGCACGACGGATATTTCCAAGTTACGGCCGAGCCGGTTTCTACCTGTGTCCACGAAACTTTGGAATTAATACCGCGACAAGCCGCCCGCTTGGTCACAAAGTTATAAACGCCGCCTTTACCGTCTTTGTCGCCCGGATACCAGTTTTGCACGGTAGAATATTTAACTTCGGCGTTGTTCATCACCACAATTTCCACAATAGCGGCGTGCAACTGATTTTCGTCGCGTTGCGGCGCCGTACAACCCTCCAAATACGAAACATAACTGTCATCTTCGGCCACAATCAGCGTGCGCTCGAATTGTCCGGTGTTTTGGGCGTTGATGCGAAAATAAGTGGAAAGTTCCATCGGCGCCTTAACCCCTTTCGGAATATACACAAACGAGCCGTCGGTAAACACCGCGGAATTAAGGCAGGCGTAAAAATTATCGGTGTATGGTACTACCGAACCCAAGTATTTTTGCACCAGCTCCGGATGTTCTTTTACCGCCTCGGAAATCGAGCAAAAAATAATCCCCGATTGCGCCAATTTGGCCCGATAAGTTGTGGCCACCGACACGCTGTCAAACACCGCATCAACCGCCACTACTCCGGACAGCGCTTCCTGTTCTTTGAGCGGAATGCCGAGCTTGTTATAAGTATCGAGCAAGGTTTTATCAACGTCTTCCAAACTTTTCGGCTTAGCCTTTTGTTTGGGCGCGGCATAATAGCTCAGCGCCTGAAAATCAACGGCATCATATTTTAACTTAGCCCAGTGTGGTTCGCTCATAGTCAACCAATGGCGATAAGCCTTCAGCCTTCTTTCCAACAGCCATTCCGGCTCATTTTTCTTGGCGCTTATCAGGCGGATAATGTCTTCGTTTAAGCCGCACGGAGCCGTATCGGCTTCAATTTCCGTCGTAAAGCCGTACTTATATTTATCTCCGCTTAAATCTTCTATTTGCGGTTTATCCGTCATTTTTCGCCTTTCAAATCTGCCGCATCATAGCAAGTTAGCTTAAAAAATCAAGTGCTTTTATGATTCTTGTCCGGCAACAACCTTAAAAGCACTTGAAACAAAGTCGTGGAATTAGTTGCAATCATTGTAGTGCAAAATAATATTCACCGTATATGTCAGTTTTTCCTTGCTGTTCTTGGCAACTTCCATTTTCCATTTGCGTTGCGAGGCCTTTTCTTCCGTGCTTTTTACGCTTTCTTTGACAATTTCGTACTCGTGCGGAAGATGTTGGCTCAAAATAATGGTGTTGTCGGCGTCTTCGGCGTTGTTTACCGTAATTTCCACATCGTAAGTTTTAACGGTTTGAACATCATAACAACGACCGTTAGGCAACAACTCACGGGCTCTTTCTTTTTGGCTCTTCTTTTGTACTTTGCCGCTGACGGAAATGTTGAACGCGTCACCCAAATGCAAGCGCAAAGTGTCTTCCTTGGCGGTGTTGTTGATGTTGCCGGAACCTATAAATTGCAGGTTGCCGCTTTGGTCGTTTTTATAAAAACGCATGGTGCCGGCCGGCAAAGAAATGCCCAAGTTTGAAGCGGCTTCGTTTTTAATCACATAAGTAATCGACGGATGCCGTTTTTCAAACTCGCTGATGCCGTCATCAAAATATATCGGCATCATCAAATTAAATTCTTTTTCATAAGTCACATCATTTTTTTCAAGCAAGGCAACTTGTTTGGTTTGCTTGTCTTTAATGGTGGTCATGTTCGGCAAAGTATAAAGCTCGTAGCTGCTGAGGCTTTCCGGCTCGATATTTTGTTCCATGCTGTCCTCCATGACGGCATTAAGAGCCATGGATTTCATCATCATGCCGCCGCGGGCCATCATGCGCGGACGAACGATATTTACGTCTCCGGCAATAAGCTGAATCTTGGCCTTTTCATAATCTACACCCGATTCGTTGTTAATGGTAACCCAACCGGTTAAATCGAGTTTTTTATCGGAGCGAACATTGGCCACATAATCGGTTTTCCAACTTAAGCCGCCGGTTAAATAAGCCAAATAAAGATTTTGCTCACCGCTTTTGTCGGCCTTAAGTTTGGCAGTTAACATCGGCTGATTGCTCATGCCGACCGGTATTTGCTCAAACACGATTCTGCCCGGAAAGTTAGATTCGATACCGTAATCGAATTGCAAAATCGGAGTTCCGCCGGCCTCGCCGATAAGCGTTGCGGTTTCGTAAATATTTTCTCCGGTGGTCGGATTCTGGCGTACGGTTTTTACTTTTTGCCCGATGGAGCGGGCTATAAAGTTGTGATACGACATCAGATTGTAGCTGTAATTTTGTTCGCTTACCCGAATATTGTCACCGTAAATAATGGCGGTTTCGGCCTGAATTTGTTGCGGCACACCGTCAAAAACAACTTCATTCATACCGCTTTGCAAATCGGCGGAACGAATATCTTTCACCAACGCCAGATTTTGATTATAAATGCTGAGTGATAACGCATTGTTGTCATTTTTCAGCAAAATCGAATCGGCATTTGCCACTCCGGCGACACCGGTAAAAAGAGCAAGTAATAAACCCAAACGCATAATATTCTCCTTAAAAGTTAATCAATTTCAAATAGTGCAAAATAATATAAACCGCGGCAATTTGCAAAACAAGCATCAGCCAAAACATAACGCGGTAGCTTTTTTTCTGTGTTTTGTGCCGAAAAATTTTTTGCGCCAAAAACGCACCAATCCAACCGCCCAAAAATTCCAACGTGTGCAATTGGGCTTCCGGCACCCGCCACGCACCGCGCACCGCCGCTCGTTTATCAACTCCGTAAGCCAAAAAAGTGACAAGATTAATAAAAAACAGATGATAAACGATAAACAGCAAAAAGGCTTTGTGATAAAACGGGGCAACCCGAAAAAAATAAGATTCCGTAATGTATGCCGACAAAATCATCAGCGCAAAATATATCACAAAAAAAGCATTGCGTTGTAACGGACGAACCAGCGCCAACAACGGCGCCAAAACAGCTAGAAAGGTCAATAACATCAGAAAATCTCCGCTCCCTGAACCGAATGTAAAGATTTTTTCGGGGTTATTCAAGTAATATTTTGAAATATTAAGGTATTTTTAAGGTAAATTGTTGCATAATACCGCAAAAGAGTCGATAAGGAGACGAAGATGAGAAAAACGCTGATATTCGGAACATTGGCACTGCTGACCGGTTGTGCCTGTCCGTTCGGAAATTGTAAAAATATAGAACCAAATCCGGTGGTTGCGGCGCCGGAGACGGCGATGATTGCCGCACCGGAGACAGGCGAAATATTGCAAACCGAACCGATGGAATTTGTGCAAACGGCACCGATTGAAGTGCCGGCGGCTTTGGCTATGCCTTGTTCTTCGTCTTGCGGTCAACCGAATTGCGAGCCGATGGTGTTGAAACCGCGCGTAATCGAAACGGCCAAAACCAAAAAGAAACGTCCGTGTTGCGACACCGCCGACGAGTTTACTTTGTTTGACGATGACGAACCGATAGTGCCTGATGCACCGGAAATTTACGTTATTTCCGCCAACAGAACGGTAAATTCCATGTTAACCGAAGCGGAGGCATTTTACAAAACCGTCGGCGCCATCAAAATTTATATAGATGATGAAGAACGTCGCTCCGATGATTTGCCGGGCGGTATGGATAAAGGCACCGCCACTTTGAAAAAACGCTTTGCCGATATGGAAAACATAACTTTGGTTGATAATAAAGCCGAGGCCGATTATTTGGTAAATTGTTCGGCCGACTGGTATGACACGGCCACCAAAACCGTTCCGGCCATTAAATTTGACTTGTATTTGAAAAATAAAGACGGAAGTTTGTTCGGTGAATGGAGCGAAATCATTCATCAGGCTCAGGGAGACAGAAGTTGGTGGTAATAAACCGAAAAAAGCCGCTTTGCGGACTTATAGCGTTATTGTTGGGACTTGATTTAACACCGCTTTGGGCGGCAGAAGAGGGACTTATCTCGGAAAAAGTGTCTGCCGACGCATGTGATGAACGACGTGCGGGAGACGACGCCAAAACTGCCGAAAATCGCGCCGTGGATAAGGCATCTTTGGCGGCGGTAAAACTTTCGGCCGTTATTCAGAAACGCTATCCTGGTTTAAGCACCAACGCGCTCGATTTGATTTCTTATCGCATTATAGATGAATATATGGTAGGCGCCAAACACACGGTAACTCTGGAAGACGCCGGTCGGGTTTGCGTTAAACTGCAAGCCGCGGTGGAGATGACCACCGATAATTTGGCGCAGCTGATTACCGAATATCGGGATAGCGATATGGCGGCTTCACAGGTGGTAGAAGTTGCCGAAAAAGTAAAAGAACAGGCAATGTTCAAGCCGTCTGACTTAACGGAAAAAAAGCTTTTGTTTGTGCGGCCGATGAATTTTTGGAACGGCGAAGACACCGACCATTATCGTGATTTGCTCACCGGACTTTTTTCACACAGCGAATATTTTTATGTTACCGATGATGCCGGTTTGGCGGATTATGTGGTGACACCGCGCTTGTTGAAAGCCGAAGTGGACGAGATAGACAACAGCAATCACAAAATGCAGATGCAGGTGGAACTCGATGTGGTTTCGCGCACTATGGATGATTTTACGCCGCTGACGGCTCGGCAAACTCACTTTATTTTGTTTGCGGCAGATAGCGACGAACAGGAAATTGCCGATAACTTGTTGCGTAAATTGCTGACCAGAGCGGCAGAAGAAGCCGGCGCTAAAATTGATAAATTCGCCGCCGCCAGACTTGAAGAAATTAACGTTCACGGAAAATAAAAGCAAAATTTTTTGGGAAAAAAATGTTCCTGCTATTGTAGAAGGGCAAAAGCTGTCCTATATAATATAAAGATTATTTATAATGTGGGAAGAAAAACAATATGAAAGAGCAGAAAACGGAAGAAAAAACAGCCGAAACACCGGTAATGTTGCCGGTTTTGCCGTTGCGCGACGTGGTGGTTTATCCGAAAATGATTGTGCCGATATTCGTAGGCCGCGATAAATCGATAGAAGCCGTGCAAAAGGCCAATGACAAGGGTTCGAAAATTGTTTTGGTTATGCAAAAAAAGGCAGAGGTGGAAACACCTTCGGCCAAGGATTTGTATAAGGTGGGAACTCTCGGAAATGTTTTGCAAATGCTTAAACTCCCAGACGGCACGATAAAGTTGTTGGTGGAGGGGCTGGAGCGCATCAAAATCACTTCGTTTCGCGATAACAAAACTTATATTTCTGCCACCATTGAAAGCTATCCGCAGACCGCAACCGACAAAAAATCTTTGGAATCGTGGGCGCGCGCGGTGGTCAGCCAATTTGAAGAATATGTTAAAATCAATAAAAAAATTCCGTACGATGTTATTCAGTCGGTTAAGCAAATCGGCGAATACGATAAGCTGGCCGACACCATTGCCTCACATCTGTCGCTGAAAACGGAAGATAAACAATTTCTGCTCGAAGCCGGCAATTTGCAGGAACGGCTCGATAAAATACTGCAGCTTATAGACACGGAAATGATGGTGATTGAAGTCGAAGACAAAATCAAACACCGTGTTAAAAAGCAAATGGAAAAAAGCCAAAAAGAATATTATCTCAACGAGCAAATGAAAGCGATTCAAAAAGAATTGAATCACGGCGAAGAAGATGAAAACAATGAATATCTGAAACGCATAAATGCCACCAAATTCAGCAAAGAAGCACGCGAAAAAGCCCTTTCGGAGCTGAAAAAACTGCGTAGTATGGGGCAAAATTCGCCGGAAAGCTCAATCGTACGCAATTATCTTGATTGGCTTTTGGATTTGCCGTGGGATAAAAAAACAAAGCTGAACAAAGATTTGGAACAGGCTATCAAGGTCTTGGAAGAAGACCATTACGGACTGGAAAAAGTCAAAGAGCGAATTGTTGAATATTTGGCGGTGCAATCACGTTCCAAACACTTAAAAGCGCCGATTCTCTGCTTGGTCGGCCCTCCGGGCGTGGGTAAAACTTCGCTGGGCAAATCCATCGCCCGAGCCACCAATCGTCAGTTTGTGCGCGCTTCGTTGGGCGGTATGCGTGATGAGGCTGAAATAAGGGGACATCGTCGCACTTATATCGGAGCCATGCCGGGCAAGATTTTGCAATCTATGAAAAAAGCCGGTGTGACCAATCCGCTGTTTTTGCTTGATGAAATAGATAAACTCGGCAGCGATTGGCGCGGAGATCCGAGCTCGGCCTTGCTTGAAGTGTTGGATCCGGAGCAAAACAACACCTTTGAAGATCATTATCTTGACGTGGATTATGACTTGTCCGATGTTATGTTTGTTACCACGGCCAATTCGCTGAATATGCCGCGTCCGTTGTTGGATAGAATGGAGATTATTCAGCTTTCGAGTTATACCGAAGACGAAAAGGTCGAGATTGCCAAGCGCCATTTAATCGGCAAAGTTTTTGATGAAAATGCCGTTCAATGCTCCGAGTTGGTAATAACCGATGAGGCCATTCGTGATATTATTCGCTATTATACGCGAGAGGCCGGAGTGCGCAATTTGGAACGCGAACTGGCTACCATCGCCCGCAAAGCCACCAAGGAAATTTTGCTGGAAAAAGGCAAATGTATCAAAGTTAAGGTAACACCGAAAAACTTGGATAAATATTTAGGAGTACGTCGCTTTAGCTACGGTGAGGCCGAAAAGCAGGACCATATCGGAGTTACTACCGGTTTGGCTTGGACTGAAGTCGGCGGCGATATATTGTTTATCGAAGCGGTCGATATGCCGGGCAAGGGTAAAGTTACTCAAACCGGAAAGTTGGGCGACGTAATGAAAGAGTCTATTGAAACGGCATATTCTGTGGTACGTTCACATTCTAAAGAGCTGGGAATTAAACCGGAAATATTTGATAAAACAGATGTTCACGTTCACGTTCCGGAAGGGGCAACGCCAAAAGACGGACCTTCGGCCGGTATTGCCATGTACACCACGCTGGTGTCGGTATTTACCAAAACGCCGGTTAAAAGCGATGTGGCGATGACCGGAGAAATTACGTTGCAAGGACGCGTTCTGCCGATTGGCGGCTTAAAGGAAAAGCTGTTGGCGGCGTTGCGCGGCGGCATCAAAACCGTGATAATTCCAAAGGAAAATCTTAAGGATTTGGCAGAAATTCCGGATAATGTAAAAGATGGAATGACGATTATTCCGGTTTCTACCGCGGCCGAAGTTTTGGATATTGCTTTGCGCAAGAAAAAATCGGCATAGTATATAATATTAAGCATAAAAAAACGGCCGCCGTTTAGGTGACCGTTTTTTTTGTTATGTCTTTACGATGTTATTCCACCGGCTTTAAATTCCAAATATCTTTGGCATATTCCATAACCGAGCGGTCGCTTGAAAAATATCCGATACGCGCCACGTTCAGCAAGGCTTTCTTGGCCCAAGCGTCTTTATCGCAATAATCTTTTTCTGCCTGATGAAGGGTCTTATTAAAGTCTTCCAAATCCGCCAAAATGAAATAGTAGTCGCTATTCAAGAGCAAATCAATAATCGGACTGAACTGTTGCGGATAATTTGCATCGGCGAACATGGTGGAATTTACGGCGTTCAAAATGCGCTTAATATACTCGGAATTTTCATATATTTCGCGCGGATTGTATGTCATGCGCCGACGCCGAATTTCATCTTCGGTTAAGCCGAACAAATAAAAGTTTTCGGCTCCCACGGCTTCTCTGATTTCAATGTTGGCGCCGTCATAAGTGCCGATGGTCATGGCCGCGTTTAAGGCAAATTTCATATTGCTGGTTCCCGAAGCTTCAAATCCGGCCGTGGAAATTTGGCAACTTAAATCCGCCGCCGGAATCAGATATTCGGCAACCGATACTTTATAATCCGGGATAAACACCACCTTGAGCAAATCGTCAACTCGCGGATCATTGTTTATAACCTCGGCCACATTGTTAATCAACTTAATGATGAGTTTAGCCAAAGAATAAGACGGTGCGGCTTTACCGGCAAAAATATAAGTTTTTGCATGAATCGGACGCACATGGTCGTTAACCAAAGCCAAATAATCGCCAATAACCTGTAAAATGGTCATCAACTGACGCTTGTATTCATGAATACGCTTGGCGTGAACAATATACATACTGTCCGGATTAACCATAATGCGTGTGGCTTTATAAACATTTTGTACCAAACGCTTTTTATTGGTGCGTTTGATTTCTCGAAAACGCTTAATGAAAGTTTTGTCTTCCGTATATTTTTCGAGTGAGCGCAACAAATCAAGGTTGACAATCCAATCTTTACCGATTTTATCGCAAATTAGTTGTGCTAACGGGTGATTGGCGTGCAACAGCCAGCGACGCGGAGTAATACCGTTGGTAACGTTGCGGAATTTTTCCGGCCACAATTCATAAAATTCCGGCACTAATGAATTTTTCACCAATTCGGAATGTAACTTAGCCACGCCGTTAACTGAGAACGAGCCGACAATCGACAGATTCGCCATGCGAATAACCTGTGCATCGCCTTCGCCGTCAACAATTGCCACTTTGCCGAGTTTGTATGAATCGTTACCGAACTTGCTACGTGCAAATTCCATAAAGCGGCGATTGATTTCGTATATAATCTGCAAGTGACGCGGCAAAATGCGCCCGACAATATTGCTGCTCCATTTTTCCAAAGCTTCCGGCAACAGAGTGTGGTTGGTGTAGGCAAAAACTTTGGTAACAATATTCCAAGAGTCGTCCCATTCCTGATTGTAAACATCCAAAAGTTGACGCATAAGCTCCACAATTGCCAATGCCGGATGTGTGTCATTAAGTTGAATGCAGACATAATCCGGAAGTTTATTGAAATCGTTGCTTTTTTCCATAAAACGCCGAATAATGTCCTGAATGGCGCAAGAAACGAAGAAATATTGCTGAGTTAAACGCAATTCCTTGCCGGAAATTACGTTATCCGACGGATACAACACTTTAGAAATGGTTTCGGTGCGAATTTTATCACGCACTGCTTCCATATAGCCGCCGCTGTTGAAGATGTTCAAATCCAACTCTTCATCAGTTTTGGCTGAGAAGAGGCGTAAATAGTTTACCGACTTGCCGTCATATCCGACAATCGGAAAATCGTACGGCACGCCGTACAATCTATGCGTGTCGGCCCAAATATATCCGACTTTGCCGTTCGGTTTGGTATACATTTCGACATGGCCGCCGATAGGAATGGTAACCGTACGGTCATAGCGGGCAAATTGCCACGGTGAATTTTCTTCCAACCAACTGTCGGCTTGCTCTATTTGGTATCCGTTTTCAAATTTTTGCTTAAACAGTCCGAATTGATAGTTGATGCCGTAACCGAACCCCGGAATACCGAGCGAAGCCATGGAGTCCAAATAATCGGCCGCCAAGCGTCCCAAACCGCCGTTACCGAGTGCCGGATCATACTCGGCGTCAAAAATTTCTTCCAGCGACAAATCCGGCCAACCGTCAATTTTAATTTCCTTTAAAATATCATACAGCCCCAAGTTATAGAGGTTATTTTCGAGCGAGCGCCCGATAAGATATTCAATGGAAAGATAATAAATGCGTTTTGAACCTACTACATTGTAGCGAGCAATGGTTTCATACATTTTATCCATGGCAAATTCCCGCACGGCAAGAGCTATAACCGTGAAGGCTTCTTCTTTGGTGATTTCGCAAGTGCGCTTGCCGATAAAATATTTAATGTAGTGCTCGATAGAGAGCTTTAATCTGGCGTAGTCGACTTCGTTGACCGTATTTTTATTTTCTTTCACAATTTATCTCCCATAATATTTTGCAAACATACCGGTTTGTACCGAAATATATTTGAAATAGATTGAAATTTATTTAACAATATAGCACTATTATTTATAAATTGAAGATAACTTTTAACTTATCATTTATTTTTTTTGAAATTGTTTTATAAAATGCTTTATAAACACGAAAAAGGAAAGAGAACGTAATGAAAAACAGTAACTTGACTTTGATTTTAACCGCAACGGTCAGCTTGTTGATAAGTTTTCCGGCAACGGCGGAAACGATTTTTGATGCCATGACGGACGCTTATAACACCAATCCTACTTTGCACGGACAACGGGCAAGCAGCGGTGCAATCAACGAAGATGCGGCTTTGGCGCGTTCCGGATTCTTGCCGACAGTCAGCGTCGGTGCCAGCTATGGTGACAGCCACTCACACACTGTTGGCAATCCGACAAGAGACGGATATACCAAGCAGTATAAAGGTATGGTGCAACAGTCAATCTTCAGCGGTGGCCAAACTTATAACGGCGTAAAGGCGGCAGACCATAGGGCTAAGGCCGGAATTGCCAACTTGTATGCGGTGGAGCAGGAAGTGTTGTTGGATGCATCTGCAGCGTATTTAGATGTGGTGCGTGATGAAGCAATTGTCAAGTTACAGAAAAATAATGAAAATCTTTTGAAAAAGCAACTTGATGAAACTATGGCACGTTACAATGTGGGCGAAGTTACGCGTACCGATGTGGCACAATCGCGTGCCAGTTATGCGCAAGCGCAGTCGGAATTGGTTTCGGCAGAAGGCAATTTGGCCACCTCGCGTGATACTTATATGCGAATTGTCGGCAAGTTGCCGGAGGATGTTCACTTTCCGGAAAATCTGCAAAAGTATTTTCCGACCGAAGTGGATGAAGCCATGGCATATGCCAAAGAAAACAACTACAGCTTAATCGCGGCCCAAAAGGCGCTCAAAGCCGCCAAATATAACGTTAAAAGCAAAGAAGGCGCTTTGTTGCCGGAAGTAACATTTAATGCCACAACCGGTCGCAGCAAAACTTCTACTTTTACCGGACGTGATCCTTCCACTTACAGTACGGAATATACGGTAAATATGAATGTGCCTCTTTATACCGGCGGTGCGACTCGCGCCAACATTCGCAAGAGTAAATATCAACGTTGGGAAGCCCAAGAAAAGTTGCGAGAAGCTGAACGTCAGGTTGTTTCCGGAATTACGGCTAATTGGGCAACAATGCAGGCAAACAAATCAAGCATCGCTTCCATCAGTGAACAAGTTAAGGCTTCTGCTATTGCTTTGGAAGGCACGCAAAAAGAAGAATCTTTAGGAAACCGCACGGTTTTGGATGTGCTGAATGCTTATCAGACTTTATTGATTTCTCAAGTTAATGAAGTTAAGGCACGTCACGATTATTACGTTTCCGGTTTACACTTGTTGCAATCTATGGGAAAATTGACGGCTAAAAAACTCGGCTTAAACGTAAATTATTACGATGCCGAGGCTACTTATCGCAACACCAGAGGTAAGTGGTTGAGCTTATCGATTGACGATTAGTAAACAGCTTTAAAAGAGATAAAATGCCCGACTTGTTCGGGCATTTCTATTTTGCCTCCAACCTGCCTCCCTTAATAAATGCACCGATGAACAAGCCGTCGTTCAAAATAAAAATAAACGGCCGATTGGCATTGAATATTTTTTCTTGTCTTTCCCGAGGCATCATCGCTCCATAAGCTGCTCCTTCGAAAACTGTGGCGGCCGCCGCTTCGGTACCTTCTTCATCAACTCTGATATTGGCTTGATGAATAATGTTTTTAACATAATGCGGGATGTTGCTCATTGCCGAAAGGTCGGGATTATCCTCTCGAAAAAGCGGAATCCCTCCGGCCTTAAACCAAGCATTCAACGGAGTTTTGTAATTCACTTCAAAACGCGGAAGATAGATTCTCACGTCTATATTGCTGTCATCATAACTGTTATAAGGCACTTTTAATTCTTGCAATTTCAACGAACTAACAAATTTTCGGAAATCGATTCCTTCGCGCGGCAAAATAATGTCGATATGATTGGCACGAACTTTACCGTAACGTTGATACCGCATTCTGATGGCCTGAAACTTATCATTTTCGTAATATTCGGCTCCGTTGTAATTGTACATCATATAAACTGATGTCGGCTTTGCGGCATCTAAATCGTAGAAAGGTTTGAGTTTGGTGGCTTGTTTAACGAAAATATTTTCCCATTTATCATTAAAATAAACCGTATTGACCAAATAAAAGTCGCCGATATCCGTGGCTTGAGGTTGCAAAACATTTTTGATTTTACCTTTAGTTTTATTCTCTATCCATTCGTTAATGGTTTGCGTGTTTTGCGGCAAATCGTGCGATTCTGCTCCCAAAGCTTCAACCGATTGAATATATTCCGGTCGGAAATCATTGCCCCACACCGAATTATTGATTTTAATCGCCGGCGAAAGGTTTTGCATATATTCGCTTATTGCCTGGTTGATTTCGGTCAAAGACACATTGCCGAGAGGGCTCAAAATCAACTTTTGCAATTTTTTCAAAGTTTCTCCTCCGGCACCGTTTGCCAACAGGTCAGTAGCCATGTATACTGACATTGGTGACAACACAAAATTTCCCTTGGCATTCTTCATTTTAGCTTTCAACAGATGAAGCGACAGGTTTAATTGCTCGTCGCTTACTGAGGAATTTTCGGCAGCACGCGAACTTTGCGGAAAAAAGGTTAGCAAACAAAAGCAGAATGCGACCGACAAACGAAATAATTTGCAAAACATACTTAAACACTCCCTCAAAATATAAAGCATGGCTAAGGTAGCAAAATTCACGGATATTGTCAACAAAATTGCCATCGTTTCAATTGCCTGTTTTTTCTTGGAATAAGCAGATAAAAATTGTTGCGAAATCAAATATCTTTTGTTAATATGCCCTAAGTTAGATTCGAATTTGGGGCGTGAATTTATGAATAATACCGAAGAAGCGTCAATGGATGACATCTTAAAAAGCATCCGTGAAGCGATTATGGAAAAAGAAAGAAAGGCTTATTTCAAATCGTTTTATCCGGCAAAAAAAACGGAAGATGAGGTGTTCGTATTATCTAAAAAAATGCTGGTAAAACGCGAGGATATACCGTATAAACTCGGCGTTTGGAGCTTTGATGACGTGGCCAAAAAAATGATGAAAAAATACAGAAATTACTTTAAGTCGAACTCCCTTGAGGTCGGTCGAGTGCGCGTAAAGGAAGAAAACAAAGCCTGAAAAGGTTTCTTCCTCCCTTTTAAATCAGTCAATTACGCGCAACAATTTAACAATGGAAAGAAAAATGTTAGAAAAAAATTATAATCCGCAGGATTTTGAAGAAAAAATTTATGAAAAATGGGAAAATTCCGGTGTGTTTCAACCGGATATGCGTTCAGATAAAGAGGCATTTGCCATTGTGATTCCGCCGCCGAACGTAACCGGCGTTTTGCATATGGGACATGCGTTGGATAACACTTTGCAAGATATTTTAATTCGCTACAATCGTATGCTGGGCAAAAAAGTGTTATGGCAACCGGGAACAGATCACGCCGGTATCGCCACGCAAATGGTGGTCGAACGCAATTTAGCAAAAGAAGGCCTGACACGTCACGATTTAGGTCGCGAAAAGTTTATCGAAACCGTTTGGGAATGGAAAAAACAATCCGGCGGCACAATTTGCAAACAACTACGCCGCTTAGGCGCTTCGTGTGATTGGAGTCGCGAACGCTTTACTATGGATGAAGGTTTGTCTCGTGCGGTTCGCAAGATTTTCGTTTCACTTTATAAAGACGGCTTGATTTATAAAGCCAAAAAGTTAGTAAACTGGGATCCTGCATTAGAAACAGCGGTTTCCGATTTGGAAGTGGTACAAAAGGAAACAGTCGGCAAAATGTATTATTACAAGTATCCGTTGGAAGATAACCCGAACGAATTTATCCATATTGCTACCACTCGTCCGGAAACCATGTTCGGCGATACGGCGGTTGCGGTTTCCAAGGATAATCCGAAATTGAAGCATCTTATCGGCAAGAACTGCATTTTGCCGATTGCCAATAGAGTTATTCCGATTATTGCTGATGACCATGCCGATCCGGAAAAGGGAACCGGTGCGGTTAAAATTACGCCGGCTCACGACTTTAACGACTTTGAGGTTGGCAAACGTCATAATTTGCCGATGATTAATATTTTGAACCCGAACGCGACCTTAAACGAAAATACGCCTTATGCCGGAATGACCACGCAAGAGGCCCGCGTTAAAACCATTGAAGAGTTGGAAAAACTCGGCTTGATGGAAAAAATTGAAGAACACCCGATGGTGATTCCGTACGGCGACAGAAGCGGTGCGGTAATTGAACCGTATATGACCGATCAATGGTTTGTTGATGCACCGAAATTGGCGGTGGAAGCACGCAGAGCCGTTCATGATAAGGAAATGGAATTTGTGCCGGCGGTTTATGAAAAGACTTATTTCGAATGGATGAACAATATTCAGCCATGGTGTATTTCCCGTCAGTTGTGGTGGGGACATCAGATGCCGATTTGGTACGGACCGGATGAAACAATTTTCTGCGAAGAAAATGAAGAAGAGGCGCAGGCGGCGGCCGACAAGCATTATGGCAAGCACGTTGAATTGCGTCGTGAAACCGATGTGTTGGATACTTGGTTTTCTTCCGGTTTGTGGGCATTTTCAACTTTGGGTTGGCCGGAGCAAACCGAATATTTGAAAACATTTTATCCGACTTCGGTTTTGGTTACGGGATTCGATATCATCTTCTTCTGGGTGGCCAGAATGATGATGATGAGTATGTATATGATGAAGCGTGTACCGTTCAAAAAGTGCTATGTTCACGGTTTAGTTCGTGATGAACAAGGCCGTAAAATGAGCAAATCCAAAGGCAATACCGTTGACCCGATGGAAACAATTGAAAAATATGGTGCCGACGCTTTACGCTTTTTCATGGCGTCTTCAGAGACTCAGGGACGTGACATTAACTTATCAGATTCGCGTATTCAAGGGTATCGCAATTTTGCCACAAAATTATGGAATGCTGCGCGTTTTTGCGAAATGAACGAATGCTATTCGGTAAAAGATTTTGATGTTAAAAATGTCAAATTTCCTATCAATAAGTGGATTGTTGCCAAAGCCAAAGAAGCAACCAAGAATGTTACCGATAATTTGAACAACTATCGTTTTTCCGATGCGGCAAATGCGGTATATCAGTTTGTTTGGGGTACTTTCTGCGATTGGTATATCGAATTGACCAAGCCGATTTTTTATGGCAATAATGCTGAAAAAATCAACGAAACAAGAGCAACATCCGCTTGGATTTTGGATAGAATTTTGATAATTTTGCACCCGTTTATGCCGTTTGTTACAACTGAGTTGTGGAATAATCTGACAACGCGGGAAGTTGATTTGATTAAAGCGGAATGGCCGCAACACGAGGTATTCGGTGAAGAAGACAAACGCGTGATTGACAGAGCGGTTGAATTTATTTCTGCCGTCCGCTCTTTACGTGCGGCGATGAACTTGCCGGCAGTGGCAAAACTTACGGCATACGTTAAAGCCTCCGATGGCGATTTGTCGACGCTGATTGCGCAAAGTAATATTATTTGCAATTTGGCTCGATTGGAAAAATTGGCGCCGCTTGGCAATACCGAAATCAGCAAAGACATGGTACAGACGGTTTGTCGTGACGCTACGATTTTAATTCCGCTCAAGGGAGTTGTTGATTTTGTGGCAGAGCGTGCACGGCTCAACAAAGAGTTGGAAACCTTGAATAAAAACTTGGACGGATATGCTCGTAAACTCGGCAATCAAGAGTTTGTTGCCAAGGCGCCGGCCAAAGTTGTGGCTGAAGAAAAACGCCGTCAGGCGGAGGCGCTGGAAAATAAGGCTAAAGTTGAAGAAGCTTTGGCGCGAATTGCAAATTTTTAAGGAGAAAGAAATGAAAAAGATTTTAATTTGTTTAATCGGCGTATGTATGCTTAATGCGTGTGCCACCGATGCGTATACAGGAGAAAGCAAGGTAGCTAAAACCGCATGGGGTACAGGTATCGGTGCGGCACTCGGTGCAGGTGTCGGCGCGTTAGTCGGCGGAGAAAAGGGTGCGCTTATCGGTGCCGGTATCGGCGGAGCGGCAGGTGCGGCCACCGGAGGTTATATGGATGTTCAGGAAAGCAAATTGCGCCAGAAGCTGACCGGAACCGGTGTGCAGGTTGCTCGTGACGGCGATAATATTCGCTTGATTATGCCGAACAGTATTACCTTTGATACCAATAACGACGTAATGAAAACTTCGGCCAATGCAGCTTTGGATTCGGTGGCGGAAGTTGCTAAAGAATATGATAAAACCAAGTTACAGATTATCGGCCATACCGACAGTACGGGCAATGATAAAATTAATGATCCGTTGTCGCAACGCCGGGCAACGACTGTGGCCAACTATTTAGCAATGCGTGGGGTAGCCGGTTCTCGGTTGTACGCCGTCGGAATGGGTTCAAAACAGCCGATTGCCAGTAATGCCACCGAAGAGGGCAGGGCGCAAAATAGAAGAGTTGAGATTCACCTCATCAACGCGCAATAAAAAACGCGTCTGATGGCCAGCTAATCAAAGGAGATTCTGCTTATGTACCACTTTGTACACCGCGCAGAACCTCCTTTTTCTATCTGCCTCATCAGCCGCGTTTTTGTGGCGTGTGGTACACTGCGGAAAAATCCTTCTTCGTATTTACATACGTCAGCCGCGTTTTTTAGGTGGATGGGTAGGTTGCGCAGAACCTCCTTTTTCTATCTGCCTCATCATCCGCATTTTTTTGGCGTGTGTTCAACAAAAAAATTTATAACAAGTAATCGGAGAGACAATGCCTTCACTTCAACAAGTAAAAGATAAACAGATTCGCGATCCTAACGCACCGGCACCGAAAAATCCGCTGCGGACGCTGGTGAAATATGTTATAATTTTTACGGTTGCCGCGATTGCGATTTTGCACTATACCAAACCTAAAATTGCTACTTTGCCGGAAGAATTGTATACGGCGCAAACCGAAAGCAAATTTAAAGAGCTGTTTGACACTCCGCAAAAGAAAATCGTTTGGTTCGGCGCCGATTGTCCGGTGAGCAAACATCGTCAGGCTGTTATTGATGCCAGACTTAAATTTGATAAATTGCAAGGCATATATTTGCAAAAAGCTTATCTGCAAAACAGTTTATTTATTTCTTGTTTTGAGTGTTTGGATATGTTTGTAATGGAAAAGTGCAATGGCATGTGCATCATTCTGCCGGAAAGTCGAAAGATTATCGAAACCTCAGAGGAGAAACTTGTCGACGATTTGCAAAAATATAAAAATTTCCGTTAAATTTGTTTGATATCACTAACCGATAACCAAGGTCATTTCATTTTCGCTGGCGCTCAATTTCATCGGCACATCTTCGCCAAGCAACTCGCGCAAATAAATCAGCTGCGCATATTGCGAAATGTTATCGGTCGGTTTTTGCCCCTGAATAATGCTTTGGTAGGTGGCAATTTCGCTTTCTCGGAACTTGAAATCGGTTTCGGCGTGCAGAGTGATGTTTTGCTTGTTTATGCTTAAGGCAATTTTGCCGCTTTTGATAAACACATCGGATGCCACCATAACGCAAAGGCATACCAACTTGGAAAGTTGCGACGAAACTCCCTGAAAATCAAGTGCAATCGGATGTCCGCGAGTGCCGATGGTGGCAATATAATTTTCGCACAGCTCTTTTAATTCTTCAACATTTTGCGCCTGAGTGGTAATACCGAACGCCATTCGAAAGAACTTTTGTCTGGCGTTTAAAAGTGTTGATGCCGTTTCCAACAAAGTGCGGGTTTCGCTATCTACCGTGCCGTCCTCACCGATAAATTCCATAACGTTTTTCAGCGTGCCGATGTTGCCGATTAAATCATGACAAGTGCGGGTGGAAATTATTTCGGTCAATTCGGTATTGGTATAGGTCATGATTTGCTCCTAAAAAGTATAAACCGCGGTGTTCATAAACTTTTGGTCTTCACGCGCCATTCGGGAATAATCCAACTCCAACAGCATCGGATCGTTTAACACCAAACGACCGGTAGAAGCCTGCAGACTCGGTTTATTTTCGCCCAATCCCCAGATTACCTGCGTTTTGTTATCCGGCACACCGTATTTTTGATTTATTTTCTTCCAAAAATCGAAAATCTTTAAGTTGCGCAAATACTCGGCTTTGGCTCCCGAGCCCTTAATATTTGCCGCTTCGGTTTGATATTCTACCCGATAAACTTTGTTGCCGGTGAAGTTACTGGTGAAATAAACGTGGATAGTCTCTTTGGTGTGAAAATTGCTGAACATCAGCTGTTCCACAAATTGATAATTGTTCTTTTTGGCCAGAGTTGTAACGCAATTGTTGAGGCGTTCATAGCCGACAATATTGTTGTTGCGGCACAATTCTTCATAACGCCAGCGAATAAAATTAGGTATTTCCATAACGGCGGAAACGCGTTTATAACCGCGCTTTTGCATGGCATCTTCCACCTGCGGTCGGTCCATGCGCAACATAATGCCGGAAATGTCAAACACCGAGGCGTTGGAACGCTTTACCGGTACAACGGTTTTCGGTTTGGGATTCAAGGCTTGCGAGCCCTTTTTAACCCAGTCGCTTATCCAGTTTCCGGTTTCTTTTTTTTCGGCCTCAGCATCTTCGGCAATGGCTTCATTTTCACGCTCTTGTCCCTGCGCCTGCTGAATGAAATCGCTTAAGGTTTCTTCATCATTTACTTCAGAAATATTCGGCGCCGGTTGCGATACATCATCGGCGCGCGCGCAAACGGCGTTAACGGACATAAGTCCGCAAACCAACAACACCGAAAAAATAAGTTTCTGTACGTTCATACCGATTCTCACCCATATTATTGCCGACATAATAGCGGATTTGATTTAAAAAAGATTTAATTTTGTTGTTTACAAGCGTCGAAAAAGCAAATAGATTACAAACCGAAAGGGTAAATAATGGATAAGGTTTTGCACATAATCGGCGCCGGTTTGGCCGGAGCAGAAGCCGCATGGCAGGCGGCGCGTCGCGGCATAAATGTTAAATTGACGGATATGAAGCCGCATAAATTTTCGCCGGCGCACAAAAATCCGCAGTTTGCGGAATTGGTTTGTTCCAACTCGCTGCGTTCCGATGATTTTGAGCATAATGCGGTGGGTTTAATGCACGAAGAAATGCGGCGTTTCGGTTCGCTTATTATGGAAGCTGCCGATGCTTGTAAAGTGCCGGCCGGAGGAGCTTTGGCCGTGGATCGTAACGGTTTTTCCGCTTATATAACCGAAAAACTGCAAAACCATCCGCAAATTGAAATAATTGCCGAAGAAGTTACCGAATTTCCGGCCGCAGATGCTCCTTTAACCATAATTGCCACCGGACCGTTGACCGGAGGCGAGTTTATTAAGGCCATTTTGCAAAAAATCAATCATCAATCGCTTTCGTTTTATGATGCCATTGCACCGGTAGTGTATAAGGACAGCATAAATTTTGATAAGGCTTGGTATCAGTCGCGTTATGACAAGGGCGATAAGTTTGATTATATTAATTGCCCGTTGAGCAAAGACGAGTATTATCGTTTTGTGAGCGAACTTTCGGCGGCCGAAAAAATGCCGTTTCACGACTTTGAAACTCCGAATTATTTTGACGGTTGTCTGCCGATAGAAGTTATGGCTGAGCGCGGCGTTGATACTTTGCTGTTCGGGCCGATGAAACCGGTGGGACTGACCAATCCGCACAGCACAGAAAAACCGTATGCGGTGGTGCAGTTGCGCCAAGATAATAAAGAAGATACATTGCGCAATATCGTCGGCTTTCAAACCAAGCTCAAATATGGCGAACAAGAACGCATTTTTCGCCTGATTCCGGGGTTGGAAAACGCCGAGTTTGCTCGGCTAGGCGGTATTCATAAAAATACCTTTATTCAAAGTCCGGTTTTGCTTGATGAATATTTGCGGCTAAAAGCGCAACCGAATGTGATGTTTGCCGGACAAATCAGCGGTTGCGAGGGCTATGTCGAAAGTGCCGATGTCGGAATGCTCGCCGGATATTTTGCCGCTTGTTTACTGAACGGAAAAAATCCGAAAATACCGCCGGCCACCACGGCAACCGGCGCCATGCAGCAGCATTTGCACGACACTACCGGAGATTATCAGCCGATGAATATAAATTTTGGACTGTTTCCGACCATACAGGGCGAAAAAACGGCCAACGGCAAGTTTCGCAAAATTAAAGGTGCCGACAGAAAAGAAGCGTATTGTCGACGCGCCTTAAATGACTTTGATGAGTGGTTGAAAAAGGCCGATGTTTGACGATTACAAAATTTTACTGCAACCGCGGTATTATGCTTTGTGGCAGGATTATTGCCACTATCTTGAAACCGGCTGGCGACGCTTTGGCGGCAATCTCTTTGACGCACCGACCAAAAATGAACAACTGCATTTTTTGGAAACCGCTGTACGCAAGGATTTTGTGTTGAAAAATACGCTTTTATCTCGTTTGCAAAAAGCCTTTGTGGCCGAAAATCTGTCGCTTTATTTATTGTTGGAGCCGATACAGGCTTGGCGTTATTTGAGCGCAAGCAAAAAAGCGGATTCGGAAAGCCGCATCGCGGAAGTTGTCGGCAAATTTACGGCGCCGGCGGCGCGTATGTTGTGCGTGCTCAACGAAGAAACTCCGAGCGCGTATTTGCCGCTGACGACAATGTTGTCTTTGGATATGTTTTTGAATTGGAATGAATGGAAGTCCGACTGGCCCAAAAATTTCGCCCGCTCGGATAAAAAACAAAACGAAAAGTTAGTCGGCCTTTGGAAAAATGCCTTTGTTTTGCTGGAGATTGTCAACTCCAAACGCCTTAAATTCAAGCTGGCCGGATTGCTGCGCCGCCAGCAGTTAGATATTCAACGTTGCTCTAATAATAAACAGCCGCAAATTGATTTTCTTGACCGAATTGATATTTTTTTGTATAGTCTATATTGGTTTATAATCATACCCAAACGAACTCTTAAACAAAAGGAAATGTAAATGCAATCACTCGGAGACATTGTCAGACGCTCGCAACCGTCGCTGTTTTGGTGCATGCGCGGCATAAAAAAAGCCAATCGTGAGGCGGTGTTTACGGTTTTTGCGTTTTGCCGACATTTGGATAGCATTTTGCGTTCGGATATGACACCGGAAGATAAAAAAGATTGGTTGAACACTTGGCGAGAAGAGTTGGACAATATTTATGATAAAAAAGTTCCGACCACCAATATCGGCCGCAAAATTTATAAAAACTGCATTCGATTTGACTTGCCGAAATCGGCGTGGAGCAAAATTCTGCAGGCGGCGTTTTTGGATGCCTGTGACACGCAATTTTCGCCATCTGCCGAGGTTTTTGAACAATATGTTGACGGCATGGCGGTTATGCCTCTGCATTTGCTGTTGATGATTGTAACACCGGAGCATCCGCGGGCCAATCAGGAGTTAGCAAAGAGTTTGGGGTATGCGGTATTTATTACCAGTACTTTGCGTGATGTTAAAGGAGATTCCAAACGCAACCGCATGTACATTCCGCAAGAGATTTTAAAGCAGGCCGGTGTAAAAATTGAAGAACCGCGCGATATGATAGAAGATAAGAATTTGCCGCAGGCGCGTGAAATTCTTTCTAAGCAAGCGGAAAGCGGGTTCAATAAGGCCGAGCGTTTGTTGAGCAAAATGGAGAAAAAACGCACTTTGCCTTTGCGCTTAATGCTCAATAAAACTCGGGCGCTGTTTGATATTATGCAAAAACGCGGTTGGGAAGTGATATCGCCGAAACCGAAGCTGAATTTGCCAAAGCGCATTTACATTTTGTATCGCACTATTTTCAAATAACGGATTAAAGGTCGGTCATTTTGGCATACGGATAAGAACTGCCGGCGGGATATTTGTTTGCCGCTTCTTTAACTGCTTTATAAATCAGGTCTTTTATGCGCACGAGTTGGTTGTTTTTCATCAAAGTTTCCTTATCCAAAGGTCGAAGGGTATCAAACCCCAACTCGCCGAAACCGATAAACGGATCAATAGCGCAAATGTACTCATCTTGAGGGTGTAAAGGCTTGCCTTCGTCATCAAAAAGCGGCTCGTTATTAATAAAAATTTGCTTGATTTCACCGTTGTTATCTTTATTGCGCGCGCAAACTAGCGCAATATTTTGCGAACATTGCAAAAAGCGCGTGTTGCCGTATTGTTGCGTATAACGGTTGCGAACGGCGTTGTTAAAAACGCTTTTCAATTGCAAGGCTGAAACGGTGACGGTTTGCACCGGAGTTTCCGCCGAAAGAACCCGCTCCAAATTATACATGGTCAGGATTTTATCTTTTTCATAACACAGAGCATGCGTCAGATATCCGGTAGAAAGCATGGCAATATCGGCTTTTGCCGCCGCACGCATTTGGTCGGCGACAAAACTGCCAAGCGGGCAAAAGTCGGAATATCGGCGTGCCAAATCCAAGGTGCTCGGCGCTACCGGAATATTCAATCCGGCCTGTCGTTCAAACAAAGCCAAAGGCGCTTCAAATTGTTCGGCAACCGGCTCTTCTTTGCTGTCAATGATTTCCTTACATTCCAAGGAAGTGCCGCACGGCAAAAATTGCATTTCAAAATGCAAGGCGTTGCGGCTGAACGCCAGCGGATAATAAATGCGCCGTTCAACATTAGGCTCAACCGGAGAATGTTCGTGCCCGCCGATAATTAAATCCACCTTGATATTGTTTTCTTGCGCGGCTTGCCACAATTCCGCACTACTGGTTCTTAAAGCGTGATTCAAAATGATAAACGCGTCCGGATTTATGTGGTGTATCACCTCTTTGAGTTGCAAAAAAGACTCCGTGATATTGTTCAGACTTAGGTTGTATTTACGCAAATTTATGTAGTTGACACAAAACGCCGTTATCATAACCTTTTTGCCGTTAATCTCCAGCAAGATATACGGGTCAACCCACTTTGGCCATGTTTCGGTTTCGGCATCAAACAGGTTGGCGCACAACACATGAATGTTGGCTTTATTAAAGCGCGAAGCTGCCTGCTGTAAAAACTTAAATTGCTCACTGTTAAAACCGAAATCGTTGTTGCCGACGGCGATAACTATTTTGGCTTCCGGCAGTTGTTGGCGCAAAGCCATATAACTTTTCAAACAAAGTTCTCGGTCATAAATTCCCTTAAACAAATCGCCGCAATCACAAATAAGCGTGTTTTTGCCGTTTTGCGGCGCACGCTTGATAATGCCGCTGAAAAGTCCGCAAAGTTTACGCGCTTCCTGATGGCAGTCGGTTAAAGCAAAAATATCTATTTTCTTATTTGTATTCATTTCCATCGTCTTTTAACGAACATCAAGATACATAGATTTTTGATTTTATCAATAAAAAATTAAAAGAAATGCGCTACAATAAAACAAAGGGGAAAGAAATGAAAAAAATGTTTTTGATATTGGCGGCTTTGGTGCTTGCGTCGTGCGCGCAAGATCCGTATCGCTTAAAAGTAAAAAGCCAAATGGCAAAAGAACACGGCCAAAGCGTGTATTTCAGAAGTAATATGCGCAGCACCTATGCCGGACAAATTCGTCGCGTGTTGAGCAATAAATTCGGAGAAATCGGTATAAAAACGGCAACTTCAACCGAAACCGCCGACTTTATCGGTATTTTTGATGTTGAAACCTTGTATGCCGACAGCGGTTCCTCCAGCACCTCTTACAAGGGCAATTCCGCCGATACGCCGTTGTTTACGGATTCGACTGATGGTCCGGGGCTTGATTATTCCGGCAACGAAAATATGCAGGTAAATAAAGATAAAACCTGTTTCACGCTTAAAATCGGCCGCAAAAACACTTCAAATTTGAGTTACGATTCGTCTTTTTGTGCCGACGCCGTGGAAGACACCGAAGATATGTTGCCGAAAATCATCGATATTTACACCAAATACGGCAATTATGAATCTGCCGATGTCGGAGTGCAATGTCTGAATAATACGGAAGGCGAAGTTTCTTGCGACGTTATTCACGACCGCCGCAAAGCGTTTATCAATTCGCTGTGGATTGACTCGAATATTTCCGATGATTAGCGCTTAATTTTCAGTAAGCGTTTTTTGGCCGCCGAAAATTCTTCGTCGGTCAGCATTTCTTGTTTTTTCAACTCGCTGAGTTTGATGAGTTGGTCAATCTCATTTTTCGGCAACGGCAAAAGTTTGCGCAAAAACAATGTGTATAAAACAAACAACAGAATATAAACCCCGAAAAAGCTGAAAAAATTAACCCATAAATGGAAGCCGAACCACGAGATAAGCGCGTATTCAAATAGCGCAGCCAATATAAATAAAGTGGCGTGCAACGGGTGCAAAACCAACAGAATCAAAGCCCAAGAGGCCATCAACACCGTGGCGGTAATAAGCGAGCCGGCCGCGCTGAACAGGCCGCTGCCGAGAGATAATACCGGTATTGATGATAAAAAACTCATGCTTGTTTCTCCTTTAAGCATCAAACTACAGGAAGCTCAAGGCAAAATCAACAAAAAAGAACATAACGGATATATTTTCTTGACAATAAAATGTATAATAATTATCTTAAGCGTATAACTTTGCAGGAGATAATTATGAAAAAAGCAGAAAATGTAAAAGAATTTGTGGAAAGACTTGATGCCACCAAAAAGATGAACCCGAAAGATTTGTCGTCGGATCAAGACTTGAGTATTGCGATTATGAACCTGATTTCCATTGAGGAACATTTGGTGTTTTCCGGAGCCAAAACCGGCAAGACTTCTTATTATGATTTAATCAAGGATATTCGCGAAACCCGCAAAAATCTTTTGCAAAAAATCATTCCAAGCTATGAAGGCGAAGTATGGTGCATTTCTAAGCATTTGTTGGCAACTTCCATGCGTTTGATGGAAGTCGGCACCAAGCAACAGTCGCTTAAAAACGATGCCGAAGCCTATAAGCTGTTTAATTCCGCATATGATATGTATTGCCTGTTTTGGGGCTTGAATATGGGAATGATGGAAACCAAGGATTTGAAATGGTTGGAGCCTGATGTCGAGGAGCTGAAAAAGCTGACGGTTAAGGCCAACGAAGCCCTGCAATCCGCTCCGGTAAGCGAGCCGGCTGCAGCCGCGGCCGCGGTGGTGGAAATGCCGGTGGAGGAAGGCAATGTTCTTTCTAAAATGAAAAACATTGTGCGTAAAGCGGTTAACTGTTGTATTGAGTAAAAATATGTGGCGTAAATTATTTGCTTGTTTGTGCGGTTGCGCGATGTTGTTTCTTTCTGCGTGCAAAGAGCGCACCGATATTGTTTCGCTGAGCGAAAATGAGGTGTATTTCTTTTATCAGCAATCTTGTCCGCATTGTCATCATGCCGCGGATTATATTCACGAAAATCATCCGGACTTGGCGGTTAAAAGTTTGGATATTCGCATGCCGGGAAATATGCGCTTGTTTGAAGACGCGATAAAAACCTATAAGATAACCGGCACAACCGGAACGCCGTTGATTTGCTTCGGCAAAAATTATATAATGGGCTGGGGAAGCGAAGATCCGAAACGGCTCGATGGCTACGCCGAAAAATACAAAAAATAGAATTGTTGAATTTGTTTTTGAGCCCTGTCGTGTATAAAATGCGGCAGGGCTTTTGTATTATAAAATTATACAAATTTTTATTGACTTTTGTCCATAAAATGGTAACCTAAAGAAAATTATACATTTTATATAGCAATTATGGAGTTTAAACAATTTATGAAAGACGAGCTGTCCAAAATGGCAGACGTCTTGCGTGAGCAAAATCTTGAGGGTGACGGATGGGCAAAGTACATGGGCATCAAAAGCCATTTGCTGAAGCGCCAGTTTCTGTTTATGATGGATCCGGCTGTTTATCGCTCTTTAAACAAGCTTCAGCCGCTTGTGCGTATTCGCAACGGCAAAGTTGTCTGGCACGGTGTCGAAGACGGTGATTTCCTGAGCAAAGTCAGTATTTTGGATATGGAATATCTGAATAATCCGGAAAAGCACGGTTTTCAACCTCGTAAAGTTTACGGCTTGCGTCAGGATGGTACAATTTCGGTTTGGTTTCCGAGCGAAAGTGCAAATGTTTTTGTTCCGTCAACGGTTCAGGTTTTACAGCAAATTCCCGAACAAACCGACGTGAACAATCTGCTGTTTGAGATTCGATTGAGTTCGGACGATGTGAGCAAAGTGTATGACGATGTCTTGAAATGTCATCAGGCAACTGTTGTTCTCTATCGTTCGATTTTTAGAAAATCTCCTCCGCTTGAGCGCGCGCAACAGCGTGAATTGCCGGATTGTGAGCCCAAAAAAGACCAGAAGGGATTAAACGACATCAAGGTCAAATCCCCGCAAGGCCCGAAGCGTCGGACACCGATTCCTTCGCGCTAATGCAAATAAAAAGAACTCGCGGATTTCCACTAAGGTTATCTGCGAGTTTCTTTTTTTAATTAAGTCCCATCAGTTTTTTAAGTTCGGGAGAGAGGAGACGGTTCAGTTCATCGGCGGTGTGGCCCTTAAGATGTATAAAATCCAAAGACTTGCGCCCGTAAATGTACCACCAGCAAAACCAATGCCCGACACACCAGATAAAGCCCAAAAGGCAAAGAATGGCCTCGTTTGCTTCCTTGGCGCGGGAATTTTCCAATCCGTACAACAGAGCGGTAACAAAGTCACCGTAAATTACCATTGCCACAAAGGCAAACACACTGACAAAAAATGCCGTCAAACAAATTGCCACGGTTTTGTAGCGGCGGTTTTTCCAAGCGGCATATTGCGGAATCAAAAAACCGAGCCAAATCGTTACGATTATCGCGGCAAACGCATACATAAAAATTTGTACCATAGTTATATTCGTTAAATAAATAATAGCAAATTCTGGCCTTATCGTATTGAAAAAAGCCGATATTGTCAAGCAAGGAGAAAAATTTATAACTTGACAAGCATAACGAACACCTTATAATGCACTTAAATCAAATTTATTAAGATATGGATATACAAAAAAAACTTGCAGCTTTTCAACTGAAACTTCAGAACTGCGCACTTTCGGAAACCGAAAGAGAACATTATGTCGCCCTTGAGCGGAGTATTCTTGAATCTGAGCAAATGCCTGCCAAAGAGTTGTTGGCACGTGCCAAAAAAATCAAGCCGTTGGTAAGATTGGAAGGCGGAGAAGTAACGGGATATCACAAAAAAAACGGCCAATTCAGGTCTTCGGATGTTTTGTGTTTCTGTACTCCTGTCGACATTCGCAACCGCAGCTATCTCTACGATTTTACGCCCAAGAAGATTGTCACCCTTAAAGGCCGTCTGTTCAAGGTTCCGAAATATCAAGAGGTGGGCGAGTTTACCTGTTATCACGATACCGGAGATTATTATGGGTTTTTGTTACCCAGCGTCTCTGAGGTTTTGCAGCAGTTGCCCACTGAGTATGATTGGCACGAGATAGATGCTTTCGAGCTGTCTTTTCCGTCGTTGGATTTCTTTGACGCATACGACAGTCTTTTGGACCGCCACATTTCGACCGTGCATCTTTATCGCTTTGATAAAGGGTTGCCGAGAAAGCTCAAAGAACAAGACATTTTGTTTGAGGGACAGCGCTATCGCTACAATCATTGACGCACTATGGTTGACATTAAATGGATTGCACGTGTTCTGGCTCTGTATGCCGGTGCGGATATGCGTGAAACGGCAAGGATATTGAAGGAAGAATACGGGATAGAGGCAGCGGTTGTAGATGATAAAAAAATCAACGATGTTGCCGAGCATTCAAATTCTCTTGAGATTGCCAAAACTCGAGTTGTCGGTGAGCAGAAGAGCCTGTTTCAGTCTGAACGCAACAAACCTTATGTGCCGCGTAAAATCGGGAAACCACGCGGATTTCCCAAAAATATGCGCCGCAAATAAATCAAAAAGAACTGTCCGCTTTAGAGCCGACGGTTCTTTTTTAATTTTAAAGAAAAGTATTGCCAAACGGCTGAACGTCATTCTGAGGCAAAGCCGAAGAATCCATTTCGTCTGCAAGACGAAACAACGCCATAGGCGTTGTTGGATCCTTCACAACGGCACAAAGTGCCTGTTCAGGATGACAAAATCGGTAGACCCCTTGACCTCACTAAAGTTCGGAGGGGGACACTATTATTGGATGACATGCGAAAAGAAAGAGACTGTCATCCTGAGGAGTGCCAAAGGCACGACGTGAGGATCTCGTGAGGTGCTCTGCGGCCTTGGGGCAAATGGTATAGCAATGTTATCTTGAGACGCGTAGTCGCCGCCGGAGGAACAAAAACAACCTCAAAATGTTGTTTTTGAACGACGGGCGAAGACCACTTAATGAGCCGGAACGAAAGTGACGGAGAATTTAGTGGGCGAGTGCCCGAAGCAAGCGCAAGCGAAGCAAGAAAGATCTCATGTTACGGTGTTGAGGCAATAGAATATACTCTTAAGTTTGTTTGATACTAAGAGATTTTGACGGGGATTTCGCTATGCTCAACCCCTCAAAATGACGTTGACGGTTTATCACCACGCACGTCGCACGGCGAGAGCAGAGATTCTTCGCCGGCTTTTCAGATTCTCGCATTCGCAAGAATGACAGAAAAACGGCGGCTCAGAATGACGTTCAGCCATTTTTGCACCACTTTTTTGCAATAAAAAAAGGCAGCCCGAGATAGCCTAAGACCTCGGAGCTGCCTACCAATAAGGAGGAATGGGATTTCAAAACTGAAAATGCGTGGATAAATCATTTATTCAAGCAGACCGTTTCCGCCGTGCTTACGATGCCGTTTGGCAGCGTCGCGTTCGCGTTGATACTCGGTTTGCACTCGCACTTTTTTGTACTCGCCCTTTTGCTTTTTAGCATTTTTCTGGGCATTTCTGGTTTTGTTTGCCATACTCTTTTGAATTTGAAGTTAAATAATATGTTGACTAACACAAATATTCTGATTTTGCGTAGGCTATAACACCTAATATTTGGTATGTCAATTGCAAAATGCAAAAAAAAGTGCATCATTAAAAAAGTTTGTTGAAAGAAGACATATTTTGCGCCATAAAATGTCATCTTGAGCCCCTTGCGGGCGTAAAGATCTTATAGTGCACAGTCGAGGTATAAGAATATACTCGCAAGGTCGTCTGTTACTCACAGATCTTGACGGGGATTTCGCTATACGCTCACCCCTCAAGATGACAGCGGATTTAAAATCAGCAAAGCAGTTTAATACTACCAAATATGCAATTTTTCGGCGTTGTTTGAAATAGCGTGCAAAAAGTGGTTGACAAGCGCAATAATATGGCGTATAAAGCACCTGAATTTAGAGTATTTTACCCCTAAAAGGTCGTAAAAAGCAAGCTCTGAGGAGTCCGTCAGTCAGCGAGGGTTCGCACACTGACGTCAATTTGTTTATGTAAAAAGGATAAAACTTTGTTTGAGAGTTTGACAGATAAGCTGAGCCAAGCCTTTGCAAAAATCACATCTCGCGGTGTGCTGAACGAAAAGGATATTGACGATGCCATGCGTGAAATTCGAATTGCCTTGCTGGAAGCCGATGTTTCGCTGCCGGTGGTAAAAAGTTTTATCGCTCAGGTTAAAACCGAGGCTTTGGGCGAAAAAGTCGTAAAGTCGGTAAAGCCGGGGCAGATGGTGGTGAAAATCGTTCATGACGAACTGATTAAACTGCTCGGCTCGGAAGATACGGCTCTGAACTTTAATGCACCGGCACCGGTTTGCATGATGTTGGTCGGTTTGCAAGGTTCGGGTAAAACCACAACCGCGGCCAAAATCGCTAAAAAACTGAAGAAGAATAAGCGCATTTTGTTGGCTTCGCTTGACGTTTATCGTCCGGCGGCGCAGGAACAATTGGCGCAACTTGCCAAACAAATTGAGGTTGATGTGTTGCCGATAATCTCCGGCCAAAAACCGCTTGAAATAACCAAACGCGCGTTACAAGAAGCCAAAACCGGAGTTTATGATTTGCTGATTTTGGATACGGCCGGTCGTTTGCAAATTGACGAAGCTTTGATGAACGAAGTTGTTGAGGTCAAAAAGTTGGCAAACCCGACCGAAACTTTGTTGGTTGCCGATGCTTTAATCGGTCAGGAAGCCTGCAACGTTGCCAAAGAGTTTAATGAAAAAGTGGGCATTACCGGTTTGGTGTTAACCCGTATCGACGGCACATCGCGTGCCGGTGCGGCGCTTTCAATGAAGATGGTGTCGGGTGCGGCTATCAAATTTTTGGGCACCGGCGAAAAGATTGATGAAATAGAAGAATTTCATGCCGATCGAATTGCCGGCAGAATTTTGGGGCAGGGCGATGTGGTATCTTTGGTGGAAAAAGCCATTGAAAACGTAGACCATGCCGAGGCCGAAAAAATGGCCGGCAAAATGATGAGCGGCTCGTTTGATTTGAACGATATGCTGGGGCAAATGCGGCAAATGCAAAAAATCGGCAGCATGGGGAGCATCTTGGGGATGATTCCCGGTCTGTCTAAATTTAAATCACAGATTGAAGAGTCCGGCGTGTGCGACAATCTGGTGAAAAAACAGGAGGCGATAATTCTTTCTATGACCAAGGAAGAACGTGCTCATCCGTCAATCATAAAAGCTTCTCGCAAGAGAAGAATCGCACTCGGTTCCGGAACAGATGTTCATGATGTCAATATGTTGCTCAAATCGTATGAGCAGATGTCGACAATGATGAAAAAAATGGGCAAGTTCGGCGGTTTGTCGGCAATGTCTAAACTGATGAAAAACTCTCCGTTTGGCGCCATGATGCCGGGCGGAATGAACAAACGGTTTCCGTTTTAATTAATTTACGAAAGGAAAAACAAAAATGACAGTACGTATCAGACTATCTCGCGGTGGTTCCAAAAAACGTCCTTATTATCACATTGTTGCGGCCGATCAAAGAGCGCCGCGCGATGGTCGCTACATTGAAAAATTGGGTGCATACAATCCGTTGTTGCCGCAAGATCACAAAGATCGTTTGGTAGTTGACGCGGAAAAAGTTTCCGCTTGGCTCTCCAAAGGTGCTCAACCGACGGAAAGATTGCAAAAATTGTTTGCCAACTTAGGCTTGTGCGCCGCTCCGAAAATCGGCTCTCAACCTAAGAAATCCGCTCCTAAAGCTAAGGCTTTGGAAAGAATAAAAGAAAAAGAAGCTAAAGCTCAAGCTGCCGCTGAAGCCGCTAATGCCGAAGCATCTTCTTCCGCTGAATAATTTTCGGTTATAAAAATTAAGAGAGTTATTTTGAGTCTGCAAGAAAGGCTTTGAATATGGAAAAAAGAGTTTGTATCGGAAAAATTGTTGCCGCTCACGGCATTAAAGGCGAAGTAAAAGTTCGCGGCATAAATCAAAATCCGCTGGATTTGGATAAGTACGGTGAGGTGGAAAATTTTGATGCAAGCAAAAAGTTTTCAATCAAAGTTGTGGGACTTGTTTCGACTAACGCACGCGTGAAAATCGCCGGAATAACAACGCGCAATGATGCCGAGGCTTTAATCGGTACGGAGCTTTATGTGCCGCGTTCGGCGCTGCCGCAGTTGGCTGAAGAAGAATTTTATCTGTCGGATTTAATCGGCTTGAACGTTTGTTTGAAAACGCCGGATAAAATTATCGGCAAAGTGGTTGCGTTTCAAAATTACGGCGCGGGTGATATTATCGAAATCAAAATCAACGGGCAAAAAGAAACGGAGATGCTGCCTTTTACCAAGGCCTACGTTCCGACCATTGATATTGATGCGGGATATATCATTGTTTCTTCGGCTACGATGATTTTCGCCAAAGATGAGGAAGAAAACGGTGCTGAAGGCTAAAATTTTGACCATATTTCCGGAAATCTTCCCCGGTTTTCTCGGCACATCGCTGACCGGCAAAGCTTTGGATGAGGGAATTTGGCAGCTTGAAGCTGTAAATATTCGCGATTACGCGTTTGATAAGCACGGTTCGGTTGACGATACACCATGCGGCGGAGGTGCCGGAATGATTATGCGTCCCGATGTTTTGGGTGCGGCGATTGAACACAATTTTGAAGGCGGCAAAATCATTTATATGAGCCCGAAAGGCAAGACGCTGACGCAAAAAGATGTTCATGCGTTAAGTCAGGAACAAAATTTAACAATTATCTGCGGCCGTTTTGAAGGCATAGACGAGCGTGTGATTGAAGAATACGGAATTGAAGAAATCAGTATCGGCGATTACATCTTAACCGGCGGCGAGCAGGCGGCAATGATTATGCTTGATGCGGTGGTGCGCTTGTTGCCCGGAGTTTTGGGCAATGCGCAGTCCACGGAAAACGAAAGCTTTGAGCAAAATTTGCTGGAATATCCGCAATATACGCGTCCGATAGAATGGAAAGGGCGCAAAGTACCGGATATTTTAATGAGCGGTCATCACGAAAATATTGCCAAGTGGCAAAGACAGCAGGCTCTTCAAATAACCAGAAAAAGACGCCCCGATTTATTGGAAAAAATGCTTGATTTAGAATAAATTGTGGTGTATAGGAATAACAAATTAACTTGAAAAGGTAAGATAAAATGAATATTATCGAAAACATTGAAAAAGAGCAAATTGAAAAGCTGATGGAAGGCAAAAATATGCCAACCTTTAAGCCGGGTGACACCTTGCGTGTTCATACCAAAGTTAAAGAAGGCGACAGAGAGCGTATTCAAATTTATGAAGGCGTTTGCATTGCTCGTAAAAACGACGGTTTGAACTCCTCTTTCACGGTTCGTAAGATTTCTTTCGGTGAAGGTGTTGAACGTGTGTTCCCGCTTTATTCTCCGAATGTGGCCAAAATCGAAGTATCCCGCGTAGGTAAAGTTCGTCGCGCTAAGTTGTATTTCTTGCGTGCGTTGCGCGGTCGTTCGGCTCGTATTGCCGACGATTTGTCCGTATCGGTTAAAGAAGTTAACAATCAGAGCAGCAAATAATTTTTGCTTTTAAGAAACTGAATTTAAAGGGGCGTGCATCAGTTTGCCGCTCCTTTTACTTTGCCGAAAAGCAGGGGTTGCCAACAAAACAGTTGTCATGTACAAAAAAATATGCTAAATTGACACACAGAAAAGGAAGGGCAGATGCAAAATTCGGAGAATACACCGGAACTGATTGTCAGCGGAATGCGCGATAACAACGCGGCTCGGCATTGGCGGAGCTTGCAAAAAGGCTATTCTCTGCGCACCGGCCCGAAAAAGATTTTGACCATGCCGGGCAACGGAGCGCAAACAGCCAAGGCTGCTAACGGAATGTGTAAGGTTGTGCAAAATCTTTTGGGCAACACTTCATTTAAGTACGAAGTTTGCGGCTTTTATTATCCCGATAACGACAGAGGTGCGCAGTCAACAGCGTTGCGCGCAGATATGCTGCTTGATGAATATTTTGTGCCGCTGATTGCTGATAAAAACCAGTTGGGCGATTTAGTACGCTTATCTAAAGATGAAGCCTGCAAAAATATGCGCAACGTGGTGGTGATGACGCATTGCTACGGTAGTAGAATGATGGCGGTTATTGATGAAAAACTTGAGGAAATTATGGCCGATATCGGTTATTCCAAGGCTGAAATTGCCGACATTCATCGCCAGTTGGTGGTAGTGCATCACAATAATCCGCGTGATGAATTGGGGCAAAAAGAGCTGGGCTCAAGCAATTTATATCGCATAACGCAAGCCGACGAGGCCAATAAGCCGGGCAAATATATGCTGGAGAGCTTTCCGTATTATGTTGCGACCGAGGATTTGCAAGCGGACGAAGTACTGTTGGCGGCGATTTATGACAACGAACACGCGTTGTTGATTCCGCGGGTTTGCAACGGTGAAGAGTCCGAGCACAACGGTGCCTATTGGATGGCCAGCGAGAAGAAAACGCCGGCCGGCCAGATAGAAGAAAAAATCTTTCGGGCGATATTTAAAGAGGCGGTAACGTCGGGTTATTATATCGAAAGTTTGGACCGCTTGGAAGAACGTGCCATATCTAAAGAGCCGCAGTTGCAGTCCGTTTTTACTAAAATAAAAGAGTACGGCGCGGAATTTATGGAAGATTACCAATACTATAAAAGTGATGCCGTCGAAGATTTTTTTGCGGCCAAAGATAAGTTGCTCAAACAGTCATTGAGTGCCGACGAAATTGCCGAGCTCGCGCCGGAAGCGCTGTTTATGACCGATGAAAATATGAAAAATTTATTGGATTATGCCGTAGAAAAAAAGGACATCTCGACGGTTAAAAATTTGTGGAGCAAAATGCGCGAAGAACTGCCGCAAGCGGAAGCCGGCAACCCTATTTCTTCGCAATACGAAGTTGAATCGGCCGATATGCTCAACGCCAAAATCAGACAGCGTGTTTATCTGCAACGAGCTTTGGAAAAAGACGATTTGTCGCTGTTTTCGGCTTTGGTTGAAACCGAGGATTTGTCTTATTTGGATTATAAAAACGCCGGTGAAAAACTGATGCGCCGCATTGGCGGAATATATTGTAAATTGGAACCGGAAACCGCCAAAACCGACCTGATGCAGTTTCGCAAATGCCTGAAGACTATGAATGAGCGTATGCAAGAATTGCCTGTCGATGCCGAAACTTCGGGCATTAAAAAAGCGCTGAAAGGCAAGATTTCTGCTTCCGATCAACGCTATATAAGTATGCTGGACATGATACGTCCGAGCAAGCAATATTAATTCATTGCCGCCACATAAGTTTGCACACCCCAAACCACAAGCGCCGCCATCAATCCGGCGCAAACGTCGTCCATCATCACGCCGACGGCGTTTTTCATTTTGCTGTCAAACCATTTTACCGGCCCCATTTTGCAAATATCAAAAAAGCGAAATGCCGCCAAACCGACAAGATACAGCCACCAATTTTGAGTATTGTGATATAAACCGTCTGCCACAAATAAAAAGGCCAACAACTGCCCGACAACTTCATCTATAACCACTTTTCCCGGGTCTTTTTCTTCTTGGTCGCGAATTAAAACATCGGTAGCGTAAATACCGATAATTGCAATCGGCACGGCGGCAATGATAATTCCGTAAGCACCAAAGAAATAAGCCAGCGCAAAAGCCAACGGAATGGTGCCGATTGAGCCGACCGTTCCCGGTGCTTTCGGCGATAACCCCAAACCGAAATAGGTGGCAATAATGAGAGCAATTTTTTTCGACATATACAACCCTTTCAATAATTAAGCCTTTGCAAAAATTTATAATCCCATTGCAATCATAAATCAAGATATTATATCTTTTACACAAAGTTAAGGATTATGCAATATAGTCTGAACTCGTTAATCACAAAGGAGAATAAAAATGGCATTAAAAAGAATAGCATTATTTTTAGGTTTACTCGGCGGTATCAATTGGGCATTGGTCGGAGCTTTCAAGTTTGATTTGGTAACTTTTGCATTTGGCTTTATGCCGTTGTTGGTTTCAATTGTGCAAATTGTGATCGGCGTGGCGGCGGCATATGCACTGTTTGTGTATATGGTAAAATAAAGTTATCATTTATAAAAGAAAAAGGAAGGTTTTGCGACCTTCCTTTTTTGATAAAATTATTATATCTGTACTGTGTGCAACAGGTTGGTGATTCCGGCCTCGCCAATCGGATATCCGGCAGTAACCACCAGATAATCGCCTTTTTTGCCGATTTTGCAAACTTTAGCTGCATTTAACGCATTTTCTCTGATTTTATTAAAGTCTTTGAAAATTTTATCGCAAACCGTGGATTTAACACCCCACACGATTCCCAAACGTTGTGCTACCAAAGGTGATGCAGTTATAGAAATAATCGGTGCCGACGGGCGTTCGCGTGCCATTGATAAAGCAGTCATACCCGAACTGGTATAAGTAACAACCGCCGCAATATTCGGCAAAATTTGCGACATTTCCGCCGCAGCATAAGTAATGGCATCGGCCACATCATCGCAATCGGATAAATCCAAATCACGTTGCAACTGAGCATAATAGGTGTCGTTTTCTTCCACTTGTTTAATGATATGATGCATCATTTCAACCGCTTCGGCCGGATAACTTCCGGCAGCCGTTTCGGCGGACAGCATAACCGTATCGGCGCCGTCAAACACAGCGGTTGCCACATCGGAAACTTCGGCACGCGTAGGAGTAGGGTTGTTAATCATCGATTCCAACATTTGTGTTGCCACAATCACCGGACGGGCAAATTTGCGACAAGCCTTTACGATTCGTTTTTGCAAAACCGGAACGGTATGAATCGGACATTCCACACCCAAATCACCGCGCGCCACCATAATTCCGTCAGATTCTTTAATGATGTCATCAAGTTCGTCAATTGCGCTCGGCTTTTCCAATTTAGAAATAATCCACGCGCGTTTACCGATGAGCTTGCGCGCCGTACGCACGTCGGAAACACTTTGCACAAACGAAAGACACACCCAATCCACGCCTTGATTAAGCGCAAATTCCAAGTCTTTTTTGTCTTTGTCGGTAATGGCGGAAATCGGCAATTTTACATTTGGCAGATTAACGCCTTTATGCGCCGAAAGATAACCGCCCACCTTAACAATTGTATCGGCAACATACTTATGATTTGAAACCACCTGCAATTCGATATTGCCGTCGTTTAACAGCAACTTATCGCCCGCGTTCAAAACTTCAAAAATTTCTTTATGAGGCAGATTTACACGCGTTTCATCACCCGGAATATCTTTCATATCGAGTACAAAATGCTGACCTTTTTTGAGCAAAACTTTGTCTTGCTTAAACGTTCCGACTCTCAGTTTTGGTCCCTGTAAATCAGCGATAACCGTTAAGTGGCGCTTATGTTTTTCGCTCAAATCGCGAACAATCTTTAAGCGTTCGGCGTGTTCTTCATGCGTGCCGTGACTGAAGTTAAAGCGAAAAGCATCAACTCCGGCCTTAACCAATTTTTCGAGCATGGTTTTGGATGAGGTTGATGGTCCGATGGTGGCTAAAATTTTGGTGCGTGTATCAATAGGCATTTTTCTTTCCTCTTAAATGATTAACTTTGTTCATTGTTATAAATCAAAAGTTCTTAATTTCAAGTTTAACTTTAATAAAAATTATCACTTGTCAAAAACAATTTTGTTTGTTACAACAGCAAAAGAATTTTTTTATAAGGAGAATGAAAATGGCAGACGAAAACGTAGTAGATGTAGAAATCGGCGGTGTTGATGCGCAAAGATTGCGCTCGCTGGTGGAAAGAATTGAACGTTTGGAAGAAGAAAAAAAGGAATTGCAAAGTGACATTCGTGACATTTTTGCCGAGGCAAAAAGTGCCGGTTTTGATGTTAAGGCTTTGCGCACGGTTTTGAAGTTGCGCAAAATGAATGCGGCCGACAGAAACGAACAGGAAAATTGGGTGGCAACATTCCGTCGCGCTTTGGATTTTTAATAATCAATCCGCAACAATAAAAAAGGAGACGCAAATCGCGCCTCCTTAATTTTTTAACAGAGTTTTTTATTTGAACAAACCACCGACGCTGTCGGTCAGGCCTTTTACTCCACCCGAAACCGCATCAACAGCACCGCTGGCTGCTTTTCCGGCCGTGTCAGCCGCCGCACCGGCTGCCTTTCCTGCCGTATCAACCGCCGCACCGGCCGCATCTGTCGCCATTCCCACGGCGCCGGTAGCCAAATCGCCGACATTGCCGAGTAATTCGCTCAAGTCAATCTTAGCCACGGAGTTGATTGTATTTTTTAAAATCTCCTGAAACAGGCGAGCTAACCCGTTACCGATGGTAACACCCTGTTTTTCCGTCCCCACGTTGTTGATTGTGATGGTCGGCAAACCAACGCTGAGCGATTTGGAAACACCGAGCAATCCGGCGGCAACCGTAGCGGTTCCGTCTTCAACCACCACTTTTTTAACGGCAACATTATATTGTACCGCATCTTTATCGGCCGGCTTCGGTTCTTCTTTTTTGGCCGACGATGCGGTGTTTTTCTGAATATTGGCCATCACATCGTTGGCGTTATTGCGGTTGAGATTCATCAATTCGTAAGTAACTTCCGGTTTGCTGACACGAACTTCGTCAATAACGATGGTTTTAACTTTCGGACCGGTCTTTTTCGCGGTTTCCATCAAGGCTTTTTTGACCGATTCCACATCTACTTTAACCGCCACTTTGCCGAGATTGATAATTAAATCTTTGCTATAACCGTTAGGGTTGCCGACGGTAATATCGCTGACCGAACCGTGTCCGTCTTTGAGGGAAATATCGATTCTGCCGATATTAACATCAGTGCCGACCACTTGCGAGCCGTAAATATGTACCATATGGCGCACTTGAGAGTGCCAGTCGTAATAATTATAGGCCCAATATGCGCCGCCGATGAGCAAAACGAGCAGCAACACAATTGAAATAATCAACCATTTAAATGTTTTGCGAAACCATTTAGATTTCTTTTTTGTATTTTCTTTTTCCATAATAAATCCTTTCTTATATAAAGTTATTTGAGGGTGTTTTAGCAAAAATCGGTAAATATTTTTCTAAAAAAAACAAAATATGCAAAAAAAATGTTGCAAAATGAAAATTATTGCCTTATACAGTTGTTGTTTAAGAATTATGCGTGCGTAGCTCAGTTGGCTAGAGCAACTGACTCTTAATCAGTGGGTCCAGGGTTCGAATCCCTGCGCGCGTACCAATAAAAAAAGCCACCCTTCCGGGTGGTTTTTTTTATTGGTAAGAGCAGTAAGGGATGCGAACCCTGGAAAAAGGGTTCGACGCCAAGCGAAAGCGAGACGGAAGTATCGCGGTCGCCATCAGGCGATGAGTGCGAAGGAGGAGCAAAGCGAAACAATCCCTGCGCGCGTACCAATAAAAAAAGCCACCCTTCTGGGAGATCGGAAGAG
>JAFXPE010000041.1 GCA_017528205.1 Alphaproteobacteria bacterium | reverse complement strand
GGGTTCTCATCTCTCTTCCCCAATTGCCAATAAAAAAAGCACCCGCAAGGGGTGCCTTTTTTATTGGCAGGGGCAGAAGGATTGGCTTCGCCGCTGCGTCGCCTTTCAGCCGTTGCTGACCGGCATACTCCCGTCTGCCGGCGGCTCCTTGTCGAACCTCTTTTCCGAGGGTTCTCATCTCTCTTCCCCAATTGCCAATAAAAAAGGCACCCGCAAGGGGTGCCTTTTTTATTGGCAGGGGCAGAAGGATTCGAACCCTCGACACTCGGTTTTGGAGACCGATGCTCTACCAACTGAGCTATACCCCTATCACTTCGGATAGCTTATAAAGCATTTCCTCGTGCAAATCAAGAACTTTTTTGCAAAATTACTACTTTTTGCGCTTCGAGGCCAACGAACACAGCAATCCCAACAGCAAAAACACCCCGCTCAGCGCCAGCGGAATTTTATTGCCGTAAGTGCCGAACAATGTCTGGTGCGCTTCTTCCGGCTTTATCAGCGCATCAATCGCCGCCTTTGTGCCCAACGGAATTTTTGCCCTGATTTCACCATACGCGCTGATAACCGCGCTAATGCCGCTGTTGGCGCTTCTGACAATTGAAATACCTTCTTCCGCCGCCCGCATTTGCGCCGCCACCAAGTGCTGATACGGTCCGGAGCTTACTCCGTACCAACCGTCGTTGGTTAAAACCACCGCCCAAGTCGGCTTTTCCGCCCCCTTTTTCACCACTTCGTCAGAAAAAATAACTTCGTAGCAAATAAGCGGGGCAAACGCCGGATATTCTCCGGTTTTGATTATTTTATACTGCTCGCCGCGACCAAACTCCGCCACCACATTGGCGAGCGGTCTCACCCAATCCGGCAAATATTTACGAAACGGCATATATTCCCCAAACGGCACCAAATGACTCTTGTCATACCACGCCTCTACTTCGCCTTTGGTATTCATCACCGCCAGCGAATTATGCGGAATCACGCGCCTGCCGTTATCTTCACGCCGCAAAAAGCCGGTAATCAAACGGCCGTATCTCGGCACCGCATTCATCACCTTGCGATTGTGCGGATAATCATACATCAAATCAAACGGCGATGCGGTTTCGCCCCACACCGTAAAGTCAATATAATGGCTGTCTTGCGCGTTGCTCAAATCAATATATTCTTGCAGATTTTGCTCCAAAATATCTTTGTCCCATTTAAGCGACTGCGGAATACTCGGTTGCACCAGCCGTATTACCAAAGAATGTCCGTCCGGAATCTGCGGCCGTTTATCCAACACAAAAAGCCCGTATTGCCACGCACCGAGCCACATACAAAGCGGCAACATCACCACCCACGCTCTTTTGCGCGTCGGCTTTAACAACCAAAATGCCGGAATTGACGCCGCAAACACCAACAGCAAAGAAACGCCGTATGTTCCGAACAAACCCAAAACCTGCAACATTGCCGGACTAAAGCCCAAAATCGAGCTCACCGGATTCCACGGAAAACCGGTCAGGATAAACCCGCGCAACCATTCCACAATCAGGCACCAACCGGCGGCAAAAAGCAACATCTTACTCAACGCATTGCGTCCGGCGCGCGTTATTAAAGCCGGAATAATCGCAAACAACCCGAAAAACGCCCCGTTTAAAAGCAACACAATCGGATACAGCCAACCGGTTTCGGCAACATCAACCAACAAAGCGTTGCCAATCCAATAAAAACCAAAAGCAAAATACCCGAAACCAAACCAATAGCCGACCGCCGCCGCATTTTTGCCGCTACCTGCCCGACAAAGCAGAAACATCAACACGGAAAAAGCCAAAAACAGCGCCCAAGTATAATAAAACGGAGGCAACGCCGCCGTCAGCACCGCACCGGCCACCAAAGCCGAAAGTTTGGACCAAGCGCCGATATTATTCAGTAAAGTCACCGCCAAGCTGGTTTGCACCGCGGTGTCTGCCTTTGTTTCAACTTTCGGTGCTTCAACCTTTGCCTCAACTTTTTGAGCCGCGGTTTTTACTTCTTTTGCTTTTTTGCTTTGCGCGGCCGACGTTTTTTTAGCCGTGCTTTTTTTGCTTGCAGACTTTTTAACCGCCGCTTTTTTCTTTGTTTTTCCGGTTGTTTCTTTTTTTACGCTCTTGGCCATTATTCCCCCTCATACGGATTTTCTATCTGCAATGATTTCAATATTTCTTTTTCCAAATTTTCCATATATTCCGCGTCTTCCGGCTCCATATGGTCATAGCCCGAAAGGTGCAGAAAACCGTGCGTCAGCAAATGGCAAAAATGCGCATACAACGTAACCTGCTGTTCTTTTGCCTCGCGTTCCATAGTTTCATAAGCCAAAATGATATCGCCGAGTTCGATTTCCGCAAAAGGCTCGTTTTGTTCCGAAAATCCCGCAAAATCCAAGTTGGCAAATGAAAGCACGTTGGTCGGTTTATCCATATTGCGATATTCTTTGTTCAAGCGTTGCACGGTTGCATCGTCGCTCAAACAAACGCCGATTTTAAGCGGTTTATCCGCCTGCAGAAAATCCAAATTTTCGTGTGTTTGCAAATAACCGAAAGCGGCGTTTTTAACTTTTTCCGCCACCTGTTCCACATCGGCGATTGCCTCGGCCCAGCGCGCATCTTCAAGCGCCGTTTCCAAAATTATCTCAGACATTTTCGTAACGTGCCGCCTCTTGAGTGCGCTTGCTTTTTTCTTCATAAGCTTTCACGATTTTGGCCACCAATCCGTGACGCACCACATCTTCGGAGCCGAATGTAACGGCCGAAATGTTGTCTATATTCTTCAAAGTGCTCAACGCATCGCGCAAGCCGGAAAGCACGCCGCTCGGCAAATCTACCTGACTTAAGTCGCCGTTCACCACCATGCGCGAATTTTCGCCCAAGCGGGTTAAAAACATTTTCATTTGCATCGGCGTGGTATTTTGTGCCTCGTCCAAAATAACAAAAGAGTTAGCCAAGGTACGGCCGCGCATAAACGCCAACGGCGCAATTTCTATTTCGCCGAGCGCCAATTTTTTATCCACCTGCTCGGCCGGCAACATTTCATACAACGCATCATACAGCGGACGCAGATACGGATCGACTTTTTCCTTTAAGTCGCCCGGCAAAAAGCCCAAATTTTCACCGGCTTCCACCGCCGGACGCGATAAAATGATTTTATCGATGGTGCCTTCCAACATCATAGATACGGCCAACGCCACCGCCAGATAAGTTTTACCCGTACCGGCAGGGCCCAAGCCGAACACCAACTCGTTTTTCATCATTTCCTGAATATATTTCGCTTGATTTGCCGAACGCGGATAAATATAGCGTTTTTTGGTTTTAAGCACAATATCGGTCAAGTTTTGCTTATCATCTTCGGTATGCACGTCGCCGCTCATTCTGACTGCGGCCTTAACTTCCTGCTCACCCACATCAACTCCGCGGCTGACTTTGTTATACAATATCTCGATTGCCGTCTTGGCATTTTCCACATCGCTTGAACTGCCCTTAACCGTAATTTGATTGCCAAAGCTCAAAATCTCGACATTCAGCATTTTTTCAATCAGTCGCAAATTGCTGTCCGCCTCGCCGACAAGTTGTTGCACCAATTGATTGTTAAACAATTCAAAACAAATTTCCGCCATTTTTAAATCTCCTTTCCGCTCAGCGAGTTTGTGGTCGCTTCCGTAATTTTAACTTCGATAATTTTATTCATATTAGCACTGTCTGTTTCAACATGCAAGTTTTGCATATAAGGTGTTCGACCGATAAGTTGTCCCTTGTGTCGGCCTTTTTGTTCCAAAAGCACCGGCATTTTTTTGCCGATACAAGATTGATTAAATTTATCCTGATAAGCAAACAGCAAATTTTGCAAAATTTCCAGCCGCTCTTTTTTAACTTTTTCTTCCACCTGATTATCCATTACCGCGGCCGGTGTTCCGGCTCGGCGACTGTATTTGAACGAAAACGCCTGAATATATTTCACCTCATTGACTATATCCAACGTTTGCTGAAAATCTGCATCGGTTTCGCCCGGAAAACCCACTATAAAGTCTGAAGACATACCGATTTGCGGATTAGCTTTTTGCAACTTTTCAACAATCCGCAGATAATCCCCCGAAGTATGCCGCCGGTTCATTGCTTTCAAAATGCTGTCCGAACCGGATTGAATCGGCAAATGCAAATACGGCATCAAAATCTCGATATCGCGGTGACACTCAATCAAATCATCGGTCATATCCGCCGGATACGATGTGGTGTAGCGAATGCGTTTCAAACCGTCAAGCTCCGCTACTTTATGCAGCAAATAAGCCAAATTGCGCTCTTTGCCCGTGGCATCTTCGCCGTGATACGAATTAACGTTTTGCCCCAGCAAATTTATTTCCAAAGTTCCGGTTGCCAACAGCCGCTTGGCTTCCGCCAGCACCTCAGCCACCGGTCGCGAATATTCCACACCGCGCGTATACGGCACCACGCAATAAGTGCAAAAATTGTTGCACCCTTCCTGAATCGCCAAAAAAGAACAAGCGCCGCCGGCCTTGTTTTCCGGCAAAAAATCAAACTTACTTTCCGCCGGAAATTCGGTATTGACAATCGGCTGACGCTCTTTGTTTTGCTTAATTTGGCGCAACACTTCCGGAATTTTATGATACATCAGCGGCCCCAACGCAAAATCCACAAACGGAGCGCGCTTGATAATCTGCTCGTCTTCGGCCTGCACCACGCAACCGACAACGCCGATAATCGTTTTTTTGCCGCTTTCTTCCCGTTCAAGTTGAATCAAATGAGCTCTGCCCAAATCGGAAAACAGTTTTTCCGCAGCTTTTTCCCTAATGTGACAGGTGTTAAACAGCACGATATCCGCCTCTGCCTGTCGATGTGTTTCTTCATAACCCTCATTTTTAAGCATATCGGCGATTCGCGATGAATCATACACATTCATCTGACAGCCGAAGGTTTTAATAAAATATTTTTCAGACACGCTTTTTCCGTTTCAAAATTCAAACAATACATATTGTGTACGCTAATCTGCATTTTTTTTCAATACTTTTTTCTGTTGCAAAACTTACTAATTGCATATATTATGAAATGCGTTATAGCTATGGAGTAAAAGCATGTCCGACTTAATTAACATTTTGCCCTCATATTTAGAAGGTGCTACCGATGCGGAAAAAATCGTGTTTTTCCAGACGCTTCTGCATTTGGCCGGCGTAGACGGCGCGACCGAAGATGCCGAAGTTGAATTTATTTCCAAAGCCGCACAAAAGCACGGAATTAAAAGTCTTAGCGCCCTCAAGGGTTATGACAACGAAGCAACTGTTTTGGATAAGGTTAAAATCATCAAAGACCGCCATTTGGCATTGGAACTCATCCGCGAAATGTGTATGCTTTCACATGTGGACAATGTACTTTCCGACGAAGAAACTCTCTTCATCGGCAAAGTCGGCATCGCCTTGGGAATAGAAATCGAAAAAATCGAACAAATCAGCAACTGGATTATCGACAGAATCATCTGGTTGGAGCAAGCCAAACTCATTTTTGAGGAAGTTTAATTTATGGGGCGTTACGAAAGCTGCACACATTTTTATATGCTATACGAAGCAACTGAAAATTGCTTTCCGAGCGTCAGTTGGCAAAATGCTTGCACCGTTTTGCGCGAAACCATTTTGGCGCCGGACGATTACACGGTTGAATTTGGCAATAAAACCTATGACAAAACGGAAATAATGCGCTTGCTTTCTGCAGAGTTGTCTCTAAGTTGTGTTTATGAATCGCCGCAACAAACCCATCACGACATTTTAGAGAATGCCGCCAATATCATCAAACATATGAACGACGGCTATGTGACCAAAGAAGATTATCAGGAACGGCTTGAATTTTTGGAAATGATTGACCGTTATGAATTTGCGCTGTTTGCAGCCTATTGCCTTACCCGAATTACCGATCCCGACAGCAGTACGCGCCTCGGTGAGTTGCAGTTGAATATCATACGTTTGCGTGAAATACGCGATTTAATTCTCAATTTTACCCGTGATGAGGTAGATATTGAAATCGGCCGCGACGAATACGAAAGCGCCAAACCGATTTATAAAATGTTGAAATCTTTGCAGAGTTTGGGCTATGAATATAATTTCAGCCTTAAAGAGCGTAGCAGCCTCGGCATTGACCACGAAGACGACAGCGATTTGGCCGACGGCTTTAATCCGATGAACTGGCTCAAACGCATTATGTTGCTTGAGCTGAGGATAGAAATGTCGTCACCGGCAAACAAAGAAGCCGATGATGCGGAAGATACCATAGAAGATACGGTAAAAGACACCGTCAAAACAATTCCGCAAAACGCCGGAATTTCCGCCTCCAGACAACTGGAAGACGAAAGAATGAGCGAGCGAATTGCACAATTACGTGGGACTTATAATAAAAGAAGGTTTGACAGAAACAGATTTTATATGTTAGAAAAAGAACAAGTGCCGCTACCAGTAGACGGCGATGTGGATAATTAAGGAGTAATATAATGGGTATTGTTGGTTTATTTGTACTGCCTTTGCTGAATATTCTCAGCATTTTGATTGACCTTTATTTCAAGGTTGTTGCTATTGATATTATATTGTATTGGATGCTGAAATACAAGTTGCTGACCGTACACAACAAATACGCGGAAAAATTTATGGAAATCTTAAAGAGTTTAACCGAGCCGGTGTATAAGGCTATTCGCAAAAAAGTTCCGCCGATTTCGGGTTATGACGTTGCGCCTTATGTTTTGTTGGTTGCAATTATCTTTGTATATCAATTCGTTTCCAATTTAACCAAGTGGATTGACCGCTATATGTAAGATGACTTTTTACGAATCATCGAAAACCGGTTGTATTGTACGCATCAAACTTTCACCAAACGCCTCTTTTTGCGGATTCGGTGAGTTGTTTGTCAACGCCGACGGACAAACCTATCTCAAGGCCTACATAACCGTTGCTCCCGAAAAAGGAAAAGCCAACAAAGAAATCATCAAAGTATTGGCCAAAGAGTTGGGAATTCCAAAGCAAAAAATAGAGTTGCTCGCCGGTGCCACCACCCATCTGAAAAAATTTTACATCAACGAGGGTTTAACCGAAAATTTGGCGCAAAAGTTGGATAATTTAATAAAGGAAAGTTAAAGATGACGGCAAAAATCATTGACGGCAAACAAATTGCAACTCAAATTTATGCAGAGCTCAAAAGCAAAATTTCAACTTTGCCGACCTCCCCTAAGTTGGCCATAATTTTGGTCGGTGATGACGATTCAAGCCGCATTTATGTTCGCAACAAACAAAAATTTGCCGCCGAAACCGGAATTGTCACCGAGCTGTTTCATTTGCCGGCAAATACCGCGGAGCAAGATTTGTTGCAGCTTATCGACAAGTGCAATCAAGACACCGCGGTTAACGGTATTATCGTGCAACTGCCGCTACCGGAACATTTGAACACACATCGCATCATTAACCGCATTTCCCCGCTTAAAGACGTTGACGGCTTTCATCCATACAATACCGGTATGTTGCAAAACAACGAAAAGCCGTATTTTATTGCCGCCACTCCGCTGGGCATTATGACGCTTATCAAAACCGTAACGCCGGAATTGAGTGGCAAAAACGTGGTTATTATCGGCGCTTCGCTGATTGTCGGCCGTCCGTTGGCGACTTTGCTGCTCAATCAGGAATGTACCGTAACCGTAACCCATATCCACACGCAAAACATTAAGGAGCTCACACGCAAGGCCGATATTTTGGTTGCCGCTTGCGGTGTGGCCAAATTGGTAAAGAATGATTGGCTGAAACCGAACACGATTTTGATTGATGTGGGTATCAACCGCGACAACGGCAAACTCTGCGGCGACATAGATTTTGACGATGTAAAAGAAGATGCCGCAGCTATTACTCCGGTACCGGGAGGCGTGGGGCCGATGACCGTTGCCATGTTGTTGCAAAACACGGTTGACGCGTACATTTTGCAGCGCTCTGCCCTTTAATTTATTCCTTTCACGATTATATTTTGCAAAAACACCTCGTGAAAGGAGCAATCTATGCCGCAAACTCATTTGGGAAACGTCTTTTTCTACGATACGAAACGCTCGTATTTATCGGCTTTTTCCGATATTTTCAACAGCAAATCGTTCAACACTTTTACCACCGACAATCTTTATCAGCTTTTACGCTATGCCAAAGAAATAACTCCCGACGTAATGATTTTTAATTTGAGCGACTTCGGTTCGCCCGACGCCCAAACTCTGGAACGGCTAAAAAATCTTACAACAGATAAAAATTTTCCGATAATTGTGTTGCAAAGTGCTATGTTTCGCCGCGATTCGCACCCGCGCATTGCACATTATTTAAATATGCCGACTGACTACGAAAAGTTGGTTGATATTATTGAAAGCTACGGACCGGGCGGCAAGACGCACCAAATTATGTTGCTTGACCGCTATTCTTCTCAGCCCGACACTCTGCATTTGCAACTTTGGCAAAAAGGTTATGATTTTTTTGAAATTCACAACGCCGACGCCGCTCTTAATTATCTGGAAAAAAATCAGCCGCAAAATGTATGGATAGAATATGTGCCGGAATTTATCGGCCTCAAGCACCTTATCCGGCATCCGCGCATTTTTTATGTGGATAGACATCAAGACATAGCTGAAATCGAAAAATTTTTGCAATAATATCGGCGGTAAGCAATATAAAAAGGAACTTCTATGTCTTTTAACAGTTTTGTGCGTCGCATATACGATTCGGTCATCGGTCTTTCTGCCAAAGAACACGCGCTGTTTTGGTTGGCGGCAATTTCTTTTATTGAAAGTTCGTTTTTCCCGATTCCGCCGGATATTATGCTGATTCCGATGATATTGGCCACTCCGCGAAAGGCTTGGAAAATTGCCGGAGTTTGCACCGTTGCCAGCGTTATCGGAGCTTATTTGGGTTACGTTATCGGCTTTTATTTCTTTGAACTTATTGCCGAACCGTTGCTCAGTTTTTACGGATATCTGGAAAAATTCAATGAATTTAAGAATCTTTACACCGAATACGGTGCGTGGATTGTCTTCGGTGCCGGCATCACTCCGTTTCCGTATAAAATCATAACAATTGCCAGCGGGGTTGTACATTTAAACTTGCTCGTGTTCACGATTGCCTCGATTCTGGCTCGCGGACTGCGTTTTTTCCTGATTGCGTGGTTACTCAAAACTTATGGCGAAAGAATGAAAGAATTTATTGAAAAGAACCTCGGTTGGCTTTCGGTTTTATTCCTGATTTTGCTCATCGGAGGCTTTGCTCTCCTTAAGTTTTTGTGAGGTTTCGTCTTTCAACTTGAGCATATAATCGATAACTTCCTGCTTGTCCCACTCGATTGAGCCGGTGATTTGCCCGATTTCTTCGCCGTTTTTATTAACCAAAATAGCCGTCGGTGTCACGGAAATAGCCATACCGTCGCGAAAACGACCGTTTCTGTCGGCAAAACTCACCATATTATTGGCGCCCAAACGCCGCAAAAAGTTTCTTTTTTCGTCCGGCGTGCGCCATTCTTTTTCCGGCGAAATCAAAATAACCTCAATGCCTTTGCCCATGGTGGCCTGTGTAAATTTGCCCAAATGTTTCAAATCTTCCAAACAAGGACCGCAACTGCGTGACCAAATAACCGCCATCAGCAAATCAGAATTAAAATCGGTTAAGCGATAAGGTTTTCCGCTGTCTCCGTAAAAGCTCAGCGCCGGAATATAACGTGGTTTCGGGAACATATTTATCTTAGCCTCGGCACCAACCGAAAACCAGCAAAAAGCCAACAAAAACAGGCAGATTTTTAAAATTTTATTCATTCATTAACAACTTTCTGCTAAAAACATAAATTATCTTTAACTTTTAACCGATATTATGCTAAATAATAACTATCAGATTCAAAAAAAAGGTTAATAAATGAAAAATATTTGTAAAATGTTTATGCTCTCTCTGCTGTTAACGTTTATAACGCTGACAATTACCTCTTGCGGCCGTTATTCAAAGCCGTATCCGGTAGAGGGTAGCGGTTTTCCGCATCAATATCCTAACGAACAGGAGTAAAAAAGATGGCTGAAAATAATGCGATTGAGCGTATTCCGTATGTTGAATTTGCCGACAATGCCAACGAACGCACGCCGTGTGTTTTGGTGCTGGATTGTTCGGGCTCCATGCGCGGCGAACCGATTAAACAGCTCAATGCCGGCTTGGTGGCTTTGGAAAACGAGCTCAAAGAAGATATAGACGCCAGCTCGCGCGTGCAACTGCTGATTATCAAAGCCTTCGGCAAAGACGAGGTAAAAATAGAATCCGATTGGACCGACGCCATGAATTTTACGGCGCCGATTATGGAAGCCGGCGGCTTAACTCCGCTCGGTAAGGCCATGGAAATTGCCCTGCAAAAAATAGAAGAGCAAAAATGCCTTTATGACAGTTGCGGCGTAACTTCAAAGCGCCCGTGGATATTCCTTATCAGCGACGGTGAGCCGACGGATTACGGTTGGGAAGATTCGGCCGAAATTTGCCGCTACGCCCAAAAGAACAAAAAGGTTGTCATTCACGCCATCGGCACACAGGGTGCCAATTTGGATAAATTGGCCAAATTTTCCATTTTGCCGCCAAAGCGCCTGACCGGACTTAAGTTCACTGAATTTTTCTTGTGGCTCAGCCGCAGCGTTTCGTGCATTTCCAAGGCCGCGCCAAACGCCAACAATTATATGGACGACATAACGGAATGGAATGAAAAGTAAAAATTATGGCAGCAAGCAAAAGCAATATAAAAATTTTATCCACCTCTTTGCGCGGCGCTTTGCATAAAGCCAACGGTTTGCCGTGCCAAGACTATTGCTGCTATAAAACCAACAAAAACAAAGTTGTCGGCATTGTTTCCGACGGCGCCGGCTCGGCTCGTTATGCCCAAACCGGAGCGCGCATCGTTTGCCGAACTTTGTGCGATATTTTAATCAATTCCAATCTGAAAAACATCAAAAAAGATGTGATAAATGCCGTTGAAATTGCGCGGCAAAAATTATTGTTGCATCGCCAAAACAAAAGCAAATCTTCGGCTGATTTGATAAATTTTTCCGCCACCTTGGTCGGATTTTTCTATCACAACGGCCGCGGTATGTTTTTCCACATCGGTGACGGTGCCGGTTTGGCTTTTAATGCCGGCAACTACGACAATCTGTTGATTTCCGAGCCGGAAAACGGTGCCTTTTCGTGCGAAACTTATTTTTACACCATGGACGATTGGCAGGATTGCTTGCGTTTTACTCCGTTTGAAAACGTTAACCGTCTGATGTTAATGACCGACGGCGTTACCGGCTTTGTGTTTTCCGATGATTTTTACAAGATTCAGCGCCGATTTTTGATTCCGATTGCCGAATATCTTGAACGTGAACCGCGCCGCACTTACGCTGTAAAGGCGCTGAATAATACTTTAAACGACGTACGCGCACAACGTATAAACGCCGATGACAAAACTCTTCTATGGGCAAAACTGCAATGACGGAAACCAACAACATATTTTTGGCGCTGTATCCCGACGGGCATAACGAAAAAATTATGCTTGGCGAACTGCTCAACAAAGGCGGAGCTGCCGGAAAAATTTATATTGATGCCTCGCACCCGAACAGCGTGGCCAAGATTTTTCACGAAAAAGAGCACAGCAACACCAACCGCCAAAAACTGGAAGCAATGTTGCACAACCGCCCGAATATTACCACCTTTTTTAATGATAAAGACGGCAAAGAATATACTCAAATTGCCTGGCCGACCGCCTTGCTTGAAGATTCGCAGGGCTTTTGCGTCGGTTATCTGATGCCGCGCATCGACACAACCGAAACCGTGTTGCTCGACCATTTAATTCAAAAAGCGGTGCGCAAAAAATTAGGCTTAACCGAGCGTTATCTGGCACGCGTTGTCGCGGCATATAATATTGCAACCATTGTGGCAAAACTGCACGCCTGCGGCCACTACATAGTTGATTTAAAGCCTTCAAATATTTATGTTTATAAAAAAAATCAGGTTGCCATAGCCTTTGATTGTGACGGCTTTTCCATTAAAGGAGAAAACGGCGCCCGCTATCCGGCAGAATTTGTCAGCGAAGAATATATTTATCCCGAAGGCATGAATCTGACTTGCAAGGAAATGGGCGAAGAACAAGATAAGTTTGCCTTGGCCGTGATTATATTCAAGTTACTTAACGAGGGCATTCACCCGTTTTCCGGAACTCCTCGCAACAATGGAGACATGCTCTCTATTCAAGAACGCATTACCGAATATCATTACGCTTACGGTTTTTGGCCGGATTCCTATCAACAGCCAAATCCTTACAGCATTCACGATTATTTGGATAAAGAAACCATGAACCTGTTTGAGCGTGCCTTCACCAAAGGAAACGAACGTCCGACGGCACTCGAATGGCAAACTCATCTGGCTTATTTGCTCGATCACTGCAAACCGTGCAAAAAAGATAAAAATCACGTTTATTTCACTCCGAAAGGTTGCGGTTTGTGTATTGTGTCCGAAAAATTCAAGGAACAGGTCAACAATTACAAAAAACAAAAAGAAGAACCGCAAACCGTACGCGGTTTAAGCATTAAAAAGCTCACCACTGAGAATTTGAAACGCAAAAAACAAGAACAGGAACAGTTGAAACATTTGCAAAATTACGGTTTGAAGGCATTTTTTGTGATTTATCTGCTGTTTTTCACTTTTCTGTATAAAATTGCGGGTTTCTTCCGGCAATCGCTGATTGATATGGGAATTTTTGCCCAGCTTATTTTGATTACGTTGTTCATTATCGGCATCAATCGGCTTTTGGCCGCTTTGGCCGGACAAATGTCGGATAAAAAGCAGCACAATTTCTTGAGTATGCTGCAGATTTATGCCTATATCTGCCTGTTAATTGCCTTTTTGGTGGTTAACGGCCTGCCAATGCAATGGCTTAATTTGGCCCCGTAATTCCCAATAGTTACCCGAAGGAAACTAAGCTCCGAAAAAGTGCCTACTTTTCAAATACGGAAAATAGGTCTATATAGGTATTATAATGGAGGAGAAGGGGCAAAAAAAATGAAGACAATAAACAAAATAAACATTTCGGGAGCTATGGTTTACCCTCTGATTGAAGGAGGAAAAGGCATTAACGGAACCGACGGCAAAAGTTCCGGTACATGGGCAAAAGAAGGCGGAGTCGGAACCATTTCCATGGTCAGTCCGACGGAAATTTCTCTTGAGGGTTCAATCATACCGGAAATTTTCCACGAAAAAATTCGCGCCAAACGTCACCGCGAAATGGTGGAATACGCCATAAAAGGCGGCATTTCTCAAGCGCAAATAGCGCACGACATTGCCGGCAACAACGGCCGTATTCATATGAATATGCTGTGGGAAATGGCTGATTCGCAAGAAGTCATCATTCGGGTTCTTGAAGGTGCTAAAGGACTTATCCACGGCGTTACCTGCGGTGCCGGACTTCCTTATAACTTGGGCAAAATAGCCTCCGAGCACAATGTTTATTATTACCCGATTATTTCATCGGCGCGTGCCATGACCGTTTTGTGGAAGCGCTCGTTTAAGAATTACGCCGAATATTTGGGCGGTGTGGTTTATGAAGACCCATGGTTGGCCGGCGGACACAACGGTTTATCCAACGCCGAAAATCCTTTGGCGCCGGAGCGTCCGTATGAGCGTTTAATTGCTTTACGTCAGGTTTTGAACGAACTAGGCCTGAAAGATTTGCCGATAATTATTGCCGGCGGCGTATGGAGCTTGAGTGACTGGCAAGATTATATCGACAATCCGGAACTCGGAAACGTAGCTTTCCAATTCGGTACTCGTCCGATGATAACCGAAGAAAGTCCGATTAGCGATGCGTGGAAACTTCTGATGCTCAGCACTAAAAAAGGCGATGTTATTTTACAAAAATTCAGTCCGACCGGTTTCTTTTCTTCGGCCATCAAAAACAAGTTTTTGAGCAACCTGATTCGCCGCAAAAAGGCAGAAATTCCGTTTAGCGAAACCGCTACCGAAGAACTGACGCTACTGTTACCGATTGCGCCGCACAAGGCGGTTTATATTCGTCCGCAAGACAAAGAACAGGTTGAAACGCAACATAATCAGGGCTATACCATGATAAAGGAAACTCCGGATTCGACTTTGGTATTTTTAACTCCGGACGAATGGATAGAAATGCAAAAAGAGCGCTCCGAATGTGTAGGCTGCCTGTCGCAGTGCCAATTTTCAAGCTGGTCCAGCGAAAACGGCTGTACCGGGAAAATTCCGGATCCGCGCACCTACTGTATTCACAAAACCTTAATGAACATCGGCCACGGCGGCGACATCCAAAACAACCTCGCCTTTGCCGGACACAACGTTTATCGTTTCGGCACCGATCCGATGTACGCTCACAATCACATTCCGAGTGTTCACGAATTGTTTAAGGCGATTCTTGAAGGAAAATAAAGTTTTCCCCTTTTGTTCATCACGCCGATCGTTAGCAATAACGGTCGGTTTTTTATTTGCCGAACAACGTTTCCTTAAGACGAGCCAACGTACGCTGAGCAAACGGGCGAGCCTTGGCTGCACCGTCTTCCAACGCACCTTTCACTTCGTCGTAGTGCGAGATATAATAGTCGTAGCGTTCTCTAACCTCTTTGGTTTGCGCCAATATCTCGTCGAGCAACATAGCCTTAACGTGACCGTAACCGAGCTTTCCCTCTTGTAATCCGGCGGCCATTTCGGCTATTTTTTCCGGTGATGCCATACATTTATAAATTTGATACACAATTACACTTTCCGGATCTTTTGGCTCATCCATCGGACGCGAGTCGGTAATTGTGGCATAAACGGCTTTTTTGATGACTTTTTCATCTTCGCAAAGCGGAATCACATTATTATACGACTTGCTCATTTTGCGACCGTCGATTCCCGGAACCACCGCAACATTTTCCGCCGCATAATATTCCGGCAACTTCAGCAATTCCTTATCATAATAAGCATTCACGGCACCGGCAATATCACGAGCAATTTCAACGTGTTGAATCTGGTCTTTGCCCACCGGCACAATATCGGTATCCATAGCCAAAATATCGGCCGCCATCAACGTCGGATAGGTGTATAACCCCATATTAATACCGTCGTCGGTCGGTTTTCCGGCTTCCGTATTTTTATCCACCGCCGCTTTATAGGCATGCGACTTATTCATCAACCCCTTTGGCGTAAACGCATAAAGAATTGTGGTAATTTCGTTAATTTCCGGAATATCCGATTGCCGATAGAAATAATGTTTTTGCGGATCTAAACCGGCCGCCAAATAAATGCAAGCAATTTCTTTTATTTCCTGCTGCAGCATTTCGGCATTTTTCATAAAATTGATGGCGTGATAATCAGCAATAAACAAATTAAAACGCTGCGCCGTGTTCCCCATTTTCAAAGCCGGCAAAATTGCCCCGAAATAGTTGCCGATATGCGGTTTTCCCGTAGGTTTTACACCGGTTAAAATACACTTATTTTCAAACATTATTTCCTCTATTTTTATTTCAAAACTGCTTAAGGCTATATCAACGTTGTGCAAAAATCAATCAAAATATAAAAATTTGTGTTGTAATCTCGGATAAAAAACGTATAATTTGCCAAGGTTTAATTTTAATTTTTTAAGGCATAAAAGGATGTTGGATATTAAATTTATTGCAGATAATACTGATTGGGTAAAGCAAAGCTTAGGTAGAAAAGGCTTTTCGGCGGAAAAGGTTGATGAGCTTTTGAACACATTTTACGAGATGAACAAGCTCAAAACGTCATCACAAGCATTGGCGGAAGAAAAAAACAAGCTCAGTAACTCGATTAAGTCCGCATCAAACGAAGATCGTCCGGCCATTATCGCCAAAAGTAAGGCTGTGGGCGAAGAATTTAAGGCCGAGCAAGAAAAACTCGCGGCTTTGGAAGCGCAGTTCAACGATATGATGCTCAGAATGCCTAACTATCCGAGCCTTGAAAGTCCGGACGGCCCAGACGATACCGCCAACGTGGTACGCCGCAAAGTGGGCGAAATTCCGCATTTTGACTTTACGCCGAGAGACCATATCGAACTTATGGAAATCAATGACTGGAGTGAAATGGAACGCATTGCCAAAGTTTCCGGCTCGCGCACCTATGCCATTAAAAATGACTTGGCGCAACTCGAAATCGCCATTCACATGATGGTGATGGACAAGCTCAGAGCCAATGGCTTCACTTTAATCACCGTGCCGGCGCTTTCTAAGGAAAAGCCGCTGTATAACCAAGGTTACCTGCCGTTTGCGCGTGATGAAATTTATTATATGCCGGCCGATGACATTTATTTATCCGGCACCGCGGAGCTGATTTTGAACTCTCTGCGGGCGGACGAAATGCTGACCGAAGCCGATTTGCCGATTTTGTATGCCGGATTCTCGCCGTGTTTCCGTCGCGAAGCCGGTGCGGCCGGAAAAGACACCCGCGGCTTGGTTCGCGTTCACCAATTCTTCAAAACCGAACAATTTGTAATTTGCAAAAACGATATGGCCGAAAGCGAAAAATGGCATAAAAAATTGTTGCAGATTTCGGAAGAAATTTTGCAAGATTTGGAATTGCCTTATCAAGTTTTGGAAGTTTGCACCGGTGACATGGGCGCGCCTAAATATCGTCAATACGATTTGGAAGCGTGGGTGCCTTCGCAAAATTGCTATCGAGAAACCCACTCTTGCTCCAACATAACGGAATGGCAGGCTCGTCGTACCAATTTGCGTTATCGCGCCAATGACGGCAAGGTTCGTTTTTGTCACACCTTAAACAACACCGGTATTGCTACCCCGCGCGCTCTGGTTCCGTTTATTGAAAACCACCAGCAAGCCGATGGCACGGTACGCATTCCGGCAAAATTGCAACCATATTTGGGCGGTAAAAAATTCATAGGTAAAAATGCCAAATAATATTGCAAAAATTCTTGAATTTATGAAAGTTTTGGATAAGGTTTGCCTGATTAAACGGGCAACCTTGCTTTCTGACGGCACCACTGAAACGGATTCGTCACATAGTTTCAAACTGGCGTGGTTATTGATGATGATATATCCGTATTTAAAGCACAAATACAACTACACCCGACTCTTGGAGCTGGCTTTGGTGCATGATATCGCCGAAGCTGAAACCGGAGATTGTCCGAAATCGGTGCAACGCGCACATCCGGAAATGAAAAAGCTTAAAGACCAACAAGAAGCCGAGGCTATGCAAAAATATCGTGATTTGTTGCCGAGCGAACTCGGTGGCAGAATTTATGATTTATGGCGCGAATACGAGGATAAAAAGACACCGGAATCCCGTTTGGTTACGGCGCTGGATAAGATTGATGCCAACTTGCAAGCCAATCAGCACAAAAACGGTGATGTGCGTTATTGGCTCGAATGTGAAGACGGCTCACAATATTTAACCATCAACACCGAAAAAAAACAGGTGGTTGCCGTGTTAAACGAACCGATTGTCGAAGATTTGGAAAATGCGGTAATTGCCTTGTCTCTGGAAAACTTAAGAAAGTGTGGCATCAAAATTTAGGTGTTCGCTTTTTTAATCAATATATAATGTGAGAAAAAAATGCACACACGTCTTAAAGATACACTGAAAAAATGGTTCTACCGCCTGCTCTGGCTGTTGTTTTTCGGCGTTATCTGTTTGATAAACGTAGAGCGCTTTAAAAACAACAATTACGCCAACTACGAAAAAGCGATTGATTATGGGCGAGTGCGCGAAGAAAAAGAAGAAATATCCCCGATTATCGCCGCGGTGTTTTATCAAAACGACGCACGACAAAAAAGCACCATTTCCAGCTATTTAAACCACTGGGATACCTATCGCATGGAAAAGGTAAAAATGCTGATTGTGCCGCAAAAAATCGATTCCGAAAGCCAAAATGTTATTACCAAATTGTATGAAAGAATCCGCCGCCATAATCAAATTAAATACATTGCGTTGGTATACGATAAATCTCAGGATATTCAACAGCATCAACAACTTTTGACGCAAATTTTTACCCAAAGCGCGGTTGATGTTATTTCGCTGAATGAAGAACAAACCGACACCGAGTTTGATATTCAGGATTATTTGAACGATGTTAACACAATGGTTGTATTCACGGCCGATTTAAGCCACGGTTTAACCACAAAAAAACGCGATTTTCTGCTCAACGAAGCCATATATTTTGCCCAAAAAAACTCTTTCAAAATCCGTGTGTTTGACGAAGTAGACACTCAGCTGGCCAAAGCCTTGGAAGACGACTATGCCGAATGGTTTGAGAAAACGGAAGACAAAACCAAAGAGCGATTGGAGCGCGAAAAAAACAATCTCAAAATGTATGCCGAACGCTATAAAGACGACATTCTGCAATATTTTGAGCTAAATTTAAATTCTGCCACTAAAGAAAAGCCGATTTGGCCGGAAAAAGACGAGCAGACTTTTCGCTTGTTTGACCGCGGTATGGTTTATGTGCGCTTTTTCGGTATCGGCGGAAAAGAAATTTTTGCTCGTGCCAAAATAGGAAAGAACAAAGGCATTATCGTAGCGGTTGTGGAACTGGCACATAAGGCAGCCATAAAGATGACACAACCTATTGAAAAAGCCAGAATTTATCTTTTGACCGATTTAGAACGAATTGAAAAAATTGCAAATGCACCTTTGGTTAATTATTTAGAAACCGATGACGGTATATATGTACAATATCAAGGACGCAGAGCATTGATGGCAGCGGATGAACGACCGGACAATGAGCGGGATTTGATGATTGCACTGCGCGACCGCGGAAAAATTCCGGAAAATACGCCGGATTCGAAAATTGAATTTTATAAATTTAAAACTGTGGAGATAGATTATGAAAATTAACGGCTTTTCACTCAAATATTCGGCTGGTGAATTAAAACAAAAAGTGGGCAAACAAATGCGGAAAATCGTTTTAATCGACGCAGAAAACGAAGCCTACAAAAATCTCTCGGACGGAGATAAAAAAGCACTAAAATACTTGGTAAACGCGGCGCGTATTATGAATGACGTAGCCTTAGAAATGGACCACCCGATGAATTTGGTGCAAAAACAAGCGCTTGAAGTTGCCGCCGAAAAAAGTCCGTATGCCGCCAATGCGTTGAAGTTGTTCAATTCTCTCAACGGCGTGGCCGGCTCAAACGGCGTGGATAAAGAGCCGGTTGAAATCTTTGAGGGCATTCACCAATTTGAGGGGCGTAACTTTTATCCCAGCGATTTAAGCTCTGAAGAATTGCGGCGAATTTTGAATAAAATGCTCGATGAAAACAAAATATCCGAAGTGAAAAACATTTTAAGCGCACGCACTATGGTACGCCGCGACGGTGAATATCTGAAAGCCATTGACTATACCGAATATTTTGCCGAAGAATTTTCAGAAATTGCCAACGAATTGGAATGCGCCGCTCATTTTACCACCGATGAGTTGTTCAAAGACTACCTTGGTTGGCAAGCGCAGGCCTTGTTGCAAAATAATCCGGAAATGGATGTGCTGGCCGATAAGCATTGGGCTGAGATGCAAAATACTCCTCTGGAATTTACCTTGAGTCGCGAAAATTACGACGACCATCTGACATCTACCCTATTTTCGGATAAAGCGCTGTGTGCAAGATTCGCTAAACACGGTATCAATCCGGTGCCGAAAGATATGCTCGGCATCCGTGTCGGCATTGTAAATCAAGAAGGCACGGAATTATTACTCAAATTCAAGGAAGAAATGCTTAAACTGGCTTCGCTGATGCCGTTGTGCGATAAATACGAACAAAACGTGGGCGGCAAAAAAGGCTTAAAACAAACCATGGTAGATGCCGACATTGTGGCCTTAACCGGCGATTATGCATTGTGCCGCGGCGGCATAACCACCGCGCAAAACCTGCCTAACAATGATAAGCCGAGTTTGGCACGCGGCGGCGGCAGACGCAACGTCTATCATCGTCAGGTGCGTCAAAGCGGCGACAAGAAAAAGACCAAGAAGATTTTGGAAGCCTTGGTTGCTCCGGAGTTGCATAAATATTATAATTCCGAATCCGATCACCTGTTTGTTATCGGACACGAAAACGGGCACTCTTTGGGACCGGACAGCACCTATCAAACGGCCTTGGGCATTTATCATCACATTATTGAGGAACACAAAGCCGATATGATTTCCGCCACCATGATGCCGGAATACGTTAAGGCCGGAATCATTACCGAAGAACAGCTCAAATCCATTTATTTGACGTGGATTGTCAAACGGCACTTTATGGTTGCTTTTCCGGAAGACCGCGAAGCGCATCGTATGGCCGACCTGATTGAATACAACTATCTGCACGATTACGGCGCTTTTTGGTTTGATAAAGATAAAAAACTGCATATGGATTTTGCTAAAATGCAATCCGGCTCGCGTAGTTTGCTGGAAAAAATCATTGAGGTTCAACTCTCCAAATCGCCGGAGTTTGCTAAGGAATTTGTTGATAAATGGACCACTTGGGGAAAAATGTCACAATATATTGCCGAATTTAAACAAAGTTTAGGAATTAAACCTTATATTGATATTGTTACAGCGTTTTAGACTTGGGCGATGATATGTTAAAAAAATTGGTAAACGGTGAATATTCACTCAAAATAACCTTCTGGCTTTTCGGTTTTTTGGGATTTTCTTTGTTCGGCCTGATTACGCAAATCACCCACAACGGGGTTTTGCGTTTGATATGTCCGGGAGGAAGGCTTTGTCCTATAAATTTGTTGTTTTATACCTTTTCGCATCTCGTTACATTGTTAACCGGAAACGGCCGCGTGTTGACCAATTTAATTATCCATATTTTCGTCAGCACGCTGTTTTTGATTTATATGTACTTAACGTTGCGCGGCCTGTTTAAATGCTCCGCCTCGTATGACGGAAAGAAAATCTGGCCGATTTTCGCAAAAATTGCGCTGATTTGTTTGGCTATAATCGGTTTGAAGTCCATTATATAGGGGGTTATTATGCAAAAGCTTCTGTTGCTTACGGCAATTTTGTTGATTTCTTCTTGCTCGATGTTTGTGGCCGGACGTCTCAGCGACGAGCGCAAAGAGCTTTATAACCGCCAAGACAATCAGGAATATTGCCGAATAAATCCGGATAAATGCCTTAACGGCAATCAAAATCAATAAAAAAATGCCCGACGGATTCGGGCACTTTTATTTGGCGATTATTCACGCCTTATTATTCAATGGCATAAATATCTTTTACGTTCCACTTGCCGTTAGATTGTCCCAAAACATAAATAATGGTGCCTTGGCAAAGGTCAAACCAACCGCCGTTACACGAACTTTCGGTATATATTTCGGTAGAACCGTTCGGCAACACCTTTTTGTTGATAAATTTATAATTCATCTCGGTCGGGCGTTCAACCGTTGGATCGGTCATAAATATAAAGTTCGGCAAATGCAATTTTTTGCAAATATCCAAATCCGGCTTAAGTGTGCATTTTACCGCATTTTCAACCGCACAAAGCATATCATTGACATCTTCCGAACATTCGGCCGTAACGCTCTGCGCGTTAAAGGAGTAAACCGTTTCCGGCAATTTTTCTTCCACCTGCACCACCGGCTCGGAATCTGCCTCGGGAGTTTCGACAACGTTTTCCGTTTTTTGTTTTTTAATCAGCGTCAAGCTCCACGCAAACAACGCCAACATCAACGCAACAACAATAAGTTTTTTCCACATGACTTTTTCCCTTAATTAAAATGATATTCCATGCTGAGCGAATATTCCATATTATGGTTGTAACCGCTCAGTTTATCAAATTCGACATAACGTGCAATAAACCGTGTTTGCCAATGGTTGTTCCACGCATATTTGGCACCGCCGCCAAAGCGATATCCGAGGCCGTGTTCGTTGTGTCTGTCGGTCGGACTGAATTTGGTTTTATACACATATTCCCCGATTCCGGCCGTTGCCAACAGCGAAAATTTTTGTTCGGCAAACAGCGGCAGATAAGCCAAAATATCCAACCCGTAGTTATAATACGAAGTTTTCAACTCTGCATCAGACAAATGGTTTCTATGTTGTCCGCTTTGGTTGGCAAACAATTCGGTGCTGAAATATTTACTGTAATCGGAACCGACATACAGCCCGACGGCATGATGTTCCGGACGCACTCCGAAAGCGTTAGCGCGCTCAAACGTATAATTCGCTCCCACATACGGCGTGTAATTATAACTGTCGGCATTGGCGGCATCAACCTTAAATACCGCAACTAAAAACGCCGATGTTAAAAGAATGGTAATCTTTTTCATCTATTATCCTTTATCATATTAACAGCATCATTATAATCGTCTTATAAAAAAAATAAAGTGTTTTATAAAAGTTATTGTGAATGATGTTTTTTTGTGGTATTCTGTTACAATAAACAAGAGGATAAGGCAATGATGTACAAAGATAATCAAAATGGTCGTTCAATGGTCGAAATGATGGGCTACCTGATGGTGGTTATGGGGGTGATTATCGCCATGGGACGCATTGTCAGCAGCGCATTCGACAACCATAAATACAGCACGGCCAGCTTGCAATTAACCGAGCTTGTGAACGCCATGGTGAAAGCCTCGGCCATAGATTATGATTACAGCGAAGTTGTAAATAAAATTAAAACGGCAGACGGAGCCAAAGAACTGGCACCTAACACATATCGGGTTGTCGGTACAGATATTTATCATGCCTTCGGTGGAAAAGTTACTGTTGCAACAGCTGATGAGAATACCAAACTGGTTATAACCTACGAAAAACTATCCAAAAAACAATGTGTTGAACTGGCAATGAAAGATTGGCGCAAAAATCAATATGCCGACTTATTCTCAGTTAAAGTAAACGACACATATTGGTATTGGGTTGCCTACGGAAACAATGAAGGCGGCGCGGTTACATTAGACGAAGGTAAATGCAGCGGATCAACCTGTGCCTTGCCGATGCGGCGTTCGGCCTTAACCGGCGTCGGAGATAATGACGGCCAATGCACAGATAGTCGCAATAACACTATAACTTGGACATTTAACTGACAACTTTGTGTGATTAAATAATATATAAATGTTGAAGTTGCGTTTTTTTGTTGTTAATTATTGTAAAACGATACTTTTATAAGGAGATAAAAAATGACAGCTATTGTATTACCGCCGGATTATAAGCCGTCAGCTGACGAAGAATACATGAACGAAATGCAACTTGAATATTTTCGTCAGAAGTTGGAAAATTGGAAAAAATCTCTGGTTTCGCAATCTACCGATACTTTAGATGATTTGCGTCAGGGCGGTTTAAACCAGCCGGACGAAATTGACCGTGCCTCTTTGGAAACCGACAAATCGTTGGATTTGCGCACAAAAGACAGAATTCGTAAACTTATTACCAAAATAGATGAAGCGCTTGACCGCATTGAAGACGGTTCTTATGGTTATTGCGAAGAAACCGGCGAACCTATCGGCATTGACCGTCTTGAGGCACGTCCGGTGGCCACGCTGTCCATTGAAGCGCAAGAGCGCCATGAACGTTTGGAAAAAACTTTTGATGACAGCAACGGCGCATAATTTATGCAAAATTCGGCTCTGGTAAAAGATTTTGTGTTAGCATCAGGCTCGCCGCAACGTATTGCTTTGTTGCGGCAGGTTGCTTTTGAGCCGAAAAAAATTCAGCCGGCGGATATAAACGAAGAATGTTTACCCCATGAAATGCCCCTGCCCTATGTGCGACGTATGGCGTTGGAAAAAGCCAAACACGTCGCCCAGTTGTGCCCAAATGAAAATATTTTGGCGTGCGATACGGTGGTAGTTGTGGGGCAGCGTATTTTACATAAAGCCAAAGATGTTGAAGAACAGCGTGCGTATATGAAGCTTTTATCCGGACGCACTCATCGGGTTATCAGCTCGGTGTGCGTTATCGATAAAAGCGGCAAAATATCTCAGCGCACGGTTACCACCAAAATTGCCATGAAAGTTTTATCGGCAGAGGATTTAGAAGAATATTTGGCTTGCGGAGAATGGAAAGGTGTTTGCGGCTACAAAATAGAGGGACGTCTCGCCGGATACGTTACCCGAATAATCGGTTCGTATTCCGGAGTTGTCGGCTTGCCGCTGTATGAAACGTTGAATTTGTTAAAAGGAGTAGGAGTGAAATGAAAGCAGAGAAAATAGTATATGACAGAAATGATGAAGCATTCGGAATTGCCGTTTTTGACGATGCGGGATTGGCGGAAATAGATATTTATAACGAGCATCGCGCTTTGGAAGGTAATGTTTACCTCGGTAAAATCATCAAAAAAATCAATCTGGCCAACGACCGCTACGGTTTTATGGTAGATATCGGCGACGGCCATGAGGCTTTCTTAAACTCTTACGAACCGGCACTCAAAGAAGCCAATATGAACGAAGGACAAAGCGTCGTTGTTCAGGTTTTGCAGGAAAAACGTGCGGAAAAAGGCGCCAAAGTGGTTCGCAACATTCAACTGGTCGGCACCTATCTGGTTTATTGCCCGTTCAAATATGATGTGGAATTTTCCCGCAAAATAGAAGATGTGGAAAAGGCCGAAAAATATGCCAAAGCCGTCCGCGAAAAATGCATCGGCCAAGAAGGCTGGATTTTGCGCACCATGTCGGTTGAGGCCACCGAGCCGCAATTGTTTGAAGAAATGACACAACTGCGCGCCGTTTATGAAGATATTCGCAAAAAAGCTCGCACCGAATCAGCACCGGCATTGTTGTACGCCAAGGAAAATCCGTTGTTTGAATATATTCGTCGCTATAAAGAAAGCTTAAAAGAAATTGTGGTGGATACCCCTAAATTGGCGGAAGAAATTTCTGCAGCATTTAGCGGTACAGTCACCCAAAAAAGAAACGGCTTTGAAGAATACGGTGTTGACGACGCCATTATCGAGGCCTTGGAACGCACGGTTAAGTTAAAGAACGGCGGCAGTCTGCAAATTGAAGAAACTCGAGCTTGTGTTGCCATTGACGTGGATAGCGGAAGCCTTAAAAACGTGGGCGACATCGACAGCCTGAATTTGGAAGCGGCCAAAGAAATCGCCCGCCAGATTCGTTTACGTAATCTTTCCGGCAAAATCATCGTTGACTTTGCCGGCTCGTCGGAATATCGCTTCATGAAAAACATTATCGACTGCTTGGAAGAAGAATTGGCGGACGATGCGTGCCACAGCCGCGTGTTGGGACTGAGCCGCGCCGGAAATATCGAGATTTTGCGTCAACGTCGTCGTCCGAGCTTGCGTGATTTATACACGGTAGAATGCCCTACTTGCAGCGGCACGGGACGGGTTGAGCCGTGAATGAGGTAATTAAAACTCATAAATGCCCGATTTGCGGCAAACTGTTCGTCGCTGACGAATATTTGCCCTTTTGTTCAAAAAGGTGCGCCGATGTAGATTTAAACCGCTGGTTTAACGGAAGCTACTCGGTGCCGTCAGAAGACTTAGATGAATTAGAAACTGAGGAGTTGGCCGAAGCGCTGGAAAATGCAGAAAAAGACGGAAAATAACATTACGGTTTTTTCTTCCGGCAATGAATTACACCTCATTGCCGCCGGTTCTATTTTAAATTTCGACAGCGCCGCCTTTTTAGACGACTTGCAAGGCCGCATGGCCGCGGATGTAACCTCCGTCAAATTTACGGCCGACAATCTTGAACAGTGGGATTCTTCCTTTTTGACCGTGCTTTACGGGGCGGTCGGCATGGCTCAGCAAAAAAACATTTCTTATGATATTAAAGGCCTACCGCAAAATGTGCAAGATTTAATCAATTTAGCCTATGCGGTAGATCGCAAACCGACACACGGCGGCGGCAAGAAATTGCCGTTTATTGAAAATTTGGGCAAAACAACTCTGGATATTTTGCAAAAAACTTCCGACGTTATGACCTTTTTGGGACAAACCTGCGGCGCCATCGGCCGATTCTTTACGTTTCGTTCCATTATGCGGTACAGCGACTTTTGCGCCGCGTTGGAAGATTGCGGTCCAAAAGCAATTACTATTGTGGCACTTATCAGCTTTTTGGTCGGTTTAATTCTGGCGTTTGTCGGGGCCGTTCAATTGGAAACTTTCGGAGCGCAAATTTATGTGGCTAGTTTGGTGACAATCGGTATGTGCCGGATTATGGGCGCTATTATGGTCGGGATTATTATGGCCGGCCGCACCGGTTCATCATACGCCGCCACCATCGGCACTATGCAGGTAAATGAAGAACTTGATGCCTTGCAAACCATGGGCATGTCAAAGGTCGATTTTTTGGTGTTGCCGCGCTTATTGTCGTTGTTGATATCTATGCCGATATTGACAATGTTGGCAGATTTTATGGGAATGGTCGGCGGAGCATTTGTCGGCGTGTTTATGATGGATTTGCCGTATCAGGAGTATTGGAAATATGCCTTTAAGGCCTTTACACTCAAAAACTTTTTGGTTGGAGTGTTTCACGGCTTTTGCTTTGGTTTTATTATTGCCATTTGCGGTTGTTTCAGCGGTTTAAATTGCGGCCGCAACGCCGACAGCGTGGGCGTGGCAACAACACAGTCTGTGGTTAGAGCTATTGTTTGGATGATTGTGGCAACCGGCATTATTACCGTAATTTGTATGGAGCTTGGCATATGAGTAAAGAGACGGTTATAGAGGCAAAAAATCTGTCTGTCGGATACGGTGATTATGTGTTGTTGCATGATGCCGATTATCAGGTGAATAAAGGCGATATTTTTATCATTATGGGCGGCAGTGGCTGCGGCAAAAGCAGTATGTTACGCGTATTGACCGGTCTTATTCCGCCGCTCAAAGGTTCGGTGATGATTAACGGGGTGGATATTGCCGCGGCACCGGCTGACAAGGTGCAGGAAATTCGCGAAAAGTCCGGAATTTTATATCAAAGCGGAGCGCTTTTCAGTTCAATGACTTTGGCGGAAAATATTATGTTGCCGTTACAGCAATATTCCGATTATTCGCCGCAAACCATGCGTGAATTGGCCGCCTTAAAACTAGCCTTGGTCGGGCTTAAAGGTTTTGACGATTTTTACCCTTCCGAAATCAGCGGCGGCATGAAGAAACGCGCCGGCTTAGCTCGTGCCTTGGCGCTTGATCCGGATATTGTGTATTTTGACGAGCCGTCTGCCGGATTGGACCCGATAAGCTCACGCAACCTTGACGATTTAATCATTGAGCTTAACCGCAGTTTGGGCACCACCATTGTGGTGGTTACGCATGAATTGGCTTCTATATTTGCCATTGGCAATAACTCTATATTTTTGGATGCTGCCACCAAAACCATTATGGCAAAAGGCAATCCGAAAGAATTGTTGAAAAATCCGCCGAACGAAGCGGTTTATGAGTTTTTAACCCGAGGGGAGAAAAGAAAATGAATAAAACCTATAGATTGACCGGTTTATTTGTATTGGTCGGTATTTTGTGTTTTGCCGGCATTATCTGTTTCTTTATCAAACAAAAATTTACCACTAACCAAGATGATTTAGTGGTAATGTACTTTGAGGAATCCATTCAGGGCTTGAGTGCGGGTTCAGCGGTAGTTTTCAAGGGTGTTGAAGTAGGAAAAGTGGAAAGTATCAGCTTGAGGGCGAATTTGACGAAAGGTACATTTAAATCACCAGTTTTCGTGTTATTTGATCTTGAAAATAGCATGGATATAAAAGATAGTGCCGACCTTAACGATAAACAAATGTTGGATAACTTAATTGCCAAAGGTTTGCGGGCGCGGCTTATTTCGGCAAATTATTTAACCGGACAGTTAATGATTGAACTGGTGATGGAGCCGAAAACACCGGCCGAGTTACGCGGTACCGGCAAATATTGGGAAATTCCGACCATCTATTCGCCGTTTGCGCAAATTTCCAAAGATTTGGAGGAAATCCCGCTGCAAGATACTATAGTGCGTATCGGTAATTTGATTGATAATATTGATGAAAATATTCCGGTTATCTTGGACAATATTACCGATATCACAACCTCCCTAAGCGAAGAAGCACCGGATACGGTAAAGAGCATTAAACAACTGACAGAAAGCCTAAACAAGAGCTTGCCGGCCATTTTGCAGAGTATGAACAATATCTCGGCCAAAATTGATAAAGCGCTAAACGGGAAAAACAGCGAGTTTGACAAGACTATGGAAAATGTTAATAAAGCACTTGATGAATTTGTTAAAGCCAGCCGTTCGATTAAAAATTTAAGCGATTATCTGGAGCGTCATCCGGAAGCGATTATTCAAGGAAAGGGAAAATAAAATGAAAAAGATAGTATTGTTTGCTTTGTTTTTACTTTTAAGCGCCTGTCGTTCACCGCAATCGCAATTTTATGTAATGAACGGCGGTGGCTCGGAAGTTGTTTCCGAAAAAACGCTCAACTTAGCGGTTATGCCGGTAAAAGTGCCGGATTTATTAGATAAAGCGCAGATGGTGGTCTACGATAAGGACTCGTCTGAGGTAAAAATCTTGGAGTTTCACCGCTGGGCAGAGGTTTTGCCGGACATTCTGCAATCGGCCGTTACCGATAACTTAATGGCTTATTTGCCGCAATCTTATGTTGAACGCACCACATTCGGTTCCGCTTCGGCACAATACAGCGTAAACATTGAAATTAACCGTATGCAGGCCTATCTTGGCGACAAGGTTATCCTTTCCGCTTGGTGGAGCATCAAAGATAAAAGCGGCCACGTTATTCAGCGCAAACAAGGCGTTTACACCGCGACTGCCACCGGAGACAGCGTTGCCGATTTGGTACAAGCCGAAACCGCGGCGGTGCGTCAGATGTCGCGCGAAATTGCCGAGGCTCTGGCGCAAGTCAAATAAGGACAAAAAATTCTTTTTTGACAAATTTATTCATTTTTTGATTGAATTTTCCCGAAAAATAGGTTAACATATAATTGATTAACCTAGGGATTATGTTTTAAGAATGTAAATATGTATTATTTTGCTTCTTTTGGAAAACATGCCCATCTTGCATAACGTTTTTACGGTCAGATGTCTATTTTTTTATAGTTTCTGTTTATGTGTGAGCCCCGGGTTAATCAATTTTTCAAAAGAAGTCAAACAATTTAAATAAGGCCGGCGAAAGTAATGTTTTTTTGCTTTAAGGTTCTTGTTGCGTAGTTCATTTTTATACCAATTGATTTTTTATTGACGGTTAGTATTCATTTAGATCCATTTATCATGAGCAAAACAGTATGGGGTCACAAAGGGAGTTAACTTTGGTTGAATTTTTCGGTTAATATTAAAGAGAGCGGAGCATATAAATTTGAATAAAACAACAAAAAGAATCTTGAACAATAAGCATAAAATTAAAGGTCTAATAAAGAGTATGAAGAAAATGATGCTTATGCTCATGATGGTATTCGCAGTTGTTACAGTTAAGGCTCAGATGGTTGTTGCCGCAGGTTATGACTGTGTGTATATCTCTTACGATGGCATGACTTCACAGAAAGTTATGCGCTCTCAGCTGCCGTTTGGTAATATGATCGGCAAGGGCAATTTGCAGGAGCAGATTATGTACTACGGTCAGCGTGCAGCAGAGGAGGAATATGCAAGAACAGGTAACCGTATGGTGTACCAGCAGATGTTGGCGCAGTACGGCGTCTACGGTGGTGTGTACGCAGGTGGCGTTTACGGTGGTTATGGCGTTACCCCGGTGACCGAGGAGAATATGCTCGCAACCATGGGTAGTGGCGTATACGTAGGTGGTACTATCGGTAACGTTGCAGTTGGTGGTGACCCTCTGATGGCAGTAGCCAGAGTGATTAACTTTGGTAAGAGCTTGAAGAAGAACAAGACCAACACTACAACAGCTCCAGCTACTCGTACATCTACTCGCACCGCAACTGCTCCGGCACGTACAACTACCCGCACAGCTAGCAATGCAAACCAGAAAGTAAATCAGAATGTAGTATATAACGCTTCAAAGCAGAGATTCGAGACCGCTGAGGATCTCATCTCCGGCTTCTAAGAAGCATTGTATATTACACTTCAAATCTCTAAAGAAGCTCTTTGACATTCCCTTACGGGTTTGCTCAAAGAGCTTTTTTTTATTGCCGATATTTTATCTGTTTGTTCAACACAAAAGGGCGGATAATTCCACCGCCCTTTTTTGTTTTTATACATTATTGTCTAATAACCTGTACATTCTCCGCTTCGACAATTTATTCTATGTGAATAAGCTGTCTTTAAATCATCTACAGAGGTTTTATAATCATCAAATTGATAACTTCCCCCCGGACCGTTGTGGTTTCCTAAATAGCACCCTGTAGCAGAAGAACCGTATTTGCTATAGAAACGACTGTTTACGTTACAGTCATCTTGATAGCTACCGCATTCATAGCATCTGCCGTCGAAACAATAAAGCGGAAACTCTGAACTTACCTTGCAATCACTATCGCTGCAGCATACGGAGCCCCACCAGCCGTCACCCGGCGTACAAGGCTTGCATTCGTAGCAAGTGTGTCCGCAATTATCGGTCCTTGTGTAATAACCATAGGTACAGCTTGAAGAATAGCTGCTCCAACCGTGATTTGCACAAGTATCATTCGGCTTACACTTGTAGCAGGTTGTGCCGCATTGCGTCGAAGTTCCGGTTGTGGTACCGCACGAGCAGGAAAGCTCACTGGTGCTCTTCTTCTCGCCCGATACCGGACAGGTATTCGAACAAGGCTTACAATCTCCACCGGAGCAACCGTAATCACAATACGTTGAGTTGCTGGTATAGCATCTGCCTCCGCAGTTATCAGTCTGATTTGTACAGGTTATTTTATAATTTCCGCTACAACCCGGAGAGCAAGTGGATAACCAACCGGTGTGATTCGAGCAACTGTCCGTACACGCATTACAAGAGTAGCATTGAATGTTACAAATTGAACTTTGCGTCGTGCTTCCATAAGAGCAATCACCGGTATTTGACGTCCAGCCGTGCTTCGAACAATTGTCTTCGCAGGTCTTGCATGTACATGTTGACATATCCGCTTTTTTACCCGCTCCGCACAATGTATCGGTCAAATTACAGGTACAGGTAAATCTCTGCGTATCACCGTACCAACAATTTGTACAACTGTAATTTGAATTCGTCTTACTCAAATCTGTTGTACTGTTGCCGGAGCATGGTTTCTTTTCGCAAATACCGCACTTTTTGCCGCCCGACATTCCGCTGTACGAATATTTCCAACCATTAGAACCGCTCGTGCCGCAATCTTCAACCTTTTGCTTACTAACATCGCCTGTTGTACAACCTACCGGCACACAGCTACATGAACTTTCGCTCCATACCCAACCTTTTGCCGCATCGCAGGTCGTATCCATATGCGTACAAAGCCAGCATTGAGCCTGGCCGGCATAACCGTGCTTCGTACAATTATAGCATTCGCCGTTGCTTCTTCTGTTGGTGGTTGTAGAACCGTCTGCACAAGTTTTTGCCTTGTAGCAGTTGCTACCGTAATCTGTCGTCTTGGTCAGAAAACCCTCAGCCGGATTCGGTGTTGATCCCTTGGTATAACCGCTCGGGCAGTTATCGTCCAAGCACTCATAGCAATCAGCTTGTCCGGATTCAGACTTGCGCCGCCATACCGTACGCCAGCCCGATTTCGAACATGTTTGGCTGAATTGATATTGATAGCAAGTATCTCCGTTAATCGAAATCGTTATGATTTCACGCAACACTTTATGTTCATTGGTCACCTTCTTTGGGGTCTGCGTAATATTGAAGCTCGTCGACTTCGCCGATGTGCTTGTATTAAAACCGCAATTTACCGTTACCGTGCCCCTACCGTTATCCGTTACCGTACATAAGCCGATCTTTCCCGTTTGAGTAACATACGGATAATTATCGGTCGACATATGTGACGCTATGGTCGAAACGACATTCACCGTAGCAGTACCGCCGGCCGCCGAAAAGTGTAAGGTCGTCGGATTCGCATTCAGGTAATAGTCATAATTTCGACAATAACAACCGTCTAACTTTCTATCAATATATTGGTTTGCATTGCCGCACTTTTTATCGACCTGCTTATAACAATTTACCGTTCCGGTTTCATTATAATATTCATATCCTCTTGCTTCTACCGGTCCTTCGCAGGTATAGCAGGCATTATCATCATCTCGGCAGTTTGCTACCGGATATTCGGTTATATCGTGACAGCAATAATATTCTCTGCCCGTAACATCACCCGCGACCACACAGGTCACACAACCGCTCGGCAATGTTTCTTTCCAATAATAGGTATTGTTTTTGCATTGTACGCAGTCTTCACCGGTGCATGGTGGCGGTGACGGCGGATTATCCGTCTTAACGCACTTACCGCAACTTCTTGTGCCGGCTTTTCGACTGCTGTCTGCCTTCCATACATAGCCGTTATCGCATTTGTTGGTATTTACACTGTCTACACAATATTTACCGTTAGTATTCGTACAAACATCATCCAATGTGGATGCTGTCGGATTATTCGAATCGTAATTACACGGCTTATCTTCGCACTTGTAGAATGTTATACCGCCCTGTGTGCATGGCGAGCACACATAATAGCGCGGGTCCAACTGTTCTTTCAGCTTAAAGCCCTTATCCTGACAATTTACTTCCGTGCAATAATACCAGCCCGGACAGCAAGTATCTCCCAAGGATATGGCCGATGAACAGGAATATCCCGAACTTTCCTTTGCCGCAACTTCGGCAGCTTTCACATAGCCGTTTTTAGCACTGCATACTTGTTCTCTTTCCGTAGAAGTCCAGCTTTTACAACTTTCTGACTGAAGAGTTATTTTATGATCACACTCACCGGACGGCAAAAAACAGATTGATGCCTCAGCTCGTGTTATGCCCTGCATACAGACTATGGCTACAAGGAATACGCCCCTTATCAACATATCTTTGATGCCGGGCAATTTAGATCCTTTACACATAGTAACCTCCTAATTTAAATACATCCACAGTTATTATAGCACAATTTTTAGCAATTTTATGTGAATTTTTTGTTACAATTTTGTAAAAAAAAAGCGACAGATAACCAACTGCCGCCAAATTTTTTCAAGCCTTTTATAATTTACCGTTCTAAACTCGCCTTAAACATTCCAAACCGCGACACTTCGCCTCATCGAGCGCAATAAGTCTATCCGTAACTCTCAATGTTTCATCGATATTGCGCTCAATTTCCTTGTCATACACCGCCTGATAACGCACGGTAAAGTTTTTATCTATCAAAAAAGTGGCTCGTTGTGCCATACCATCGGCTCGCAAAACACCGTATCCCGAGCAAATTTTCTTATTGATGTCGGAAATCAGCGGAAAATTCACCTGCCCGATACCACCGTCGCTGATTGCTAACTTCCGCCAAGCCGAATGTGCCGCCACAGAATCAACGCTCACAGCCACCAATTTGACTCCGCGACCTGATATTTGTGCGTATGCCTGATTAAATGCGGTAATTTCTTGCGGGCAAATCACCGAAAAATCGGCCAAATAAAATACCAACAGAGCATAGCAATCGGAGATATAATCAAAAAAGTTAAAACTTTCGCTGACGGTACTATCAGCCAAAACCGCCGGTGCAATAAAATTAAGCGCCTGACTCCCTACTCCCGGCAGACATTCTGTATCCGTTGCAAAATCTTCCGCGACATAACTTCTGCTCATATTTCCCGGCGAGGTACAACCACAATTGTCATCATCTGAACAATCGCAGCGACTGGCATAATCATATTTCCAAATTTGTGTCATTTTCCCTCCTTTTCAGGGCAGATATATATGCAAAACACACAAATTCAATAAACATAAACGCCAGCCTGTTTCATAAAATGAGTCAGATACGCAGTAAGCGGGTTGGCACAGTGTATGAAAGGTACACTCCATAAAATCCGTAGAATGAGTCTGATAGAAAAAGGGTTTCCCGCGCGGTGTACGAAAATGGTACACACCACCGAAAAACCGCGGATAACGTGATAAATACGAAGGGGGATTTTGACGACGTGTACAATAAAAGGTATATAAGCTACAAAAACCGCGGATAATTGGTCAGATAGAAAAAAGGTTTCTCGTGCAGTGTACGAAAATGGTACACACCACCGAAAAACCGCGGATAACGTGATAAATACGAAGGGGGATTTTGACGACGTGTACAACAAAAGGTACACGAGGAAAAATCCCCCAAGTAGTTATCCGTTAGACGCAGTTTTTATTACTTTACTTCTTCGAAATCAGCATCAACCACATTCTCATCCTTCGCCTCTCCGGACGCCGCACCGGCTTCAGCTCCTTGCTGAGCACCGGCCGCACCCTGAGCCTGTTGTGACTTATACATAGCCTCACCGAGCTTCATGGAAGCTTGCATCAAGGCATCGGTCTTGGACTTCAAATCTTCAAGATTTTCCTTTTCCATAGCCGCTTTGGTTTCTTCAACAGCTTTGGTGATTGCATCTTTGTCGGCAGAAGATACTTTATCTCCGTATTCTTTCAAGTTCTTTTCAACTTCGTGAACCAGACCTTCGGCGTGGTTTTTGGCTTCGACAAGCTCTTTCTTTTGCTTATCGGCCTCAGCGTTGGCCTCAGCGTCTTTCACCATTTTGTTGATTTCTTCATCGCTCAAACCGCCCGAAGCCTGAATACGAATGGCTTGTTCTTTGTTTGTGGCCTTATCTTTGGCCGAAACATTAACAATACCGTTAGCATCAATATCGAACGTAACTTCAATTTGCGGCATACCGCGCGGTGCCGGCGGGATACCCACCAAATCGAATTGGCCGAGCAATTTGTTGTGTGCGGCGATTTCACGCTCACCTTGGAATACGCGAATCGTCACCGCGGTTTGTCCGTCTTCGGCAGTTGAAAATACTTGGCTCTTGCGTGTCGGAATGGTGGTATTGCGATCAATAAGGCGCGTAAACACACCGCCCAAAGTTTCAATACCGAGCGACAGCGGCGTAACATCCAAAAGCAACACGTCCTTAACATCGCCCATCAAAACGCCGCCCTGAATGGCAGCACCCACAGCAACAACTTCATCAGGGTTAACACCCTTATGCGGTTCTTTACCGAATATTTCCTTAACTTTTTCCTGAACTTTCGGCATACGCGTCATACCGCCGACCAAAATAACTTCGCTGATGTCACTTGCCTTCAAACCGGCATCGGCCAAAGCCTTTTTGCACGGTTCCGCGGTTTTATCAATTAAATCTTCAACCAAAGATTCCAACTTGGCGCGCGTCAACTTAATATTCAAGTGCTTAGCACCGGTGCTGTCGGCCGTAATAAACGGCAAGTTAACATCGGTTTGCGTTGTAGCCGAAAGCTCGATCTTGGCTTTTTCTGCCGCTTCTTTCAAACGTTGCAACGCCAATCTGTCCGAACGCAAATCAATTCCTTGTTCTTTTTGGAATTCATCGGCCAAATAGTTCACAATGCGTTGGTCAAAATCTTCACCACCCAAGAACGTATCGCCATTGGTGGCCTTAACTTCAAACACGCCGTCTCCGATTTCCAAAATAGAAACATCGAACGTACCACCGCCCAAGTCATAAACCACAATCGTGCCGGACGCTTTTTTATCCATACCATAAGCCAACGCAGCCGCAGTCGGCTCATTGATAATACGCAAAACTTCCAAACCGGCAATTTTTCCGGCATCTTTAGTGGCCTGACGTTGTGAATCGTTAAAATAGGCCGGCACTGTAATAACTGCTTTATCTATGGTTTCGCCCAAATAGCTTTCGGCATATTCTTTAATTTTTTGCAGTACAATGGCAGAAATCTGCGACGGAGCATACTTCTGTCCCTTAACTTCAACCCACGCGTCGCCGTTATCGCCGGAAACGATTTTGAACGGAGAATGCTCTTTAAATTTAGCAACTTCCGCCGAATCATAACGACGACCGATTAAACGCTTAATGGCGAACAAGGTATTTTCCGGGTTGGTAACCGCCTGACGCTTAGCCGGATATCCGACCAAACGCTCGGTGTCCGTAAACGCCACCATAGACGGTGTGGTTCTTGCGCCTTCGGAATTTTCCAACACTTTAGCGTCTTTGCCGTCCATAATGGCAAAGCAAGAATTGGTTGTACCCAAGTCAATACCGATAACTTTATTACTCATTTTTATAAATCCTCCTTTTTGACTATCTAAAAAACTATATAGGGAGCATTTTTTTTTGATGCAAGTAGTCAGCGCATTTTTTTTGCTTTATTTTAATGCCATAACAAAAAAATCTTGCGTATGAGCCGTATTTATGCTAACATTAGGGCGTTTTAGAGGCAACAATGATAGATTATATTTACAATCCGCGCACCATAATTGCAGCCAAGCGAGATTACGCCGCTCAAGGCAACCGCTTGAACGCCGTTTTTATGAGCAACGCCATGCAAGACGGCGATGCTGTGCGTAAACTGATACATAATAACCGGATTGAAGCACCGCGAATTTTGCGCGCCTTCTATCGCTATTATTCCGAACACCGCGACAAAGAAATGCTGTGGACGGATATTAACGAAGTCAACCAAAGTTCCTGCCGCTATGGAGCCTGCGGCATATATGCCGATACCGACGACAACGGCCGCAAAATTATCACCGACAGGAGTTATTCCTGGGCCGGCAGAGAATCTGCTTGGGCCGATTTAGCGCTTTATGATGTTAAGCGCAACGTGGTGATATACGAGGATTTTAACAGCAATTTTAAGAAATACGAAAATGCTACCGTGGCCGAGGTGTTGGCCGACACGTTAAAAAACCGCACCTACATTCACGCGCACTATCCGCAAACCCCCAACGCCGACTTAAATTTGCTTTTGCGCAATATGTACATAACGCAATATTCCGGCGAACGCAGTCCGATGGAACAGGTATATTATCGGGCGCTGAAATTACTGAACGCCGATTTAACAACAGCTTTTGCCAACAAACAAAAATTGAATACCAAAGACTATATGCCGGCCATTATTTTTTTAGATGAAAGAGCCAATCGAATTTTCAATAAAATCGACTATCCGCGGCAACGCAGTTTTTATAAAACTCCGCTCGGGCAGGAAAGTTTGAAATTTACTTACTTAACCGCGTTGGAAATATCGGATTTCCAAAAAGAAAACATGGATAACTTTTTGCAAGAAGTAAAATCGCAAACTCTATGGCAAGCGGCGCAAAAACGCATAACTCAAGAATTTGTTTATTGGAGATTCCGCCACAGCGTATCTGCCAATCGCTGGCTGGAGCTTAATTCAATCAAGCCGTTGCCTAAAGAAAAAGTTTATGCGCCATATCATCAAACCGACCGCGAACGTGCCGAATATATGAATTTATACTCAGTTTCCGCCAAACAAAGGATATAAAATAATCAGAGCGGCCGCAAAAAAGTGAATAAAAGCCAGCAAAACCAGTAAACTGCCGATATCTTTGGCCTTTTTGGAGAGCGGATGATATTCTTCGCCGATACGATCGACAATTACCTCAATGGCCGTATTTATCAGCTCCATAAACAAAATCAGAAACAGTGCAAAAATCAAAAATGCCAACTGTACGCCCGAAAGCGGCAATAAACACAAAACGATTCCAACAATCAGACAGAACGCCACATCTTGCCGAAACGCCGCCTCGGTTTTAAAGGTGGAAACAAAGCCGTCGCGCGAATAAACAAATGCCTTCAAGATGCGTTTTAAACCGGTATATTCAGATTTCATAATTTTTCTCCTGCGGTCAATATATTCGCCATATCAATCTTCCGTCAAGAAAAAAATTACCGACGACACAATTCATTCTTGACAATCAACATAATCCGTTATATCTATGCGCCGATATTTAAAATTACTTATAAATTGCGAATACTATAATTTTAAAAAATATGAAAAAATCAGTTCAAATTCGGCGGCAACAAATCGGCGATTTGGTATTACGCAACAATCAGTGTTCCCCAATACCGGCACAAATTCCGACCAAGGGAATTTTGGTTGACGACGCGTATTATCTGGACATCGATTCCTTAATTAAAACTCCGGTTTCAAAAAGCGAGGCCATGAGTTACGGCAAAAAGCTGAAAATGTTGCTCCCCACTCAAAAGCAAATGCGCAAACTTGAGCAAAATCTGGAAACAATCAACAACAGTCTGCTCAGTATCGGGCGCGGTGATTGCATGCTGTTCGGCACCTTACGCAAAGCGTTTTGGACCCGTTGCGACAAGCCCGTCGATGCGGCAACCGAGCGGCGCGGCGTGTTATTTCTGGTTCCCATCTGAACAAAATAAAAGGCGGCAATACTCTCTATTTAAGAGAAATATTACCGTCCTTTAGGATTTTAAAACCTCTTTACCAATGCAGCCATTCCTCGCAATTAAACCAGTCCTCCGGCAACATTTTCATGTTTTGCAACTTGCGTACTGCGGCACTTCCGACCATTCCGGCAATAACACCGCACAACAGCCAAATCAATCCTTCTTTTTTCATCTTTTCAATAATATTAAATGAACACTATATTGTAATACACATTTCTATGGTCAAGTATCCACACAGACAAACTAATATTTCAAATATAATCAAGTAACGACAGAAGTACGCTAAATTGCGGCAAAAGTCAAGAAATATATCTTTTGTTCCATATTAAACTTTTGCCGTCTTTATTTTGCTTCAACAACGATTATTTTACGATAAGGTCAATAACAAACGAAAGGAAAAAGCCATGAAACAAAAATCCGATCCGGAAAATCAGCCGGATATTGAAAACGAAGGCCCGATTTTTGAAGCGCATCAGCGTCCGGAAAATCCGGAACTGCCGCACGACGAGTCTTTTAGCGACAACATCTACAATTGTCAGCGCCTTTTTCATAAAAACAAATGGTGGTTGCTGTTGCTGATCTTTTTGGCCGGCATGGGCTTTAACGAGCTTATCCACGGCGTTTTTCACGGGTGTCCGGCAGAATATCAACCGATGCCGATGCACCATATTGCGGCGCTTCCGGCCGCTGTTGACGGCGCGGGCACCATGGTTATCATCAACGCCGACGGCACAACGGCAACTCCGCCTTTTTACGGTTGCAGTTGCGAAAAACACCAAAAACATCAAAAAGCCGAACATTGTAGCGCACAACATAACCGTCATCGTCCGCAACAACCGAATGTCAACCCGATGCCGGCAAACATTCCGCAAAACCAAATCTTTCAAGAAAATCCTTAATTTAAGGGTTTTCTTGAACCGCGGACTATTTATCCCTTTCCGAATAAGGAATGTTGTTCAATATATTTTGCAAGGCTAACCAAGTCGAAGGCGCGATTTTATCCTGTGGCGGCAACTCATTAAGGGTAAAAAAGTCCATTTTCGCGCATTTTTCGCTTTCCAAATTGCGAATTTCTCCTTTATGGCGTTTCACCCGAAAATAAAAGTCGATTCTTTGGTTTTCGCCGGATAAATTGTGCATCACATGAGCAAACTCAACATCTTTGAGCGCCACCTCTATTCCCAATTCTTCTTTGCATTCTCTTACCACCGCGGCAGATGCGGTTTCTCCGGCTTCGATATGTCCGGCGGGCAACACCCACCAACCGCCCTTAAAATAGCCGTCGGTGCGATAAAATAACAAAATTTTATCATCTTTTTGAATAATGAAACTCACCGCGGCATTAAATTTTGTTCTTTCCGTCATATTTTACCTCTGAATTTTATCCGCTGTTGCGGCATTCAGCTCAAAGAAAGCTCGTGCAGAGTCGCCTCAAAATCATCTCTTTGCGGCGAACACAGATAAGCGCCGACTTGCACCTCGTCGTTATCGTTAATGATATAAAATTTGCGAAGTTGAATAAAATTCTGCCCGTCCAAAGAATAACTTGCCACATAGCAGCCTTTGCGCTTTTTCAGCCGATACCAAATATGCTTAACACCCACCGGCAGCGGAATCGTCGCCAAGTCTGAAAATCCGGCGTTGGTAGAGCAAGAAGCCAACATCGGCGCCTCGTCGTTTTCATACATAATCGAGGCCTTAAACCAATTATCCGCATCAGTGCGCACCATAATTCCGCATTGGTCAAAGGCGCGCGGACTTTCAAAGCTCCAATTCAAATCGCAACAAAAATCCCCTTGCACACGATTAAAGAAAAAATGCCCGTCGTCTTTGCGAAATTCATATTTGGCACAACTCCAAAAATCGGTCCGATATTTGGCCACAACGTGCATTCCGTTTTCGTCGAAACGCACCCGTTGCGGCTCATTCATCCAATCAAAATCTTTGAGCGTTTCCAAAAGCATTAAAAACTCCTCACGGCATAATTATCCACTTGTTCAATGGCATTTTCCAGTTGCGTGTTTTTCTTTTTCGGCAACATCACCTGCAAGGTAATTATTTCGTCGCCGGTAGCGGTTTTTGATTTGATTCCCTGCCCTTTCAAGCGCAATTTTTCTCCGCTCGACGACATCGGCGGAACTTTTACCGCCACCTTGCCGTTAATGGTCGGCACCGTGATTTTGGCGCCTTTCACCGCCTCCACCACCGAAATCGGTAAATCGAGCAATATATTCAGATTGTCGGCCTTAAAATACGGGTGTTCGTCAACATTTACGGTTATCAGCACATCACCGTTTGCCCCGCCGTTAATGCCGGAATTTCCCATTCCTTTCAGGCGTAAAGTTTGCCCGCTTTGCATACCGGCAGGAATTTTCACGTTTACGTTTTTGCCGCCCAAATTAACCTGTTTTTCCACTCCGCGAGCCGCGTCCAAAAAATCTACCCGCATATTATACGCCACATCTTGGCCTTTGCGCGCGGTTGAACGCGTACGCTGAGCTCCTCCGGCAAATTGCGAAAAAATATCTTCGCCGAAAATCGACGAGAAGTCGAATCCGCCGGCATCTCCGCCAAAACCGCCCGCTGCGCCGCGTTTAAATCCGCCAAACGGATTGCCTCCGCTAAAGTCATAACTTTCGGAACCGCCGCCGAATCCGGCACCAAAGCCGGTCGGCTTGCCGTTTTCATCTATTTCTTTATTATCATATTTTTTGCGTTTTTCGGCATTGCCAATAATATCGTAAGCATTTGAAACTTCTTTAAACTTTTCTGCCGCCGTTTTATCATCTTTGTTCAAATCCGGATGATATTTGCGTGCAAGCTTACGATACGCCGATTTAATTTCGGCCTCCGTTGCGGTTTTGCTTACGCCCAATACCTGATATAAGTCCTTTACCATTGCAATCACTCCCTAAAACGTATATAGGGATTCTTTTATTCATTTGCAATGATTATGCAATCAAAGGTTGCTCTTCTTTTACGATTTTTACGCATATAAACATCGCGCAAATAAGCGCTGGTACGCGGATCTTTGTCATAGCAGTAGCGCGAAGCCAAAGTTGCCACCTGATCTACTCTTACATCGCTGTATTCATAAATTACATAATCGTCGCCCATGCCTTTAACCAAAATATGACGGCGATAAAAATCGGCATCTTTAACATCTTGGCGTACCGGTTGTTGTTCAACAACCTCTCCTTCTTCATAGCCCGGCTCATAAGTATAAACCTGCGACATATCAACATTCGCCGGCGCGCTGACCGGTGCCGATTGAACCGGCTGATCGTCAGGGCTGGCAATACAAGAAACGCACAATGCGGCGGCAAATCCGACTAAAACAAGTTTTTTCATGAATCCTCTCTTTATAACCCATGGTTATACTACTGAAAAGCATTATAACCCGAAGATATTAAGTAATGATTAACGGCGTTTTACCCAAGCCGATGCAAAATTTTCTTGCCATATTTACGATTAAGCATAATATCGACAATAATAAACCGATACAACAAAGTGAGTGCGTTATGGTTAAAACGATATGGAGCTTGATGGACGATCGCCGCGGCAGCGTCGGTCAGGCCAAAGGGGTGTTAAACGCCTTAAATCCGCAAGAATTTGAAATTGTTGAAAAAACAATCAATTACAATAAATTTGCCGGCTTGCCGAACTGGCTGCGCGGTCGTTCTTTGCTTGGACTTAAAAGTGAAAGCAAACTGCAACTCCGTGCCCCGTTTCCCGACTATGTTTTATCCATCAGCCGCCGCACGGCACCGGTAGCCCGATACATTAAAAAGCACTCTCCGCACACCAAAATTATTCAACTTATGCATCCGGGAAATACCGGCCTTGAAGATTTTGATTTGGTGATTGTACCGGAACACGACAAAAACAAAAAAAGCGGTGCCAACATTCATTATATTGTCGGTTGTCCGCACCGTGTCGATGACAAATATTTGGCTGCGGCGCGCGCCGAGTGGGCAGAAAAATTTGCTAAATTGCCGAAACCTTTGACGGCGGTTATTATCGGCGGCTCCATCAAAGGCAAACCTTTTCCGCCGGAAGATGTTTCGGAATTATGTCGCAATATCAAAAGGTTAAAGCAAAAAATCGGCGGTTCGATACTGATTACCACCTCGCGCCGCACCGGCATTGAGGCGGAAAACATCATCAAAAAAGAATTGGTGGATTTGCCGCAATATCCGTATTTTTGGGGCTCTGCCGGCGATAATCCCTATGCCGGATTTTTAGCATGCGCCGACAATATCGTTATCACCGCCGATTCGGTTTCGATGTGTTGCGAATCCACCGGCACCGGCAAGCCGATATATCTGTTTGTGGGCGGCAACCATTGGTTAACGCCGAAACACAAGCGCTTTGCCCAATCACTGGTTGATAAAAAGTGCGCCATATTCATCGATGCGCCGGACATATTCGAATTTCAGCCGCAATCTGCCTTAAATGCCGCCAAAGAAGTTGCCGAGTTGATTGAAAATCTGTAATTTAGGATTGAGAGCTTTCAAAATTGATGCGCGGATCCACCAGCGAATAGGTTAAATCGCTGATTAGCTTTAAAATCAAGCCCAATAAGCCGAAAATATACAACGTGCCGAATACCACCGGATAATCACGGGTGGTAATGGCCTCATAGCCCAGCAAACCCAATCCGTTCAGCGAAAAAATAACCTCAATCAAAAGCGAGCCGGTGAACAGCATTTTAATCAACAAGGACGGAAAACCGGCAATAATAATCAGCATGGCATTTCGGAACACATGCCCGTAAAGTATTTTATTTTCCGGCACACCTTTGGCACGCGCTGTTAACACATATTGCTTATTTATCTCGTCCAAAAACGAATTTTTGGTCAGCATGGTCAATCCGGCAAACCCGCCGATAACAATAGTTAATACCGGCAACGTAATGTGGCGGAAATAATCGAGTATTTTACCGCCCAAGCTCAGAGTATCCCAGTTGTCGGAAATCAAACCTCGCAACGGAAACCATTGCCAATACACACCGCCGGCAAAAAACACTATAAAAAACACCGCCAGCAAAAACACCGGCATTGCCGAGCCCACCACAATCATAAATGAGGTCACCATATCAAATTTGGAGCCGTCTTTCTGCGCCTTGCGGATTCCCAAAGGAATGGCAATCAAATAAATAATCAGCGTCGACCACAAACCCAAAGAAATCGAAACCGGCAAACGTTCCTTTATCAGCTCCGTGATGGACTTGTCGCGATAATAGCTTTTTCCGAAATCAAAACACAAATAATCCTTAATCATTTTGCCGTAACGATAATACCACGGCTCGTCAAACCCGAATTGTTCTTCCAAGGCCTTAATTAAATCTTCCGGCACTCCTTGCGCCCCCACATATTTGGAAGATGAACTTTCGCTACTGGCCGTATTTACCTCCGCCGTGCCCGTAATTTGCGATTTGGCATCGGTGTTCATGCCGCGATATTGCGCCAAAACATAGTCCACCGGCCCACCCGGAGCCAGCTGAATTATGGCAAAATTAATGGTAATAATGCCCCACAAAGTCAGCGGAATAAGCAACAATCTTTTTAATATATAACGGCGCATTTTACTTCTCCTTCTGCCACCAGGTAAATGGCTGGAAGCCGGTTTTTATAGAGGTTTGCGGCTGACCGAATTTATCCCGATAAGCCACCCGCGAATACGGCGAATACCATTGAAATATCATATAATTTTCGTGCAACAAAACGCGGTCCAATGCCTTAACGTAGGCCACATAATCTTCTTTTTCTTGTGCCGAAACCAAACCTTTTATCAGCTCATCGACAACCTCATTTTTGATGCCGATAATGTTGTTACTGCCCTTAATATCCGCCGAAGCGCTACCCCAATAATCGCGCTGTTCGTTGCCTGGAAGTTGCGATACCCGATAAGAGATAATTGCCATATCAAAATCAAAATTATCCAATCGATTTTTGAATATATTGACTTCTAAATTGCGAAACACCGCTTTAATGCCGATTTTGCGCAAGTTTTCGATAAACGGCAACATTACTTTGGTAAAGGTGGCACCGTTGGCCGAATTGCTCAAAATTTCCAATTCCAATGGTTTACCGGTTTGCAAGTCGGTCATTTTGCCGTCAACAAAATCATAACCGGCCTCTTGCAACAATTTAACGGCTTTTTTAAGGTTCTCGCGCGCATCATAAATATCCGGATTTACCGTCAGCTCAAATTCCTTATCAAACACATCTGCCGGCAATTTGTCACGATATTGCTCCAAAATTTCCTTTTCTCTCCCTTCCGGCAAACCGGTTGCTTCCATACCTGTATTTGTAAAATAGCTGAACAGACGCTTATATTGGTTATAAAACAGTTTTTCATTGGCCCATTCAAAATTGAAAGCCAAATCAATCGCCTTGCGCACGCGGCGATCTTTGAACTTATCGCGCCGCACGTTATAAGCAAAATTCTGCAAAGTCGCCGGATTATTGTGTTCAATGTTTTCTTTTTTTACCACGCCCGATTTGACCAGCTCGTTATCGTATCCGGTCATCCAAATTTTGGCGATATATTCCTCTCTGGCGTCAATATCGCCCGAAAACAGAGCTTGCAAAGTAACGGTCGTATCCTGATAATAGTCATAACGTACGGTGTCAAAGTTGTAAAATCCGCGCTGCGTAGGCAGATTTTTACCCCAATAATCGGGATTTTTTTCCAACTCCACAAACTTGTTAACCTGAAAATCCTTTACCTTGTACGGCCCGCTGCCGAGCGGAACTTGCAAAGTCGGCTTATCAAACTCGCGCCCTTCCCAATCTTTTTGCGAAAAAATCGCAAATTGTGCCAAAATCATCGGCAATTCTTTATTGTTTGTGCCTTCTTTAAAATAAAAGCGCACCTCGCGGTCGTTGATTTTTTCCGCTCTGTCCACGTCGGCATAATACATTCGATACACCGGCGAGCCCTTTTCCATAATCGCATTAAAGCTGAACACCACATCATCGGCCGTAACCGGCGTGCCGTCGGAAAATTTGGCGTTTTTATCCAAAATAAAGCCCACATACGACTTATCTTCCGGCATATCAAACTTTTCCGCCAAAAGCGGATACACCGTAAACGGGTCGTCAACCGGCGAAGTGCCCAAAGTTTCAAAGCTCAACGCCGCCACAAAAGTAGCCGCCACACCCTTAAAAATATACGGATTGAAGTTATCAAACGTGCCATACGCCGGCAAAACGATTTTTCCGCCCTGCGGCGCATCCGGATTAACATACTCAAACGCCTTAAAATCGCCGTTGTATTTGGCCTTGCCGTACAAAGCGATTCGGTCGGTAACAACCGCAAACGCGTTGCTCATCATACCGAGCCAAAGCAAACTAGCCGTGATAATTGCTCTCATCTGTCCAACCGCCGAATGGATATACCAAATCTTCATCGCTTTCTTGTTTTGGTGCCGCCGCGCTGTTGAGCTGAGCCGAATTTTCGAACTTCGGCTCGGCATAATTGCCGGCGCTTACCGCAGAATCTCCCACTGCCTGGCGCATTTGCGGCTCATTTCTGAGCGAGGCTCCGATATTTTCGTTATGCGCACGCAAGCTGTTGAGCGTGTTTTGCAAATTGCCGAAAGACGGATTCGGTGCCGCAACATTATTTTCCACAACTTCTCTCACACTGTTACCGGTCGGCTCGACTTCCGGTTGAAATTCCGATGCCGCAAAAGAAGGCTGTTCCATAACCGGCGTATTGTCTTTGCCCTGAAAACTGTTATGCAACGCCTGAAAGAACGGATCCGGCTCATCGTCAAGCATAAACGGCTGTTCCGGCTCTTTAGAGCGAAACGGATTAAGCCGTTCCAAAAATGACGGCCGCCGCGCCGGTATTTCATTTTCTTCATCAACGCGCTGTTCCTCTATTTCTTCGTCGTCGCGGTCAACATTAACGATGGTTTCCTCGGCTTTCGGCTCTTGCATGGTAGCAAGTTTCAAAACTGAAGCATAATCCTTGTTTTCGTGCGGATTTGAAGTTTGCGCAACTCGCTCCTGCGGATTTGCCGACAATTCTTTAATGCCGTCGCTGAGCGGAGCAATAATCGAATAAACCTTGCCGAACACACCGCTTTCAATCATGCGTAAAAAGATTTTATCGCGATCGTGACGCTCCAACATTTGCAACAAACTCTGATAGCGCGAACAAAATTCCAACAATGAACCGCGGAACACCTTGTCCCGATTGGCCTTTTCGCGCACCCAAGCGTCAAAAGTATTTTGATTTTTGCTGGCATCCAAAATTGCCTTACCCAAAGTCCATTTTTCGCCGCGCAATACCCGTTGCCACAATTGGTCAAGTTGTGCGCTCGAAGCGATATTGCAACGCTGGATAATTTCGCCCAAAGTTTCGTTCATATCACCGATAAACACATCAAACTTATTCAAAACAAAGCCGTCTTTGATTTCGTGCTCGGCGTCAAGCATTACCCGCACCACCAAATCGGTATAATCCTGATTTTTCTGCAACTGAGTTAAAAGCTGCGATTGCTTGATGTTCATTTCGCGATTGATTAAAAACTGGTTGAAATAACCGAAAATCATCCACACCGCCAAAACCGGCAACACTACCACACACACCAGTGCCAACATCATCTGCGGCTCTTGCTCAAACAAGGTGGCTCCGTCTAAATGCGAACGCACAAACATAATCGCGTAAATAAGCCAGCTGACGGACGAAAAAACAGCACTGAAAAAAGCAAAAAACAACATTTTCTGACCTTACATAATTAAAAAATTCCCGAATTTATCTCATAATACCGCAAATTAGCAAATTTTTTATTAAAAAATCCCGAAACATAAACAGATAATAAAAAAAGACTAAACATTTAAAAAAAATATGCTAAACTGCCGCCATAACGATATGAGGTAAAAAATGACAGATAATGAAACAAACGTTCTTGATTTTGAAAAAACCATTGTGGAAATAGAAGAAAAAATCGACCATTTGCAGTCTATGGCTCGCAATGAAGATTTGGATATCAGCAAAGAAATCCAAAAATTGCAGAAACACCTGCAAACCCATATGGAGCACGTTTATCGTCATTTAACGCCGTGGCAAAAAGCACAAATTGCCCGCCATCCTTCGCGTCCGCATTGCCTCAATTACATAGAAGCGCTGATTAAAGATTTTACGCCGCTGGCCGGTGACCGTCGTTTTGCCGATGATGCCGCCATGGTTTGCGGGCTCGGTTTTTTTGAAAACACGCCGGTGGTGGTTATCGGCCAAGAAAAAGGCAATGATTTGGATTCGCGCATCAAATACAATTTCGGCATGGCCAAGCCTGAAGGATATCGCAAGGCTCAGCGCCTGATGGATATGGCCGAAAAGTTTAAGTTGCCGGTGTTGAGTTTTGTTGATACCGCCGGTGCATATCCGGGAATTGATGCCGAAGCCAGAGGGCAAGCCGAGGCGATTGCCTCCTCCATTGAAAAATGTCTGCAAATCAAAACTCCGATTATTGCCACCGTTATCGGTGAAGGCGGCTCGGGCGGCGCAATCGCCATTGCGGTTGCCGACCGTGTTTTGATGCTCGAACATTCGATTTATTCGGTTATTTCGCCGGAAGGTTGCGCTTCTATTTTGTGGCGTTCGGCCGAAAAGACCAAAGAAGCCACCGAGGCTCTGAATTTAACGGCGCAAGACCTGAAAAAACTGGGAATTATCGATGAAATCGTTGCCGAGCCTATCGGCGGCGCTCATCGCCAACCGGAACAAACTTACGAAAATCTGCGCACAGCGCTCAAACGCAATTTGCAGGAACTCACCGAAATCAATTATGAAAAACTCAAAAAACAGCGCACCGACAAATTTATGAAAATCGGCTCTCAATTTGTGCAGGTAAAACAAGTTAAGTAATAAACAATGGCATATTGCAACTGGGGACATACTTCCGAACTCAATTTACAATATCATGACAAAGAATGGGGCGTGCCGGTGCACGACGACCGCAAGCAATTTGAATTTTTAATGATGGAAGTTATGCAATGCGGCCTTAATTGGAATATGATGATTAACAAACGCGAAATTTTCCGCCGCTGTTTTGATAATTTTGATTTTGAAAAAATCGCCGCATACACCGAAAGTGACGTGCAAAGGATTTTAAAGACCGAAGGCATGATTAAAAGTCCGCGCAAAGTTGCGGCAATTATCCACAACGCAACCTGTTTTCAGCGGATTCGCAATGAATTCGGCAGTTTTTGCCAATATTTGTGGCGCCATACAAACGGCAAAACCATTCTTTATGACAAACACGGCGACGGCTATATTCCCGTCAGCAACGGCCTGTCGGACGAAATCAGTAAAGACCTGAAAAAGCGCGGTTTCAAATTTTTGGGCACGATTACCGTTTATTCGCACCTGCAAGCCTGCGGACTTATCAACGACCATGGTTGCGATTGCCCTCGCTATAAATACATTTGCGCCAATTTTCCGACCGTAAAAAAGCGCCGCGACCGCGAAAAACAAATACAGCATTTTTTATAATCGCGAGGGCAGAATGAAAAACAACTTATTGATATACGGCAGATTTTTAATTGCAATATTGGTGTTTTCACTCTGCATAGCGGCGTTTTGCAACCGATTTTATCCACTTAAAATACTTGACTGGCAATTTGTTCCCGCTTTGCAAAACGGGCTGATTTCCGGATTTAGCGTCGGATTGATTATATTTGCCACACTTATCGGCTTAACCTTGCTTTTCGGTCGCGTTTATTGTTCCACGCTGTGTCCGCTCGGCATCTATCAGGAATTGCTGACAATTCTGTTCAAACCGTTTTACAAAAAACGTTCTACCCGACCGACCAAACATTATATTTTTGCGTATTTTTTGGCGGCAGTTTTGTTCGGCACATTATGCGGCGGCACCACCGTATGGTTAAGAGCGGCCGAACCTTATTCCGTGTTTGGAAACGCCTTGAGCGGCGCCGGATTCGGCATCGGTTTTATTATTGCCTTAACGATTTTGGTATTTTTCAAAAAGCGCTTTTTCTGCACAAATTTATGCCCTGTCGGTGCAATTTTGGGTTTTATTTCCCGCTTTTCGCTTTACAAAATCAGGATCAATCCGCAAAAATGCAAAATATGTAAACTATGCGCCCACTCTTGTCCTTGCAATTCGATTGATTTACAAAATCAAACGGTTAACAACGAAACTTGCATCAAGTGTTTCAAATGCCTGAAGCAATGCCGCCACGGCGCAGTTTATTATGGTTTGCCGCAGCAACCGAAAGTTAAATTCAATCCCAAACGGCGTCAATTAATCACCGCCGGATTGGTGCTGGCCACATTCGGAGTGGCCTTTCGCGGCGGTATAGAGCTGAGCAAACTGCTTACCCGCAACTTTAAAAAAGCTATTTTACCGGCCGGTGCCGGAAGCCTTGACAGTTTTGCCAACCGTTGTCTTAACTGCAATTTGTGCGTGCAAAATTGCCCACAAAAAATCATTAAACCGGCAGATGCCGAAACGCCGTTCATTCACCTTGATTACGGTGCAAATTATTGCGATTACAAGTGCCATAAATGCTCTCAAGTTTGCCCGAACGGCGCAATCAAACGCCTGACGCTTTTGCAGAAGCAAAATACCAAAATCGCCGCCGCTGTAATCAACGAAGACGTTTGCATTCGTTGCGGAGTTTGCGCCAGAGAATGTCCGCGGCAAATTATTATTAAAGAAAAAGGAGAATTTCCTTTAATACAGTTTGATAAATGTATCGGTTGCGGCAAATGTGCCGGCGTATGTCCGGTCAAAGCCATCAGTATTGAACCGATTGACAAACAGGTTGATTTAATTTAAGGAGAAAAAAATGTCTTTAGGAATAACCGAAATAGTTTTAATTGTTATTGTTGTCATTGTTTTGTTTGGCGGCAAAAAAATTCCAGAATTAGCGCGCGGATTGGGCAAAGCTCAAGCCGAATACAAAAAAGCCAAAGAAACTTTTGAAAATGAGCTAAATACATTTAAGGCAGAAACCGCTAAATCGGCCGATACAAAAAAAGCTCTTAAAAAAAACTCAACAAAAAAATCAGCAACCGCGAAAAAAACGACCATTAAGAAAACAACCAAAAAATCTGCAAAATAATGACTAAGCAACCGGAAGACAGCCTGATTTCGCACTTAGAGGCTTTGCGCTTGATGCTGATAAAATGTTTATCGGCATTGGCTATCGGTTTGTTGCCGATGTTTCTGCTTGCCCCTTATGTGATTAATGCGCTGATTTCCGTTATATTGCGCGGCACCCCGCTTACGCTTAACTTTTTTGCCCCGCTTGAAGTTTTTGTTTTGCAAATTAAAACCGCGTTGCTGTTAGATATTTTAATCTGCTTTCCGTATATGGCCAAACAGGTGTGGAACTTTGTTCTTCCGGCGCTTTACGACAAAGAACGCAACTTTATCAAATCCATAGTGCTAAGCTCAAGCGCCTTATTTATCATCGGCGTTTTATTCTGCCTGTTCGTTATTTTGCCGTTTGTAATTCGCTTCGGCTTAAGTTTTGCCGGCGCCGACATTCACGCCGTATTCGGCATTAACAACGTTATCTCCTTGGCGCTGTGGCTGTCGCTGATATTCGGCGTGGTTTTCCAATTTCCGCTGCTTGCATTTGCGTTAATTCGCGCCGAAATTGTTGATTATAACACCATAAAAAGCAAGCGCTCTTACATTTTTATCGGCATTTTGATAATATCGGCCGTTTTAACGCCGCCGGATATTATCAGCCAACTGCTTTTAACCCTTCCGACCTATGCTTTGTTTGAAATCGGGTTATTTCTGGCCCATCGCCAAAAATCAGAAAGCCCTGAAGAATAACTGCGTATCTTCGGGGCTTTCGTTAAGTCTTTTTTGCTTTTGTATTATTTTTATGGTCTTTTACCATATTCAATCAGGCGATGTCGCACCAAACCGCGCAACGAAACCTCCGGTCTGGCGCCGTAGTGCGTAATAACTTCGGCCGCCGTAATGCCTCCGATGGTGGCGCAAGTTCCCAAACTGCGTCCTTTGCTTAAGCCATACAAAAATCCGGCGGCATACAAATCTCCGGCACCGGTGGAATCCACAACCTCCTCGATTTTTTCGGCTTCCACAAATATTTTCTCGCGCCCGTGAACAACCACCGAGCCGCGGCTGTCGCGAGTAATGGCGGCAATTCTGACATAGGTTTTGATGGCATCTAACGCCTTTTCCAAACTGTCGGTTTCAAACAGCAATTTCAACTCTTCTTCATTGGCAAACAATATATCCACATGGTTGGCAATCATCTGCAACATTTTTTCCCGATGCTTATTCACGCACGACTTGGCCGCCACGCTGAAAGCCACTTCGCGATCGTATTTATGCGCCGCCTCACAAGCCTTAAACATAGCCTTTTGCGAATCCGGCTCGTCCCACAAATAGCCTTCCAAAAACAAAAACCGCGATTCGCTGATAAGTTTTTCGTCAACATCATCTTCGTTTAATTTGCGTGCCGCCCCCAAATAAGTAAACATTGAGCGCTCGGCATCAGGCGTTACCAACACTACGCTTCTGCCGGTTGCCGGACCTTGAGTTAACGGCGGCGTAAAGAAATCAATGCCGGCCATGGCGATATTGCGCTGAAAGAGCTGTCCCAGTTCGTCATCATGCACTTTACCGATATAAGCACAATCGGCACCGAGCGAAGCCATACCGGAAACCGTGTTGGCCGCCGCGCCGCCGGAAACCTGCAATTCGGGAATCACATCGGCATAAATTTTTCCGGCCTCCGCGGCCTCCACCAAGGTCATAGAGCCCTTATCCAGCCCGCGTTCAACCAAAAACGCATCTCCGACTTTGGCCAACACATCAACAATCGCGTTGCCCATTCCCACCACATCATAAACAGTTTCCGCCATAATTTCCTCTCATTAAAGTTGCAAAATCAACCCGATAACCGCCGACGCCGCAATATAATATATCGGGCTTTTCTTAAACAATCGCATGGCAACCAACAAACCTAACAGCACTGCCAGCGACTTATAATCGGCAATCGCCTCCTTAGCTATATCCCATCCGGCAAACAAAATCAAGGCCAAAACCGCCGGACGAATACCGGATAATATTTGCCGCACATATTTGTTGTTTTGCCACTTAGCCAACGCCTGTGCCACAAAATATATCACCGCCATAGAAGGCAAAACCTCGCTCAAGGTGGCCACCAAAGCGCCCCCCAATCCGGCCGCCTTAAATCCGGCATACGTTGCCATATTGATTCCCACCGGCCCCGGTGTAGATTGCGAAACGGCAATCATATCCGCCAGTTCGCTTTTGCTAAACCAAGCGTATTCTTCCGCCAAATCAAACAAAAACGGCACCGTAACCAATCCGCCGCCCACGGCAAACAGGCCGATTTTGAAAAACTCGTAAGCCAGCAACGCATAAATCATCGTTTAATTCTCCGCCGCACCGGAATAAATGGAGCCGCGGCCGCCAAAATTACAATCGCGACGGCTGATAAATTAAAGCCCCACAACAACAACGCCGCCACACCAAAAATAACATAACCGCGAACATCTTTCACGCCTTTTTGCCACATATTCCAGACCACGTCGATAATCAGGGCAATCACACAAATTCTGATGCCGCCGAAAGCCCATTGCACATATTGGTTATCCATATATTTACGCAGCAGAGCCGCCACCAAAGCAATAATGATTATCGAGGGCGAAATCACTCCGAGTGTTGCGCTGATTAGTCCGGCGATTTTGCGTAATTTATAGCCAATGAATGACGCCGCATTAACGGCAATAATTCCCGGTGTGCATTGGCCGATGGAGTAATAGTTCAGCAATTCTTCCTCGGTTATCCATTTTTGCCTTTCCACCGCCTCTTTTCGCAAAATCGGCAACATAGCGTAACCGCCGCCAAACGTAAACAAACCCATTTTAAAAAACAGGGCATACAATTTCCATAAACTGACCATATTTTTTCCTTTTACCCACAGTTATATAAGCTTTTTGCACTTATTTCAAGACATAATAGAGTTGACGATTTAACTTGACATAATTTCCAAAATATCATAGCATAAAGTCCAGATTATCTCATTTATATACTATTTGCCTATGAAAATTATCGTTGATTTCTTGCGAAGCGATGTAAAAATCAAGACATCGCATCTCTGGATGGTTGGCTTAGGTATTGTTATCGGTCTCGGTTTCGCCATCAATTGTGCCATTGCGCCGTTTGTTCCGTTGTGCGATCCGATAGATAATGAGCAGCTCATTTTGGCGGCCAGCATTGTTGCCGGTTTAGGCACAGCGCGCCAAGTGGTATTGATGAAATTCAAATACCTGAGCGACCTCAAGCCCTTTTCAGAGTCAGATTCGGGAAAAACCACCGAGGAAATCCTCAAAGAACGAGTTTGGGTTCCCGCGGTTGGTTGGTGCCTAGTAGTCGGCTTTGCCGTGAATATGTTGATTATTCCGTTCTTCCACGACATTCGTCCGGTTGAATGGAGTTTTCTGCAGTCCTCGATTGGTATATTCTTAACCATTTCCGGGGCTCGCGAATACGGCATCTATTCTCAGCAAAACGAAACTCGTTCCAAAAAGGCTGCCGAAAAGTCTGAGGAATAAACTCTTATCTGTTCCGCTTGTATTTTATTGCAGGCGGAACAGGATTCTCGGAAAACAAAGAAATTTCAAAAATCAGAAATTATGGTAATGTATGATTTGATGTTTGAAACCCTTCTGGGGCAAACCATTGTCCTTATCGGTGCGTTTATGGGACTTATTGCCGCCATCGACTCTGATTGGGACGATGCGTGGCACAAGTTGTTGCTTTCTTATAACCGGAGACAAGTACAGGTTGTTAACCGCATTGCCTTCACCATCGGTGTTGTGCTTTGCCTGTTTCTGAATTTTCCCAGTCGGGAACATTGGAGCGGAGAGGTTTTTAACTTCATTCTTTTTCCTTTTATAGGTATCGTTGTCCTGTGCCTGACCTGGTGTCTGATATTCAACCTTTCAAGGTTTATCAGATGGGCAATCGAAGCTCTCTGGAACTGGTGGTTTGAGTAATAAATTCAATGATATGAACACTGTTATTATTATTCTGTTTCTTGCGTGTGTTCTCGGTATTTCGATTTCTCCGATTGTATCGCCGACCGCGCAAACCTATTTACGCGACCGCAATCCGCGCATACAAAATTGCAATTTTGTTCTGCTGGGATTCGCTGTCTTGCTCGCAAATTTCGTCAGGCTTCCGTTAACGATCACGCATCCGTTCGGCGTATGGGCCATAAATTTGGGAATATGCCTGTTTCTGGGCTTATTTCTGTTTGTGGTGGTGCTGATTATCGGCGTGTTCTACAAATACTGGCGTAAAGAAACTTGCTTCTAAGTTAAGACCGTTCTTTTCAAAGAGCGGTCTTGATTTTTTTATAATCCGAAGCTCGGTTTTTCAAATTTGTTAATTTAAAATCCGCAGTCATCTTGAGGGGTTGAGCAAACAGCGAAATCCCCGTCAAGATCTTACAGTATAAGGACGACATCAAAAATATATTCTTCAACCTCGACATAATAACCTGAGATCTTTACACCCGCTCACGTTGTTCGGGGTTCAAGATGACATCGAATTTATTATTTTCAACAATTTTTTTACCTTTTTTATAATCCAAAAAACATTTTACATTTTCGCCGCATTCTTTTATACTCCTCGCCATAAGGAGAAAAAAATGCATAACACAAGAAAAATTACCGAAGATTTAATCTGGATAGGCGCCAACAACCGCCGTCTGGCTTTGTTTGAAAATGTTTACCCGATTCCGAACGGCGTATCCTACAACTCTTATCTGCTTTTAGATGAAAAAACCGTGCTGTTTGACACGGTAGACGCCTCGGTTCGGCATCAGTTTTTTGAAAATCTGCAATTCGCTCTGCAAGGCAAACCGCTGGATTACATTGTCATTCATCACATGGAGCCGGATCATTGCGCCGAGCTCGGCTCATTGTTGAGTATTCATCCGGAAACAACCGTTGTCTGCAACGCTCAAGTCAAAAAAATGATTGAGCAGTTTTTTGACTTAAATCTGCCGGCGGAAAAATATATGCTGATAAAAGAAGGCGATGCGCTTAACACCGGCAAACATATGCTCAACTTTATTTCCGCGCCGATGGTACATTGGCCGGAAGTTATGATGACATACGATTCGCTGAGTAAAATTCTTTTCTCGGCCGATGCTTTCGGCACTTTCGGCGCCTTAAACGGCAATATTTTCGCCGACGAAGTGCGCTTTGAACAAGAATATTTATACGAAGCACGCCGCTATTACAGCAACATTGTCGGTAAATACGGCCCTCAAGTACAAAGCGTCTTAAAAAAGGCCGCGGCGCTGGATATTCAAACCATTTGCCCGTTGCACGGTTTTATCTGGCGCAATAATTTAGGATTCATCATTGATAAATACATCAAATGGTCAACCTATGAACCGGAAGAAAAATCAGTAGTGATTGCTTACGGCTCAATTTATGGCAACACCGCCAACGCCGCCGAAATTTTGGCCACCGAATTGGCTCAAAAAGGCGTTCGCAATATTCGACTTTATGATGTATCGGTAACCCACCCTTCTTATATCATCAGCGACGCTTTTCGCGCCTCGGCTCTGGTTTTTGCCGCTCCGACTTACAACGGCGGAATATTCGTAAATATGGACAATTTGTTGCGCGAACTGACGGCACACAATTTGCAAAATCGCACGGTGGCCGTAATCGATAACGGCACTTGGGCGCCGATGGCCGGCAAGCAAATGAAAGAAGAAATAGCCAAGTGGAAAAACTGCACCGTTTTGGAACCGGCGTTGTCGCTGAAATCCTCACTGAAAAACGAGCAATCGGAAACCTTGAGTGCTTTGGCCGAAACTTTGGCCACTGCGCTGAAGTAATCTGCGTTATTTATAAAAATCACATATTAACGATTTAATAAACATAATATAGTATAACTTTGATGTATTTAAATTTAGGAGACTGTTTATGAAAAAATACATTGCAGAATTGTTCGGTACTTTTGTACTGGTTTTAATTGGTTGCGGAACCGTTGTTTTTTCCACACCTTTTGTCGGTCAAATCGGCATTGCTTTAGCCTTCGGTTTGGCGGTTATGGCCATGGCTTATACCATCGGCTCGGTTTCCGGCGCTCATGTTAATCCGGCAGTAACTCTCGGTGTTTTAAGTGCCGGTCGTATGAGCCTTAAAGACGCCATCGGCTACATCATTTTCCAATTTATCGGAGCCACCATCGGCGCCGCCGTTTTATATTATATGGTTCAAGGTAAATTAAATGGCTACAACGTTGCTGAATTCGGCTTAGGTCAAAATGGTTGGGGTGCCAATTACGGCAGCGGATACGATATGACCACCGCCATTATTTTTGAATTTTTGGCTACATTCATTTTCGTAAAAGTTATTTTGAAAACTACGGAATCTGATTTGAAGATTGCCGGCGTGGTTATCGGCTTGACTTTGGTTGTTTTGCACATTTTAGGCTTGCGCATCACCGGAGTTTCCGTAAATCCGGCGCGTAGCTTCGGTCCGGCATTCTTTGTCGGCGGTCAAGCGATGGCTCAGTTGTGGCTGTTTTTGGTTGTTCCTGCGGTTGCCGGTATTTTTGCCGGAATTTGCTCTCGTTGCTGCGGTTGCGGCTGCTGTTGCAAATGCGGTTGCAACGGTAATTGCAACGGAGAATGCGGTTGCGAAAACTGCACTTGCAAAACCGAAGAAAAGAAAAAAATAGAAAACGATGCGGTAGATAAGCCTGCTCCGCGTAAACATGCGCCGGCGCATCATACTGCACGCAGAACCGGTTCTAGACCGCAAGGCAGAAGACAAGCTTAGTTCTTCCTTAAAATCACAATAACCGAGTGTAATTTCACTCGGTTATTTTTTTATGCCATTTGAATATATTTTATCGTCATTCTGAGCCGTTGCTTTTCTGTCATCCTTGCGGAGGCGAGGATCTGAAAAGCCGGCGAAGAACCTCCGCTCTCGCCTTGCGTCCTTGGAAAAAATAATATCATCCGCTGTCATCTTGAGCCCTTTACGGGCGTAAAGATCTCTGCGTATGCAATCGAGCGCAAAAAAAATTTATTCCAAGGTCATCAAAATACTCATAAATCTTGACGGCGACTGCGCGCCTCAAGATGACATTGCAACATTACACTTTGCGGCGATTGTACAGTCCCCAATGAGATTCTCACGTCAGTCGTTCCGGCCTCATGCATGACAGTATCTTCCTCCAATCTCGCCGCGTCATTACTATTTTTGCGGAATAAACTGCTGAAATTTATCCAACATATCTTTACTTATTTTCGCCGGACGATGCGTAGCAATGTTCATATGTATAACCTTTACCTCCAACGTGGCCAAAACCTCATCATCGCGGCGAATTTCCTGCACCACAACCGCACTTGCCGCACCGGTTTCTGAAATTTGGCAAGTAACACACAGCGCATCGTCCAAAACTGCGGATTTCAGGTATTCAATACTGCACGAGCGCACCACAAAACCGGTCTTTTCCGTTTCCAAATTTTCTTGCTGACAAACACCCAACGCACGCAAAAATTCCGTACGCGCCCGCTCGGCGAATTTAAGATAATTAGCATAATACACAATCCCGCCGGCATCTGTATCCTCATAATAAACCCGCACCGGATAGGCAAAAACATTATTTTTAATAACTCCGTTCGCCGGCAAAACATTAAGCTCAATCATCGATGTTTTCCTCTAACAAATCATATTGCTTTGTTGATTTACTCGGCATTTTGAGGCCTAAATATTTATAACCGAGTTGCGAAATAATCCGCCCACGCGGTGTACGTTGCAAAAATCCGAGTTTCAACAAAAACGGCTCCACCACTTCTTCTATGGTGTCGCGTTCCTCTGAGAGTGCCGCAGCCAAAGTATCGGCACCCACCGGTCCTCCGCCGTAATTTTTGATAATGCAATTCAAATAACGACGGTCAAAATTATCCAGTCCGAAGTCATCAACATCCAAGCGTTTCAGCGCCATATCCGAAATATGCTCATCAATAACTTTTTGTGCCGACACCGCCCCGAAATCACGCACTCTACGCAACAATCTGCCGGCTATTCGAGGCGTTCCGCGTGAACGCTTGGCAATTTCCATAGCTCCGTTATCCGAAATTTCGATATTCAACAAATGCGCCCCGCGCAAAACGATTTTTTTCAAGTCTTCATGCGAATAAAAATCGAGTCTGAGCGGAATACCGAAACGCTCGCGCAACGGCGTGGATAAAAGACCGGAACGCGTGGTTGCACCCACCAAAGTAAACGGTTGCAAATCGATTCGCACCGAACGCGCTGACGGCCCTTCGCCGATAATCAAATCCAATTGAAAATCTTCCATTGCCGAATACAAAACTTCTTCAATTGCCGGATTCAAACGATGAATTTCATCAATAAACAGCACATCGTTGCGCTCCAAATTGGTTAAAATCGCCGCCAAATCTCCGGATTTGGAAATCATCGGCGCCGAAGTTGCATGAAAACCTACCCCCAACTCTTTGGCCACAATCGAAGAAAGCGTGGTTTTGCCCAGCCCCGGAGGTCCGAACAACAAAACGTGATCCAACGCCTCACCGCGCTGTTTAGCTGCGGTGATAAACACTTTCAAGTTTTCGCAAACCTCGCGTTGCCCCACAAAATCATCAAGCGAATTCGGACGCAAATTTACCGGATTATTGCCGATTTGACTGTCTTCCGGCTGTTCTTGCGGACTTACGATGCGAGCGTCTTCTTTCATACTTCAAACTCCTTGCCGGCAAATTCTTTAAGTGCCAAACGTATTAAAGTTGCCACATCCGCGTCCGGATTTTTGGCGAGCACCCGACTTGCCGCGTGATAGGCTTCCAACCGCTGATACCCCAAGTTTACCAGAGCCGAAGTAACATCTTCGCTTTTGGTATAATCCACCGCCGGCTGTGTACTGACAGTCGATTCGTTTGGCAAATCCGTTGCCGATGTTCCGGCAATCGCGGCATTCAATCCGCCACCTACAGCAACCGGCACGGTTACGATTTTATCTTTCAGTTCGGTAACAATTCGCGCCGCCAACTTAGGCCCCACACCTGAAGCACGGCAAAAAGACGCCTTATCCTGTGCGTTAATTGCCTGAGCAAGCTGGGTTGGAGTCAAAACGGAAAGAATACTCAAGCAAACCTTGGCCCCCACGCCTTGCACTTTGGTTAAGGTATTAAACCATTCTTTTTCCCACGCATCGGCAAAGCCAAAAAGCGAAATATCATCTTCACGCACGGTCATAACCGTCAACAGCGATGCCTCGGCTCCCACATTCAACTTGGCCAAAGTTTTGGCCGACGCAGACACCAAATATCCCACGCCGTTAACGTCTATAATGCACGAATCTTCGCCGATTGTATCTATAATTCCATGTAATTTTGCAATCATTTTTCACCCTTTTGACTTAGGCTATATGAATTCTGCATCTTGTGCAAGCATTTTTCTTTTATGGCACACAAAAAAGGGCGGATAAATCCACCGCCCATTTTTTGTTGTATCACTTTACCTTATCAGAAATCTTAAGGTGTTCTTTCCATTTTAGGGTCCGTATTTTTGTACTCTCTGGTTGGACAAGAGCACCACTGACCGTTATAGCCGAATTCTTCACAGTCTCCGCTGTAGTCACCGTAGTCACCCTGCGGATTATACCCAGTACTTCCTGGGAATATACCGTCTCTCGAAGGATTCTCTATACTGTACCAGTAACCATTCGGACATTCACAGATACATTCTTCATGTTCTTTAGAACTTCCGTCGTCGTTGCAAACTTGTTCCTGATAACAAGGTTCGCCGTTGGCGTATCCGGCAATTATACCAGTTCCTGTAGCTCCATCGGCTTTGGTACAACTACCTTCCGGACACTTTTCCGTTACCGATTTAGTTTCCGGCTGCGTGTTGTTATCACCATCGCAATGTGCTGTTACACACTCGCCGCATGCGCCGGCACGATACTCAGTTCCTATCTTACAAGGTCCGGCAAGCGTCTTAAAGCTTACCAAATCTCCGTACGGATAGAACTGGCATCTCGCAGAAGAAATATGTCCTGGAGCACCTGTTACGGCATAAGTACCGCTTGCTCCGCTCCGCATATCGCTGGCTTTAACAGTATTTGTTTGACCGTTATCAGCATGTACTGTCACTTGCGTAAAGTTAGGTGACGGTACGTACCACTCACACGCCATATCATTGGAAAGCGGATTCTCAACGCAACGTACATAAGCGCACTTACCACCTGAAGTACCTCCATCTCCGGAAGAGCAAATGTATATGTTGCTGCCCTTAGATATTGCACTAAAGCCTGCCTTACACTTATACTTCGTAACATTTCCGGCTGTACATTCTTCATAGTTTCCGAAAGACAAATCAAGTTTCTTGTCACCTGATGAAGAACCTGTACCACTTGCTAAGTATTCATACTCTGCAGGGCATGTAGATTCACATCTTGCGGTACGAGAAGAGTATTCATACCCATCTATACATCTGTATGTAATCTTACCGCAACCGTCGTCACAAGTATCGTAAGTTCCTTCCACGGAAGCACCCTTGGATTGAAGTGTGTATTCCGAACAATCTCTTGTCGGCGTACAAGTAACCGGACAATTAATCTGAATATTTGTAGCTAACTTACACTCAAGCAACTTACCGTTGTATGTGGTAGAGTCATTTGCTGCCAATCTGACCAATTTACCGTTTTCGCAGGTTGTGTCATTAAAGCCAGGGAAGGTCAAAGTATTAGATTCTGATTGTAATACCTCACTCAAACCTAAATACTTACCGCCTTCATGGCATTGACGAGCCACACGAACATTTCTCTTGTACTTGATTTCCTTGGTTGAAGCCGTAATCTTGCTTACCTCCGGATCAACATCCTCAATGAAGCAATGCGGTGTTTCGTCAATCTGACCGTCTTTGTAACAAGCAACCGTCACATTACCAGAAATAAACGTATAATTCTGTGCACAATCGTGCTCGGCGTAATTACCCTTCTTCAATTCGGTATCCGGATTCGCGGTATGCGCGTAACACTTCTTGCCGTTTTGCAGAGTTTGACCGGTTTCAACGCAGTTTTCACACTTATCGGTGCAAGCATCATTGTTGATTACATAGCTTCCCTCAAATGTCCAACCGTCGAATGTTGTGTCGCACTCCTTCGGCAAATCGTCTACGCATTTATCTTGCGAACCGTCGCACTTCTGATTGTCGGCGCACTCTTCGTCTTCAACCTTATAGCACTTGATGCCGCCGGTTTTAGCCGACACATCAACGCATGATCTCAATGTTTTGCCGTCAATACAACCTGCATCACATGTAGCGTGATAATCGGAGCTGTAGCTCTGGCACAACGGTTCCGGATCACCTGTATAACAGGTATAAGATTTTCCGCCGCAATCATGGCTGCTGCCGATAGCCGTTGCGTCATTACCTAAAGCTCTTTTTGCCTCAGATTCCGATGCATAAGCCTCACCGCCGTTCGGACAAATGTTCTCGGAAACTTCCTTCAAACATTCATCTTCACCGCTGTAAGTCTTCGGATTCGTCGACTGATAAGAAATGCAGTTGCTGTTAGCGTCAACATGAGACGTTAAATCAGGTGAAGCTGCAACCGTATCACTGTTCGGACATTTCTTCGGTGCACAGCACTCGGTGCTGCCAACGGTTTGACAAGCCCAACCGGCAGTCTTTGTAATATTCAAATCAGACTTCGGTTTAAAGCTGTCGGCATATCCGTCAGCATTCAGGCCTTCACATACCTTACTCGGAGACTTACACTTATTCTTTTGAGTATAGGTGTGTCTGATATATTTACCTGAATTATTGCCCTGAACATATGTTACTGTCACAGAACGTTCATCATCACCGGTTTCATCACAGAACTCATCAAGAGTAATTGTTGCATTCCTTGTACAATTATCCTTGTTGTAAGGTTCAGTAAACCAGTGTTCCATCCAAGGGCACTTGTAGTCAGCTGTTTCATATCTGAAGCTTCCGGCTCCACCCCATTCACCATTGTATACAGATCTAAACGTTACGGTGTAGGTTCCGCCATCCGAACTGATTGTTTCAGGGAAGTCGGCAGAAAATCCATCTTCTCCGCTACACAAGTTCGGACAATCCGGTGCAACATCCGCATCAACATTACAGATATAAGATTTACTCTTATACTCGCCTTGAGATGTGAATGAAATCTTACCGTCTTTGCACGGATCTAAGCCGCTAACGGCTATGCTGCCGTCACCAAGTTTAATATCATTGGTTTCCGGTATAGAACCTTCGACCTCGCACAACGTGGTGGCACGAATGTACTTTGTGAAAGTTACACTGGCTGCGCTTTGGCTAATCACAATATCCTTGATTACGCACTCGGCATCGGTTACCTCTTCTTCACCTGGCTTATAGCAGGTTGTTTGAGCTACCGGACCGTCTTCAGCGATTTTATCGAATTTATTCTCAATGATACAGTTGCCCTCAGGTTTGGTTGTGCTAAAGCCTACTTCTTCGTCATCACACATCCAGCACCCTTTTTTAACACCGCCAATGGTTACAGTCTGACCGGTATATGTACACTTGGCGCATACTTTATAAGGTACTTCGTCATACGGCTGTCCTTCAAAACATCCGGATGATATACATTCGCAGTTGGTAGTGTCATAGTATTCGCCTATGCTTTCGTCGCATTCCGGTTTATCCGTAGGATAGCAAACGGTACCGTCGGCCAAAGTAACTTCTTTCTTTTTCAGTTCGCTATCGGCATACTTGTCGTAGCAACGCATATAATCGAAATCAGTTTTATTAGCTGTTGTACCTTCCGGACACTTACAATCGCCAGGCAGGTAGCAAACTACACCATTAGCGCTTGTTTTAGGGCTCTTCTCATCATAACAAATGCCGTTGATTTCCCAATTTTCCGGTGTATCATAATTCGGCATTTCCACACGTTCGTAGCAGGTCAAATCACCATACTTAGTATCATCTTCCTTGGTACGTGCTTCACAAGTAAAGCAAAATTCACCCTTTTGGCATTCGCTTTCGGAATCAAACGTACCGGTCGGACATTTATTGAGATTACATCTACAATTCGTCACATCCCATACTGTATATTCTCCGCCTTTCGGTTCAAGCTTAATACCATCCTCATTAGAGGTACACGGATTTTCCGGTACCTCTTTATAGTACTTCGTACCATTGGAGTCCTCTGCCCAAACACCGTCTTTGATTTCACCTTGTTCGTAACGACCTTTTTTATCGCCCCAAACTGCTTTGAAACATACCGGCTCTTCCGTT
>JAFXPE010000004.1 GCA_017528205.1 Alphaproteobacteria bacterium | reverse complement strand
GTTAACAGCCGATTGCTCTACCGCTGAGCTAATTCGGAATATGGTGGAGGCCGGTACCGGAATTGAACCGATATAGAAGGATTTGCAGTCCTCTGCATGAGCCATTCTGCCAACCGGCCAGTTCGTTACCTTGCGAGTACCAAACTCACTCAACAGAAACCATTTATATCTATTTTTTTGTAAACGTCAATATTTTTTTTTACATTTTTGCATTTTTTTGCACGCGCTGTGCAAAAGTATGTTTTTTGTGGTATATTTTTCTCTTATATATTATACAGTTAGGCAAATTGAGGAGAATATAATGAAAATAGCAATTGCGGCTGACCATGGCGGTTTCGAGCTTAAGGAAAGCCTGAAACAACATTATAAAGAGTGGAATTTAACCGACCTCGGAACTTATGCGGCGGATTCGGTTGATTATCCCGATTATGCCGCCAAAATGGCTAAGGTTATTTTGCAGGGTGAGGCCGATTTGGGGATTTTAATTTGCGGCACCGGCGTCGGCATTTCTATTGCCGCCAATCGCTATAAAGGGATTCGCGCCGCGTTGTTGTATTCTGAAGAAGTGGCGCGCTTGGCAAAACAGCATAACAACGCCAATGTGCTGGTTTTCGGTGGTCGCACAATGTCTGTTGATGAAGTAATTAAGCGTATTGATACTTTTTTGCAAACAGCGTATGAAGGAGGCAGACATCAACGCCGCTTGGATAAATTGGATTCTATGGAGTAGAAGATATGGATTTTGAACAGGATTTACAGCTTGAAGATAAGGAAATTGCCGACGTTATCGCCAAAGAATTGCAACGTCAACAAAACCAGGTAGAACTGATTGCTTCCGAAAATATTGTTTCGCGCGCGGTTATGCAGGCTCAAGGCTCGGTTTTAACCAACAAATATGCCGAGGGCTATCCGGCACATCGTTATTATTGCGGTTGCGAATTTATTGATGAAATCGAGGTTTTGGCTCAAGAACGCGCCAAAAAACTGTTTAACGCCAAATATGTCAACGTTCAGCCGCATTCCGGCAGTCAAGCTAATATGGCAGTTTATGTTGCTTTGATGAATCCGGGCGATACGTTGATGGGAATGAGTTTGGATGCCGGCGGACACTTAACCCACGGCTCAAAAGTTTCACTTTCCGGTAAGGCGTATAAAGCTGTGCAATACGGTGTGTGTAAAGACAGCGGTCTGATTGATTATGACGCGGCCGCAAGAATGGCTTTGGAATATAAGCCGAAAGTGATTGTGGCCGGTGGCTCGGCATATCCGCGCCAAATAGATTTTGCTCGTTTTCGCAAAATTGCCGACAGCGTAGGGGCTTATTTGATGGTTGATATGGCGCATTTTGCCGGTCTGGTGGCCGGTGGTGTACATCCCAATCCGCTGAACTGGGCCGATGTAGTTACTACCACTACCCATAAAACTTTGCGCGGACCTCGCGGCGGCATGATTTTAACCAACAACGAAGATATCTATAAAAAGGTAAATTCGGCGGTGTTCCCAGGCACTCAAGGTGGGCCGTTGGAACATGTTATCGCCGGAAAAGCAGTATGTTTCAAAGAAGATTTAACCCCGCAGTTTAAGGTTTATGCCGCACAGGTTATCAAAAACGCCGAAGTTTTGGGGCAAACGCTGGTTAAGCGTGGTTTGGCCTTGGTTTCCGGCGGCACGGATACACATTTGGTGTTGGTGGATTTACGCCCGAAGGGGCTAACCGGCGATGTGGTGACTACCGCGCTGGAAAAGGCGCACATAACCTGCAACAAAAACGCCATTCCGTTTGATCCGCAGCCGCCGAAGATAACTTCCGGCGTGCGCTTGGGAACTCCTGCCGGTACCACACGCGGATTTAAAGAAAAAGAATTTGAGTTGATAGGCAATTGCATCGGCGATGTGATTGACGCATTGGCTCAGTCGGGTAATGCCGATGAGGTGATTGCTCAAACCAAAGAAAAAATTGTGGCTTTGTGCCGCGATTTTCCAATTTATCAATAGAAAGGAACAAAAATGATTAAAAACTTTTTGAATGAATTTAAAACATTCGCCATGCGCGGCAATGTTATGGATATGGCCGTCGGTATCATCATCGGTGCCGCTTTCGGCAAAATCGTCAGCTCTTTGGTTGAAGATGTAATTATGCCGCCGATAGGCTGGGTTTTGGGCAATGTTGATTTTTCCGATTTGAAATTGATTTTGGTACAGAAGTCGGCAGAAGCCGAAGAAGTTGCCATTAAATACGGTGCATTTTTAAATACGGTTATCAGCTTTATCATCGTGGCATTTGCCGTATTTATCCTGATTAAGGCCATAAATACTCTGCAAGCTAAAATGATTAAGGAAGAAGCCGAAGCTGCTCCGACTACCAAAAAGTGCCCATATTGTTGTTCTGATGTAGCCATTGAAGCAACCAGATGCCCACACTGCACTTCGCAGATAAAGTAATTTTATCGGGCAGAATATCGAAATATTGCACGGCAAATAAGATGCAAAATCTCGGGCTCGCCGTGCAATATTTGCTTAAAATACGGAGTAATATATGTCGCATCATCATGAACATCGCGTTACCGAAGCAAACGAGCGTAAAACACTTTGGGTAATAGTTTTAACGCTTATCACTATGATAGCGGAGATTGCCTACGGCTGTTGGACAAATTCCATGGCGTTGCTGGCCGACGGTTATCATATGGGCACGCATGCGTTGGCTTTAGGGCTTACTTTTGCGGCATATATCTTAATGCGTAAATGCACCGGTTCGGCAAAGTTTCCGTGCGGAACAGAAAAAATAGGGGTTTTGGCGGCGTATACCAGTGCAATTTTTCTGGGATTGACCGGAATTTGGATTGTGATTGAGGCGCTAAATCGCTTTTTTAACCCGCTGTCTATCGAGTTTAACGAGGCAATAACGGTGGCCGTTATCGGTTTGACGATTAATTTGGCCTGTATTGCAATTATGGAACGTGGCGAAGAGCATTCGCATACGGACTATAATTTTCAGGCGGCATATTATCATATTTTGGCCGATGTGCTGACTTCAATTTTGGCCATTGTTGCCTTAATTATCGGCAAATTTTTTGATATTGTTTGGCTTGATGCCGCAATCGGAGCCTTGGGCGGTGCCTTGATTATTAAGTGGGCAGTAGGTTTGCTAAAGCATACTATATTGATTTTGATAGATGTAAAAAACGAATAAAATCAATAAAATAACAAATTATATTGCAGTAAATTATGATAAAACGGAGGATTAAATGAAAAAGATATTATCTTTAATTTTGGTGGGGTTGGCGTTTTTAACCCCGAATAAAGTTCAAGCAGAGGAGAGTGATATGGCAAACAAAAAAGTATTGGTGGCTTATTTTAGCGCCACCGGAACCACGGCCGGTGTGGCAGAAAGATTGGCAACCTCAATCGGTGCCGATTTGTTTGAAATAAAGCCGCAACAGCCTTACAGCGACGCCGATTTGGATTGGCGTGACAAGCAAAGTCGCAGCTCGGTTGAAATGAACGATTTGGCTTCGCGGCCGGAAATTGCTTCCAAAGTGGAAGATATGGGAAAATATCAGGTGGTGTTTGTCGGTTTTCCGATTTGGTGGTATCGTGAGCCGTCAATTATCGATACCTTTATGGAAGCCTACGATTTCAGCGGCAAAACGGTCATTCCGTTTGCAACATCCGGCGGTAGCCCGATGGGCAATTCCGGAGCCAATATGCAAAAGCTGGCTCCAGGTGCTAAGGTCGATTCCGGCAAGCGTTTTTCTGCCGGCGTTTCGGCCGAAGAGTTGAAAGAATGGGCCGCAAAATGGCTGTAATTTTCAGTTAATTTGCGTTGGAATAATGCTAAAACCGCCGGTGTAAAAGCCGGCTGTTTTTATATGCGCGCAAATTTGCGGCAACAAGGAAATAGTTATTGACAGCATACTTTTTTTTAGCTACTATCGCGCAGAATTATTTGATGGTGAGGAAAACTATGAACTTTCAAGAATTAAAACGAAAATTACAAGATTTTTGGTTGCAACAGGGTTGCACGATATGTGAGCCTTATGATGTGGAAAAAGGCGCCGGTACAATGAATCCGATGACGTTTTTCGGTGCTTTGGGTGAAAAGCCGGTGGCACGTGCTTATGTTGAGCCGTCGCGACGTCCGGCCGACGGGCGCTACGGCGACAATCCGAACCGTTTGTATCAGCATCACCAATTTCAGGTGATTATCAAACCTTCGCCTATCGATATTGTCGATATATACATCAAAAGCTTGGAATATATCGGGTTTAACAAAAAAGAGCACGATATTCGTTTTGTGGAAGATAACTGGGAATCTCCGACGCTCGGCGCTTTCGGCAAGGGCTGGGAAGTGTGGCTTGACGGCATGGAAATTACGCAATTTACGTTTTTCCAAGAAATCGGCGGTATGACCTGCAAGCCGATTACGGCGGAAATAACCTACGGACTTGAAAGAATAGCCATGTATTTGCAAAATGTTGAAAATGTTTACGAATTGCAATACAGCGAGGCGGAAAAATACGGCGACATATATCATCATCGCGAGTACGACCATTCCAAATATTGCTTTGAATTGTGCGACGAAAAGCAGTTAGCGGAAGATTTCAATAACTATGAGCGGGAATCAAAGCGTTTGGTAAGCTTAGAGAATATTTATACAGCTTACGATTTTGCTTTGAAATGTTCGCACACCTTTAACGTTTTGGATGCCAAAGGGGCCATCAGCGTGACTGAGCGCGCAAATTACATTGCGCGTATTCGCAACCTGATGAAAGAAATTGCCAAATTATATCTGACCAAAGAATGCTAGGGAGTTTGAAATATGATGAATGATAAGTTTTTATTGGAAATCGGCATAGAGGAAATTCCGGCACAATATGTCAGAAAAATGGCTTCCAGCCTGTTGGAAAATATGCAAAAGGCCTTAACCGAAAACGCCGTTGCTTTTGACGGTATCGAGGTATTTCACACCCCGCGCCGCTTGATAGTTTATATCAACAGCATCGCTTTGCAAGTAGAAGGACAAGAGGTTGAAGTTAAAGGACCGGCGCAAAAAAGCGCTTATGATGAAAACGGCAAACCGACCAAGGCCTTGGAGGGATTTTTGGCCGGCAGAAAATTGAGTATTGCCGATACCTTTATTAAGGATATTAAAGGTGTTGATTATATTTTTGCCACCCAAAAGACGGAAACTAAAGACACAGGCAAGATTTTGGAAGAAATTTTACCGAATGTAATTATGTCGGTATATCAGCCGAACCCGATGCGCTGGAATGTTTTTGTGGGCAAATATATTCGCCCGATACGTTGGTTGTTGGCCTTTTTGGGCGCTAAACAGTTGAATTTTGCCTTAGAGTTTTTGGCTTCTTCCGATTATACCATGGGGCACCGTATGTTGGCCGACGGCAAATTTACTGTGACTTCGGTTGATGACTATTTTGCAAAGGCGCATAACGCATTTGTGATTATTGATCAAAACGAACGCCGCGATTTTATTTTGAAGCAGATTCACGACTTGGAGCAAAAGCACAATATTGAAGTACCGATTGACGAAAGTTTACTGGATGAAATTGTGAACTTGGTAGAATATCCGACAGCGGCGATAGGAACTTTTGATGAAAATTTCCTTTCTATGCCTGATCCGATTATCATTACACCGATGAAAGATCATCAACGCTATTTTCCGGTGTATAAAAACGGTAGATTGGCGAATTGCTTTGTGTTTGTACGCAATGGTGGCGATTATTGCATCGACGGCGTAACCAAAGGCAATCAGAGGGTATTGACCGCACGTTTGAAAGACGGCGAGTTTTTCTATGCTGAGGATAAAAGAACCACTTTGGCGGATAAGGCGAAAAAACTTCAGGATGTGGTATTTCAAACCAAACTGGGCAATTATGTGCAAAAGATGGAGCGTGTGGCGCAAATTGCCTCGGCTCTTTCAAATAAGCTGAATTTGAATCTGGAAAAAGAAATTAAGACGGTTGTTCCGGTGCTGAAAGCCGATTTAGTTTCGGCGGTTGTGGGCGAATTTTCGGAATTACAGGGTATTATGGGCGCTATTTATGCCAAAGAAGAGGGATATTCCGACGAGGTATCGCGCGCCATTGCCGAGCAATATTTACCGCGTTATGCCGGCGATAAGTTGCCGGAAACGATTTTGGGTGCGATTATTGCCATTGCCGATAAGTTAGATACGGTTATGGGCTTGTGTGCGGTAAATTTGCGGCCGACCGGCTCGCAAGACCCGTTTGCATTACGTCGTCAAACCATCGGCATTTTGGCAATTATCGGTAAATTCGGCTTTGATTTTTCTTTGACCGACTTTATCAACTCGGTATCGGAGCTGTATAAAGCCTATTATACGGCGGAAAATACTACCAGAGAAGAGTTTGCCGACTATGTGATTAACTTTGTAAAACAGCGTTTTTCCATTATGCTGAATGAAGACTTGCATTATTCGATTACCGATGTAATAAATCGCATAGATATGTCGGCGCTGAACGTGATTAGAACGGAAAACAAGGCGCAGGCTATTTCTGAACTTCAGACCGATGCAGCTTTTCAGAGCTTTAATCAGACCTTGCAACGTATGGACAATTTGCTCGGCAAAGAAAAGAAAACTGCCGAATTTAACAAGTCTTTGGTTATAAACAAAGACGAAAGCGCGGTTGTGGAATGCTTTGCGCAAATAAAGGATAAAGCGGAGAGCAATTTGCAAGCAAATGATTATAAGACGTTTGTAAACACGGTTGCTGAGTGCTGTGCTTTGATTAACACGTTTTTTGACAACAATATGGTGCTTTCGCCGGATGCGGCCGAGCGGCAGAACCGTGTGGCTCTGTTGAGTGATATTTCGGCGTTGATGCACCGCTTTGTGGCATAAAATATCTGATTTGCAATAAAAAACACCGAGCCGAGGCTCGATGTTTTTTTTTGCGTTGATCGCGGTTGATATAGAGCTAAAGTATGGTAGACAAGCGCTTAAAGTCTTAAATATATTGTCCGGCTAAAAATATTTTGAAAATATGCTAAAATCAATTGCAATATAAAAAATTAACTCTATAATGCGTACAGAAAAATTGAACTTAAACTTTAGTCTGAGGAGATAAAAATGGATAATGAACCTTGCTTAGGTTGCCGTGTCGGTGAGAAATGGCGCAAGAAACGCGGTTCTCTGATTATGGCTTTACATGAAATACAAGGCGTTAAGGGCTATGTTGATTGGAAAGATGCCGTGGATTTGGCTCAAACCATGGGAATACCATTGGCACGCATTTACGAAGTGCTGACGTTTTATAACTTTTTTAAGCTGGTTGCACCGGGTAAGGCCGTAATTTCCGTATGCACGGGTACTGCTTGCTTTTTGAAAGGTAACGACAAGGTTTTGGAAAAATTTAAATCGGAACTGCATATCAAAGAGGGCGAGAGTACTCCTGACGGACTCTTCCATCTGCAATGCGTGCGTTGCGTAGGTTGTTGCGGATTGGCTCCGGTTTGCGTTGTAAACGGCAAAACTTACGGTCGTATGACACCGGAACAGGTGCCGGAAATTTTAAACGAATGGCGCGAAGTGTTTAAGGAGGCGTAAGATGGTAGATATGGAAGAAATCCGCAAAAAGTTTGATATTCACACAATCGCGAAAAACAAACTTGCCGAAATCGAAAAATATGAATGCAGCATTTATTGTTGCCATTCAACCGGCTGTAAGTCTTCGGGCAGTGACGATTTAATCGCACTCATTCAAAAAATTTTGGAAGAAAATTCCTTAACCGATAAGGTTCGCGTTGTTGCCACCGGTTGTATGGGCCTTTGCGCACATGGTCCGCTTATCAGAGTTGAAATTAAAGGCCGTAAGGATATTTTGTTTAAGCGCGTAGACCTTGATGCCACGCGGACAATTATGGAAAAATATGTTATTCCGGCTTTAGGTAATACCGGCGATATGGTGTTGGCAGACGAGCTTAAATCTTACGTTCTGTCGCTGGATTTGCCGTTCTTTACCAAGCAGGAAAAAGTGGTTTTGAAAAACGCCGGTCACATTGATCCGGAAGATATTTCCGAATATATGGCCAGAGGCGGTTATTTGGCTTTGGAAAAGGCCTTGAAAACTATGACACCGCAACAGGTGGTGGAAGAAATTAAAAAATCCGGCTTGCGCGGTCGCGGCGGTGGCGGTTTCTCTACCGGTATGAAATGGGAATTGGCAGCCAAAGTGCCGACAATTGATGAAAAATTCATTATTTGTAACGGCGATGAAGGCGACCCGGGCGCATACATGGACCGTTCCATTTTGGAAGGTGACCCGCACGCGGTTATCGAAGGTATGATGATTGCCGCTTATGCCATCGGGGCTACCGAAGGTTGGTTTTATGTTCGTGCCGAATATCCGTTGGCGGTGGAAAGATTGCAAAAGGCAATTCAAGCTTGCCGCAAGAATTTGCTTTTGGGCAAAAACATTATGGGTACGGATTTTTCGTTTAATATCGACATTCGTCTGGGTGCCGGCGCGTTTGTTTGCGGTGAAGAAACCGCTTTGATTCACTCCATTGAGGGCGCCAGAGGTACACCGCGTCCGCGTCCGCCGTATCCGACCAACAAAGGTTTGTGGGGCAAACCGTCTTGCGTTAACAACGTGGAAACGCTAGCCAACGTATCGAAGATTTTGATGAAAGGCGCCGATTGGTTTGCTTCTTTCGGAACCGAAACTTCCAAAGGGACAAAAGTGTTTGCGCTTACCGGTCAAGTTGAACATTCCGGTTTGATCGAAGTGCCGATGGGAACCACCATTAACGAGATTGTTAACGAAATCGGCGGCGGCGTGCCGGAAGGCAAAACGCTGAAAGCCGTACAATCGGGCGGTCCGTCGGGCGGACTTATTCCTGCCAAGTTGATGGATATGCCGGTTTGCTATGAAGAATTGAAAAAAATCGGCTCAATTATGGGCTCCGGCGGTTTAATCGTGATTGACGATTCGTCGGATATGGTTGCTTTGGCCAAATTCTATCTGGACTTTACGGTTGATGAGTCTTGCGGCAAATGTGCTCCGTGTCGTATCGGCGGCAAGCAGATGTTGCTTTTGCTCGATAAAATCAATCGTGGTCGCGGCAAAAAGAAAGATTTGGAACAATTAAAGAAAATTGCCTTTGCTATGCAGAAAGCTTCGCTTTGCGGCTTGGGCCAAACCGCACCAAATCCGGTATTATCCACGCTTCGTTTCTATGAAGAAGAATACACAAACAAATTGCTTGACGGTAAAGAGAAGGAGTAATCGTGATGGTTAAATTGAAAATTGACAATATAGAAGTTGAAGTTGAAGCCGGTACAAGCATATTGGACGCCGCCAGAAAAGTGCAAATAAACATTCCGACACTTTGTAAACACCCGGACGTTGATCCGAGTGCCGGTTGCGGTATGTGTATCGTAAAAGTTGGCGGCAGAATCATGCGTTCTTGCTGTACGCCGGTTTCTGAGGGTATGGAAGTTGTTACTTCGGATGCGGAATTAAAAGAAATCAGAAAAACCGTGCTGAAGCTGATTTTGAGCAACCACCCGAATGATTGTTTGAATTGTTCGCGCAGCGGTTCTTGCGAATTGCAAGATATTACTGCTGAGCTGGGAATTGACCAAAACGAAATCATCAAACTGGTTTCGCAAGAGCCGAAAGATGATTCTACCAAGGCGATTGTTTTAGATCCGGCAAAATGTATTGTTTGCGGCAGATGCGTCAATATCTGCCAAAACGTGCAAAATGTTTGGGCTTTGAGTTATTTGCACCGCGGTTTTGTTACCAAAATCACCGGTTCTAACGATACTAAATTGATGGATTCTCCGTGCATTAAGTGCGGACAATGCGCAGCTCACTGCCCGACAGGTGCCATTACCGACTATGATAATACGCAAAAAGTTGCGGCTTTGCTCAATGACAAGGAAAACGTAACGGTGGTGCAGATTGCTCCGGCCGTACGTGTGGCTTTAGGCGAAGAGTTCGGTTTTGATTTCGGTACCAACTTAACCGGAAAGATTTATGCTGCATTGCGTCGCTTAGGTTTTACCAAAGTGTTTGACACCAACTTCGGCGCCGATCTGACGATTATTGAAGAAGCTTCCGAGTTTGTAAAACGCTTTACGGGCAACGACCGTATGCCGATGTTTACTTCATGCTGTCCGGCGTGGGTTGATTATCTGGAAAAATATTATCCGGATAATATAGAAAACCTGTCTTCTTGCAAATCGCCGCATCAAATGGTAGGCGCGATTGCCAAGACTTATTGGGCAGAAAAAGCCGGTGTTGATGCCTCTAAAGTAAAAGTGGTTTCGGTTATGCCGTGTACCGCTAAAAAGTGGGAAAACGTGCGCAACGAAACTATGAGCTCGTCGGGTTATCAAGATGTTGATGAAGTGATTACCACTCGTGAGCTGGCTAAAATGATTAAGGCCGCCGGTATCAACTTCAAAAAACTTCCGGATGAAGAAGCGGACAATCCGCTGGGCGAATATTCCGGTGCGGCAACCATTTTCGGCGTAACCGGCGGGGTGATGACCGCGGCTTTGCGCACGGCTTACTTCTATATTACCGGCGAGGAGCTCGGCGCTCTCAACTTTAAGCAAATTGAAGGCTTAGATGCCGTTAAAGTTGCCGAAATAGATATTAAAGGCACCAAGGTACGCATAGCTGTTGTTAACGGCATTGGCAATGTGGCTCCGGTTATGGAGGCCATCAACAAGGCCAAAGCCGAGGGTACGGAATTGCCGTATCACTTTATTGAGGTTATGGCTTGTCCGGGCGGTTGCATTGCCGGTGGCGGCCAACCGCGCGTGATGGGCGCAACGTTTGATAAACCATGGGGTATCAACGACGAAATTCGTAAATTGCGCTCTAAAGGCTTGAATTCGGAAGATGAAGAAGCCAAAAATCGCTTGTCGCACAAAAACGAGTCGATTAAAAAGCTGTATGCCGATTATTTGGGAACGGCCGGTGGCGAAAAATCGCACCACTTGTTGCACACCAAATACAGCAAACGTCCTTTATATAAAAAATAAAAGAGTATCAAGATAAAATACCCCCTTAAATCAGTACACAATTCTGGTTTAAGGGGGTATTTTTACTGAAAATGATATCAGGCGATTTGCTCTTGACAACACGGAACAGGTTAAATATGCTATAAAAAAATCAAAAAAGGATGAGTAAATGGCTGTTATAAAAGTATGTTTGGGAAGTTCTTGTTATGTGCGCGGCAACGATAAGACATTGGCTTTAATAGATGACTACATTCAAAAAAATCGAAAAGAGCATTCTTTGGAACTTATCGGATGTCGTTGTAGCGATGCGTGTCAGGATGGTCCGAATGTTTTTATTGATAATAAGAAATATTCAAAGCTGACTCCGGAAGAATTATTGAAAATACTGGAGGAATTATGAGTGAAATAACAGGAACGGTATATACTTTATATAATGAATGCCAAGATTGTTACAAATGTGTGCGCCGTTGTCCGGTAAAGTCAATTCGGATTCAGGACGGGCACGCTCGTGTTCTGGCCGATAAGTGTATTTCTTGCGGTCGTTGCGTAGCTCCGTGTCCGAGCCATGCCAAAAGGGTTAGAAGCGATTTGGAACCGGTGCGCAAGTTGCTGGCAAGCGGAAAAAAAGTTTATGTGTCGTTGGCACCGAGTTGGCGGGCATCTTTTGCTTGCACCTCGAAACAAATGATTGCCACCTTGAAAAAATTGGGCTTTGCCGGTGTGAGCGAAACGGCAATCGGAGCGCAGGAGGTTTCCATAGAAACGGCACGTCTTCTAAATCAAAAAGAGCGTGGATTGATGATTTCCAGTGCCTGTCCGGTGATTGTAAAATATATCCGTTTATATAAACCTGAATTGGCAAAATATATTGTACCGATTGCTTCTCCGGCTTTAACACATGCCAAATATTTAAGAAAAACTTTGGGAGAAGATATTGCAGTTGTATTTGTCGGTCCGTGTATCGCCAAAAAAGAAGAGGCAGATGCCCATCCGAATTTGATGAATTACGCGTTGACATTTGAAGAGCTGAAAATTTGGCTCAAAGAACTTGATCGCAAAACCGAAGAAGGCGAGTGTGCCAACGAGTTTTTTGTGCCTGAAATCGCTTATGAGGGAAATCTGTATCCGATGGATGGCGGTATGAATGAAACCATTAAGAAGGTAGGTATTAACGGTAATGTCCAGCTTTATCAAGTTTGTTCTTTGGAAGCATTTGATTTGGCGGTTAATTCCTTTACGGAAGACGAAATAAAAAATCCGATTTTTGTGGAAGCCTTGGCGTGTGCCGGCGGCTGTATTCATGGTCCGTGCATTTCGACAGACGTTTCGGATACCAACAATATTTCCCGTATTTTGCGACATATCAAACATCGTGATACAATACCTACCGCACCGGAAGTTGTGGTAATGGAGGAATATACCCCGCAGCCGATTGAGGTTAAAACTTATTCGCTTGATGATATTCGCAATGCACTGCATAAAATCGGTAAATATACACCGGAAGACGAACTCAATTGCGCCGGTTGCGGTTATCAAACCTGTCACGATATGGCGATTGCCTTACTTAAAGGAGATGCTGAGCCGTCGATGTGTGTATCGTATATGCGTAAGTTGGCAACCAAAAAAGCCGATGCCTTGCTGAAGAATATTCCGTCAGCGATGGTGATTTTGGATAAAAATATGCAAATTTCAGAAGCTAACGAAGCTTTTATAAAAATGTTCGTCAAAGCAGATAAGGAAATGTATTTATCCGATCCGCAAAAGTTAATAGGTTATCCGATTGAAAACTTTTTTGACGCGCAAAAAGTGTTTGCTTCGGCCTTGTCGGGCAATAAAGAGATACATAAAGAAAATCATCGTTTTAATAGTAAGTTTTACGATTTGCATGTTTTCCCGATTGAAGAAAACATCAGCATCGGAGCAACGATTACGGATATGACGAATGTTAATCGTTCGCATGAATTGGTTGCTCAAAAGGCTAAGGAAGTCATTGATAAAAATATTGCCACAGTTCAGCAGATTGCTTGCTTGTTGGGTGAACACATGGTGCAAACGGAAAGCATTTTAAACACCATTGCCAATGAATATGATCCGGAAGAAGAGGAATAAATGTTCATTGATATAGATTGCGCACAAATCAAAAAGTTCGGACAGAATGCCTTTGGTGATTATTTCATATCTAAGCGTTCTGACAATCAGAAACGTCTTATTGCCGTGTTGTCAGACGGTTTGGGAAGCGGTATTAAAGCCAATATTTTGTCATGCATGACGGCAACTATGTTGGCGCGGTTTATTGAGGAAGATATTTCAATTCGTAAGGCGGCACAAATCATAATGGATTCTCTGCCGATTTGCCAAATTCGCAAAATCAGCTATGCAACTTTTTCTGCTGTGGATTGCCGTAATGATGGCAGTGTCTGGGTGGTAGAAGAAGGTAATCCGGCGTTTGTTTTAATGCGTAAAAATGAAGAATTGCCGCTTGCATACAAAGAATTTACCTCACCGCAATATCCGGATCGACATTTACGCTTATATCGTTTTCAGGCAGAAGTCGGTGACCGTATTATTTTTTGTTCTGACGGAGTAACTCAGGCCGGTATCGGTACAAGGGAATATCCTCTCGGTTTTCAGCGCCGGGGTTTGCTGACCGCTTTAAAATCACACTTGGAATTATATCCCAAAGAATCCAGCTCGGAATTAGCCAAATGGGTAATTGAGAAAGCACTATCGGTTGAACCGGAGCAACACGCCGGCGATGATATATCGTGTAGCGTTCTCTACTTCAGAAATCCGCGAAAATCCCTAATTTTTACCGGTCCGCCATACAATAAATCCAAAGATCGCGAATATTGCTTGTCTTTTGGATTTTTCGGCGGTAAAAAAGCTATATGCGGTGGGACAACTGCAAATATGATTTCTCGCGAGTTAAGGCGCGAAATTGTTAATATTCCGCAAACAGAATGCGGAGATTTGCCGCCGGTTGCGGCAATGGACGGTGTTGATTTGGTAACCGAAGGTATTTTGACGCTTACACGAGCGGCGGAGTATTTGGAACGCGAAGAACTGCAACACAAAGATGCCGCCGGATTGTTGGTAAAGTTCTTGTTGGAGTCAGATATTATCGAATTTATGGTCGGGGCGATGCTGAATCAGGCGCATTATGATCCAGCCTTACCGGTAGAAATTGAAGTTCGTCGCACGGTAATAAAAAAAATGAAAAAATTATTAGAAGATAAATATTTTAAACAAGTAACAATCAGTTATATATAGGAGAGGCAAATGGAAAAAGTAACCGTAAAGATATGCGAGGGAACGACCTGTTTTGTGATGGGCGGCGGAACCATTAAGCCGGTTTTGACCGCGTTAACACAAAGATATGCGGCCAGAATTGAAATTGTGTCGGCAAGATGCTTAGGGGCTTGTAATCACGCGGATTCTTTTTCCAAGGCTCCATACGTTCTGGTCGAAGATGAAATAATTTCCGCGGCCGATATTGAAAAAGTTTATGCCGCAATAGAGAAAAGGTTAAAAAATGATTAGTTCTGAATTAGAAACCAAAAGATTAAAACGAGAAGTTTTAGTGCGCTTAATTCGCGCTTTTTTATCTGATAATTTTGCTGAAAATACGCGGCTTATCCCGTATGATATGCGTCCGAAATATTCTGATGTCCCGTTTCGCTGTTGCGTTTATAAAGAACGTGGTATATTGCGTGCCAGAACTTTGGCCGGATTGGGTTTTTCCATTGAAGATGATGATGAAAAGACTTTGCTATCCGAATATGCGCAAAGAGCGTTGCAACGCCAAAAGCCGGATTCAAATCCGTTGACCGTGGTAGAAAGTGCTTGCCACAGCTGTCAGGCTGCCAGAATTTATGTTACCGATTTATGTCAAGGATGCGTAGCGCGTCCGTGTATGAACACTTGTCGTTTCGGTGCCATTTCGCACGTTAACGGTAAAGCATCTATTGATCCGGATAAGTGCAAAAAATGCGGTATGTGTATGAGCTCCTGCCCGTACGGTGCAATCGTAAAGACCGTGGTTCCGTGCGAAAATGCCTGTCCGGTGGGTGCAATTGTTAAAGATGAACGCGGTTTTGCCCGTATAGATACCGAAAAATGTATCTCTTGCGGCAAATGCGTTTCGGCTTGTCCGTTTGGCGCTGTTCACGCCAAATCACAGGTGATTGATATATTGAAACAAATCAAAAGCGGCAAAGAAGTAATTGCTATGTTTGCGCCGGCGTTGGTCGGTCATTTGCCATGTTCGGCGGGGCAAATTAAAGATGCGTTGCTCAAAATCGGCTTCAGTCAGGTATATGAAGTTGCCCAAGGCGCCGATGTAACCGCCACTACCGAGGCCAAAGATTTTCAAGAGCGTCTGAAAAACGGGGCTCCGTTTATGACTACATCGTGTTGTGCCGCGTACAACGAATTGGTGAAAAAACACCTGCCGGAAATACAGCCATATGTTTCCGACGCCCACACACCGCTTTATTATACGGCCGAAATCGTTAAAAAAGAGCATCCGGATGCCGTTACGGTGTTTATCAGCCCGTGTTTTGCCAAGCGGCGCGAAGTTTTGGATAATCCGAACGTTAACTATTTGTTGAACTTTGAAGAATTGGGTGCGGTGTTGATTGCTTTGGGTATTGAAATTGAAACTTGCGCAGATAAAGAATTTGCATATCAAAGCTCAACCGAGGCAAGGGAATTTGCCGTTTCCGGCGGTGTGGCAAAATCCGTTCAGGCGGCATGGCGCGGCGAAAAAGATGCCATCAAACCGGTTATTGTCAACGGCTTAGATAAAACGTCAATACGCGATTTGAAAATGTATGCCAAAACCGGCCAATGTCCGGCCGGAAATTTGTTAGAAATTATGTGCTGTCCGGGGGGCTGTGTGGCCGGAAATGCCTGCTTGGGAGCGCTTAAAGACGCAACTAAAAAAGTTAAGGAATACGGGGCAAAAGGACAATCATTGGAAAATAGAAAGGAATAAAAATGAGTGAAGTCAAAACAATCAAAGATTTGGATGCTTTAATAGAAAGAGTCCATGTTGCGCAAAATCAGTTTGCGACTTTTTCCGAAGCAAAAGTTGATGCCATTTTCAAGGCCGCGGCCATGGCAGCCAACAAAATGCGCATAGATTTGGCCGAGTTTGCGGTAGCCGAAACCGGTATGGGAGTTTTGGAAGATAAAATCATCAAAAACCATTTTGCGGCAGAATATATATATAATAAGCATAAAAACAAAAGAACTTGCGGCATTATCAGCCGCGACAAAATAAACGGCACCAAAATCGTGGCTTCGCCATTGGGTGTTATTGCCGGCGTGGTGCCGACCACTAACCCGACTTCAACCGCCATATTTAAGTCTTTGATTTGTTTGAAAACCCGCAACGGCATCATCTTTTCGCCGCACCCGCGCGCCAAAAAATGTACCGTGGCGGCGGCCAAAGTTGTGCTTGATGCGGCGGTTAAGGCAGGTGCTCCGCAAGATATTATCGGCTGGATTGATGAGCCGTCTTTGGAATTAACTCAATATTTGATGACGCATCCGAAGATACAGGCCATTTTGGCTACCGGCGGTTTGGGAATGGTGAAGGCCGCTTACAGCAGCGGAAAACCGGCGTTGGGTGTAGGGTCCGGTAATACTCCGGCGGTGATTGACGAAACAGCTGATATTGTGAACGCGGTGTCGTCGATTTTGATGTCTAAAACTTTTGATAACGGTATGATTTGTGCTTCCGAGCAATCAGTAATTGTGGTAAAAGATGTGTATGAGGCCGTAAAAAAAGAGTTTGTATATCGCGGTGCCTATTTGTTGAATAAAACCGAAACCGAAAAATTAAAGAAAATCATTTTAACCGATAAGGGGGTGAATGCGGCCATTGTCGGACAGCCGGCGAGCAAAATTGCCGAATTGGCCGGTTTTAAAATTCCGCAAGACGCCAAAATTTTGCTGGCTGAGCAAACTTCTTATGACGAAAGCAATCCGTATGCACACGAAAAACTTTCGCCGATTTTGGCTATGTATAAGGCCGATAATTTCGCAAAAGCCACGGATATTGCCTATGCATTGATTAACTTGGGCGGTTTGGGGCATACTTCGGTGCTTTATACCGATGAAAGAGACCAAACCCGCATTGATATTTATGCGCAAAAAATGCCGACCGGCCGGGTGTTAATCAACAGTCCGGCATCGCAAGGAGGTATCGGCGATTTGTATAATTTCCGCTTGGAACCGTCATTAACCTTGGGTTGCGGTTCGTGGGGCGGTAACACGGTGAGCGAAAACGTGGGCGTAAAACATTTGGTAAATTATAAAACAGTTGCAGAAAGGAGAGAAAATATGCTGTGGTTCAGAGTACCTCCAAAAATTTATTTCAAGCGCGGTTCAACCGAGTTGGCATTACAAGAATACGCCGGCAAAAAACGCGCCTTTATCGTAACCGACAGATTTTTGTTTGATTCCGGTGCAGTGCGCACGATTACCGACACTTTTGAAGCTATGGATATTGATTATCAGATATTCTTTGATGTTCAGCCGGACCCGACACTTTCCACAGCCAAACAGGCGATGACTATGGTTAATGCGTATCAGCCGGATTTAATCGTTGCTTTGGGTGGCGGCTCACCGATGGATGTCGGCAAAATCATTTGGTTGATGTACGAACAGCCGGATACCGATTTTGAAGATATTTCCATGCGCTTTATGGATATCAGAAAACGTATTTGTTCGATTCCGGAACTGGGCAAAAAGGCTGATTTGGTATGTATTCCGACTACCTCGGGTACCGGTTCGGAAGTTACACCGTTTTCGATTATTACCGATGATGAAACGCACGTTAAATATGCTATTGCCGATTATGCCTTAACCCCGAAAATGGCCATTATTGACGCCAATTTTGTTGACGGTATGCCAAAGGGATTGACTTCGGCCGGCGGTATTGACGCTTTGGTTCACGCTTTGGAGGCTTATGTTTCGGTTATGGCAACCAATTATACCAATTCTCTGGCTTTGGAAGCCATTAAGCAGATTTTCCGCTACTTGCCGCAAGCATATGCCGAAGGTGCGGCAAATCCGAAAGCGCGCGAAAAAATGCACAATGCCGCGACTATTGCCGGTATGGCGTTTGCCAATGCGTTTTTGGGAATTTGCCATTCGATGGCGCACAAACTCGGAGCTATGTATAATATTCCGCACGGAATTGCCAATGCGCTCCTGATTTGCCAGGTTATACGTTTTAATGCGACAGATTGTCCGAAAAAACAAACTGCTTTCCCACAATATAAGGCGCCGGAAGCCAAAAAGCGCTATGGACAGATTGCGCACAATCTGTATTTGGTAAATGAAGATGATCCGGCGGATTTAAAGGTAGATCGCCTAATAGAAGCCGTTGCTGATTTAAAGGCTAAAATCGGTATTCCAAAGTCTATTCGCGAATGGGGTATTGCTGAAAAGACCTTTAAGGCAAATTTGGATAAACTGGTGCGCTTAGCGTTTGATGATCAATGCACCGGCGCCAATCCGGTATATCCGCTGATGAGCGACATGAAACAGATTTATTTGGATGCTTATGAGGGAAAGTATTAAATAATCACCGACGGTTTGTAAACTAAGAACAGAGATGAAAAAGTGGCTGTGTGTTATATTTCTGGTAGTGATAACGGCTTGTTCTACGGCCTACAACGCCAAAGAAGTACAAATTAAAAACGCCGACAACCAAGATATTGCTGTAGAGGTTTTCAAGCCGTCGGATACTTCCGGCAATCAGTTGGCGTTTATTCAGCACGGTTTGGCCGCCGATAAGGAACATACCGTGGTGCAAACGCTTAAGCAAGCATTTTTGGATAAGGGTTATACGGTGGTTTTGTTTGACAGCCGTTTTTCCATCGGCAAAAGTTTCGGCGGGGTTGAAAACGCGAGGCTCAAAACTTTTGACGAAGATTTAAACACCGTGATTGAGTGGGCCGAAACTCAAGAATTTTATCATCAGCCGTTTGCACTGGCCGGACATTCGCTCGGCGCGGCGGCGGTGTTGGTATATACTTATGAACATCCGGAAAAGGTCAGCTTAACCATACCGGTAACGCCGGTGGTTAGCGGCCAAAATTGGGAGGATACCTGTATGCAGAATATGCCCGATTTTTGCCGCAACTGGAAACAAAACGGTTACTACGAATATAAACCGTTCGGTAAACAGGCCACAATTTCGTATCAAACTGTGGAAGACGCTAAGTCTTATGACGCCAAGGAAATTCTGCCGGCAATTAAAACGCCGATTTTATTGGTAGCCGGAGAAGATGACAAGGTGGTAAATCCGGAAGCAATATCCGGTTTATCCGCATATATGTCGTCCGAAGATAAGTTGGAGATAGTTCCGCATAGCGGTCACAATTTTGAAAATAAGGGAAATTTAGACGACTTATACAATACGGTGAGCGAGTTTATCAAATGAGGCATAATAATTTAAAAAAAGTTTGCTTTCAATGATGCTTTAAAGCGTACGATGCACAAAAATAAATATTAAACGGAGAAATAAAATGTATGAAATTTTGCAAACAATCAGCGGTCCGAAAGACGTTAAAAAATTGAGTGCGGAACAATTAAAAAATCTGGCCGGAGAAATCCGCGCCGCCGTATTAAATCGTGATTGTACGGTTGGTGGCCATGTGGGACCGAATTTAGGCATTGTGGAAACAGCTATTGCTCTGCACTATGTGTTTAATTCACCAAATGACAAAATTGTGTGGGACGTATCGCACCAATGCTATCCGCATAAGCTTTTAACCGGTCGTCAAGAAGGGTTCATAACCGAGGCCGGTATGAAAAAAATATCCGGTTACAGCAATCAGGACGAAAGCGAGCACGATTTCTTCAAAGTCGGGCATACTTCAACTTCCGTCAGTTTGGCTTGCGGTTTAGCTAAAGCGCGTGATTTGCAGGGGCAAAAGCATAATGTGATTGCGGTTATCGGTGACGGTTCGCTTTCCGGTGGCGAAGCTTTGGAAGGCTTTAGCAATGCCGCGGTTTTGGGTTCGAACATTATCATTATTTTGAACGACAACGAAATGTCGATTGCCGAAAACCACGGCGGTATTTATAATAATCTGCAACTGCTTCGCGATACTAACGGCAAAGCCGAGTGCAATATGTTCAAGGCATGGGGATTTGAATATCGCTACGTGGCAGACGGTAATTCCGTAGAAGATATGATAGAGGCATTACAGGCGCTTAAGAATACGGATAAACCGACGGTTTTGCATATTCATACTTTAAAAGGCAAAGGCTATAAACCGGCGGAAGAAGACAAAGAACCGTGGCATTGGAATCTTCCGTTTAATATTGCCGACGGTAGTTGCAAATGGGATTTATCAGGTGAAAATATCAACGATTTGACCTATAATTATTTGCTGGAAAAAATCAAACAGGATAAGCGCATTGTGGCGATAAATGCCGGAACTCCTGGCGTGTTCGGCTTAAATGCGGAACGTCGTAAAGTTTTGGGCGAGCATTTTGTTGATGTCGGAATTGCCGAAGAACACGCGGTGGCGTTCAGCTCGGCCTTGGCCAAAGGTGGGGCTAAGCCGATTTATTTGGTGATGAGCTCATTTATTCAGCGCACTTATGACCAACTTTCGCAAGATTTGGCCTTAAACAACAATCCGGCGGTAATTTTGGTGGCGTGGGGCGGTATTTCCGGCGCGGATATGACGCACTTATGCTCATTTGATATATCGATGACGAGCAACATTCCGAATTTGGTGTATTTGGCCCCGACAACAGCTGAAGAATATATGGCAATGCTGGATTGGGCGGTGGAACAAAACAAGCATCCGGTTATTATTCGCCAACCGAAAGAGATGCTTCATTCGGATAAGCCGGTAGATAAGGATTACAGTCGCCTTAACACTTATAAAATTGAAGAAAAGGGAGATAAGGTGGCGATTATTGCCGCAGGCAGTTTCTTCAGACTAGGAGAAAACGTTGCCGCAGAATTACAAAAGCGCGGCATTAAACCAACCTTGATTAATCCACGCTATTTAAGCGGTGTGGATAAGGAATGTTTGCAAAGCTTAAAAGCCGCTCACCGGTTGGTAATAACCTTAGAAGACGGCGAGTTGGACGGCGGTTTCGGCGAAAAGGTTACCCGTTTTTACGGCGCAAGCGAAATGAAGGTGCTGAATTACGGCTCGTTTAAGGAATTTACCGACCGCGCCGATCTTAATGAACTTTATCGTCGCTATCGCTTAACACCGGAGCTTATTGTTGAAGACGCGCTGGCTACCCTAAAATAAATGCTTGCACCAAAAAAATATTGCGGCTAAAATAGAGCCGGTTTTAACGATATTTTTGTAAGGATATTTTAATGACACGCATCAGAGACAGTATTGAATTGGATTTTTGCGACGTTTTGTTTCGGCCGAAAAGAACGACGCTCAACTCGCGCCGCGAAGCCAACGTAATCAGAAAGTACAAGTTTAAGTATTATCCGCAAACGCTGATGTCTTGCGGTATAATGGCTGCTAATATGGCCACTACCGGAACTTTTGCCATTAACGACGTGTTGCAAAAATATCAGGCTATTACTTGTTTGCACAAGCATTACGATTTCAAAAATCCGGAAAATTATCGGTATATCGAACAAAATTATGACAAACCGGAAAGCGCGTATAATGCCTATACTTTTATTTCAACCGGCTTACGCGACGATAAAGAGCAACTGTTCGCTTTGCTGAAAGATAAAAACTTTAAAATTGATAAGTTATGTATCGATATTGCCAACGGTTATATTCCGAAGCTGACGGATTTTGTGAAAGAGGTGCGGGAGAAGTTTCCGGATTTGCTGATTATGGTCGGCAATATCGTAACCGGAGATATGACGCAAGATTTGCTCTTAAGCGGTGCCGATATCGTTAAAGTGGGTATCGGACCGGGCTCGGTTTGCACCACCCGTAAGCTGACCGGAGTCGGACGTCCGCAACTTTCGGCTATTTTGGAATGTTCCGACGCGGCGCACGGCGTTGACGGCTTTATCTGTGCCGACGGCGGTTGCACTTGTGCCGGCGATGTGGCTAAAGCCTACGGTGCCGGTGCCGACTTTGTGATGTTGGGCGGAATGTTTGCCGGCACCGATGAAGCGGCGGGAGAGGTTATCGAAAGAACCGTTGAAACCAACGAAGTGGTCGAGCAAAACGGCGAGTTGCGCCATGTGTTGAAAACCGAAAAGTTCAAGCAATTTTACGGCATGTCGTCGCAGTTGGCACAAGAAAAGCACTTCGGAGGCATGGCCTGCTATCGGGCTTCGGAAGGAAAAGTGGTGGAAGTGCCGTATAAAGGCAGTATAGAAAACGTAATTCAGGAAATTTTGGGCGGCGTGCGCTCGGCTATGACCTATATCGGGGCGCGAGAGTTGAAAGATATTTCCAAATGCACCACATTTTATCGGGTAAATCGCCAGTTAAACGAAGTATTCGGCAAAAGCTAAGCGTTGATTTAATTTAATACGATTCGGAGGCTGAAATGCTGTTGCTTTTATTGATATTGGCGGCTTTTGTCGTTTATTATTACCTCAGCAAAGACGAGCAAAAGCAAAATACTTGCGGGGCAAAGACGCCGGGTAAAACCTCTGCCGGCAAGGCGGAAAGCGAAGATGATGAGCTTTTTAACACCGACCTCGGCGATTTCGACGACACGTTTAAATAGGCCTTACTTTATCGAAAACAATTGACAAAATTTTCACAAGTAATATACAGAACAAAAGAATAAAACTGATTCATTCATAAATAAAGCGGCGGATTTTGTATCTGCCGTTTTATTTTATGCGCAAAATCCGTAAAATCATTTTTTGCGGTGAATAAAAACGAAAGTTAGCACCAAAAGCAGGGCCACGATTGCGCCGACAATTGCAGACAAATCAAGCGGCAGATTGAAGCCGATTTTATCATACATTATGTAGGTGGTGCAAACCGAAGTCATAAATCCGGCCGGCAACAAAGTCAGCCAATAAAACTTGTGTTCGCGATGCAGATAAAACGTTGCCATCCATAAAGTGATTGTTGCCAGCAACTGGTTGGTCCAACCGAAATATACCCAAATGGTGGTTAAATCAAAGAAACTCAAGGCAATTCCGGCCGAAAGCACAACCACGCTGATGGACAGACGCTTTTTCAAAGAAGTATTTTCTTTTTGCCAATAGTCGCCGATGGTCAGTCTGGCCGAGCGAAACGCCGTATCACCGGAAGTTATGGACAGCAAAACCACGGATAACACCGCCAGCATTCCACCGATTGAGCCCAAATAACCGTTAGCCACGCCGGAAACCACTCCGCCCGGACCGCTTTGCGTAATCACCTGATTCAAGCCTTCGCTACCTTGATAAAAGGCAATTCCCAGCGTTGCCCAAATCAAGGCCACCACGCCTTCGGTTATCATGGCGCCGTAAAAAATGGAGCGGCCTTGCTTTTCGTTGGCCAAACAGCGAGCCATAAGCGGAGATTGCGTGGCGTGAAAACCGCTGACGGCCCCGCAGGCAATGGTTACAAACATCAACGGAAATATCGGCAATCCTTTCGGATGCTGGTTAGAAAAGGTCAATTGCGGATAAAAAGTATCGCCGCTGACAAACAAAACCACAATCATAGCTACGGAAACCACAATCAGCAACAGCGCAAAAATAGGATACAACTTGCCGATAATTTTATCAATCGGCAACAGGGTGGCCAAAAAATAATAGCCGAAAATAATCACAATCCACCAAATAAACGGGGTTTGCGTTAAATTAGAGAGCATTTGTGCCGGACTCATGGCAAATACCGAGCCGAGCAACGCAAGAAAGAACACCATAAAAATCAAAAACAGTATTTTGATTTTGGAACCCAAGTATTTTTCGACCAGCGGCACCAAAGATTTACCCTCGTGACGCACCGATATCATACCGGCCATATAGTCGTGCACGCCGCCGGCAAAAATCGAGCCTAAGACAATCCAAATCAGGGCAACCGGACCGTATAAAGCGCCCAAAATGGCCCCGAAAACCGGCCCCAATCCGGCAATGTTCAAAAACTGAATGAGAAACACACGCCACTTCGGCAACACCATAAAATCAACATTATCTTGCTTGGCAATTGCCGGCGTTACGGCTTTTTCGTTGATGCAAAAAACTTTTTCCACGATTTTGCCGTAAATCAGATAACCGAGAATTAAAGCAAACAGCGCCGCTAAAAATACTATCATCGTAACCTCTCAAAACGTAGTCCATAGTTGCAGAGAACTATAATATTTGTCGATAACGTACTGTTTTGAATGGTAAAAGTCAAGCAGATTTTGAAGAGCAAAAAAATATTGTGTTTCAACAAAAATCGTTTTATCCTCAACATTATTTATTATAAAAATCAAAAAGGAGAAAACGCATGACGACATTAGCCACCAACGTTTTGGGTATTGATTTTGAAAATCCGTTTATTTTGGCTTCGGCGCCGCCGACGGCCAAAATCGAGAGCTTGGATAAAGCCTTTTCGCTCGGTTGGGGCGGTGCGGTGCTCAAAACCATTACGCCGGACGATTTGGAAATGATTGATGCATCGCCGCGTTATGCTTCTTGGAAAATGGGCAACAGAGTTTGCGGTTTTGAAAATATTGAACTTCTGAGCCATCTTACCGTGCAACAATGGATTGACGGCATTGCTTTTTTGCGCAAAAAACATCCGACAAAAGTGCAAATTGCCAGCATTATGGCGCCGGTTTTCAAAGAAGAATGGCAAAAATTGGTAAAAGCCTTAAACAATGCCGCAATTGACGCCTTTGAGCTTAATTTTTCCTGTCCGCACGGTATGCCGGAAAAGGATATCGGTATGGCCATCGGCACCAGCGCCGAGGCTTCGGCCATGATAACCGAATGGGTAAAGGAAGCGGCGGAAAAACCGGTGTTTGTAAAACTTTCGCCGAATGTCAGCAATATTGCGGAAATAGCTAAGGCGGTGGAAATGGCCGGTGCCGACGGTCTTGCTGCCATTAACACGGTGCAATCTTTAATGGGGGTTGATTTGGATACATTTGAGCCACAACCGAATGTTAACGGCCAATCCACTTTCGGCGGATATTCCGGCATTGCCATAAAGCCGATAGGTCTGCGTTGTGTGGCTCAACTTCGCCAAAACAGCAAGTTGCCGATTTTGGGCATCGGCGGCATTTCCTCTTGGCGCGATGCGGCGGAATATATGTGTGTGGGCGCCGACGTGGTGCAGGTTTGCACCGAAGTTATGATTAACGGTTACGGTGTTATCGAAACAATGAAAAAAGGCCTGTTCAACTATTTGAGTAGCAAAGGCTTTAACAGCCCGGCAGATTTGAAAAATAAGGCGATTGACAAGCTTTCGGCACACAGAAGTTTAAACAAGCAAAAACAGGTATATCCGCAGATTGACCGCGAATTGTGCGGCAAATGCGGCAAATGTGCAACGATTTGCGCTGAATCCGAACACAGTGCATTGAGCTTGACCGCCTCCGGAATAGTGCTTAATCCGAAGGCTTGCGTCGGTTGCTCGCTGTGTTCGCATCTTTGCCCGAAATCAGCAATTAAAATGGTAAACGCTGATTAAGCAAAATCACCTAAGCTTTAATATAACGTTTCACTTTAATGCAAAGAGATTAAATTTGAATACAAGTTGACGCAACTGAAGCTTAAAAATTTACCGTCGGATATATTACTGAAAATAAAGGCATCGGCCTCGGTTTGAATAATTTTTCGGCCGAGGTCGCTACGTTTGCCGACGTTAAAATGATTGTTTTGGGCAATATGCTGTCGGGGTTGTTGCTGATTACGATATTTAAGCAGGTTTTTGAAACATATTTGAATTTGCCGCAGTTGGCGTCTGTTGTTGTTTTTACCGTTGCCATAGGTGACGGATTGGCTGAGCCGGTAGGAACGTATTGGGGTAAGAAAAAATATGTTGTTCCTTCGTGGAATTTGAAAAACAGATATGTGCGTTCTTATGCCGGAAGCGCCTGTGTTTATTTGTTTGCGCTCTTATTTTTGATTTTATATCGGGGACAATTTGAAAATCCGCAAGAATTTTGGACCGCGGTGATACTGTTTCCGCCGATAATGACCGTGGCTGAGGCTTCCGCACCTCATTCCATGGATACGCCGATTATGATGTTGGTCGGTTTCTTGCTGTTGTTTGGCATCTGCGTGATATTATAAGCGGAAAACGAGCAGAATTTATAACAACCGCCGTAACTTTTGCGGCGGTTTTATAATATCATGAAGTGATGCCGTAATCAGACAACAATTCGGCCGATTTTGCTTGAAAAAAGAAAAATTCTGTTGTAAATTGCAAGCAACCTATAAAGAGTGTGCGAGGGACAAGCCCTTTGACCACACAGCAACCGACAAAATGCACGGTGCTAAAGCTTGAACGATGGGCGAATTTCAGAGCCTGTCGTTATCGATGGGTTTATTTTTTGCTCTCTTTAAAGGTTGGTTTTGATTTTAACTTTAAGGAGAGAAAAATGTTGCATAAGATATTAAACGACCTGATTTCCCTAAAAACCGACGGAAATGCTGCCAATCATCTGCAATGTGTGCAATATATCAAAGACTACATTCGGCATCAAAGCCCGCAATGCATAATCCAATGTATTCCGACAAACGGCAAGGATAATTTGCTTATAGGACTTAACGTTGCCGAGTTGAAAGATATTCGCTCGGGAGTTATGCTCTGCGGTCATCTGGATGTTGTTGGCGGCAAAGCAGGGCAATTTAAGCCGACTGTTGCCGACGGGAAAATCTATGGCCGCGGCACAACCGATATGAAAGGTGCTATAGCTTGCTATTTAAATTTAATATCATACTTTAATACATTGAAAATGCCGATAATTTTGTGTTTTACCTGCGACGAAGAAAGCGAAATGCAAGGCATTAAAGACGTGTGCGCCTTTTTGCAAAAACAAAACATTCGGCCGCAGCTCACAATTCTAGGCGAACCGACTGCCAATCAGTTGGGGATTCAAAGCACAGGGATAAAAAGCTATAAAACGATTATTAATGGTATATCCGCACATTCTTCTGTGCCCAATAAGGGGATAAACGCCTTGTTTATTGCCGCGAAAATTGTGCAAGAACTGGAAAAGATTGCGCAAAAAGCTCTGGGGAATGAAATATACTTAAATGTCGGCTCGTTATCGGGCGGCGGCAACATTGCCGTAATTCCGGACAAGGCGGAAATTGAATGGGGTTTCCGCTACACAAGTGAAGAAAGCGCAAAAAAAATTGTTCGAGAATATCAGCAAAAAACTGCGGCCGTCATCAAACAATATCCGGCCGCGCGCATTGAAACAATTAAAACTGCCGAGTTTTTGGGTTATCAGGCCAATGATAAAAAGCAGATAAGTGATTTTTGCGCCAAACTGCAAATAAAGCCGACAAAGCTTTCTTACACATCAGAGGCGGGATATTTGGCCGAAATCGGGCAAAACGTTTATTTGTGCGGTTGCGGAAGCATAGAGCAGGCTCATTCGGAAAACGAACACATCAGCATTGATGATTTGGAAACCTATCAAAAACTTTTGCGGCGGTTTTTTGTTGTAATTTAAAACACCATGCTGTAAACTACCCCTGAATAAAATCTACGGAGCACAGAAAATGCAACAAAAAGAACAACGACCATACACAATCCCTGAAGAAATAGCCTCTTGTTCCTGCCACGGTTTGGGGATTATTTTGGGAATTGCCGCTTTGGCGGTTTTAACGGCTTTTGCCTCAATAACCGGAGATCCGTGGAAAATTGTTTCCAGCGCCATTTTCGCTTCGTCGATGATTATTTTGTATTCCACCTCGACCGTTTATCACGCCCTGACAAATCAGCGGGCCAAAAAAATTATGAAAAAGTTTGACCATATCGCCATTTATTATTTGATAGCTGGCACATACACGCCGTTTTTGCTGGTTAATTTGCGCGGTGTCATCGGTTGGACGATTTTTGGAATTATTTGGGGCTTAACCATTCTCGGCACGGTTTTAAAGCTGGTTACTCCGGCCAACGGCACCAAACTGTGGTCTATTTTGCTGTATTTAATTATGGGCTGGCTGATTGTGTTTGCCTCTAAGGCGTTAATTGCCAACCTGAACACAATCGGCTTGGTGTTTTTGATTTTGGGCGGCCTGTTTTATACCTTGGGCATACCTTTTTATATGTGGAAAAGCAAAAGATTCACCCACGCCGTGTGGCACGCATTTGTTTTATGCGGCACGATTATGCACTTTTTCTCCATTTTATTCGGCTGCGTTTTGGCCGGCTGAGGCTTTGAGCCAAACTTTGGCGCACAAAGATTAGATTTAACTTGATATAAGCAGAATGTTGTTTTATGCTCAAAAAAACGGAATAACCAAGATGAAAAAGGAGAAAAAATAATGAAAAAAGTTTATGTCGCGGCTATATTTGTATTGGGCTTAATCTGCGGAATTATCGTAAACAACACGGTGTTGCCGGCAATGGCCGAAGTTGCGGGAATGGATCATAAAATGTTAAGGTCAGACCGCGAGTTCAGAAAGGCCGTCGAATACATTGTTGAAGATTGTCGCATCAATGAAGAAGGTAAAATCAGATGCTAACCGTTTAATTCGGTTTCTGCTTACTCCAAACCCGCCACAGCTTTTATGGCGGCCTTGATTTATATTCTTAATAACTCTAAAAAACAGTTGCGTTAAAATCCCCCCAGCTGATACCATATCTAAAGCAATAAGGAGAAAATCAATGAAAGTATTACTTATTAACGGTTCACCTCATAAAGAAGGGTGTACTTATACTGCCCTTAGCGAGGTTGCAAACACTTTGAATAAAAACGGAATTGAAACGGAAATTTATCATATAGGAACAAAGCCGATTGCGGGTTGTATCGCTTGTCAAAAGTGCAGAGAAAACGGCAAATGTGTGTTTGATGATGGTGTAAACGAAATCGGTGCCAAACTTGATGAGTTTGACGGTATTATCCTCGGTTCACCGGTGTATTACGCCGGGCCTTCAGGTCAGATTTGTTCATTCTGCGACCGCTTATTCTTCACTTATGCACCCAAAATGGCCGGAAAATTGGCCGCCGCTGTTGTTTCGTGCCGTAGGGGCGGGGCAAGCGCATCTTTTGATCGCTTGAACAAATATTTTACAATCAGCAAAATGCAGGTTGTCGGTTCGCAGTATTGGAATATGGTGCACGGTTTTACCTCTGATGATGTCAAAAAAGATAAAGAAGGCTTACAGACTATGCGCACGCTGGGGCACAATATGGCTTGGCTGTTAAAATGCATTGAACTTGGTCGTAAAAACGGTATTACCCGACCGGAATATGAACCAATAATATTTACCAGCTTTCCGGACGGAAAATAAATAAAGGAGAAATCAAATGAGCATTTATGACTACAATGTACCAAAACCAAACGGAGAAAAACTGAATCTGGTTGACTTAAAAGGCAAAGTGTTGCTGATTGTGAATACGGCAACCGGTTGTGGTTTTACCCCGCAATACGAGGCAATAGAAACTCTTTATGAAAAATATCACGATAATGGATTGGAAATAATAGATATTCCTTGCAATCAATTCGGACACCAAACACCGGGAACTGACGCTGAAGTGCACGAGTTTTGCCAATTACACTATAACACAAAATTTCCGCAAATGAAAAAATCTGATGTGAATGGTGCAAATGAGCTGCCGTTATATACCTTTTTGAAATCTGAGAAAGGTTTTGCGGGATTTGGCGAACATAAATTAGCCGCACTTTTGGCGGATATGCTTGGCAAGGCAGATCCGGATTGGGATAAAAAGCCGGATATCAAATGGAATTTTACCAAGTTTTTGATAAACCGCGATGGAGTTGTGATAGAACGCTTTGAACCTACTGCGGATATGAAAGAAGTTGAAGCAAAGATAATCAAATTACTTTAATTTGTAATTCATCCGTCAAACCGCCACGGAAACCCGGCGGGTTTATAATATTTCGAAATAAATGCCAATATTTGTCATAAGTGTAAAATTAGTTCTTGTATAAAGTGAGATGAAAGGAATAATAAGGTTGAAGAAGAGTATTCTATATCTTGTATAATATTTCAATGAACATTATTTAAATTTTATTGAAATATTAGCATTTGTGCCATTATACTAATAATATGGAGAATGTTATTCCAACAATGGAGAGCAGAATGAGTGATATAACATCAGTTATTAATAATATACTTCCCAAAATACAAAAGGAGTTGTTATCTTTTAGGATAGATGCAAAAATTTATGACGCACAAAATGGAACAATAACTGTTGAAGGAGAAAATCTTAAAATATCTTATCCGGAGTGGTTCAAAAATGAACGTGGGCAAGGGGTTTTAATAGAGGGAGATACATGCGAACGAGAATTGGTTATGGGCATTTCTCAGGCAGGTAGACTTAAAATAGATTTTAGAGGAAAAGATAAACGTATAAATGGCAAAAGATTTCCTCTGAAAATATGCTATACATCTCTTAAAATAGATGGTGAAGAAATATTAACAAAGCCCGTTACTGCATGGCATGATGAACCTTTTAAATATGAAAAATCTGTTAAGGAAGGAGATAAAATAGTACTTAATTTAAAAATATGTCCGTATAGCTATGATAAGACAGAGTTGAAAGAATTTATCTTATCTCAGCCGATTTACTCATGTGATGAAATAATATCAAATATTGATAAGATAGTTGATAGAATTACCGCAGATAATTTATTGAAGCAAAATCAGCTTCTCACCCAATATTGTGATGCATTAGAAAATAGACTAAATAAATTCGAATTATTATTAAACAGTATGCTACCAAATGAAAATAAAAGTGGATCAATTTATACTAAACAAGTGAATGACAATGATATTTTAAAAGAAGTTCATAATAATTTATGGGTATTAAAAGATCTTGTTATGAAAAAGTCAGGAGATGAAAAAATTCGTTATGAACGAGTTTATAATGAATTGTGTAATAGTAAAGGATGTTGGATTGGTAGTGGGTCAAAATGGGCAACAATTCCAACGCTTCCACATGGATTTCATGGTATTTTCGTATCAGGAGGGGCCAAAATAGGAAAGCGTTGCGTTATTTATCAAAATGTTACTATTGGTTCAAATACGACAAAAGGTTCTTCTAAAAATGGATCGCCTGAAATAGGAGATAATGTACTTATAGGAGCGGGTGCTACAATTATAGGAAAGATAAGAATAGGAAATAATGTCAGAATTGGTGCAGGATGTGCTGTAGCTATTGATGTGCCGGATGATTCAGTCGTTGTTTCTCAAAAACCTGTAATTATTCATAAAGAAAATATGGACAATCGCTTCTATCATTATGAAAATGGAAAATATGGATACGTCGAGGATGGAATTTTTCATCCTGTAGATGGGGAATAAACATTCTTTTCTTTAATGAAATTAGCTGATGTTTTAGATGATTTGCAAAGACTTATTTAGAAAGATATAGTTTTGTAACAATACAAGCCGGGTTGAACGCTCGGCTTTTACTTTAGACCGCCACGGAAACACGGCGGGTTTATAATATTTCGAAATAAATGCCACAATCTGACAATTCTAAATCCGATTTTGCTTGAGCACCCGCGAATATGGTGTATAATAGAGCAAGATAACGGAAAAAATGCCATATTTTGATAAAAGAGATGTTAACCGTGAGGCAAATTATGAAAAACAAGCCTTCAGACATAACCGAGCAGGAAATTAAAGCTTGGATAATCAGCAAATTTATCCTCGTTTGTCTTATATTCGCCTTTGCCGTATGCGGATATTGCATCACTGCGGCACTCGGAATTGGCGTGGAAGAACGCGGTGGCTTGATTGGTATGGCCTTGCTGATTTTTATAATTTTGCTTCAGGAAAAAGGCGCTTTGCCCAAAGATTTTTTGGAAACGCCGCTACTTGATAAAATATCTGAAAATATCTTCAAATGGATGGCAATTATGGCTTGCGTTTTGGCCGTTGTGGCGTTAATCGCGGCCTTCGTTTTGGTTTGCTTGCGCGGACTTGGAATATAAGATGGAAATTACGGAATGTATCTGACGGTTGAGCCATAATCGGCATCAGAGATAAACTCGATGTTATTATCCCTAAAAACAACGGCCGCGCAATCGTCTATGGCAATGCCGGAAATATTCTTTGCCTTCAGCAGCAAATTTATTTTGTCTCGCTCTTCTTTGCTGAGCCAATTATAGTGCGGAACGCCGAATTCCTTTACAAAACCGAGCCCCGGCACCAACGCCAAATCATCAATGGTGTCGATGTCATCCATATTATCATACCATTCAAACCAACAAATGGCTCCGGCGGATATGCCCGCCAAAATAACACCTTTTTCGTAAGCCTCGCGCAAAATCACGTCGAGTTGCTGCTCTTTCCACACTTTCAGCATATGCGTCGTATCGCCCCCGCCGACATAAATTATATCAGCGGCAAGCACCTTGTTTCTTATCTCGTCAAAAGACAGGTGTTCGGTTTCTATACACAAAGTTTCAAGAGAGGAACAGCCCAAATTTCCAACATATTGCCGGCGTATAAACTCCGGATACGCGGGTTTATCGTGCGTTGCCGTACCAATAAACAAAACCTTTGGGTGCGGCTTGTTAGCCAACCGAATAATCAATTTGTCGATAGGTGTAGTTTCCAGCGGCGTTTGATATTCCGTACCGTCTTCTGATTTTATGACACGACCGGTTTCTCCGCCGCCGATGGCAACAATTGTCTTCATTTGGATATTCCTCAAAATTTATGCGCGCAGAATAAGGTAGGGCTATTCTTTGGTTTCGGTAAAGGTATCGCCCTTATTGCCCACATAAACCACCACGATTTCGGCATCTTCATTGCCGGTGCTTTCGCCGTAGTGCCAAGTGTCGATAACCTCGATAATCGGATCTCCGGCCTTCAAAATCAAAACATCGCCGGCTTCGGTATGCACGGTCAACTCGCCCTTGGTCAGATAGCCGACGTTCAAAATCGGGTGCTGATGCAGCGGCAATTTTTCGCCTTGCGGAATTTGAATACGCACAACTGTCACTTCCGGCTCGGTTAAATTCATCTGCTTAATCGGGGCGTTGTTCCAAGAACTTTGCGATTTTTGCAAAATCTCCGAAGTGGCGGCCGAGGCGTTGAACGCAAAACAACAAACAAAAAGAGCAATTAAATATTTATACATATTGATTTCCTTCATAAAATAACTTTTCTGCCATAGTGTAGGGGATTTTTATCCAAAAGTAAAACAGAAATATCTCGGTTGTGATTATTTAGAATATCAATGTCACAATCTGACAACTGTTAACATTAAAGTTGTTGCAACACTTACGGCGCTGTTCATTCCGGCGGAAAGAATGGCCGGTTTTCTAAAGACACTCGGTCAAGCCGAGAATAACGGCAGAAGAAGTGCCGTCACAATGCGCAAAAATTACCCGCGTATCTAATACGTCTTGCTCGATAATTGTCGGCTGATTTGCTGAAACTCTTTGTCGTGCCGCGTTGTTTGCTTTCTGTTGTTTATATCACGCAACAGGGCATCTACGTTTGTTTTTTTGTTCAGCTCAACCATCGAAAATTTGTAGGCATCGGCGTTAATTTTAGAAAGCGGAATGTCCATAAGCTCGGAAACAACCGCCACCTGATGCAATAATGACGAGACAATTTTATTTTGTTTTTTATGCTTCGGGTCCTCAAAATCAATATTCTGACTGTATAAATAACACAAAGACGACAACGAACTCATATAGCGCCAAGCCAAAGGCCCTTGGATATCTTTTGTAATTTCGTAAATAGAGGTGGCTTCGTAAAAATGGTCAAGATTTTCGGACATCTTTATAAACTTTTCAATTCCGAACCCAAAGGCATAGTTGGTTTTGTTGTTGTCGGAGTTAATTTGAATAATTTGCCCCAAATCTCCGGTTTTGTTGTCGCCGTAACGCATGGAAAAGCACAACCCTCTGCCGTGTACCCCGTTTATGCCGAAACCCCAACGATATTCGTCTTGCTCCAATTTATCAACGTGCAAATCAAAATATTTTTCAAAATTTTTGATAATAACCGGGTCTTGAGAAGAAACATCGGCATATAATTTATTTTCCGGAATATTCAACGAGTTTAACAAAAAATCCTGCGTTAATTCCGCAACTTCTTGACAATGTTTGGCGTTGGTTATTGAGGCGACCATATTAAAATAAGGCACATAAGGGTGCTCGTTCAAATCATACAAATTTTTGCCGCCCCTAAAGCGTAAACACTTTTGCGCAACGGTCAGTCTCGGACAGTCGGTTTGCAAATATTTTTTGAACGGCACAATGGCGGAATTTGAAAAATAAATGGTGTCGTCATTTTCGGGAATGAGCGGCGCCGGATCAACACACTTATATCCGGCCATCATATAAAACGACAGAAAACTGTCTCTTATTTCTTTGATTTTCTCGTAATTTTCCATCTCAATCTCTCCTTTTTTTAAGCAAATCCAGCTTTTCCGGAATAAGCACACCGACATTAAGTTCCAAATCAGCCGCATCATCAGCCGTATGCAGCAAATTATAGATGATATACTTATTTTCGCCGGGAATATACTTATCGCGCAAATATTGTTTGATTTCATTGGTTTTTTCAAGGGCATTCGGCCCTTTTAACAAAAAAACATCGGTCGGCACGCGGGTATATGCGTTTATAATGTCATACTGCCATGCCGTTTCGCCAAAATCGTCGGGCTCGTTGAGCAAAGGTTGATAGGCGCGTAACATTTTTTCGGTCAGTTGCATTTTTTTATGATAAACGACTTCCAAACCGTTGTTATGAAATTCTTGCAAAATGGCATCGCTGAGGTTTCGCGAATAAACATCGGGCTTAAATAAAATCAAAGAATAAATGTCATTGCACTCAGTTTTCAATTTTTATCTCCGTCAAAACCGCATCTTTTAAGAGTTTAGAAAATTCCGGATGAATTTGCAACAAAGAATTTTCGGCAGAATAATATACCCGCGAGATTTTTTCCGTCGCATAATCCGACAACAAATAATTATACATGGCCATATTTATGGCGGGAATATCGGCCTTGTAGCAACAGGTTGCAAAATATACGCCATAACAAAAGTGATTGCCTTGAGTTTGCAAAATCACCGCCTCGTTTTTTTTACGGTCCGGAATAAAACTTCTGGCCTTAAGCATTTGCAACGCGGAGGGGATATCGTTAAAATCAAGCTCTCCGCATAAATCATAAGGTTTAAAATCAAAATAGTCGGTAAACTTATTGATATGAGGTAACAAATCACTCAAATTGAAATCGGTGAGATGATTATCGATAGGGGATATTATCTTTACTTTCGCATCTTTTGCCGCCAATTCACCCAGCCGTTGCAGACAGATGCCGCAAGGAAAAAGCATATCTTCCGGCATATCCGCGGCCGGTTGAGCGTCACCTCCCATCAGCCAAATATTTTGAATAACCTGATAGCCGCGCTCCGCAAGCATTTTGCAAATAGCGGCTCCTTCGGCGCATATTCCGAGCGTGCGGTCGATAAATTCTATGTTGGCGCCGGGGTAAAGATTGCGGTTGGTGTCTTCAATAACGCAAGCAACCGAAAAATTGCTGTCGGGAACAATACTTTTCTTTCTGTAAGCATTCAAAATATCGGTTATGTGTTGCCGGTGATTCATATTTTTTGTGCCGTATTGATAAGTTTAATTCCATAGCCGGGCATTCCGAGTTCGCTCAGGCTGTTATAAGTTTCTTTGGCCGTAAGAACTGGCCACAGGGATTTATCGTAAGTCGGGACATATTCGGCCGGATTATATTTTTTGATTTCGGCGATAACGTCAATATTCTTTTTAACGTAGTTATTCAGCAGTAACTTCGCTTCAACCTCGGTTAAGCCCGCAAAATCAAACCCGAATAAGTCCGCCCACTTGCTTTCTAAAGAAGAATACAGCGGATTTGTTCTGATTTTATCCAATGTGGATTGCCGCAACTTCAGTTTTTTAACAATGGGATTGGTGGCCAAACACATTATAGTGTTGCATTGGCCTTGCTTGGCCGCAATAACTCCCAGCAAATTTGCCACCGTGCTGCCGGAATGGATATGGTCATCAAAGGCAATATATTCTTTGCCCTTAACAATATCGGCATCAAGCGGAGTAGGGTTGGCAATGCGATGAATTAAAGACGAGGCATTGCGCGAAACTTTTTCCAACTGTCGACAGCTGAAAGAATAATCCATGCCCAGCGCATGATGAAGTTTGATGGTGGTCAATACGGTCATTAAATTTGAGCTGGTGTTATCGGTTTCAAAGGTATAAACTTTGTTTGAACAACCGATATAATGAAAACCGTGAACCGGTAAAATTATGGCCGACGGATTTACGGTTTGGGCAAACAATTGCATTCGCTCCGGCGTCAGAACCGAATTTATAAAGCGTATTGTGGCTTGTATCATATTTTCAAAAGGAGAAATGGCGCTGTCAAATTCATATTTTCCTTCGTGCCCGTAGGTTCTGAGGTATAAATAAGTATCGTCAACCAAAAATTCGTCAAACTTTGCAAACGCAAACAGTTTCTCAGGAAAAATATTGAAATTTACTCTTTGAATTTTGTGCATATTTTATCCCCAAAATACATTACAAAACAAGCTATCACGGATAATTAAATAAATCAAGAAAAAATTCTTGAAAATTGCGATGATGAATGGTATAAGACGTGCTGATGAAATATTGTAAATTTGCTTTTTTACGGGGAGAAAAAGATGGATATTAGGCAATTGAATGAAATGTCTTATCCTGATTTTGTCGGATATATTAATCAATGGAATGTTTTACCCGGATCGTATGTTACTCTGTCGAAATGGGCAACTTTTTCGCGTATGAATGCCAATTCGCGAATTTTGCAATTTGCCTGCACCACCGGTTTTCAATCTCGCGAACTTGCCACGCTTACCGGATGCTCGGGCAAGGCGTTTGACTTATCGTCTGAGGCAATAGAAATGGCAAATTATAATTTGCAGCACTATGCGCCGAATGCAAAAATAGATTATTTTGTTGCCGACGGCACCAAACTCAAGTTAGATGAAAAATTCTCACATGTTATCATAGGAGCAGGATATCAATTTTTTGCCAATCCGCAGGAAGCCATAAAAAAAACGGTGGAATTTATCGAAGACGGCGGATATTTATTGGCTTCTCCGTTTTATATCAAACAACCGATACCAGGCGAGTTGATTGAAGAATTTAAGACAGTATTCGGTATATCTCCAACTACGGCCGGATATAAAGACATTATGTCCATGTTCAACAAGCTGGAAATTATTTATGAGGACCGGAATGACTTGTATCCGGAAACGGAAGACGAGTTGCAATATTATTGCCGCTGCACCATCGACCGTGCTTGTAAAATCAGAAATATAACCGATATTGCGCTGAAACAGGCAATGTTTGATAGATTGTATAAAATCAAAGAAATGTCTAATAAATTGCGTCCGTATCAATCTTATGCCGTTTTGGTTTTAAGATATCGTAAAAATGTTTATCCTAATCGTTTTGTGGAATTGTTCTGATGATTCTGACCGGAAAAGCAATAATTTCTGAGCAAAAAAAAGGTAATATATCGCTGGTACCTTTTTATGAAAATCAAGTCAACCCCAACAGTTATAATTATCGCTTGGGGAGTATGCTCAAAGTTTTTCAAAAAATGCAAGACGGTCAGCCGGTTTTCGAAGATGTGACTATTCCGCCCGAAGGTTATGTTCTCAAGCCTCATGTTTTATATTTAGGACACACCAAAGAAATTATCGGTAGCAAAAAATATGCCATGTCTTTAATCGGGCGTAGCTCTATGGGACGTTTGGGACTGTTTTTGCAAGTTTCGGCAAATTTGGGGCATACAAAGTCTTTCCACCAATGGACCTTGGAACTTGTTGCCGCAAAACCTATCCGGTTGTATGCGGGAATGATTATAGGGCAGGTAACGTTTTGGGATAATTACGGAGAAATATATGAGCATGCTTTTACTTATGCCAAATATAACCTCCCGACACAGCAATTGAAGGTTGAAAAGCTATGATTTTGAGCGGTAATGAAATAATCAAAGAAACCTTAAACGGCAACATCACTATTTCGCCGTTTAACGAAGAACAGGTCACAACCAACTCTTATGACGTTTGTCTGGCCGATAAACTGATACGCTATACCGACGAAGTGCTGGATCCTAAGAAAAAGCCCAATTTTGAAATTATCGATATTCCTCCGGAAGGCTTTTTGATTGAAAAAAACGAATTTTATTTGGGGAGCACCGTAGAAGAAATCGGCAGCGAACATTTTGTGCCGATATTGCACGCAAAATCCGGAACGGCGCGCTCGGGATTGTTTGTGCATATCACGGCCGATTTAATTGATATCGGCTCGGTGGGCAACTTAACCTTGCAATTATATTCAACCTTGCCGGTTATTGTATATCCGCGTATGAAAATTGCTCAGGTGAGCTTTTGGGTTCCCAAGGGAGAAATTGTGTTGTACAACGGCAAATATCAACACAGCCATGGGCCGCAAATTTCAAAAACAAGTGAGGATTTTAAATGAACATTTCGGCCTTAAAAAACTTTCTTGTTGCTCATAACTTGAATACACCGGTTATGTTCTATGATGAGAATGAGGCGGAAAAAGCAGTTGCTCTGATATCCGAATATTTAAAAAATTCCGATATTTATTTTGCGGTCAAGAGTTGTTATAACCTCAACTTGTTGCGCTATTTTGCGCGGCGCGGTTTGGGTGCGGAAGTTATGTCGGAGCTTGAGCTTGATTTGGCGCAGAGAGCCAAATTCAAAAAAATCATTCTCAACGGTTTAGGGCGTTCGGAGGCATGTTTGATGAAGGCTCTAAAGCAAAAGAACACAACGCTTATTGTGGATACATTGCGCGATTTGGGCATTGTCAAAAACTATTTGGCCGCACACCCTAAAGCAAGCTGTCAATTGGGAATAAGGTTGCGTTTTGATGCCGGCGGATTGCAGGTTGCCACTCCTTATTCAAACCAAAAAAATAAACTGGGAAATTATGTCGATTCAGAGGTTTATAAAGAGTTTATCGCGCTCATTCAAAATGAAAAACGGGCAAAATGGGATATTGTTCATATGCATTTTACAATCAACGAGTTGTGTTCCGAACCCTATATCGCGGCAATGAAAATTTTGCGAGAGCATTTGGCCGACATAAAGCAAAAATACGCTATTATGCCGCAAAGAATTGACTTGGGCGGCGGCATTGAGGTTTATTCCGCAAACCGTGAAGATAAACTGAAGAAGTTATTTACCGCCGTGGCAGATGAATTTGCCAAGCTGTTCTCGCCTCAGAAATTGGTGCTGGAACCGGGGCGTTTTTTATCCGCTTCCGCCGGATATGTTTTGGGTAAAGTGATTGATATTAAACAGATAAAAAACAAAAAATGGCTGATTACGGACATCGGCACCAATGTTCTTATTCCGAACCAAAACGCGCGTTATGAACTTTTGCACCCGCTTCCGAGCGATGGGGGCGAAAATATCGGAATTACGGACGGCATCACCAGCGGTGCCAATAACATTGTTGAAAATACACATATCAGTCAGCCGGTACAAATCGGCGATGATATAATAATCGGCGGTGCTGGTGCTTATACCGATGTTTATTCCACATTTTGGGGATATGCTCCGTTTGTGGTTTGCCACATTTATAAATCGGGCAAAATAAAAATCACCAGAAGTCCGGAAGACGTAAATTTGTTGCACTCGGTATTTTTCCCGAAAAATTAAAACCGGCGTATTGTGAGCGCAAAAGAGAGGTAAATCATGAAAAAAGTTGTTTGTATAGTTTGTTTGGCGATAGGCGTTTTAAGTGCTTATTCGGCGCAAAGTATGATAAATCCGTGGATTGATTGCGGAAACGACATCGGTTGCGGTGCGCAAAAAGCCGGATTTGACTTTCCGCTGAAGGTTGAAAACTACACGGTTCGAGCGATGGAGGGCATGCTGGAGTTGCGCTTTCCGCTGAATGACGGGCGCAAGGTTATTGTCCGCAAGGCCTTAGACTTTGCCGGCAAGGCCGATGAAAACGGCATTATCGACATTTCCGGCGACTACAATCAATATCCGGTCAACACAACGGTTACGCTGGATAACGGCGTAAAATTCAGCGTTAGGGGCGAAGATAACAGCTATAAAGTCGTGAACTTTGCCGCCGAAACCGGCTATTACAGCATTATGTGTGAGGCAGGGTTAAACAAGGCGGACATTGAGTATTTTTATGAATTGCTGGCCGCGGCGGAAGCTCCAAAATATGATGAAAATGAGCCGCAAGAATGACGGTGATTTCGGCACAAAAAAAGCCCTGTTATAAAAACAGGACTTCCTTTTAATCAAGCTTAAACAAATGCAATGATTGCCCATTGGATTGCAGATAATGGTCGGCATATGGCTTTTGGCGCGGTTTATAGATATTTTCACCGAGCAAATCTGGCCTCTTATTTTCGGTTTTTTGGTGTTGGCAGTTATATTCGGTATTTTAAATAAATCTTCTTATAGCTGGGATAATCAGGTAAAAGAAAAAGTAATCCGCAGAGCCATGGAAAAAAGCAAAAAATAACAGAAATTAAAATCAACCACGGTTTTATTTTATAAGCGCGCTTATTTTATTGACAGCGGCAACGGGCTTGCTATACTGACGGTGTCCGGAGATAATTTAGGGGAAAACATATGAAAAAATTGCTGTTTTTAATGATGATGTGTATGCCTGGCTTGGCTTGGGCCGATGGCGATGTTGTGGGCTATTGGACCACGATTGACGATGAAACAAATACAGCCAAAAGCGTTGTGCAAATCTATGAATATCAAGGAAAAGTTTACGGACGGGTAGTGGAATTGTTCCAAAACAAGCAAGCGGTGGCAAAGTTGCCGGACGAGCCTTTAATTAAGGGGTTGGATATTATTTGGGATATGGAAAAAAAGGACGATAAATATACCAACGGCGAAATTTTGGACCCGAAAAAGGGCAAGGTTTATGATTGCGACCTGTGGCGTGAAGGCGATAAGTTGATTGTGCGCGGAAAAATAGCTTTTATCGGACGCAATCAAACTTGGGAGCCGAACACAACCTTTAAGCCGGAAACCAGCGAAAATCCGGTTCCGAAAAAGCCTCGCTTGAAATAGGGATATGCCAAATACTTCGTGAATGTTCAAAATATATCGGATAGATTTGGTTGTAATATTCGTTAAAAAAAGGAGGCCACAAGACCTCCTTTTTTAATGGAAAAAGTTAAGAATAATCATTGCTATACAAAACCCAAAATATAACCCGTAAATCGTGCCGATAATTATAGACAGCACTTTAAGCACTTTGGGCGGCAAGCTGTGTAATGCAAGCATAATAATCGCCATCGGTGCGATGATTTTGTAAGTATTACCGAGCGGAAACCATAAAAAGGGTGCATTGTCTTGGCATAAAAAACATATAACCACCCCAAAAGCAATTTCGCCCAAAACGCACAAGTATTGATATTGTTGCAGAATGATTTTGCGCCGAAAAACTTCATAAAAAACAAAAATCGGCAAAGCCCAAATATAGAAAAACAATATCCATTCGGCATTTACGGCACATGTGCATATTTGAGGGTAGGTGCAAGCTCCTTGCAAATAACTTTGATAACTGAGTGTTTTTGTAATGTATCCGTATTCAAACGCAAAACAATCAATCAGCTCAAGTTTGTCTTGGTCTAATTCGGCAATGAGCCATATCACGGCCCACAATAAAATATTGCATGCAAGAAAACACCCGAGATATTTAAATGTCATATATATTCTATCTTTTGTTACCATTTTACAACTCCGTTGTTTATGAATTTAATCAAAAAACACTATTTGACCGAGCATAACTAAAATCGGCAAGAGTTGTAACATAACCGCATTTAATGTAATTTTCCGCACAAACAGCAAGGATATAAGCAAAGGAAATGCAAACAATAATCCTAATAAATATTCCCGCAACATAAAACCGGAAAATGTATCGTGTGCCATATTTATATCACGAATTTCATAATAAACTTTCGCATCTTCCGTTCCGCCGTCATAGGTGAACATAGTATAAATTGTCAAACTCAAACATAATAAATTGAAACACAGCATTCCCCAAAAACACAAATGAGCCGCTATTCTGTTGCGGTTTCTGATGATTTTAATACATAAATCTTTGACCGACATTTTTTCTCCTTAAAACCAACGTACTAGTATTGCGCTGCAAACCGTAACAAACAAAAAGATATATATCGGCGCCAATATTACGGCGTAAAAATAATAACTTCTGCGATAGAGCAAATAAAAAGAAAGCAAAAGCACGGCCGATAACAACACAACGAGAGCCGCTTCGTTGCGAACATTTTCGTTTGCCCACAACCACCGGCATTTATGCAACAGATAACTGTAATAATCCTCATTAATTCGCTTTATTATATCTTTACCCAACAGATATATACACCGAGAATACAAGGCATATAGGTATAAACTGACCGCAAACGGAAATATTCTTGCTTTATTATTTTTCATCATCAGAAGTAAATTTTTAAGCATAATTGCACCATTTTAAGTTGAATTAAGAATATAATACAGTGTAAATAAAAAAGAGCAAGAGTATATTTCAACTCTTGCCTATTATTTTAATTACCAACCTTTCTTGTATTTGACTTTAAGAGGTAAAGTCCCGTTATATTTTAGCCAGTCGTCGTAGAAATTAGGCATACCTCTTTCTAAATCTATACAGCCCGCAGAGCCAAATCCGTTATCTCCTCCATGAACATACATACTATGCCGCCCTAAAGTGTTCGTGCTTGGTAATGGTTGGATAGGAATACGTTGATGTCCCCAACCAGCAGGCGTGACCGTCCAATTCTTTCTGATAGGACGAGGCCACATGTTCCTATTGATTTTATACCATAAACTTTCCTCATAATCCTGTCCGGTTCCTTGATTAAGCTGATAATCACCTTCTGGTATTGGCCCCTCATTAGAGACATTGGTATATTTAGCGCTTTGATAATCATTATGACCGGATTGTGCCGGATAATACTTTACCGGTTGACCATTTTGCAACCAAACCAAATTTTGCCCATCAAATTCCAATGAACCTATTTGGCCATAATCAGGGTGTGTCGGTGTGAACATATAGGACGCTTCTTGCGAAGTTAGTGGTTTTCCTGAAGGAATAGGCGTTATCTGAGAATTGTTAGAAGGAGGTATTAAGCTTTGTCGCTGCGCTCTTTCCTGTTCTCGTTTGATATTATTTTCTAAGTCCTGTCGCATTGCATAATTATCATAGTTGATACTGTTACCGCTACCATTTTGATTCAATGCTCCACTTGCATTGCCTCCCAAAGTATTGCTTGCACTATTATTCTGAAAATAACTGCTCGGTTTGCCGACTAGACTTTCGGTGTTGACCGTATAGTCGGAATTTGTAGTGACTTGTCCGTTATTTGCGCTGGCGTTAAATCCGCTATTATTCACTCCGCCACCAAATCCGCTGTTATTCAACTGATTTGTAACATTTTCGATATTTTGCTTAATGTTTGAAGTGCCGAAGCCGTAGTTATTTTCAGGCGTTCCTTCCCAAAAGTTTGTGCCGAACTGCGGATAGTTTTCTTCGGCAATTCCTTGCTTAGCAAAACCTTCCGCCAGTTGATTTTCTCTGGCTAATCGTGCGCTTTGATATTCCAACTCATCACGCGTTGAAAATCCGCTGTGGTCAACACCGTAACTATCCACTCCGCCGTGACCGGATTGGTAGCCGGACAGTTTTTTAATTTCGTCCCAAATATCCATTTAGGCCTCCTATTTTTAATTTTTTCATCTTTTATCTCCATATTTTGTTGTTAAAATCGCACAAAAATCATATATTTCTTATTATACGCGGACGCATAATTAAATTGCAGAAGTGTTAAAACCGTTGCAATCTATTTAAAAATATACTATTTTGGTAATATATCTATTAACATAAAACAGGATGATTATCAAGTTTAAAATAAGAAAAATATAAAAATAGACCTATATATAAAATGAAAAATCTTATTTTTTGTGGCAAAATGCGACCGGCCATCCGGTAGCACATTATAATGAAATTTATTGTTGAAAAGAATATTAGCAGGAATCCACCACACGAAAATTTATCTTTCAAATTGCCTGTGGAACAATTATAACATTGTGATTGACTTAATAAAAATTCGTGTTGCAAATAGAACAGAAATAGAACATTGAGAGGGCAAAATGCGGCAGCATATTATTGCATTGGTGGATTGTGATTGCTTTTTCGTTTCGTGCGAACGGAAGGATAATCCTTTATTGCAGGGCAAACCCGTATGCGTGATGACCGGTGGTGGCAACAAGGGGATAATCTCTCGTGCCAAAGAGGCCAAAGCCAAATACGGTCGCGGGATTGTGAAAACGGGAGTGTAAGGAGATACAGAAATGAATGAATATAATAGCGAATTTTGGAAAGCATTAGATGAATTGGTAAGCAAATCGGAAGTGATTATTGATCGTCCAAAGGGAACGATACACCCGAAATTTCCCGACTTTGTATACAGAGTTGATTACGGTTATTTAAAAGATACATCTTCAATGGACGGTGCCGGCATAGACGTGTGGTTGGGAAGCCGCGGAAAGCAAATTGACGCCGTTATGTGCATTGTTGACTTGCTGAAAAAAGATTCCGAAATTAAAATATTGCTCGGTTGTACGGAAGACGAAAAAAAGATTATTTATGAAACACACAACAGAACTCCGTATATGAAAGGTATTTTGATACGCCGACAAGAGAAGTGAAAAAATATACGCGGGAAGGGCGTAAATGCCGCGTAAATCCGTCATTAAATACTGGACATTCCGAATTGTCTGCTGTAATCTGCGGTTAAAATAAAAATTCGGGAGTTTTTTGAAATATGAACTACAAGGTCATTGATAAAGAAACGTATTATCGCAAGGGTGTGTTTCGTCACTTTTCGGAAGACTGCAAATGCTCCACTTCTATGACTGCCAGAATAGATGTGACCGAGCTTGCAGCCTGGTCAAAGCGGACGAGTTCGAAATTCTATTTGAATTTTCTGTATATCCTTGCCAAAGTAATGAATTCGCGTGAAGATTATCGCATGGGCTATCTTTGGCAGACGGGCGAGCTTATCTGCTATGATATGGTCAACCCCACGCAATATGTATTTCATGAAGATACGGAAACCTGTACGCCGGTTTACACGCAATATTACGAGGACTATGACACGTTTTATGCCGGCGCGCTGAAAGATATGGAGACGGCAAAGCAAACGCGTGATTACGGGTTGGATATGGAAAATCATCCGAATTGGTTTGATGCCTCATACATTTCGTGGCTTTCGTATGATTCGTTGAATATTGAGTTGCCGGACGGCTATTTGTTCTTTGCGCCCATCGTGAACTGGGGACGATATCGCGAAGAAAACGGCAGACTGGTTATGCCGGTGAGCGTTCGCTTAAATCACGCAATTGCCGACGGATATCTGGTGGCCAATGTGTTCCGCCTCTTGCAAAAAGAAATCGTAGCATTTGTCAGTCGCTGAGGTGTAAAAACATGATAAAAACAAAGCGTTTGAAAATATTGCTTTTTAACCAAAAACGTTTTATTCTCGCTTTTAACAAGTGAGGGTTTATGATAATTTTAATCACAGGGGCATCGCATACGGGAAAGACTTTGCTGGCACAAAAAATGCTGGAAAAGTATCACTTTCCGCTCTTGTCGTTGGATTTGCTGAAAATGGGGCTGATCCGCAGCAAGCAGACCGCCTTAACCGCTCTTGATGATGATAAGCTGACGGACTATTTGTGGCCGATTGTGCGTGAAATGATTAAAACCGCCATCGAAAACAAGCAAAATCTAATCGTTGAGGGCTGTTATATTCCGTTTGCTTGGCGGCAGGATTTTAGCGAAAATTATCTGGCGGAAATCAAATACATTTGCCTGATTATGAGCCAAAACTATATTTTAAATCGCTTTGCGGACATCAAAAACCATGCCAACGTTATCGAAAAGCGGCTGGATGATGGCGATTTTACGCAAGATATGGCTCTAAAGGATAACGAGCACATTTTGCAACAGTGCCAAAAGCATGGACTGCCGTATCATTTGATAGAGGAAGAATACAACTTGGATATAGGAGAATTCTGATGACAAAGGCAACGAAACCTAACCCGAATGCAATTTTTCCGGTGTCGAATATCAAAACGGTAACCTATATCAAGCCGACGCTGAAAAATCCGAACATTATAGTCGGGGATTTTAGCTATTTTGCCGATGTTGATTTTGCAAAGCACGTCACTCATCACTATGATTTTATCGGCGACAAGCTGATTATCGGCAAATTCTGCCAAATCGGGGCAGGGGTTGAGTTTGTGATGAACGGCGCCAATCATCAGATGAATGCCGTTTCCACGTTTCCGTTTTATATTATGGAAGATTTTGAACAAGAGCCGCCGGCTGAGACCGATTTACCCCTTAAGGGCGATACGATTGTCGGCAATGACGTGTGGATAGGGCAAAACGTGACAATTCTGCCCGGCGTGCATATCGGCGATGGGGCAATAATCGGTGCCAACAGTGTGGTCGGCAGCAATGTCGAGCCATATACGATTGTGGTCGGAAATCCGGCAAAACCGGTGCGCAAAAGATTTGATGACGAATTGATACAGTTGCTACTGAAATTCAAATGGTGGGATAAAAGCGTTGAGGAAATCAACGAACTGATACCGCTTTTGACCTCCGGCGATTTGAAAAAAGTCAAAGCCGAAATTAAAAAGAGATGTAAGTAATGGAAATTGTTGATGTTATAGATCGCAACTCTGATGTAATTAAGGAACTGACTGCTCTGTGGCGGCGGTCGGTTAGCAAAACGCATACATTTTTAACCGGCAAAGACATCGCGGAAATTGAGAATTATGTGCCGCAGGCGCTGAAAGGAGTGGCGCATCTCGTGGTGGCGCAGAACAACGGCGATTATCTCGGCTTTATGGGGGTGGAACAGCACCGGTTGGAAATGTTGTTTTTGGACCCGCAGTATATCGGGCAGGGAATAGGGCGCAAACTGATGGAATACGGCGCCCAAAAGTATCAAATCAGCGAAGTGACTGTAAATGAGCAAAATCCTCAGGCCGTCGGATTTTACGAACATCTCGGCTTTAAAACCTATAAACGCACCGCAACGGACGAACAGGGCAGACCTTTTCCGCTGTTGTATATGAGGCTCGCAAAATGATACGACCGCTCAAAATAGCCGATTTAGATACGGTAATGCAGATATGGCTCGAGGGCAATTTGCAGGCGCATGACTTTATAGCGCCCGAATATTGGCGGAAAAACTATGATTTTGTGAAGAAAATTCTGCCGCAAAGCACGGTTTATGTTTATGAAGACGGGCAAATAAAGGGCTTTATCGGCTTACAAGACGACTTTATCGCCGGCATTTTTGTGCGGCAAGATTGTCGAGGGTTGGGAGTAGGGCGGCAATTGCTGGATTTTGTAAAGGAGCAAAAGCATCGTCTGCAACTGATGGTTTATGAAAAGAACGCATCCGCTGTCGAGTTTTATAAGCAAAACGGATTTATCGCCATTTCCGACCAAACCGACCCCGATACCTGCGAAAAAGAATTCCTGATGCAGTGGGGAGCATAAGCATCCAAAAGGAAACGCCGGCTAAGCCGGCGGGTTCCTTTTTCTTTAAATTACATTTATTTCCTAGTCGGGCATTTAAGTAAATGCATTCAGACGGCTTAGAACTGGTCCAAATAATGCCCCGGTTAGCAACATGCCGTTACTCCGACCGTTACCGAATTGCAATGAGCCGTTAATTATTTTGCTATCCTTTATCAAAAAACACTATTTTATTCTTGATTTTTTTTTTTTTTTCGGTAAAGTGACACCACAGCGCTAAGTAAAATCGTTATTTAACTTGATGTAGGAATCTTGCTAAATTCAAAATAACAGATATTTCGCGGTCAAAGTTAAGGTATAGAAAGACAATACAGGAGAATTTCAATGATTAATAATAAAAATTTAGAACAAGGTCGTTCGATGATTGAGATGCTTGGCGTTTTGGCTATTATCGGTGTACTGTCCGTTGGTGGTCTTGCCGGTTATTCTAAAGCTATGAATAGGTATAAGACCAATAAGGCGATTGAACAAATCACTCTAGTTGTCAGCAATATGCGTAGGGCTTTCAGAAACTCAAAAGACTATTCTTCATTGGGTGATGGTACGGGAATAGGTGGTAAAATTATTGATAAATTCAATATTGTACCGGATGATATGTATGCCAGCAAGGATGGTAACGGAACAAATACATATCAAACTCCATGGGGTACACCTGTTCGTTTCAATGCATCTGAGAAAAATTATAAAAAAACAACACGTAAAGATGCATTCCACATATCGTTTGATGATATTCCGATTGAGGCATGTATTGCATTGGCTTTGGTTGACTGGGGAGGAACAACTAAAAGCGGTGGTTTGATTGCTATGAGTATTGCTGCGAGGACTAAAGCCGTTTCTGTGGCGAATAAATATGTAAATGCGTGTACAGGTCAAAGTGAAGTCTGGGGAAGTATTCACTGCATGGTTAACAAAAATCAAGGACCTAACGACGGAGCGAAAGGCTTTCCAGTTTCTGTGGCTAGTGCGACTTCTAGCTGCGGTAAGACCGCTAGGGGTTCCAATGGGGCTACTGCTTCAATAGAATGGAAGTTCTATTAACAGAGGCTTAATGGAAAAACGCTTCTTTTGAGGGGCATTTCCTTTGTGTGCGGCATTTTAGCTATTTATAGTATTTCCCGGCTTTTACGAGAAAATCTTAAATGTTAACATTTGAGATTGTTAAAGAAAAACTATATCATATTCTTCTTCCCGATATTTTTCTCCAATATCTTGAGGCCTATGGCGTGCATTTGTTCGTCGGAGCTATAGCAATAATCCTTTAAGACAATAGGTCGCACCCCGATCTCCACCAAGTCCAACGCCGTTTTATAAACGCAGGCCTCGGTATCAAATCCGCAAAGGTGAATTTCATCAAACGCCTTCATCTCCGGCAAATATGAGGTATAGCCGGTCTTGGTGAACACAATCGCATCTTTTTTTGGCTCAAAAGCGAGCGTTTCGTCATCATAACCCGCCCAATCCATTATCTCTAGCAACGGCGAGCCGGTGTTGGTAAACTTCGAGACATAGACCACGTCATATTCATACTGCAACTTTTCAATGTTTCGCACAATTTCCGGCTTAACAACCGCCGCTTTCTGCGCATCGATGATTAACAGAGCCTTTTTCATTTATTTCTCCTCAGTGTGCCAATGTCGGTAGATTTCGGCCAAAATTGCGCCGGAAATGTTATGCCATACCGAGAAAATCGCTCCCGGTACGGTGGCCATGGCGAGTGTCGGAAATGAGGTGGCGGCCAAACTCGTGGCCAATCCGGAGTTCTGCATGCCGATTTCAATAGAAAACGCCTTAACTTTCGCCGGTTCCATTTTGAGCAACTTCCCGAGCGTAAAGCCGCATAAATAGCCCAAAAGGTTATGCAACACGACCACGCTCAAAACCAAAAATCCGCAAGTGTAGATTTTTTCGGCATTGTGCGCCACCACAGTTGCCACAATCATACAAATCGCCACCACTGAAATCACCGGCAACAAATCCACCATTTTTTGCGTTGCGGTCGCAAAGAAACGATTGATAACAAAACCCAGCACAATCGGGATTAAAATCACATTGACTATCGCCAACAGCATACTCGCCATGTTCACTTCAACGGTTGTATTGAGCAGCAAATAAGTCACCAGCGGCGTCAAGAGCGGGGCGAGCAGGGTGTTCACGCTGGTCATGGAAACCGAAAGCGCAATGTCGCCCTTGGAAAAGTAGGTAATCACATTGCTGGCCGTTCCGCCCGGACAGGTTCCGACCAAAATCACACCGGCGGTCAGGGCGGCATCAAGCCCGAACAGGCGACTTAAGCCAAAAGCCAGCAGCGGCATAATCGTAAATTGAGCAAAAATGCCGCAAAGGATATCCTTCGGGCGCTTGAAAACCAAAACAAAGCTTTCCGGCTTTAAGGTCAGGCCCATGCCGAACATCACCACCATCAGCAGATAATTTATCCACGAGGTCGAAATCCATAAAGCGCTCTGTGGGGCAAAAAGGGACACCAAGGCGATAACCAGCACAATCAGCGCCATGTATTTAATAAAAAAGTCTTTGATTATTTTCATTTTATACCTCTTTCTTTTTCTTGGCAAAGTCGTTCAACTTCAAGAAATTCCCGTTTTTACTTTGATTCTCGATTTCTTTTCATCTTGATAATCCGCTACAATCCGACAATTGTTGATGATACAAACAAATTTTACAAAATTCAATAAAATTAACTGTTCATTATAAATTCTTAACAGCTTATTAAAAAATATTGCTTTCGGGCGAAAAAAATGGTAAAAAAACACATAATGATTATCATCTGTGCTCAAACATTGCAAATGTTATGAGACAGCAAGCGCATATTAAGGATTACGCCCATGTCTAAAGCCACTAAACGTTTAAAGAAAATCCATATTAAAAAATCGCAGGAAATTGTGTTTAAACAGCCGTCATTGTTTCGCAAGATTGTGTCGTTTATAACGGCATACAGTATGATGTTTTTAGATGTTACCCCGGTGTTTGCCACAAACATTACCGGAGTTTCGGGCAATAACGGGGTTTATAATATTGATGCGGCGAAAGTTTCCGGTAACACGGGTTTCAGACAGTATACGGATTTTACTCTGGATAACGGCGATGTGGCAAACTTAAAATTTGATCAGGGCTATAATAAATTTGTAAATATGGTAGACAATCAGGTTAATATTAACGGTATTGTCAACACGGTTAAGGGCAACAATTTTTATAACGGGCATGCGATTTTTGTTTCGCCAAACGGCATTGTGGTCGGAGCTTCGGGCGTTTTGAACGTCGGCTCGCTGACAATGGCTACACCAACACTGGGTAAATATAACGATTTAAAGCACGCTTATGACGGCGATTTATCCTATCATCTGTCTGACTATGAACACGGAGCCGAAAAATATAATGAGCTATTGAAAAATTCGGAAGGCGTCATTACCGTAAAAGGTAAAATTATGGCCAAAGGAGATGTGGAACTTTACGGTAAAGATGTTGCAGTCGCCGGAGAATACGGCTCCAGAGCCGGAATTGTTGCCGGCGTGAAGAACCCAAAAAAGGTTATGACACAGCAGCAAGCCAAACAAGTTTTTGACAGTTTGGTAGCAAATAATATTACCGATGCCGACGGTTTCAGCTTGGAAGGCGGAAAGATAAAGATTGTAGCCAATAAAAGATATGGCTTTGATTCGGGAAATGACAAACAATTAACAACCAAAGTGGACATTAATCAGGCCGATATTGCTGCCAATGAAATTGATATTTCCGCAAACTCAGAGGTGGACAGACAACAGAAAGTGGATTTGGCAAAAGCCAGCGTTAATGTTGTAAATTCCAATATAACGGGAGATACGGTTTCTTTGGTTGCAACAGCCACACAGAAAAAGGATTTTGATGCCGCCAATCCGGTTGATGATGTTGAATTTATTATCAACACTCTGGAAGATCTTGTTTTATCGCCGGATTCCGATATCCCTCCGGTAACATCGCTTTGGGGAGTGGCCGGTAAAGCCGAAGCTGAAGTAAATGTAAGGTATTCAATTATAAATGCCCTGAAAGCAACCGCGTCTGATGCGGAAAATCCTGATTTATCCGTTTTCATTCATGCTGAAGCGTCAAGTGAAACCAGCGAAAATGCAAACTTTTTAACCCCGACGATAATTGATTACATATTCAGCGGAGATTCTTATTTTGCAGAATATTTCAGTTCTGAGATTTATAAACATTTTGAGGGAGCCAAAAGTTCGGCGATTGTTAATGTTGAAGGTTCCACCATTAATGCCGTTGGAGATGCTGCTAAAAATATTGAAATATCAACCGAGGCTTCATCAAGTTTAGATGCCAATAACAGATTGCTGGCCTTTATATTGCCGGTCGGTATTTACGCGGTTGGCACCGAAACGGTGTCAAAAGCAATCGTCAAAGATTCTGTTTTGAACGCTGTTAACGGCGATATTGATGTAACCGCCGTTTCCACAAACGAAAATTCAACGGTTATCACCTCGGACAGCCTTTTTTCGATAAAGCTGGAAGAAGGTTTCTTTTTGATGTTCTTAAACAATACGGTTAAAACCGATACCGAGGCATCAATCATAAAATCAACGGTTGAGGCTGACAATTTGAGCGTGTTTGCCACAAATTTATCCGACAGTTACGCGGAAATTTCCATAGAAGCAGTTGCCGGCGAAAAAGACCCGAATAAACCTGATGATGCCGCCAACAGTGCATCTTCGGCCGGCGTTGTATTAAATCGTTCAAATAATAACGTAACCGCTCGTATAAAAGACAGCGAAATTACAACCGCGGAAGATACGACCGTTCTGGCGCAAAGTTTGCATAAAACCGAAAACGCCCCCGACGGCAGCGTTCTTGATATGATGGTGCAAAAACCGAAAACCTTTGATGCCGCAATGAATAAAAAATTAAAGGAATTGCAAGGTAAATTCTTCAAACTTAATATATTCAACAAAATAAAAGGCAAAACACCTGTTGTTGGCAAAGAAGGCGACAATGCAGCGCTTGAACTCGGCGGTGCCGTTGTTCACAACAATACCAATAATAATACAACCGCAACCATTGAAAATTCTAAAGTTAAGGCAGACGGTGATGTAATCATCAGAGCGAATGCGGTTGATTTGCTTACCAATACCGCTACATCGGATACGCAAGGCGAGGCCAAGTTCGGCGTTTCGGTTGCCCTTATTTTAAGTGAACAAAACAATACCACAAAAGCGATTATCGATAAGTCAAAAATTGAGGCGGAAAATGTTACGGTCGACGCAACCACCGAACTGCCGATGAATGTCGGAAGTCTTACTTTCGGAATGCGGTTTCCTTTCAAGATTATGGGGATGGACAGCTTTTTTGTGGGCGGCAGATTTGCTTCCGAAGCTAACGGAAAGTGGAGCGTTTCTCCGGCAACACCGAAAGCCGATGATACAGCACCTGTTTTTGAAGTATCCGGATTAGCCGAACAAAATATTATAGCAAGTTATTCCGGACTGAAACCGAAATTCAAAATGGCGGGTTTCTTTAATAACCTTGCCCAAACAAATTCGGTTGGCGGCACCGCATCGGCTTCGGCGGCGGTGGTGTATAACGAGGTTAATACCAATACCATAGCGGCCATTCAAAACAATTCCGATATCACGGTAGACGGCGATGTTGTTGTTAATGCGGTTAATTCGGTTATCGGATATAACGGCGCCGGACTCGTTGATATTTTAATAAAAAAACTCAACTATAAACTTCCGGGGCAACAAGATTGGGAATATGAGCCGACTGTTGAGGGCGGCAAAGCCGGTATCGGAGCCAATTTTGTGTTTGATAACTATACCAATCATGCAACAGCCATGATTGATAACTCAACGGTTAAAGCCGAAGAGGGCAATATAAACGTTGACAGTGCAACCGAGCAGTCGTATATGAACATCATTATAACCGGCGGTAAATCGGAAAAAATCGGGGTTGACGGCTCTATTCATATTCAAAAAATCAGCGGAGATACCATTGCCAAGATATCAAATATTAAAGACAACCATACGGTTGTTGCCGATAATATTGAAGTAAATGCCGGAAAAGCAACCATTAGAACAACCGGTGGAAACCTCAAAAGAGATGATAAAACCGATGAGATAAAGTGGAAACAACAAAGAGAGTTAACTCCGGAGGAAAAAGAACAGCAAGTTGATCCCGCAATAACCTATCCAAGAGAAGCTAAAGATGAAATCACCAATATAATTGTTCAGGGTTCCTTGGCGCAACAAAAAGAAGAGGTTGAAGACGGCGAACAAAGTTCTTCAGGCATAGCCGTTGGCGCAAGTGTAAACACAACCTCAATTGACCGAAATGTCAGAGCAAGCATAGAAAATTCTGACATTGAGGCAACAAATTTGGCCGTTAATGCCACTACTTATAATCAGAAAGTTGATATTGAAGGCGCCGCTGCATTTTCGGGAGGAGTAAAGCAAAAGCAGCAAGATGCCGGAGATGTTCCGCAAAATATGGATAATGCCCAAGATAAAGCAGATAATAAATCTGTTGATAATTCCATATCGGAGGCGCCTAAAGATGATGATGATGACGAAAGTGTCGATGATGAAACCTATTTTAGGGAATTACTGAAAAAGAAAAAAAATAATAACAACGAAGATGACGATGATGATAGTATTATAGATAAAATATTAGACCAGTTTTCTCTTTCCGTTGCCGGAGCGGTTGATGTTACACAAGATGATACAAAAGTTGAAGCTTCGGTTAATGATTCTGAATTAACTATCGGAAAAGACTTAGAAATTAATGCTGTGAGGGGGGTAAAAAATATTCTGCTCGGCGGGGCAGTTGCAAAGTCAAACAAAAACGGTGCCGGTGCCGCTGTTGCATACAATAACCAATCCGGTTCGGTAAAATCCCTAATCAACAATTCGGATATTGAATTTGCGGACAGCAATTCCCAATTGGTTTTGAATGCCGATAACAAGAATTGGCTACTTAATATTTCAATCGGTGCCGGCGCTTCTGTCAACAGTGATGAAGAAAATAAAGGTTTTCAATCAGCTGTCGGAGGTTCCTTGAATATTAATACGTTAGAACCGGAAATTGTGGCGGCAATTGAAAATTCCTCCATTGGGACTGACGATTATGCCAAAAATGTTGATGTTGATATAAAGGCCAAAAATAAAGTAGATGTTTATAATATTGCCGGCGGCGGAGCTTATCTGTCGGGAAACGGTTCAAATGGTGTTGGTGCTGGAGCTGCCGTTAATTATAATAATATCAAAAATAATATATCCGCCTATATTGCCAATTCAACCTTGGAAAATATAAACAATTTAAGTGTTTTGGCCGATGCCGATAACAATATGAACGATTTTGCAATTGCCGGTTCTTTGGTTACCGGTGCCGAAACAGGTTGGGCTTTTGACGGCAGCGCCGATATCAACTATGTTCATGACACGGTTAAAGCCAAAATTATGGGCTCAACCATAACGGCAAAGAAAGACATTACGGTTAAAGCAAATTCAAACAGTAATAACCTTGATGCCGCGGGTACGATTGATATTTTAACGACCGGTAGCGGAGCCGGGGTTAACGGAGATGTTGTTATCAATTTATTTGCAAACGATGTAACGGCAGAAATCGGCGATTCATATAAGGTTGGCGCCAATTTGGTTCCTGTAACCGATCAACAAACCGATATTTTGCGGGCAAAAGATATAAATGTTGCGGCAACGTCAACCGAAAAGGTCAATAACATTTTGGCCGGCGCGGCCGTTTCAACCGGCGGTTCATATTTAATGGCGGCCGCCAACGTTAATGTTAACTTGGTTGATAATGCCGTAAAAGCATATGTTTCGGGTAATTTCGGAATTGGCAGAAGCACTAACTTTATAAACGGCCTTAATGTTGCCGCATATGATGAAACAACAATTTACACGCGTGGGGCAACTGTCAGCGCGGCCGCAAGCCAAGAAGCTGCAACAGTAATTGCGGGTTCGGTGAATGTTGATAAGCTGACTAAAAACGTTGAAGCAAAAATAATCGATGCCGATGTTAATGCTCGCGGTGATGTTACCGCAACGGCTGCTTCCGTTAATTCGTTGGGCGGTACCAAAAATGATAATAATCAATACTCAAGAGATGATGTAACAAGTAAAGAATACCGAGAAAAATTGCTTCACAAAGATACCAGCGGTTTGTATGACGGTTTGCAAATGAAAAACGGTGTTGCCTTAGACCAAGACAGTGATTTTGTGAACTGGAATATGTTTTTTGATGTTGCCGGCGGCTCAAATATCGCCGTGGCCGGTGCCGGTATCGGCAAAGTTATTGCAAATTTTGTAACCGCAGAGATTTCCAATTCCGCAATTAAGGCCGATAACTTATATGTTTTGGCTGATGACTATTCAATCAAAAATATCATTGCCGGCACAATCAGCGGTTCGCTCAAAGGTGCGGCCGGTTTGTCGGTGCTTTATACCAAAGATAAATCGACGACCAGCGCTTTAATCGGTAACGGTTCGGAGCTTGATATACTGCGTAATCTTACGCTAGATGCCGCCAACAAAAAAGATAATCATCAAATATTGATTACCGGTTCGGGCGCCATAAAAGGCTCTATTAACGCCAATATTGCCATAAATAATGTTGAAGATAAGGTTTTTGCAGTAATTGATAACCAAACAAAAAATAAAGAAATTTATGCCGGAAATATCAATCTTAATGCAAATGAGGACATAAATGCCGCGCACATTGTGGTCTCGGGCGGCGGCGCATCAAATATGGTTCTTGATGTCAATCCGATTGTTAACACCTATGATGCCACGGTTGAAGCCGCTGTCAAAAAGGCTAACCTCAAAGATGCGGCGATTGCCCTGAAGGCACAAAGCAAAATTGACTCTTTAGATGTTTCGGCCGGTGTTGCCGGTGTGGCCAAAGGTTTTGCCGGTGTTGGGGTTGCCATTAAGAATGACTATACGGGCAATATCAAATCTTATATTGATAATGCGGTGATAGATACAAAGCAAAACATAGATATTGATGCCAATTCGGTCATTAATGCCAATAACTGGGTTGTGGGCGGAAGTGCCGCGGCACAGGGCGCAAGTATTACGGTCAATGCCTTATTAAACAATGTTGATACAACCCTTGAAGCCGGAATAAAGAACTCTGAAATTGAAAATGCCGACGTTATCAGCATCAATACCAATAAGGATAAAACCGACAGCTTCGACAATAATGCCATTGCCGCCGCTCTTGCCGGACAGGGAGCCAGCGCCATTGTCAATGTGATTAAAAATGATTTTACAAATTCCGTAACATCATATGTTGATAATACAAAATCCGCAGAGATAGGCTCTCTTGAAGTTATAGCAAATTCAGACAGACGAACAAACAACATCAACTTCGGTCTGATTGTTACCGGTCAGGGTGCGGGTTTGGCGGCAAACGCCTTGGTTAATGATATTAACTCAACAACACGTTCTTATGTTGACACCAAATCAAAGACATTGAATGTTGAGCGCAATTTAGATGTAAAATCAAATGATACGGCGGCAGCAAGAAACAGCGTTGTTATGGGAAGTCTTGCCGGTTTGGGTGGAACCGTCGGTTTGAATATCAATTTATACAACGCAAACAATCTGGTAAAATCAGAGATTTTGTCGGCAACCGCCGGACAAGTTAACGCCGGTTCCGTAAATATGAATTCGGAACTTACCAATGCACTTGATAACACGCAGGTAGATTTATCCTTAGGACTGGCGGCGGTTCCGATTGATGTTCAGGTCATAAAAATCGGTCAGAAGACAAATACATATTCTAAGGCCGAGCAAGTCAGCGATGTTAAGAAGTATCTGAATACGGCCTTTTCAATGATTCCGCAAGGCTTACCAACACCGACGACACCAAGCAACAATCTGCAAACCGGTGCAATTTCAAGCGTCAACGGTAATATTAAGACCGCACTTGATACCAATATCAACGCTAAAAGCCGCATAAGAGGTTTGGCTAAACAGAACGGAAAAGATGTTCTGACCGATGAGTTGGATTTAAATAGCTTCACTTTGGTCGGAGCGCTTGGTTCGGCCAGCGTCGGAGTCAGAGATGTGCAAATAGCCAATAATACCATTGCGGAAATCAAAGGCGGAAAAGTTGAAAGCACCGACGGCGATGTTGCGCTGAAAGCCGAATCAGCTTCAAAGGTTAAAATGACGAATATGAGAGCGGAGGTGTCAGGCTTGCAAGTTTCCGGCGGTTCGGATATATACGAGAATTCTTCCGAAACATTGGCGCAGATTAGAGATGCAACGGTTAATGCCCACAGCATAGGTGTTAATTCAAAATCAAAGAGCCATGCAACAATTGATACCACTCATATTGCAGGTGCTATCGGCAGTGTGGTAAATGTGGATTTGGTTGAAGCGAACGATACCAATAAAACGGTTTCGCTTATCACCGGCAATACCAATATTAATGCCAAGGATAAATTAATCCTTCATTCAACGGTTGATACGGATTTGCAATCGCTGAAACTGTCGGTTCCGATTGCCGGCGCAAGCCTTGTTTCGGTTATGAAAAACGATGCAACCGCCAATACAATATCTAAAGCGATTATTGAAAATGTTAACGGAGCAATCAAGACAAACGGTCTTGATATCATAACCGATTACGACAATATGAGCGTAACCGCAAGGTCAAACATTGTTTCGGTTAAGGCCATAAGCGTTGCCGAATATAATGATTCCGGTGCATTTATGAACGCTTATTTCAAATCCGGTATTGACAGTTTAGACGGACTCACTTTGAAAAATACGGGCACAACCAATATTATAACCGCCAGAGGAAACAATCAAAAAGATGTGTCGGCATACGGCAGAACGCACGATGTTTCCGTTCAACTTGCGGGAATATATACCGGAACATTCGCCCATGCCGAAACCAATGCGACGTCAGCTACCGTATTAAAGGTTAAAAACCATACTTCAAACAAGCTGAATCTAGATCAATATCTGAATTCCAAAGCCAAAGCCGATGCCAACGGCACAAAGGTAACCGTAGCCGGAGTGTATGCAGTTGCGGCCGCAGCAACCGATAAAAGCAAGATGACACTCGATGTCGGCGGTAATAATACCATTATTACTCCGTCTCACATCAACTTAAAGCATAACGCTACCACAGAAGCGGACTTAAAGGCATTTAATCTCGGGTTGTTGGTTGCCGGTTCAAGAATAAGAGTTGACAGCGATATGGAAGCCGACACCTTTGCCAATATCGGCGGTAACTTCAATGTTAAGGATAATAACATCAATATCAATATCGACACAATAAGAAACGCTAAACTTGATAAAACATCGGGAACCGGCGGACTTATTAATATTGCCGATACAGGTATGTCTAATACCCTTAAAGGAAAATCAATCCTAAATCTTACCAATTTAAAAACAGATGATAAACAAGACAAAAACAGATTTTTCATAAATAACAGGTCCATTAACACTTATCAGGTAAAAACTACCGACGGTTCGGGCGGATTTATCAATGTCTCGGATACTTCTGCAACCTCAACATTTAATACCTCAACCGAAACAAATATTGAAAACGCCGATGTTAATTCGCAATCTGACTTTAGTATGCTCACTCAGGACACAACCGCTATTGAAGATAACGCTTCAAATGCCGGTGGCGGATTATTTATTTCGTATGTGGGCGACAAGGCAAATAATAGTTATTCGTCCACAGCCAAAATAAATATTAAAAATTCAAACATAAAAGCAAAAGATTTGAAATTGCAGGCAGATTCCAGCGTAACCGCAAAGGATTTGAAAGATATAAGTTACACGGGGGATACGGGAGGTTTTGTGGCCATCGGAGCTATCAACGTTACCAATAACATTACGAATACAAGTGAGATAAATATTCAAAATTCGGCATTGGAAGCAACACACAATGCGGTTCTTGAAGCGATTACCGGTTCGTACTTCAAACAAAAAATAGAAAATGAGGCAGACGGATTTGTTTCCGTAGCCAAAGGAACATCAAACTTGAATGTAACCAATAACAACAAAATTACCATCGACAACAAATCAACAATATTGGCAAATAATGAACTTGAAATTGATTTTAATTCCTCGAATACCTTGGTGTCACGCGTGGTTTCCGATGTGGTAAATATCGGAGGTGAACCTGTGGCAAAATCATATCTTAATTTGACGATTAACAACACGCTGGAAAACAGCGGAACTCTGCAAGCCGGTAATTTGATGGATATTAATTTCATGAACAGTTCGACAAACACGTTAACTCAGTTTGCCCAAGCCGTGAGCCGAGCTGCAATTGCGACTACCGCAGAAGACGGCAAATTAACCAGAACAATTAATAATAAACTCGATAACAAAGCGAATGCTGATATTACATCGGGCAAAGATATTGATATTAACTATTCAAACGGTATAGGCGAAACCAATTCCGTAATTTATTGGGTAACCAAAAGCGGTTGGGGAGTTATAACAGATAGCGGTCAATCGTCAAAATATGATTTGAGCAGCAAGCATAACCTGAATAATAACGGCAAAATTACGGCCGCTGTAAATAATTCAAAATACATGAAAATCAACCGTGACGGCTCTGTTGATAAGACAACTTTGAAAGGTTTCCATGACGGCGATTATATCTTAAATGACGGCGCAATAATTGACGGCGCAAAGATAAAGGAACAAAAACTGTCCGAGATTGATATTGAATTGGAAAATGTTAACGGAACGATTAACGAGTATGAAAATACAATAGCAAATTATAATACTCTGGTCGCCAAGCTTAATCAGCAAAAAGCCGATGCCGAGGCAACCCTTAATGAGCTTACCGCTTTTATCGAAAACGGTGCGGTTTTGCTTGAGTCCAAAACCGGTAACAGCGGAATTTATGCCGGAATTAGTGCTTTTGATTTGAAAATGCAAAAAGACATGGGGTGTGTCCGACAAACCAATACAGATCCGGGATATGCCGGCAAAATAACCCAGGCAGAATACAATACGCTGATGCAGGATTATACCACTGCGCTTAACAATAATCCAAATCTCACAATGGCGGAGTTTTTGAACGCATCTGATTATGGCTTTTCAAATGCCCAGAAAAACAATATTGTAAAAGGATACAACGATGTTAAGAGCAGACTGTCGATTACGCTACACGGCTTTGCAAAATATATCGGTAAAGACGGTATAACCTACCTTGCCGCCCTAAACCCAACCGGAGAAGGTGCGGCTCAATCTTGCAAGAATATGCTTGATTTGAACAGCAAAATAGAAGATATTGCAAACCAAATTAAATCAATTCAATACATAAAAGCCAATGGTACAGCCCTGTTGGAGGATTTGCGAGACGAAAGAGCAAAACTTACGGCCGAATATAATGCCATATGGGAAACACCGGCTGATGAATACAGTTATTCCGGTGAAGATTATTCGCTGGTCTTCAATGATATTCGTATCAATCCTAACGGTGCCGAGATAAATGTTCACGGGTTAACCAATGCAAATATCACGGGTAACGGGGTATTTGATATAGCCAAATCCGGTTTGCAAATAGATAATTATTCTACTCGTTCACTGGTATTTAACGACATAAACATCAACACGGAAACCGCAAATAGCAGTTTGATTATTAATGATAAGGAGCAAACCGAATTTGCCAATAAACCGCAGGCAATAAGCGGGCAGAAGGCAAATGAATATTTCTATGGCAGTTCAAGTATATGGAAGCAGAATAATGAACGCCCTTCATTTGACAGTCTTCCGACAACAGGTGTTCACTTTACCGTAAGCAATACGAAATTTGTCGGAACAACCATAAACAATTATTACGACAATAATCACCCGCTTGCCGATACGCTTGATATTCCGAATTCGACCATTGCATCGGATATTACGATTAACGGAGACATAAATACCGGAGTGCTGAATATCCTTAACGAAAGCGGTAATATTGCTATTCAAAGCAGCAATATAGATACGGGCAATTTGAATTTGTTTGCAACAAACGGACAGATTGACATTGAAACACATAATGATGAAAATAATGCAAAATTCACGCTGAATGCAGGCAGTAAAATTTTTGCTGCCGACGGTCTGAATATAACTGCTGATGAAGTTGATATTAAATCGGGTTCAAATATTCAGACAGGATATTCTTTGCGAGGCATTAAAATCACGGATAATATGCTGAAAGAAGAAAATCTGATTGTTGATCCGACAACCGGTGAAAAAAATCTCCTCGACTTGGGCGGAAACCGGTTAAGCCCGAACTTAAACGACGGCGTGATAAAAGGAAATATCAAGGCCATTTATAAAAACGGTCAGATATATGTATACAACTTACCGGAACTTGAGGCCGACAACGGTATCAAAATCGTGGCAAACAAAGGCACGGTTAAAGGCGTAATGACTGTTTCTACCGGTCCTCAGACTATAGAAATAAATAACGAAACCGATAAACCTTTGATTGTGGGTGATATAGCCAATACGTCAATTGACGGCGCATATTCCGTTGAAGGCGGAGCAACCTCAAAGGCAAATTTAACCACACAGAAAGCTATTAAGGCCAAGACCGACATTATATCAGAAGGCAAAGTTGCCCTAAACGGTAAGATAGTCAATGGTATTGACGCTAAGATCGGCACTCCGTCAGAAGACGGTGAATTGACCGTGAAAGCAAAGAACGGCATTGATATAGCCAAACATCAAACATACGATGCAATAACGGCCGGCGGACTGATTGATATTGCCAACACTCAAAACGGAGCGCTGAATATTTACGGCAATATTACCAATAAAAAAGGTAACACCAACTTATACGGCTCTGACGGAATATCTCTTTTCGGCAAAATACACAGCGTCGACGGAGATGTTTCAATGACAGCCCGTGAAGGCGATTTATTGTTGGCAAAAGGTTCTCAAATTCATATAGATAAAGGCAATCTGAGCCTAAATCAACAAGATGTGTTCGGTAACTTGATTATGGCCGGCCAGATTATACTCAGAGACGGGAATTTGACCACCTACAGCCTGGGCAACGAAACCAATAACGGTCTTATATTCGGCAGAGAATTTATGGATGAAAATGACTTAAGTGATTTGATTCCGGCGAACTCTAACGAACCGGAAGTTGATTATGCCTTAAACAACAATATGGGTTACGGTTATGATGTTACGGGCGATAAAGACCTGAAATCGAGCGTAAAAATCTTAAGATTGCATAGGGAGGGTGCTACCATTGTTAACGAAAATCATTGGAAAGTCGGAGATAAGATGGAATTTTCCATAGCATTTGACGGTGTTGATGTGGTAGCTAAATGCAAAGTTATTAAAGCTGAAAACGGTATTGCACAGGTTATGTTCCTTGACTTGCCAAGGTCTGTGGCAACAAAGATTACCGAGCGCTACATGAACAAGGGCTTATTCCACCAATGGGCATCTAACTGAGTAATCTTAATGTTATAATCTAATGTAGATAGATTCTATATAAGCAGTCCTGATGTATGGTTATTCCAGCATGACGCAATCAATACATACGATGTTTTAAAAAACAGAAATTTTGATAAAGAGCAATTCAAAGATAGTTACTGCAAACATATAGATTTTATATCACATTTTGAATAAACAACTTCTTTCCCTCAAGGAAATGAGGTTGTTGCTATCCCGAAATCCCGATTTATATCATTTGGGAGCTGAAATTTCATAAATGCTTGAAAAATAAGGATAGTCATTATAATTGGTCCGTGTAAATTGTCGGGAAGGCTGTTTTTTGATGCGAACAACACGGACCAGCCGAAAGCCTTGCAAAATAAAGAAAAAAACCACCTCAAAAGGTGGCTTATCTGCTATGACTGGCTATACCATACAGGATTAACTTAAAACAAACCGGTTAAGTGTTTATCAGTTGCAGAATCTCATCGCCACTCCAGTAGATATGGGTAGGAGAGATTTTAAATAAGATGCCATTATGCTTTGCAAACACTATTTGCTTTTTACCCAAATCATTGTTGTCATATATTTCATACAGTTCATCACCGATATGCACTATATCTCCCAAATTTTTCTTGAAACGAAGCAGTGCTCCGGTTTGGGCATAATATGTTATGGTTTTATCATAGAAAATTTGCTTTTTACAAATCTGTGCAACAGAAATATCTTCAATCTGGTTAAAGTGTTGCAAAATCCGTTTTATACCATCAAGCGCAAGATTGATATTTTCCGGTTCATAAGCATCATGACTGCCGCACTCTATGCACAAACTCGGTACATCGACTGCAAATAAAGAAGCATTTATGGTATCTTTATAAGATGTTTTTATTGTTGTATCAATAAATTGATTATATTCAAGACCAAAAACTTCGGCATATTTCCGCATTTCTTTGTTAAAGTGGATTGAAAAAGGCAAACTCAGACGTGATGTGTGTAAATCTAAAACAAAATCAGCCTGACGGACTTGTGCAAATAATACAGAGGCTATACGTTCTCCGAGCGAACCTTGCTCATTTCCCGGAAAATTACGGTTCCAATCTTTTCCCATGTACATATCAAATTTGCCGTTGGTGGAAAAATAATTCCGCTGTAACCAAGATACTGGATTGGCATTAGGCACTAAAATTACTTTTCCTCGTTTTAAGTTGTTTTGGAGATAGCTGAATAATTCATGTAAAACCCATTGAGTAATTTCTCCGCCATGTGTACCACTTTGAATATAAATTGTTTTACCAGAATTACCACTGTCTATGGTATATTTGAGAATACTTAACTCATTTCCCATCGGGGTTTGACCGATATTGATGTTTTCTTTATAGATCCGCATGATTTGCTCCTATTTTGTTTTTGTTAAATTAGATACAACCGCGTTGGTTAATATATCGTTAGATGGCTCAATATTCAGTATTTTGGCCGTTTTCCTTCTCTTCTGACGTAACGGATTGCGTTCCATATAGCCTTTGCCGAACAGATAGTCATAAGTTGCCGTAACGATATTTTGCCATTCATCACTTAATACCGTTTTACCTTGATGCACTGTGAAAGGTTCTCTGCCTTTTGTGGCAATGCCGGTCAGACGAAACAGTTGTGAACCTCCTTTGACCATATCGCCGGTATGCCAATCCCCGCCGTCTATTTTTATTGTTACATAATCTTTTTGGGTATCTGTTTGATAATTGGTGTCCGAGTTTAAGTTGCGGTGGGATGAAAAATCAAAATACCATTTGCCGTCTTGCTTTTTAATATCATAAAATCCCGGTAGTATGTTATGTTGAAAAACAGCTGTTTCATTTGAAGGATGAGTGGAATTAACCTTGAGATAAAATTCTCCGCTTTTTGTTGTATAAAAGTCGTTGATTTCCTCCGCATATTTCTTCAAATTTTGAAAATATTGCCTGACTTCGCCACTGTTAAAATCGGCATAACTTGCAATCAGGTTGATTTTTGAAATTGATGGCGCACCATTTATTTCAGCATCTTTTGACATTTGAGAAGTCGGCCCCTGCAGGCGGTCATTGATTTCATTAATCCAGACTTTTCCTGATTTATCAATCAGTAAATCGGCTCCGGCAACACCGACTTTACCGGCAAGTGCCATCAAATGAGATAGTTTATCACCGATTTCTTTAATTTGTTGGCGAATTTCCGGCGGATACACATAACCTAAATCATTACCCACACCGTTGGCTGCATTAGATGTTAAATTATCATCTCCGACAGCCTTAAATGTACCTCTGCCAACTACTGTGACAATATTTTCATTATTAATGCCTATGTTTGATGCGCGTTTAAGTAAAATATCCAATGTATCCGGATTATACGGATCAAGTTCCGGTGTTAATTGCAACTTTTTTGCACCGGCCTGAATGTCATCGGGGATGGTGTTTGTCGCAAAAAATGTCAGATTGCTTTCAAATCCTTTAATAAAACGTACAGCCTTAAATTCTCCTTCAGCAGCATGAATTGTTTTTAAGAAGTCTTGCAAAGAATCAACAAAAAAAGTACCTTTTCCTGCAGCATTTGCTACTTTAGAACGAATGTCCTGCAAAACCACTTTACCTTCTTCATTTTTTAATTTGTGATATACGGCATAAAGCTCATCATACGACATTTGTTTACTGACGTGTTCGGTCGGGATGGTATAAGCTCCCAAACCGGCGGTTTGTAATATTTTGATTAAGTTTCCTTTTTCTTCAAAGTAGTTACGCAAGCTCTGCTCAACTGTTGCGACAATTTCGGTATTTAGATTTTGTTCTTTAATATAATTACTCCAACCAATGGAATTGATAAATGAAAATATGGCGATTTTCTTATTTTTTAATTTGTTTTCAGGTATTGTTTGCACAATTTCTTTTGTGATATGAGGTGGAAATACTCCGATATGCGGCAAAACGTCAATTTCGGTGCCGATTTGAGGGATTTCTTTGTAAAAGCGTGAGTTTTTCGGACCGCCGACAATAAGTGTATCTACACCATTAACGGCCAAGGTACGTAATACTTCGCCTCGTTGCGGCATATATGTCGGCATAATGACAGTTATGCCGTTTTGGATAAAATTGTCAGATATGTGTTTTAATATTTTATTGGTTGTAAATGTTAATTTTTTTACTTCGTTACTCATTTTTGTTTCCTTCATATATTGTTAAGACTGTTTATTTTGGGGAAGCAGAGCATTACCTTTTAAGCACCCGCTTCCCTTAAAGTCAGATGCTTAAAAGGTTCATACAGGAACAATATATGTTCAACATAAAGTAACGCATGCTTATTCTCTTATATAACCTCAGCAGTACCGCCGCAAAATTCAGTGGTTAAATCTATCAGTTGTTCGGTAGTAATGTATAAATCATCTTCAGAGGTATGCAAGTTTCCTTGAATGATATAGAATACATCGGTGGTATCCAATGTAACTTTTGTTTTTTCGCACTGACGCACTTCTAACCGGCAGATAACATCGTTATCATCATCTATGTATGCGTATTCATTTTCGGCTATGGCTTTTGTCTCAGGATAAGCTATGGGGTGGAAAGTTTCCTTGCCATTGGTTAAGCGCAAGGTGACATTTCCGCCGATATGTTTAACATCATGTGCGCCTAAAGCCAATTTGCTCTGAACAGATATTAAATTATAAATATCTACAAGCAAATTTACAGATGGAATATTGCCGCGTTTGAGTATAAAATCCAGTAAATTTTCAGAAGCCGCATTGTTTTTGCGGTTAGATATTCCAAAGCTCGTATGTAATTCTTTAAAGCCTTGTAAAATTTTATCTTCTTTGATGCTCTCTAAAGTATAATCTTGTTTTATTTGGGCAATAACTTTAGCCTTGTAGTCTTCAAATTTACTGTCTGTCGGTTTATTTTTTGTGCCTTTAATCAGCACACATTGTACCGGTATGCCTGTTTTTTTTATTTCATCAGCTATAATAAATTTCATTATCGTACTCCTTCTTTTAACTTATATTTTGCTAATAATATTCATCAGATATGCTGAAATTAAAGCCTATTTCCGCTATACATTTTTATCTTTTGAAAATTTGGGGAGATTAAAATCTAAATATCTTCTATATGGTAAAAAGCAAACGGAAATATCCTGTTAGCAACACATCCACATAGAACAACAACAAACATTACCGGAATTACAATTTGTTCCGGCAATAAGAGAAATGCTATTTAAATAACGTTTACTCATTGTTGTTTCTCTAAAATTACACTAATATGTATTATGATTTATTTAAGATTAAAGTCAAGCAGTTTTTTACGAATTTTCGGAATACCACAAAGATGATCTAATTGAACGTGATCAATTAATAAAATTAGCAAAGTTGCAGTCTCCAGAACAAAAAATTAATCCATTAAATTTAACTTCTGATTGGTGTGAAGAAATTATAAATTTTTTGCAAGAACGAAGTAACAAATTAAAACCTGAGTAAATCTTATATATAAAATTACAAAAGTATATGAAGATCAAACTTTTTATGAAGTAGATGATGAAGAATAGGTAATTGTGTAAATTTGGGACTGTATTTCTCATAACTACTTGAAAAATAAGGAAACTTATTAAAACTGGTCCGTGTAAATTGTCGGGAAGGCTGTTTTTTGATGCGAACAACACGGACCAGCCGAAAGCCTTGCAAATAAAGCAAAAGGTCGCCATTTCTGACGACCTGTTAAGTCTGGCTGGGGCGGCTGGAAGCGCTTTTCCCAGTTATTTAACTCACTGTTTTTACAAAATTATTTTTTTATGGGAGACGGTAAAATAAGACAAACTGTCTCACTTGACTGTCTCACCCTTAAATAACTTAAATTCACGTTAGCAAATTGTACCCAAAAGTCAATCGGTTTTTTGATATTTTTGCACTTCGCTGGAATATCATAACGAATTTTTCCGCATAAAAAAAGGAGGCTAAAAAGCCTCCTGTGTTAGGGAGATAAGATTGTTGTAAATGATTATACTTGTTCATATCTCGGAGTTTCAGCCGTAGCGTTAATTTGTGCTGCAAGAACATCACGAACGGTCTCGTCTATCAAACCTTTAGCGGCTTCAAAAGTGCGGCGTTCGGCTTCTTTCTTTTTTGCTTTTTCCGCTTCACGTTGCTGACGCTTCTTTTCACGGCGTTTTGCACTGTTGACCTTCTTACGGGCTTCGGCTTTCTCAACTTCTTCGCCCAAGAACTTCGTGATTTCCTCATCAAATTCGCCATTTACCACTTCAGTATAAATGTCTGACAAGAAGTTCAATTTATCTCTTGTATCTAACAGTGAAAGAGCATAACGAGCAATTCTTTTGCCACCAAGACGGAGCGTAAAGATTGACTGGCTATCAGTATCAACAATCAACTTGTTCATACGATTTTGTTTATTCCAACTATCTTTCTTGAAGTTGCGCATATTTTCATCCAAAAGATTCAAAATGCGTTTTTTGCAAGTATCGTAGTTGAGTTTTCCTTCATCTTGATATGTTTCAATCTTGACTGCGTTAAATTTTGCTAATGCGTTTTTCATTTTAAGTTTCCTTTCTTAAATAAAATGGTTGTTAATGTTAAAAAGGCACAATAATTCTGTTATCGGAATTGTGGCATTCAGCCACCAAACCAATGGTTAAATCGGTTGTTGTTAGGGGTTAATCGGAACGGTTAGCGATTAGTGTGCTAAACGTGCCATCCAAATATGGTTCTCCATTTTGGAAACTTGTTTCTTTAAGCGGAACAATTTCCATTGAAGACATATTTTGTTGTAAAGTTTTATCATTTTAGTCTTCCTTTCGTTAATGGTTAAATTGATAGGTTATTCACCTTACACTTACATTATGGGAATATTCCTCAAGCAAAGTCAAGCGTTTGTTTTTACGCCATTTTCCCAAAAGGTCATTTTAAATAGGTATAGATAGGTATGTGTAGGTGTAGATAGGTATTTTTATTTCCGCAGGTGTTAAAAAATGCCGCCATTTGGTTAAAAATGGTAGCATTTTGTAAAAGAATCGGAAAATTTTAATTCGTTTTTTTTAGATTTCTTTTTCCTTTTGGTGCATCTCTTTTTCCAGTTCCGCAACCTTCTTCATATCCTTGTTTTTATAGGCTTGTAGAAGTGGAACATAATAGCGGCTGTTCTTTCCTTCGCCAACATACGGAATGCGTTGCACGCCTAAAATCTTATCATCTTTACGCATATCCAACAAAGAACTATACTTTACGCCCAAGAACAACGCTGCTTGTTTAATATTCAGCCATCCAGACTCAACCGCAATATCGTATTCGGTCTTATCTACTTTCTTGGCTTCAGTGTCTCCGTATTGTGTTTCATAATATTTGGCTTCTTTTTTATATCCGCTATCATTTAATGCTTTTACAAAGGACTTAAAGCCGTCTTTAGTAACTTTGTTAGAGAATGGAGCGAAGCAAAGGTTCTTGAAAATAACATTTTTTCCAATTTTTGCTTCGTTGAAATTGACTTCCTTATAAAATGTTAAAAATTCAAAGACTGAATATTCTGGTATTGCTGCGTGATAGAAATTAACATCTCCCTTAAATATACAATTTCGTATTTCAAGTTTTTCAAATTTATCTCTCACGTTACTACGATAATAGTCTGCCTTGAACGTGCTATTTTCATTAAATATACAATCAGTTATTATTAAAGTGTGGTCTTGGTCAAAACCTCCTCCAAGATGGAATTCGCTGTTAAAAGTGCAATTTCTTATTTCTGCGTGGTGAAGTCCATCTGTAATAGGAATACAAAATTCTATGCAGTCTTCAAATACGCAGTCATACAATCCGATACCAAATGCAGGCACATCAATAACGGTTCCACCGAAACGACAGTTAATAAAAATAGTGATTGCTATTCCAGAATTGCTTGTGACTGCGAAGATTTTATTTAAGGCTACTTCATCCATAAATTCAAAATCACGGAACACGATAATGGGTGCCTGATTACGGCGCAAAATTTCAATATTCTCTAATTTGCGTGGAGTTTTTCTTCTTTTGTTATAAAACATATTCAGAAGATAAGGAAGAATATCTTTCTCAAAGTCATAGTCATAAGTCACATATTCCTTATCACGCCCATTTATAACCCGACTTTCTTCTACTCTATCTAAAAATATTCCTCTTGGTTTGAAAAAATGTGTCATTTGGCAGCCTCTTAATGTTACATTATCAAATGTATCATAAAACCCAAATGTTAAATAATTGGCTAATAAGTGTTACAAAGTGTTAAAAGAGCAAAGTGCTTATTTAAGACATTATGCCAATCCAGTGCGTTTCAGAAAGCGATTAAGAGTCATACGCTGCACACCGAGAATGCGTGCAATTTGAGTCTTTTTTACCCCTTTGGCGAGTAAGTTTTCTATCGTTTTAGCATTCTTTGCCAGTTTAAGTTTTTTTGCTTCTGCACCCATCGGACGACCTAAACGAACACCTGCAGCCCGACAATTATCTAAAGAGGATTTTGTGCGCTGCGAAATCAAATTGCGCTCAATCTGTGCAGATAATCCAAATGCAAACGCCAAAACCTGTGATTGAATATCATTGCCGAGATGATAGTTTTCTTTAATCGTGATAACTTGGCAATTCTTGGACAAGCAGGTCTCTAAAATTCCCATAACTTCTAACAAAGAACGCCCAAGTCGTGAGATTTCAGTAGCAATCAGGACATCATTTTCTTGTAATTCTTCTAATAATGCTCCGAGTTTGCGCTTTTTTAGGGACTTTCGGGATGAAATGGTTTCTTCCACCCAGCGGTCAATAACAAGCCCGTTCTTATTGGCATATTCTTGTATCTCGTGCCTTTGGTGCGAAGTTTGTTGCTTTTGTGTACTGCAGCGAATATAAGCGATAATCATATTTTCTCCTTTTTGAATATTTATCAGGAGAAATCAAAGATTTACCTTCAAAAAACTGTGCTTTTTTAACCAACGATAAAATCAACCACTTTTCTGCGCTTTTTCAACCGATTTGTTTTGTCTGAAATAATAGTTATATTATTGAAGTAATGTAAGAAACGTAAGGAGTTTCAACGGGTTTGCTGATGTAAAATAAGCGGACTTCCTCGGTGCTAATATCAAATGAACGTTATCGTTCATTTGTGTTCATATACATTCAAACTAACTATTAGGAGAAATAATATGCGTTTGATTTTAGGAACGATTGCACTTTTTATCGGACTTGGAACAAATCTTGCTATGGCTGAACCACAGCCAATTAAATTGATAAAAATAACCGATGGTGACACGATTAAAGCCATCGTTGACGGTGAAGAAGAAAGCATCCGCTTATTAGATATTGATTGTTATGAAACAACAAAGAACCCACGGGCAATCTGGCAGAGTGAATATTATCACTTGTCTGTTGGTAAAGTAATGCAAAAAGGCGAGTATTCAAAACAACGCTTAAAAGACTTCATTGGAAAGCGTAAAGACTTGAAATTAGAATGGGATAAAAGAGACCGTTATAGACGTATTCTCGGTCGTGTATATTTGGATGACAAGAGCGTAAATGACTATATGCTTTCCGAAGGTGGCTGCGAAAAGTATGTAGATAGAAATAAACAGTAAGATTTAAGGGGCATTTTGCCCCTTAAAAAAATTTCAGTTGTTAAACCTTTCTCAACTACTGGTCTTGTATGCTCTATGATAACTTAATTTATACTTTGGAGACACTTGGATGAGTAAAGAGACGGAAAGAGCAGAATTACACAGAGTTATTTGGAAAATGGCTTGTGATTTAGTTCACGGCGGTGCTGTGGCTGCGTGGGATTTCAAATCCTATGTGTTGGGAATGTTATTCTATCGCTTCATATCGGAGAACATTACAACATATATCAACCAAATGCAAAAGAAGGCTGGGCGCAATGATGACTATGCAACAATGTCTGACGAGATTGCCGAGCGTGCCAGAAAGATTATAGTACCATCCAAAGGATTCTTCATTTTGCCATCGGAATTGTTCTGCAATGTGCAAAAGCGTGCCAAGAACGATGATAACCTCAACATAACATTGAGCCGCATTTTCAAAAATATTGAAGGCTCTTCGCAAGGAACGGCAAGCGAATCAGACTTTAAGGGCTTGTTTGATGATATTGATGTCAACAGCAAGAACATTGGTTCAACTGTTGAAGAACGCAACAAAACGCTTGTAAGAATTATGGATGCGATTGCAACGCTTAATCTTGGCGAGTTTGGTGAGAACACTATTGATTTGTTCGGTGATGCGTATGAATACTTGATGAGTATGTATGCCAGCACCGCAGGAAAGAAAGGCGGCGAGTTCTTTACGCCGCAAGAAGTATCGGAGTTACTTGCAAAGATAACACTCGTAGATAAATCGCAGCCAGATAACTTCAAAAAGAAGGTTAATAAGGTTTATGACCCTGCGTGCGGTTCGGGTTCATTGTTGTTGAAGTTTGCAAAAGTCCTCGGGAAAGACCGTGTGGAGCAAGGTTTCTTTGGTCAGGAGATTAACATTACGACATACAACCTATGTCGTATCAATATGTTTCTACACGACATCAATTACGACAAGTTTGATATTGCATTAGGTGATACGCTAATCAATCCAAAACACTGGGATGATGAACCATTTGAAGCCATCGTTTCAAATCCGCCGTATTCTATTCCGTGGGAAGGAGATGCAAACCCATTGCTCATCAATGATTCTCGCTATTCTCCTGCTGGTGTGTTAGCCCCAAATAGCAAAGCAGACCTTGCATTTACGATGCATATGCTTTCATGGCTTGCAGCGGATGGTACAGCAGCGATTGTTGAGTTCCCTGGGGTTTTGTATCGTGGTGGTAAAGAGCAGAAAATTCGCCAATACTTGATTGATAATAACTTCGTTGATTGCGTGATACAGTTGCCACAAAACCTATTCTTTGGCGTAGGCATCGCAACTTGTATCATTGTGTTGAAGAAGAGCAAACGTGATAACCACATTTTATTCATTGATGGTAGTAATGAATTTGTTCACGAAGGAAACAAGAACAAATTATCGCAGGACAATATTGATAGAATGCTGCAAGCATACATTGACCGTAAAGATATTGAACACTTTGCAAAACTTGTGAAAAATGACACCGTTTCTGATAATGACTGCAACCTTTCTGTATCATCATATGTTGAACAGCAAGATACAAAAGAAGCCGTTGATATTAAAGAATTAAACAGCCGTTTGAAAGAGATTGTTGCTAAACAAGATGTGTTGCGTAAACAAATTGATGCCATTGTTGCTGATTTGGAAGGAGTTGCTTAATGAGTAAAATTGAAGAATTGATTAAGCAATATTGTCCTAATGGTGTAGAATATAAAACATTAGGTAGTTTATTAGATTATGAACAACCATCTAAATATATTGTTCAATCAACTGAATATGAAGATAAAGGAATACCTGTATTAACAGCAGGACAAACGTTTATATTGGGCTACACATCTGAAACAGATGGGATATATGTTGCTAACAAAGAAAATGCTGTAATCATTTTTGATGATTTTACAACTTCATATCATTGGGTTGATTTTGACTTCAAAGTAAAATCATCAGCAATGAAAATGTTAAGACCAAAGAGCAAGAATGTTTGTTTTAAATATATTTTCTATGCAATGAGTACAATTAACTACACATCAATGGAACATTCAAGAAAATGGATTTCAATATATTCAAATCTGACTATTCCTGTGCCACCGTTGCCTGTGCAGGAAGAGATTGTGAAAATACTGGATGCATTTACGGAACTGGAAGCGGAATTGGAAGCGGAACTGGAAGCGAGAAAGAAACAATACGAATACTATCGTAACAAACTGTTGACTTTTGATGAAAATACAACGGGGGGGGGGAAGAATTAAATTTATGCAACTTGGTGATGTCGCATACTACCCTACAAACAGAGTGTCCGTGGAAATACTTACGGATAACACTTATGTCAGTGTTGAAAATCTATTGAAAGACAAACAAGGAAAGTGCTTATCAACTTGTGTTCCCACCGAGGGCAACGTTATTGAATACAAAACCAACGATATTTTGATTGGAAATATCAGACCATATCTACGGAAGATATGGTTAGCAAATAATAATGGTGGAACTAATGCAGATGTAGTATTAGTAAGAATACTTGAATCTCAAACAAGTATTCTACAACCAAAGTTTTTGTATCACATTCTATCGGATGAGAAGTTTTTTGAATACAATAACCAATATGCAAAAGGGGCAAAAATGCCACGAGGTGATAAAAGTATGATTCTTAAATATATTATTCCAATCCCTCCGCTTGATGAACAGGAAAGAATTGTTGCAATTTTGGATAAGTTTGATAGTCTGGTAAATGATATTTCAGAAGGCTTGCCTGCAGAAATCAATGCTCGTAAGCAACAGTATGAACACTATCGCAATAAACTTTTGACCTTTGATGAGGCTGCATAATATTTGGAGAATGCTCAATGAATACTTATGGATTAGTTGCAGAAAATACAGAAAGCACGGTGGTTGCAGAATATGAAGCACCGAAGGTCAGAGATACCAATTACCAAAGTGAAGCAGAATTGGAACAAGCCTTTATCAATCAACTTGGTAAACAAGCCTATGATTATTTGCCAATCCATAACGAACAAGAACTGATTACAAACCTTCGTAAACAGTTAGAAAAACTTAATGATTATAAGTTTGACGATGATGAATGGGATAGTTTTTTCAACACACATATCGCCAAGCAAAACGATGGCATCAAAGAGAAAACATTTACTATTCAAGAAGACTATAAAAAGAATTGGCAATGGAAGAACAAACCATTGCTAAACATTATGCTGATTGATAAGAAAAACATTCACAACAACCATTTGCAGGTCATCAATCAGTATGAAACAGAAGATGGAAACTATAAGAACCGCTATGATGTAAGCATTCTTGTTAATGGTTTGCCATTAGTCCACGTTGAATTAAAGCGACGTGGTGTTGATATTAAAGAAGCCTTTAACCAAATCAATCGCTATCAACGAGATAGTTTCTGGGCAGGCAGCGGATTGTATGAATACATTCAAGTATTTGTTATCTCTAACGGCACTTATACCAAGTATTATAGCAATACAACAAGAGATGCACACATTAAAGAACACGTCAACACTAATGCAAAACACGGCAAAAAGACAAGCAATAGTTTTGAATTTACATCGTGGTGGGCTGATGCGAGCAATAAGCCAATCGTTGATTTGATTGACTTTGCCAAGACATTTTTTGCAAAGCATACACTTTTGAACATCTTGACGAAGTATTGTGTTTTCACATCGGAGCAGATGCTCTTGGTGATGAGACCATATCAAATCGTTGCAACCGAGCGCATCTTAAACAAAATAAAGACTTCTTCAAACTACAAGCAATACGGCAAGGTTGAAGGTGGTGGCTACATTTGGCACACCACAGGTTCAGGTAAGACACTCACGAGTTTTAAGACAGCGCAAATTGCAAGCCAAATGGAAATCATTGACAAGGTGTTGTTCGTGGTTGATAGAAAAGACTTGGACTATCAGACAATGAAAGAATATGACCGCTTTCAAAAAGGCGCAGCGAACAGCAACACAAGCACCGCAGTTTTAAAGCGACAACTGGAAAAAGAAGATGCTCGTATCATCATCACAACCATTCAGAAACTATCGTGCTTTATTAAGCAAAACAAGGAGCATCCTGCATACGATAAACACATTGTGCTTATTTTTGACGAGTGTCATCGCAGCCAATTTGGCGAGATGCGGATGAACATTACCAAAGCGTTCAAAAAGTATCATATCTTTGGTTTCACAGGTACGCCAATATTTGCGGTCAATGCTGGTTCGGCTCGCAATCCTGAACTAATGACAACAGAACAAGCCTTCGGGCAGAAACTTCATACTTATACGATAGTTGATGCTATCGCTGACAAGAATGTGCTACCATTTAAGATTGACTATATCAGCACTATGCGTGAAGAAGAGAATATCCAAGACGAGAAAATTAAGAACATTGACCGAGAGAAGGCTTTAGCATCTCCGAAGCGTATCAGCAACATAGTTCAATACATCTTGGAACACTTCAACCAAAAGACCAAGCGCAACGATAAGGCATATACTTTCAGCAAACTTACGAACATTGATGAAGTTGTGAATGCAAAGAATCAACACAAAATTGAAGAGATTAGAGACAAGGTAAGACTTACAGGCTTTAACTCAATCTTTGCAGTATCGTCAATCCCTGTTGCACGCTTGTATTACGAAGAGTTTAAGCGGCAAATGAGTGAGAATCCTTTGCAACAGTTGAAGATTGCAACCATTTTCAGTTATGCTGCCAATGGTGATGAATACTCTGACGATGGTATTGACGATGAGAACTCCGAGGATACAAACAGTTTGGATGCAACCTCTCGTGATTTCTTGGAGAGTGCTATCAAAGATTACAACCAGATGTTCAAGACAAATTATGATACATCAGCAGATAAGTTCCAAAACTATTACAAAGATGTATCTCTACGGATGAAGAACCGTGAACTTGATTTACTCATAGTCGTTAATATGTTCCTGACAGGCTTTGATGCAACAACATTGAACACATTGTGGGTTGATAAGAACTTAAAGGCTCACGGACTATTGCAAGCCTATTCAAGAACTAACCGCATACTAAACACCATTAAGACTTTTGGTAATATTGTATGCTTCCGCAATTTAGAGAAGGCAACAAATGACAGTATTGCACTGTTTGGCGATAAAGATGCTGGTGGTATTGTGCTAATGAAGACCTTCAAGGAATACTATGAAACAGGCTACAAGGATAACAAAGGCAGAGATATGAAACCTTATGTTGACTTGATTGCCGAATTGGAAGAGAAGTTTCCGATTGGTGAGCGTATCATCAGCGAGCAAGCCAAGAAAGACTTTGTGAAGTTATATGGCGCAATTCTGCGGTTGCGTAATATTTTGACGACCTTTGATGAGTTTGATGGAAAAGACATTCTGACATATCGTGATAAGCAAGACTATGACAGTATGTATATTGACATATACAACGACATTCGCCTTCCACACGAGGAACAAACCAATGTTAATGACGACATCGTGTTTGAAATGGAATTGATTAAACAAGTTGAAGTCAATATAGATTACATCTTGATGCTGATTAAAAAGTATCACGATACGCATATGAAGGACAAGGAAATCATCATAACCATTCAGAAATCTATTGATGCAAGTATAGAATTGCGTAGCAAGAAAGACTTGATTTTGAACTTCATCTCTTCTTTAACACCAAGCAGCAAGATTGATAGCGATTGGAAGAAATATGTTCAAGCAAAGAAGATGGAAGAACTGGATGAACTCATTGAAAGAGAGAACCTCAACAAGGAAGAAACCTACAAATTCATAGATGCTGCTTTCCGTAATGGCTATGTGCAAGAAATTGGAACGGATATTGACGAAGTGCTGCCGCCAACAGACATTTTTGCGCCAAATGATGACCGCTACAATAAACGTATGACAGTGCTTGAAAAGATTAAGAACTTCTTCAATCGTTTCAAAGATGTATCCAACGGCAAACTATAACTAATTTGCTATTTGCATTCCCTGCGTTTGTTTAATCATCCAATCAATCTGTTCATTGGTAACACCTTGGGCGAAAAAGATGTTTTCTAACTCTTTAACCCGTAATTCAGCGTAAAACAGTTTATCATTCAGCGCAGAGTTATCTCTTTCCAGCGTATCTATACGAATTTGAGCCAGTTCAAGTTCGTGTTTACAATAATTCAAATCACGGAGACAGTTATCTCGTTCCTGCTTCAGCATTCTTTTATCCATATTGCGCATATCCTCAATAATCGGCGCAAATTCCTTGCCCGTATAGGCTAAATGGCGGCGACCTTTATCATCTTTGGCTTCCATAATATATCCAAAGTCTTTTAACTCTTTAAGTGCTTTTCTAACGGTATCAGGTTTAACATTAACACATTTACCAATGTATTCATTGTTACCGAAGAACGTAGGACTTTTGGGATTTTTGGTGCGATAGATAACTAATTGCAAGATTTCACGTTGGGTTAATGACAATTCACTTTGACTTCTACTCATTTTATTTCCTTATAAATTCATTTCACAGGTATTTATCAGGAAAAATATGGCTTTGGCACGTATATCCGTCCTTTGGCATCTATATCCGCTATTTTGGACATTTGTGGCACGTATATCCGTTTTTGGTGGCACTTATATCCGAAATTCTGGCATCTATATCCGTTTTTGGCGGCATCTATATCCGCCTTTGAATTTTCAAACCCCTTATGGAATAAGGCTTACAAGGTGATTTTTTGCTCCTATAATATAATTAAAATATAAGAAAACATATATTATAATAGAGCCTTTTTCCTTTGGAATTAAAATAGAAACCGAATTAAATCAAGTCAATTTCCTGATGAATTTATGATAACTGATTCGGGTAATTTAAAGCAAAAATAAAATCTGCAATTAATGACGAAAATAATATTGACGACAAATGACTCGTATAAAATCCGAAGGTCAGATTAACGGATAACAAAATCAAAGGAAAAACGGAAATTCGGTGGAGCGAGGTGCTTTTCGTTGGGCGGCGATAACAAAAAGCAGCATACTGGGATATGCTGCCAAGTTAAAATGAAATTTATTGTAGAAACAATACGAGCAGAAATCTGCTACACAAATATTTATCTCCCAAAAGACCTGTTGAATAAATCTAACAAAGCGATTGACTCTGTAGAATACGTTGTTAATATAAGAACAGAAATAGAACATAAGGATATAAAATGAAACAAGATATTAAGTTAGTTCCATTGCAGGAAAATGACCGTGAGCAGTTCATAAAGGACAATCAGAAAGCGTTCAAATATGGCGCAACCGAGGAATTTGGTGTGCGTGATGAACATTTTGAGGAAGACGGCGAGATTATCTCTCGTGCGACCATTGAGCAATCCATAGATGAAGGCGAAGCGTATCGGATTATGCTGGACGGTCAGAAGGTCGGCGGTGTTATCGTTAAAACCGAAGGCGATAAAGGCGATTTGCACATTTTGTTTGTTTCACCGCAAGTTCATAGCAAAGGTATCGGATATGCCGCTTGGTGTGCCGTTGAAAAGATGTATCCGCAAATACAAGTTTGGGAAACCGTAACGCCGTATTTTGAAAAGCGCAACATACACTTTTATGTTAATCGGTGCGGATTTAAGATTGTTGAGTTCTACAACGAACACCATAAAGACCCGAACAGCACGGACGGCGGGCTTGATGAAATGTTCCGCTTTGAAAAGGTTATGAAATAAGGAAGCCAAATTCGGCAGAGGTATTATTAAGACTGGGCTGTGATTACTGTATAAAAGACAATGCTTTCATTCCCAAAATAAGGAAAACAGCACCGACAACCACCGAGCCAATCAAATAAAGACATGCTTCCAAATGGCTATTCTGGTTGAATAATGTAGTGAAATTAAGCAAATATGTGGAAAATGTGGTAAAACCGCCAAGTAATCCAGTCATAATGAATGTTTTGGTAGCAGGTGGCAGATTTGTATATTTCTCAAAATAGGTATAAGCAACACCGATAAAGAAAGCACCGAGAACATTAACAACAAATGTTCCCCAATGATTTGTAATTAACTGACAGCATAGCCATCTTAAAACCGAACCGATACCGCCACCAATAAAAACGCTTAACAAGTTTATCATATTAAATCCTTTGATATTAAACTTTATAAACACAAAAGAAATATTTCGCAACAGATTTTTGTTCAAACCAAAATCAGCAAATTGCTCC
>JAFXPE010000040.1 GCA_017528205.1 Alphaproteobacteria bacterium | reverse complement strand
TCATTATTATTGTTATTATTGTTGTTGTTATTATTTTCTTGCGGTTTGTCGGTGATAGCCAAGAATTTAGAACTGTCGTATTTTATTTTATTGTCAATTTCAGATGTGGCCGCGATACTTACTTCTTTTTCGTCACCGGTAGCAGTTTTAATGGTGGAACCGCTGATATCCACCTTTGAATCCGTTTTAGCACCGAGCCCGTAGAAGAACAAGGCATGAGAATCCAATTTTCCGGTAGAAATATCGGTGGTGGCCTTGGCATCAGAAGAGATTTCAACCGAGTTTTCGGCATTCAGATTAGCGTTGGTCAACGAAACTGCCGCAGATGCATGTGCTCCGTCCATACTTGAATAAGCTTCGTCGCTGAAATATTGCTTAACCATTTCAACCGAACTCCACGGAATGTCCGAACCTTCCGGAATAATCTGGTCATCGGATACTTTGTTCAAAATTCTCAGCAAAACATCCATGCCTAATACTTTAATCCACTTTTCCCAAATCGGGTCCAAAAGCTGAATATATGTTTTGGTTTTATTGATTGCTTCGGCATTGATTGAAATTTTTTCCGCTTTTATGGCGCTGTCTTCTATGGTAATTGTGGCCGTTGCCAGCGGGGCGCTTCCTCTGAAGCTGTCTGGAATTTTATAGCCGGTTGTTTCATCTTTTTTATCGTTGTTATTGTTTTGATTATTGTTATTTTGGTTATATTCTTTGATGGTATCTTCGGTAACTTCTTTAACCGCTTCGGCTTTAGCTTCGATAATGACTTCTTTGGCGCCTAAATCAGCCTTTTTTACGCTGGCCGTTACGCTAACGTCTTTGGAATCGGTTGTGCCGGCTTTTCCCTGAGCCACGATTTTCAACTTGCCGCCGGACAAAGTAAACGAGTTGGTGTTGGAGATATTGTTGGAAACAAGACTGTCGAAAACCTCTTTGGCTTGTTTTTTGTCGGTTTGTTTGGTCTGTCCGCTCACACCGGCAATAATCCCCGCGCGGTTACCTTCTTGACCTTCAACCTTAATGGTTTTGCCGTAAAGTTCAACATCGCCCTTGGACATAACGCGGCCGTTGATGGTAATTGTGCCGGAAGAAGAGGATAAGAGCTCTTTGTATTTTTCCTTATCGTATTCATAAGGGTTCAAATTGCCGCCGTCGTAAGCGGTCTTCATCGCGTTGTATTTGTCGCTGTCCGGGGTTGCCATCGTTAATGCACCGACGTTCAATACACCGCTTGCCCCGACTACAATGCCGTTAGGAGATACAAAAATTGCGTGTCCGTTATAAAACGCGTCGCCTTTTACCGTGTTGACTATACCGTTAATGTTTACCTGATTATCCACCATATTAACGAATTTGCCGTATTCCTGACTGCCTTTCTGGAACTGCAAATTTGCTACATCGCCGTCGTCGAGTGTAAAATCTGTATATTGCCGGAAACCGGTATCGCCGGAAATCTTCGTTGCTTCAATGTTATAAACGCCATTGCCTTCAACACCGGTAATGTTGGTGGCAAACGCCGGCGTAACATTCAAAAACATCATACTGTATGCAGTTATGAATGATACAATTTTGCGAAATAATGAAGGTTGCTTAAATACGATTTCTTGTGATTTTTTGATTTGAAATTTCTTTTTGTTTTTGGTAGTTTTCGGCATAGGCGTAATCCTCAACGTCGGTAAGTTATATCAATTTCTTTAGCATCTGAAACTCGGTCTTAAAACTAAGTTATACAAATTCGCTCCGAGTTTATTATAAATTACGAATTTTTTCAAGATATTTTAATGACTTTTTCAAAAATTTTGGCGGTGAACTATTTTTTGTTGAAATTTATAAAAATTACTTATATCATCAGCAATCATTTGAACTATATCGGATTACAAATATGAAGAAAAATTTACTTATCTCAGCATTTGGCTTGGTATCGGTATTTGCAGTATATTCAACCGCAGAAGCGCAGGTAACGCCGCAAGGTGTTGCCGGGCAACTCGGTACAGTGCAACAACAAGATTTGGATAGTGCTAAGCGTTTGGAAATGGAAAGACAGGGAATGCGCGACTATCAAAATCGGCAGGCCGGACAAGAACAAAAGGCCAAAAGAGAAGCCGCCAGAAAAGTCAGAAAAACCTCGGAACGGGCTAAACCTTCGGAATATAAAACCAAAGGCGTTTATATTGAAAGAATTGAGGTGCCGGCGAGTGAGATTTTGACTGCTGAGGAAATTTCTTCTATTACCATGGATTATGAGCACGCCAATGTTACAATGGCCGATTTGAACGAAATGCTCGACCGTATTAACGAGTTTTATTTGGATAAGGGTTTTGTAACCGCGCGGGCATATTTGCCGGAGCAAACCATTGAAAACGGTGTGATTAAGGTGGCTTTGCTGGAGGGTAAGGTTGGCGATGTAACGATTGAAGATACTCGCTGGACCAAAAAATCGCACATTAAAAAACGCTTGGATATGAATGAGGGCGAGGTATTTAATGTGCAAAAGCTGGAAGAAAATATGTTGATATATAATCGCTACAACAACGGCATTACGCTCAATGGCGATTTGAATCCCGGCAAAAAAGAGGGCACTACCGACATAACAATCAAAGCCGAAGAAGAAGCCCCGTACCACTTAATTGCCGTTGCCGACAATTCCGGACGTAAAACCATCGGCAAAAACCGTGCCGGCTTGATTGCTCAACACGACAGCCTGTTCGGATATCGGGATAAATTATCGGCCGGTATTTATGCCAATCGCTATTCGTGGACACCGTTTGTTGACTATAATATTCCGGTAAACAAGTACGATGGCCGCTTAGGTGTATCTTTTTCGCACAACGAAGCGGAAATCGGCCATGGTGCTTATAAGGATTTCAATATTGAAAGTCGCTCGCAGAATTATTCGCTTTATTATACGCAGCCGCTTATTCGCAAATTGCACAAAGAGCTGAACAGCACAACTTCGTTTACTTATAAGCGCGCGGTAACCAGTTTTGACGGCGAGGATTTGTATGAGGATAAAATTCCGGAGATGAAAACCGGACTTAACTTCCGTTATGATACCAATAGCGGAATTTGGTATTTGGCACAAAGCGTTTCGTACGCCGCGCCGTGGTTCCAAAACCGCATAGATTATTGGAAGTTTGAGGGCAGCGTTACCCGCTTGCAAGACTTCGGACACCGCATTTTGGGATATTTCCGCGGCAATTACCAATATATTCCGCAAGATGTTATTCCGTATGCTGACCAAATGTCCGCCGGCGGTTTCGGTACGGTTCGCGGCTATTCACAAGGTTTGCTGACCGCTAAATCCGGTTATCAACTCGGCGCGGAAATCTATTTCCCGATTGCGCCGGAAACATTTTACATTAACTGCAAGCCGTATCGCACCGACGAGTATGTACGTCCGTTTGTGTTTACCGACTATGCGGCACTTTATCCGTATAAAGGCTCGGGTTCGGGAGCGGAAGGCTTCAACAACAGCGATATTTTGCTTTCGGCCGGTGCCGGTTTAAGAGTTCAATTGCCGTATGATATTGTGCTGAAAGCGGCTTACGGCGTGCCTTTGCGTCATAATAAGTACGAAACGCATCACGGCGGCGATTGGACCTTGGAGCTTAGTTTTGCGCCGGACTTTAATAAGTTTTTTGCTAAATAGAAATAACACGAAAAAGCATTAAAATAGCCATCCAAACGGGTGGCTTTTTTATTTTATATCAAGGCCTTATTTCAGGACGGCGACCAAATTCGGCGGGCAAATCCTCGGGCCGCGCACCGTTCTGACGCCATATTCTCCGAGTTTGGCAAAGCCCATGAAATTCTTGTCATACTTCTTGAGCAGTTTAATTTTCATTACCTTGCTGATTTTGAGGTTTTCATCTTCATAATTATACGGAATGTTTACCGCCGTGACCGCACATTTATATAAAACCGCCGAAATCGGCGCACCGACATACATATATGCCGTATCGCCGATCTGCAAATCGCTCGACTGCTTCCAAATTATTTCTTTTTGCCGGGCAAATGCGGCTTCAATATCAAAAAACTTCGGATTTGCCGGCACTAACCACGCATTGTTTCCATTCAGGCGGCGTTTATGTTTGCCAAGCGTAAAGGCGTGGCTTTTGTTAACCAATTCAAGCAAAACTTCGTCCGGCACGGTCTCATCAAGTGTAATTGTGAGCCAATTTTTCTTGTTCATGTGATACGCCGGATAAAAGCCTGCTTGCTTGTGTAATTTAGGTATTTGGGCCTCATCTAACTTGATATTTACTACTTCAACTTCGCCGGAAAGCTTTTTATCGAGCTTGCTCCGGTCGATGCTCATAATCAGCGCGTACCATTTGCCGTTATCCGGATTTTTGAAAACGCCGGAATCGTCATTATCCCACGGAAACACCGGTTCATCGCCGTAAGCATTGAAAATTGCCTGCGTTAAGCGGTTGGCCTGCGGACGCACAAAATAGTTAATCCGGCAACAATCGGCTTTGATTTTTTCCAAAATCTTTTGATATTCGGCGCGCACTTCGCCGGCAAAACCTTCCATATTTTCAACGCGTAGCGGCAGAAATTCGTCCTCGGTGGCGGTTTCGAGCACTGTTCCGGACACATCGCCTTGCGGGGTAACGTTTATCACCGCCTTAAAATCGCCGTCCATAAACAACTCGCTATAAGTCCACTTGCCGTCAGACTTGGTAAATCCGAACTTTTCGAGCCGGCTGAAATCAATAATCGTGCGTTTGAATATCTTTTCTTCTATGCTCATAATTACCTCTTGTCTTCAAGCATAAAAGCATTTAGGCCAAATTGCAAATTGATTCAAAAGATTTTCACACCTCGCCACCGATTATACCGGAAAAGCTAACATAACCCTTGCGTTTTTAGGTATTACTACCTAACTAAAATAATATAATTCTTATTTAGTAAAGGAGTAGAGATGGATTATAAAGAAATTATACCAATTAGGGCGGTGCGAAAATTTGATGTAATGTGCCTGCATAATGAGTATTTGCGCCAAAATAAAGAATTTCAGCAACAGATTTTATCGTGGGCGGCGGATACGCTTGCCGAAGCAAGAGAACACTGGGGTGATATTCATGCGACAACGATTGATGCAGTAATTAAAACACATCATAGAGAGAAAGCCCATAAAGGTGCTGTTGTTCGTGATAAAAAATATGCGCAATTCAGAGAGAAATTCGCAGAAATTCAAAAAGAAAAATATAAAGAAGCGATACAAGTCGGTATTAAGCTGACGGCAAACAGTTTTGTGGAATGGTTCTTAGCAAATAAAGCAAATGAAATGCAAATACCTTATATCGAGCAGAATCAGAAAAATAAATTAAGACAGTTGGCACAACAAAATAATCGCGAATTTAAAAAGCTTTTGCTTGGCTAAAGTTATAACGTTAGCAAGCTACAGGGCATATACAAGTCATTTGTTTCCTGTTAGAGTTTTAATCAGAATAGTAATTAAAACTTTTAAGAGGAGAATACCATGGATATTTGGGACGAAATAAAAAAGTTATCCGGATACCAATCCGGCAACGGCGGAGTTGATAGTTACGGAGTTGACCACAGCGGATTTTCAACGCGTGATGAGTTGGAATATCAAAGCGCGCGATTGGCCAGAGAAAATCAACTGGCGGAGAATTTCAGCAAACAAGGAATAGCTGAAGAAAACTATCCTCAGTTCGGCACTAACTTTTGGGGCGGCTCGCCGGAAAACAACTACGGCTTCGGCACTTCAAATATCAGCCAAAACATTGAAAACGTAACAAATCAGTTGAATAACAGCGGGGTTAGTGGCGAAGTGAATGGCGGCGGATTTAACGCCGGCGCAAATAACGGACAAGTCACTACAAATTCCGACTATACGGTCAACACCGAAAGCCTAGTCGGTAAACCGAGCAGTTATTTTCAGAATAACAACACAAGCGGTTTGAGTAATCAAAATGTAGATACATTGCAAACAACAAATCAACAATCTCCAATTCAGCAAATTGTCGGAGGTGCAATGGATATGGCATCCGAGTATTTTAAAATGAAAAATCATGGTTATAAAAATTTGGATGATTATCATCATTGTAAAGCAAATTTCAATGCGGCAGCACGAGGACCTTATGGTTATAACACTGCCAAGGCCTTGGGAGATGCAAAAGAAAAATTTGACTTTTATTGGAACCAG
>JAFXPE010000039.1 GCA_017528205.1 Alphaproteobacteria bacterium | reverse complement strand
AATCCTCATTTATCGAGCAAAGGGAGCATTACTGCTCCCTTTGTTTTAGCTTTTGCGGTTATCGGAAACATATGCCTGCAAGTCTTCCAGACGATATTTTACCGTCCGACCGATTTTAACAAACGGCAACCGATCCGGATATTGTGTCCGCCACCGTTCCAGCGTATTTGGTTTGAGTTTTAAGTATTTGGCGGCATCTTCAGTTGTCATAAGATTGGAATTGTATTTAATCTCCGGATTATTATCTGGCAAATTGCTTTCTTTGCCTTGTTTCTTGTATATTTTCTCTTCTAAACGTTCAATAGCTTGACTTTGAAATTTATACCCTTTAAGCATCAACGCATCTCTTAATATGCGATAGCACATATCAATATTTTTGAAGCCGTCGCAATCAAACTTGACATCTATATTGGTTTTAAACCCAAAATCAACATTGGTAAACCAGAACTTGTTTCTGAATACAGCATTTTGAAAAATTGTATCTCCAAAAAATTGGTTATTTAAGAATGAAACTTCGGTTTCAAATATCGCTCCGGTAAAATTCAAAAGATGATCTACATAACTTTGTTTATGACGATTATTATCAGCATCACCTCGGAAGTAAAAATAGCCGTCTTTTGCCGGTTTTGTGCGAATATATGAGAAGATCAAATCCTTTTCATATATTATACTATCAAAATTGGTAATTCCGTTAAAAACAGAATGTGTAAATGATGTATCCTTGTGGAATACACACTTTTCAAAGTTGGTGTTGCCCGAAAATTCGCATTGCGTAAAGCTCAGCTTTGGATGAAACTCCGTTCCACTCAAATCCAAATCCTTAAAAATGCACTGATAGAACTCAACTTCCGGAAAACCGTAATTAATAATGGCTTTGATTTCTTCGCTACTGATATCGCTGAAATCAAGTGTATCAAAAAACGCCAACCCTTTGGTTCTGAAATAGTTCGCATCAAAGTGTTTGTCTTTGTTATAGGTCTTTGCCATGGTAATATCCTTTATAAATATCCGATTGGAATAATATTATCACAATCAGTCAGCGGCAGATGTGTTTCTGCCATACAAATAACGGCGCCGTTTCCACGTTTTTGTTGCAAAACTTTTTCAATAACCGCAAAATTTTTAATATCATTTTTATCAGGGTTACTCTTTTTCTTTATTTCTATCGGATAAAGTACGCCGTTTTCTTCCAATAAAACATCTATTTCGCGTTTATCTTTATCGCGATAATAATAAATGTTCGGACGTTTACCATTATGCCAATAACTCTTGATAATTTCAGAAACCACGTAACTTTCCAAAATATGACCGTTCATTGCTCCGTTTTCCAATGTTTCCGGCGTATTCCAACCGGTTAAGAAGCAAGCTAAGCCCGTATCCATAAAATGAACTTTCGGTGCCTTGATAATGCGTTTGGTAATATTTTTATAATAAGGTTCCAAAAGAAACACTATACCGGACGCTTTCAAAATAGATACCCATGACTTAATTGTCGGTGCAGACACACCGACTTCATCGGCAATACTGCTGTATTCCAACTCCTGACCGGTACGAGCTGCCAAAACGCGCATAAACTTCAAGAAATCAAGTTCATTATTTACTGAAGACAGGGAGCGTATATCACGCTCTAAATAGGTCTGAATGTAGGAATCGTAATAAACCGACCATAAACTGTCATCAGCATTAAAAAGTTTTGGATATGAACCCTTCCATATCAAATGATAAATGGTTTTCAGGTTAGTCGGTGTAGCTATCGTTGCTTTAGTGCTTAGATACTCTTTTGTCGGTAAAAATGGTGGAACTTCGGCATGTCCGTTCTTTTCATCTTGTGATAAACCTTCCAAAGTCAAAATTCCAACACGTCCGGCCAAACTTTCTGAAACATTTTTCATCAGATGAAACTGTTGCGAGCCGGTAAGCCAATACATACCTGTTTTCTTTTCCTTATCAACAATCGCTTTAATATACGAGAACAGTTCCGGCGCATACTGCACTTCATCAATCAGCACCGGTGCCGGATAACGTTCCAGAAATGCTTTCGGATCTTCTTTGGCAAGGGCACGAATACTCGGCGTATCCAAAGTTACAATTGTTCTGTTTTCTTTGCTGCAATTTTCAAAAATCGTGCTTTTACCAACTTGACGTGGTCCGCCGATAAAAACAACCGGAAAGAAATCGTTCAATTTGGCAATTTCTGCTTCAAGTGTTCTCTTTATATACATGCTTATCTCCGACCAAAATAAAATATAATTTTATTATAGTCAAATTTTATTCAAAGTCAATATATAATATTTTACAGGAATACTATTCTTTGCTGATTTTTATCATTTTTTCAACGGTATCGTTGAGTTTATCGCGCAAATGCTCAACGCCTAAGTTCACATAAATTTGCGTACTTTGTAGGCTTTTGTGGGTTAATGCACGTTTTACCATAAAAGCATCGGCGCCGTTGGCAATAAGATAAGTTCCTAAAGTATGTCGTAGGTCATGCACCCTGAAATTTGTTATATTTGCCTTTTTAATAATCGTTGCAAAGGCACGTTTTATCTCTACGATATGCCCCGATTGCGAATAAGCCGAACTGAATACCCATTCACTGTCCGCATTTAATTGACGACGCTTTAACAACTCAATTGCCGGTTCAACCAAGGCAATCGTTACATTTTTATCGGTTTTGGTCTGCGGAATCTTCCATATTTTGGCATCCATATCTATATCGCACCAACGCATTTCAAAAACATTGGTTTTGCGAACACCGGTATATAGCAACATAAGTATTACATCACGCGCCGTCTCGTTATTATACGTTTCCAATGCTTCCATGAAGCGCTTCAACTCGGCGTGTTCTAGATAACGCACACGTGCCTCTTTTTTGTTCAATTTTACGGCATTTGCAGGATTTTTACCATCATATCGTTCTTCTTTAATAGCGTAGTTATAGATGGTTCTGAGCAAAACTATACAGTGATTACCGGTGTAGTTACCGGCAGTTTCGGATATTTTGCGATGCAATAGTTTTAAATCATCGCTTGAAATATCGGATAAACGTTTGTTGGCTAATTT
>JAFXPE010000038.1 GCA_017528205.1 Alphaproteobacteria bacterium | reverse complement strand
TATGTCAAACCGCCAAAACCTGTAGTGGTTATACCCGCACCTCGTGTCCGACCGGATATGTGGTAAATACGAGCTGTACGTCAGGCAATACAAAATACGTTAAATGCAAGATAAATCCGTGTACCGGCTATGATTATACCAAGTGCCCGACGGGATACGCGACTTCTGCAACTTGCACGTCGGGTTCAACCAAAAAGCTGAAATGCGGCAAATGTGCCACCGGATATATTCAACAAGGCACCAAATGTTATAAAAAACTGGCTTGTAAAAACGAGGGCACGCAAAAAGCGAACGCTTGTGTATGCAAAGACGGCTGGACCGGAACTTTATGTCAAACCGCCAAAACCTGTACCGGCTATGACTACACTGCATGTCCGACGGGGTATGCCGCATCGGCAAGCTGTATGTCGGGTAACACCAAAAAGCTTAAGTGTGATAAATGTGCCACGGGATATGTTCAACAAAACGGAAAATGTTATAAAAAACGGAATTGTGAAAACGGCGGTGTTCAAGAGGCTGATAAGTGCGTATGCCCTGCCGGTTGGGCCGGAGGATATTGTCGCACGGCCAAAACCTGCCCTGGTTATGACTACACCGCATGTCCGACGGGGTATGCCTCATCGGCGAGTTGTATGGCCGGAGATACCAAAAAACTCAAGTGTGATAAGTGTGCCACGGGATATATCCAACAAAACGGAAAATGTTATAAAAAACGGAATTGTGAAAACGGCGGCGTTCAAGAGGCCGATAAGTGTGTATGCCCTGCCGGTTGGATTGGAGGATATTGTCGCACCAAGGCCACTTGTGCATACAGTACAACCTCTTGTGACAGCGGTTATCATGCAACCGGAAAGACCTGCCAAAGCGGTAATGATAAATATGTTGAATGTGAAATCAACTCATGCACCGGATATTATACAACCTGTCCTAAAGATTATTACATTGTGGAAGGTGATACCTGTCAAAGCGGCTCGGTTATAATGTATAAGTGCAAAACCGACTTAACCGACTTTGACAACGGTTCGCCGATTATCAAAAAGGAACTGACCGAGGATGACAATGTGGTAACTTGGGATGACGGCGAAGGTAATCAGGATATTACAACCGTAAATAATGAGGATTTAAAGGTTGTAACTAATGCCGAAAGCACGGTTACCGGTGTGTTGTCAACGCAAGATGAGGTGGCAAACGCATACGCCGACGAGGGAAGCAAAATCGTGACGGTAGATATTGAACAGCGCGGCAACGGCGACGTTTACGGTATGCGTGCCGAATTGGGAGATGAGGTCGGCGACGGCTTTGATGTGGATAATGCTTTATCCGCCGGCACTGCCGAAGTTACCTCAACCATTAAAATTAATAACAAAGGCAACGGTAACACCTATGGTATGTACACCAACACGGATTTATCCGATCCGGAAAGTGAGGGTATTTATATGTCCAACGTTTGGGCGGATATTGAAAGTACCGGCACCGGTGTTATTGATATAACAAATTCCGGCAACGGCAATGTTTACGGTATGTTTGCCGATGAAATTTCGGATACAGATAAAAATATAGAAACGGTTAATGCGCAGGCTGATGAAAAAGCTGTTGGTGGCGGAATCATTAAAATCAACAAAATCGGCAATGGTGATGTTTACGGAATGAAGGCCAAAAGCTGGGCAGTTAACGCTTCGGCGCACGGACAAGATGAAATTGTGAATCAATCAACAGCCAATGGTGTAATCAACATTAACCAAAGCGGCAACGGTAATGTTTACGGTATCTATGCCAATCGGGCAATAAACGCCAGCACCGGCGGCGGCAAAGAAACTTCTGGCTTAATCAGAATTTACGGCAGTAATGCTTTTTATGAAAATTTAACTTCGAAGATTTACGGTATTGTCGGAAAAACCATTGACAATGCTGTATCTGATGAGGGCAAAAAAGCCACAGGTATTATCAATATTATAGTTGAAAAGTTGCAAGATGGAAGTGTTTATGCTTACGGTATGTATTCCGATATTGAGGGAAACAGAATTAACAATGTTTCTACAGACACGGTGGCCTCAACTGTTGAAATGGTTAATTTGTCACCTTATACGGGTACTGAGATTGTCGGCATTTATTCCCAAAACGGCACAGTAAACAATTCAGGTGATATTATACTACATAATTTAGGATCCGGCTTTGCGTATGGTATTAAAGCGGATAACGCAACAGTTTACAATTCCGGAGATATTACGGTTGATAATTCGAACTTTGTGGATACTATGGCCACAATTGACGCATCCGATGACTTAACTTATGCTCCTTTAAATGATTCTGAAGCGGGAAATTATGGTATAGAGGCCTCAAATTCTCAGATTACAAATAGCGGAGCAATAACTATTCATGGTGTTCGAGGAATCAATAATACTAATGGTATTGTAAATAATAGCGGAACAATAAATGTTTATGGGTTTGAGGGTATTGTTGCTACCAATGGATCAGTATTTAATGAAGGTACTTTAACTGTTAATGGTAATGGTTTGGGAATCATTGCTGATAACGTAACCAACAATGGTGAAATAAATATTAATGGTAACGGCGTCGGCATCGACATTGATGTAGACAATGGTTTAGCAACCAACGATGGTAAAATAGAGATAAATAATGTAATTCAATATGATGGACCTGATACTTGTGGTATTCGTGTAGATGGGGCCACAGCCGTAAACAATGGTAGTATAATCATAAATTACACAGGTAAAGAAACGCAAGTTCCAGACGAAGGTAGTGATATACCAATTGGAATGGTTGGAAGTAATGGTGCAACACTTACTAATTCCGAAACCGGCATAATTAAAGTACAGAGCACTCAGGTTGGTAGAGGTATGGTTAACTACTACGATAATGCTATTCCGGGAAGTATGCGAAATTACGGATTAATCGAGGTTTCAAGTGCACCTAATACACAAGGGGTACAACTTTCAGGAATGGAAACATATTCATCATCTTCTACAGTTATCAATGAAGGTACAATCAATCTGTATGGTAATCAAACAAGTTATATATCTGGACTTTCTGCAGAATTCAGTGATTCGTCATTAATTAATAATGGTACTATTAATATAGTGCATACTGGTAATGGAACAGTGATTGGTATACCTGGAATAAATAATGAAACAGGACATATTAAAATTAAGAACGAAGGTGATGGTGAGGTTACTGGTGTTCTGTACTCAATAAATTATGGTTTGGTTGAGATTGAAAATGAAGGTAAAGGTAATATATGCGGAGTTGATGGTTATTCTGAAAATACTACCGGTAAAGTAATTATTCATAATACGGGTGATGCCTTTATTACCGATGGTTATGTTGCCGAAAGTGAAATTTATAACGAAGGTGACGGAAATATTAAAATACTCGCTGATAGTGCCCTTGTTAGTAATATCGGAAATGGAAATATTTCTATTAAGAGCGCTAATACCGTAAAAATTGATAACAATGGTAATGGCAATATTGATAATATATCGCAGGCTCAGAATTTGATTATCAGAAATGTCGGTAACGGTAGTGTTTTCGGTTCAAAGAATGGTGCGGGGGCAATTTCCGCTGCCATAACCAATACCGGTACCGGTGCGGCGTATGGTTTTTGGTCTGATGCCAATTATTTTGACAGTGATAATGATATTGCCGTTTCACTGGTGAGCAAAGGCTCCGGCAATGCATACGGTATGTATTTTGACGGCTTAAACGGCAATAATACCTCCAATATCAATTCCGATATCAAAATGGCCAACAAGGCTGACGGTTTGGCGGTGGGTATTTATGCCAATAACAGCAATATCACCAACACCGGAGATATTACCATTCACAACCTTGGTAGCGGCACTGCCGTCGGCATTTTCGCCGAGGGAACTTCCAATATTGTCAACAGCGGCAATATCACCATTGATCGCAAGAGCTTTTTAGATGAAAATACTTTCAGCGGTAACAGTATATCCTATTCTGCATCTGATGAAACCGGAGGCAAAGCTGTTGGTATTTACGGTTCCGGTGAAAGCACTATTACTAACGCAGAGAGCGGTGTAATCAGAATATCCGGTGCAGATAAGACCATCGGTATTTATAGCGAAGGCGGCAACGTTTATAACTACGGTACAATCATTTTAGATAATAAAGAGTGCGCGGGCGCGGTTTGCGAGTCCGTACAAAATGCCATTCGCTTATATGGCGGCAAACTCTTCCAAGAAGGTAAAATGATTACCGATGCCAACTGGGACAGCGCTCCTAATGATCCGCGCGGTGTAATCGGTACGTTGAGCAACGTCAACAACAATAATTTGCGTGTAGAAAATTATAATACGGAACGTAATGCTTACGGTATGCTTAATGATAAAAATTTGAATGTTATCAACTCAATGGTTGAAACAGAAGGACAAGATGCTCAAATAAGCATTTTAAACCGCGGAGACGGACACGTTTACGGCATGTACGGACATTATGTTACCAATGTCGGTGTAACAGAAAATTTCGGATCCGGAAGTGTTATTATAGATAACAATGGTAACGGCGATGTTTATGGCTTGGCCGGATTTAAACAAAACGCTTTTGCCGGTGAAGAATGGGGTGCTTCCAACACCGATATTGTCGATAAAAATGCGCTGCTTCGTGGTGATGTGTCGGCTCAAGCTCTGATAAATATTACAAACATCGGCAGCGGCCATATTTACGGTTTATTTGCTGAGTTGGCCGATAAAGAAGATAGCAAAATCGGTAATGCTCAAAACGCATACGGTGGAAGTACAGCTGAAATCGTGATAGATAACACTAATACCACCACAACTCGCAGCAATGTATACGGTATATATGCCGATGAGGCGGTAAACGCCACTTCATTTGCTCAAAATGAAGCCAACGGTGTTATTGATATTACCAACATCGGTAAAAGTGACATTTACGGCGTTTACGGCAAAAAAGTCAAAAATGCCGAGGCTAAAAACGGAGACAAGGCCGTAGCTAAAGGTGATATCAGTATCTACAATATCGGTGTCGGAAATGTTACCGGTATTCAGGGATCAGTGTTTAATTCAGATAAAACGGCTCATAACGCGTGGGTAGAAAGTGCGGATTCTGCAATCGGCAATATCAATATTACGAATAAATATGGTAACGTTTACGGCATAAAAGGAGACGGACTTGTTTACAACGCCGAAGCACGCAATAACGGTGAAGCTAAAGGTCGTATAGAAATTTCCGACACCGAGGGAGGTAATATTTATGGTATAGCGGCTAATTTTGTTTATAACGCCCAAAGCGGTTATTACCTTGGTGACGACGGTGACTTTGATGTTTTATCGGCACAAGGTGTGGTCAGTATCAACAGTAACAGCAACGTCAATGTTTACGGATTAAAGGCCGACAGCCGAGCTTATAACGTTAAGGCCGATGACGGCTATGCAACAGGTATTATCCGCGTCAGCTATAACGGCGAAGGCAATGCCTATGGTATTTGGAGTAATGGCAGAGCGGCTGGTGATGAAATTGCATCCTATAACGCCAGCATTAACAACGCTTATAATTCCTGTGTCGGAAGCGATGATTGTGGCAAAGGAACTGCTTGGGCTAACGGCCAGATTATCATGATTAATAAAAATTCCGGTAATGCTTATGCTATGTATTCGGCGGCTACCGGTAATATGATTTTGAATACTAACCGCGTCAACTTCGGCAAAGGTGTTTCTTCGATAATATCCATGGGCAATGTCGGCGACGGTTTATCGGTTGCGATGTATTCTAAAAACGGTGTAATTGAAAATACCGGCGATATCAAAATTCAAAATATTGCCAATGGTACGGCTATCGGCCTTTATGCCGACGGCAACACTCGGGTTATCAACACCGGCAATATCACCATCGACCACAGAAAAATCATTGATGACAATGCCACTCCGGAGGGGGACGATGATGTATTATACAGTCCGGCGGAAGATAATGAAGTCAGCGGCAGAGCTATCGGTATTTACGGCGCGGCCGACTCCAGTATTTATAACAGCGGTACCATTGTAATTGACGGTGCTAAAGAGGCATACGGTATATACAGCGAGGGCGGCGATGTGGAAAATATCGGTGATGTGGTAATTGACGGCAGAGTTACCGAAAACTCCATTCGTTTGAACGGTGGTAAATTGCTTCAAAACGGTTTGCTTATAGCCGGAGCTGATTGGAACGACAACGGTCAGAGCGGAAGTTATAACTGCGTTAATGGTGAATGGAACGGCAAGGAGTGTGTTTGCAATCAGGGTTGGAGCGGTGTTTCCTGTGATGAAGCCAACAGCTGTCCGCGCAAATACACAACTATGGATTGTGTTGAAGGTTATCACGCTGATCCGGATGATATTTGCTGGTCCGGCAATACGCCGATGCACGTTTGCGTGATAGATGAAATTGTTAATAAAGATGAAGTTGTGGTAAGAACGCTGACCGATAAAGACTTGATTGTGCATACTGATGCCGAGGGCGGTAAAGATATTGTGGCGGTTAATAATGAAGACGTATATGCCGAAGAAACGGCTGCCAATTATCTGGTCGGGGTGGATGTTCCTAAAAACTATGCGGTTAATTCCATGGCAAAAGACGGAGATGCTTATTATTCAATCAGTTTGACGCAACACGGAACCGGTGATGTTTACGGTATGCGTCATATGGAATCTAAGGAAGATTTTGCTCCGGAAGATGAAGGCGAACAGTTGAATATGGTAAATGCCAATACTACAGACAGCTATCAGACAACCGGAGATATTTCTGTTTACGATTACAGCAATTACGACAAATCAGATAAGAACATTTATGGTATGTATTCCAACGCCGCGTATATGGATATCTACAACGTCGGCAGTAGCGATACGGCAATGGCAAAATCTCTTGCTACCGGTAACATTTACATTGATAACAACAGCGACAAGAATGTTTACGGTATTTATTCGCAAGGCATGGCCGTAAATGCCGAAAGTGATGCTTCCGGCAGGTCGGTCGGTAATATCAGCATCTATAATTACGGCAACGGCGATATTTACGGTATATACGGCGCAAGCAGAGTTTATAACGCAGTTTCGTACAATAACGGAATTTCCGAAGCCAATATCAGCATAAGCAATAACGGCAACGGTAACTCGTACGGCATGTTTGGTAAAAATGTGTATAATATCAGCGACGATGACAACAACACCTCGGTTGTTGAAATGTATAATTACGGTGAAGGTCTTGCGGTTGGATTATACGCTAAAGACGGAGAGATTGAAAACTCCGGCGATATTAACATTCACAATGCCGGCAACGGTACGGCGGTGGGCATTATGGCTGACGGCTCAACCGAAGTTGTTAACAGCGGTACGATAACGATTGATCGTAAATACTATAGCGGCAGTGAAATCGGCGGCAAGGCTGTCGGTATTTACGGTTCGAAAGACTCCGGTATCAGCAATCGCGGCACGATAACCATTAACGGCGCCAAAATGGCATACGGTATTTACAGCGAAGGCGGAGAGGTCAGCAACCGCGGTACAATCTCAATTGATGGTACGGAGTGTGAAGGCGACGATTGCTTTGCTCCCAGTCATGCAATTATGCTCAACGGCGGCAAATTATTCCAAGACGGAAAGTTGATTGCCGGCGCATATTGGGGTAATGCCGTTGATGATGATGAGATGCTTATAGGTTCAACCGATACTTTAAATAACGAAAATATCATATTGAATAATGATAACAAACGTGATGTTTATGGAATGTATAATATCGGTAATTCGTTATATAATTCGAATAAACTCGGCACGGGACTCATCAACATCAACAATGTCGGCGGTGGCAGCGTATATGGCATATATACCGGAGATGAAGGCTGGGCAACCAACTCCTCTGCCGGAGAGGGTATTATCCGCATCAATAACACCGGCGGCGGTAATGTTTACGGTATTCAATCCGGCTATACTCAAAACGCTACCCGCAATAACGGCAACGAAACCGGCAAAGTTATTGTAGTCAACAACGGCAGCGGCAATGCTTACGGTTTGCATGGTAAAAAAGTTTACAGCGAAACCAACGAAGATTTTAATCAGTATTCGGAAATTGAAATGGCTAACCGCGGCGACGGTCTGGCGGTTGGTATGTATGGCACAGAATATGTTAAAAACTCCGGCGCCATAACCATTCATAATCTCGGCAACGGCACGGCTGTCGGTATGTATGGCGATGAGGGTGCCGAAATTGATAACACCGGTATCATTACCATTGACCGCTCCAGCTATACCGACCATGTAAATATTATACCGTCAAGAAGTGATCCGACTTATTCGGCTGATACGGAAACCGGCGGCAAGGCTATCGGTATTTACGGTGCGGCAGATACGGAAATTGACAACGACGGTATCATCAATATCAGCGGCACTGCAGATGCTTATGGTATTTGGAGCGAGGGCGGCGATGTTGAAAACGACGGTGTTATCATTATCAACGGCAACGAAAATTCTGCCAACGCCATTCGTTTGAATGCCGGCACTTTGTTCCAGAACGGAACATTGGCAGCTACGCCGGAATGGAGCAATACCGGCGACGATTATGTTGATCCGGAAAGTGAGGAAAATTGGAACTATATTGCCAATAATACCGCTATTGAGCCGATAACGGAAAATTCGGCAAATGATGCTGTCGGGTACGAAGGTGTCAGCAAAACGGTTATCAACGCCTTTGCTTATCCGAATAATGCTGGCGGTTCCATTGATGTAACCCAAAACGGCTCCGGCAGCGTTTACGGAATTCACGGCTTGGCCGGAGATACCGATGACGAAGAAGATAATGAGGTATTTAACGCCGTATCTTATAGTGCAAATACCGCCATCGGCAGTATCAGAGTAACCAACACCGGCGATGGTGATGGTGACAGCGCGGTTTACGGTATGTACGGAAGCACCGAGGACATGTTCGTCGGCAACGCCACCAATGATGAAAAATATGCCCAAGAGGGAATGCAATCAACCGGCACCATAGAAATTGTCAGCTCCGGCAATAAGAATGTTTACGGTATCTATTCCAACGAAGAAGCCATTAACGCCGAAAGCGATGAGTTTGGCACCGCCACTGGCACTATTACGATTGAAAACGATAACGGTACCGGTGATGTGTACGGCCTTCGTTCACATGATAGGGCTTATAACGCTGATGCCACCGAGGCTGCCAGCGTTACCGGACACATCAACATCAGCAATAACGGCAGCGGCGATGTTTACGGTATATTCAGCGAGCGCAGTGATATTTTCAATTCGGCGGCCGGACACGACAGAGGCTTAGGCCAAACCAAAGATTCGTCATACACCGATGGCTTGGTTAATGTATATAATAATGGCAAAGGCAGTGCCTACGGTATGAAGGGCGTGTTGGAAAATGACTGGAATAAGTCTATATTCAACGCTCGCGCCTCCTTTAATGGCGTGGCAGTCGGCAGAGTTCGGGTGGTTAACTTATCCGATGGCAATTTGTACGGTATTTACGGTACGGTTTTGCGCAATGCAGATGTCGGCGGTACGGCAAATCCGAAATATACGCCGCGTGCCACGGGTGTTATAAATGTCATCAGCGCCGACGGCAAAGCTTATGGTATGTACGGCAGATATGTTTATAACCAAAGCGATGCAAACCGCTCGTCAACCATAGAAATGACCAATACCGGCAGCGGCTTGGCGGCGGGTATGTATGCTCAAAACGGCAATATTACCAATTCCGGCGATATTATCATTCATAATCTCGGCAATGGCAAGGCTGTCGGCATCATCGCCGAAGGTTCGACCGGTGTTTATAACAGCGGTAACATTACTATTGACCGCGCGAGCTATTTCGACGATTTGGGCAAGCAAACCTATTCTGCGCCGGATAATGCGCTGTATGGCGGTACGGCCATCGGTATTTACGGCGGAGAAAACACGAGTATCAATAACGAGGGCAATATCACCATTACCAAGGCTTCAAACGCATTCGGTATTTGGAGTGACGGCGGCTATGTTACCAACACCGGAAGTATCTCGATTGACGGCTCGAAGTGCACCGGTGATGATTGCTTTACGGCCACCAACGCCATCATCTTAAACGGTGGCACATTATTCCAAGACGGTGAGTTGAGAGTGTCTGAAATTGTGGCACCGGGTACCGGAAACGGCAGATCGGCTTCCGGTTCCGATAATCCGAGAAACGCCCCGAAAAATACTGGAGATGAGAGTGAACCGACCAGAGGTATGGCTTCGCTGAACCTTAATGACTTTGGCGGTACGGTTGTGGCTTCCGGTACTTCGCAATTTATTGCCGAAGGTTCAATTTCCGGTGATTTGGCTATCAATAACAATGTGATTGAAAACGGCTTTGATACTACCTATACGGTTGTCGATATGATTCAGGCCGGAGATGTCAGCGGATTGAATTTGATTTCACAATCGGCGCTGTTTGATGCCTCGCTTGAAAACGGCACCGACGCGGTGATGACCATGAAATCGTTTAACGAAGTTGTCAACAACCAATCACTGGCGGATTTCTTGAAGCAGAACTATGATGCGGAAAACAACGAGGCTCTATTCTCTATGCTTAAGAATCACGAAACCGCAGCGGCTTTGAATGAAACGCTTGACAGTATAATCGGCAACGAAGTGTTCAACCGCTTTAACTTCGAAGATATAACCATTATGCGTGAGTTGAATATGGACGTTAACAACACCTTGTTCAACAATAACGAAGATAATCTTATCACTTCGGGTAATATTGCGCCGTTCTACTTTGAAAGCGAAAACGGAGCCGCCGGCAAGTATGCGTTATATAACCGCCGTATCGGTAAAAAGTCGTTTGGTTTGAGCCTGGCGTTCTCGAATGTTAACAGTCGCGATCGTAAGGACAATAACTCGCGTGAAGACGAGAGTTTCCAAATGTCGGTTCCGTTCGGGTACAAAGCTCGCGGTTTCAACTTTATTACAGCGCCGCGCTTTGGTTACGCTTATGGCCACTATGACCGTGACGGTTTTGAAAATACCGTTTATAAAGGCACAATGGAAAAGCGGATGTTCGGTTTAATGAACGAAGTTCGCTATCCGATAAAACTGGGTGGCTGGAAGATTGCCCCGGCAGCAGAATTCAATATGTTGGGCTATCACTTGAAAGGCGGCGAAAACGCGCAAGTTTACAGTTTGAATATTAAATCGCAGAACAATTACTCGGTTGAAACCGGTTTGGGAATTTACGCCAATCGCGAATTTAAGCCGAGCAAGAACAGCGTGCTGAATTTCAATGCCGGTGTTGCGGCATATCATGAGTTTGCCGACCCATATACGGTAGAGTTGGGAATGCATAACATGGATGGCTCGTTTAAGTTGCGTGACGAACGTCGCAAAGACAACCGTGCGGTGGTTCGCACCGGCTTTGATTACAGCTACGGCGATATTACGCTGGAGGGCAGTTTTGCTACCTTTGTGGATGGCACAACGCATACCAGAGCCGGAGTTGATTTGCGTTATAACTTCTAAGCCTATAGGAAAAAGACCTATAAAGACCACCGACTGAAATCGGTGGTCTTTTGGTTAATTATTTTTTTGTAAAAATGTTGACTAATTATTAAGGTGTTTGCGTTAAACTATACTCCATAGAGCAAATGAGGAAAGACAATGAAACGAACAAAAGTTGCGTTAGTTTACGATTTTGATGAAACATTGAGCACCACATACATGCAGGATTATCTGCTGATTCCGGAACTTGGTATGAAACCGTCTGATTTTTGGCGCGAAGCTAATGCCTGGTCAGCGAAAAACGGCGTGGATCAAGTTACCGGAAGTATGTATTACTTTACGAAAATTGCAGAAGAAAGAGGCTTTAATTTAACCAAAGAAAATCTTTCATATTGCGGGGCGTTGATCGTATTTTTTAAAGGTGTTGAAGATTGGTTTGACCGCATTAATCGTTATGGCCGCTTTTGGGGTTTGGATATCGAGCATTATATAATTTCTTCCGGTTATGAAGAAATTATTGAAGGTTGCGGCATTCGCAAGTTTTTCAAAGATGTTTACGGTTGTGCTTTTGCTTACGGCGAAGATAAGCACGCAGTATGGCCGGCTCGTGTCGTGAATTATTCTGGCAAAGTGCAATATCTTTCTAAAATCAACAAGGGTTTAGGCAAATTTGATGATAAAATAGTTAACGAATATATGCCCGATGAAGAACGCCGAATTCCATATACGCGCATAATTTATTTCGGTGACGGAATGACGGATATTCCCTCAATGAAAATGGTAAAAAATCACGGTGGCAACGCAATTGCCGTTTATAAGCCTCACAGTCGCCACAAAGCCAAAGCTATTCAGTTGTTAAAAGATAATCGGGTTAATTTTGCTTTGCCGGCTGATTACCGAGAAAACAAAGAAATCGACGTGGTGGTTAAAACTATTTTGACCAAAATTTCTACCGAGCGCGATTTGGAAGTGTTAAAAAGAAGAGAAGATAAGAAAAAACTGGATTTTAAGGGATAATGCAATATTATCCCTTAAAATTATGTTATATACTTCAGGCTTTTTCGGTGGCCAATCGGCAATAGTGGCGAAAATAAAAATATTCGGCAATACCTATTAAACCGTAAACAACGGCGTACGTTCCGGCCGTTAACACCAAGGCCCATTCGCCGAATTGTTGTGAAGTTAAAATAAAATAAGCCAAAATTACTCCGATAACTCCGCTGGAAAAAGACCAGCCCCAAGGCATTCCGAGCTTTCTGATTTCAAAACTGCCGGAAATTTGAATAACTCCGGAAGCCAAAATCCACAAGGCAAAAAATATCGGCAGAGTTTCGGCCGTTAAACTGAGATTAGTCATAAAAATCAAACCGATAAACACATCAAAAAGTCCGACCACCATATACCAGCCTGAATATTGACTGAGTGCAAACGTAATATATCCGCATCCCAGCAAAAACAGCATCAACCCCAAATAAAGAGCAATTCCCAAAAGCGAAGCCAGCGGATTGGCCCAAATTACAATTCCGAGAAATAACATAATAACTCCGGCAATCAAATGCCATATACTGCATCTTTTATCTTGTTGCATAATTCCTCCTTTGTTTAGCATATAAGAAATATGCTTCACATCGGTACTTTTCAAGCTATTCCAAATATTCAATCGGCTGTAATAAAAAATTCATACAAATTTATAAAATTTATGCTACAATATAGAAAAATAAAAAGAGGAGATGGAAAATGGCTATATACGGGTATGATGAGCAAAATAAAGAATATCTGCCGCAAGATTTGGCAGAGGCGGAAAAAATTGCCTCGGTACAGTCAGAATTGGGAGCAAAACTTAATCAATATATGGTAAAAACCGTATCGGAAATATTGTTGGCCAAGAACGGAGCCTTAACATCTTCCGCAAAATATAAGTTAGCAGAAGAATTGCGCTCCAAATCTGAGGAAAATCCGGACACCTCAAAATTAGATGAAACATATTTGAAAAATGTGTTGGTCAAAAATGAAGCCGACGAAGTTATAACCGATTTAAAGCAAATGCAAGAATGGGTGCAAGATAACTTTCACTTTGTGTTGAGTGACACTCAGGATGAAAATGCTTGGATTCATATCAAAACCGGTGATGAACGCAAAGATGTGGTGGCCATAACCACCAAAATGTTGGAATTTGCCGAAAATGATGCACAATTTAAAGGGGTAATTGCGCACGAATTGGGGCATTATTTTGTGGCCAAGCGCTACGGTTTTAAATCAGCTAACCTGAAGGCTCGTGCAATCAACGAAAAAATGGCCGACCAACATGCGGTTGATTGTTTGCATTATTTAGAAAAAGACCCGCGCGAATACGGACAAATGTTCAGCAATCTTTTTGGCTTGCAAAATTTATCCGACGCGGAAAAACTGGCTATGGGAGCGGAAGAACACGGCTCTCCGAGCGCTCGTTTGTCCGATGTTTATGCTTATGCGGAAGGTATGTATGGCGATAAAACCGAAGAATTTAACGAAAACCCAACCATCCAAAGCAAAAATCGGCAAGATAATGCCGAATTCAATGAATTCAGACAGGAGTTTAACTCGTTATACGCCAAAGGGCGCTATATGGGTTATATCGAAAAGCAGTTCGCCGATGACGAAAAATTTCAATATGCTTATGACGCCCAAACCGGTAGGCTGGATTTCGGAAAGATAAAATACGAAGATGTGCTGGATAAGCTAAATGAAATTGTCGAAGCCCCGGAGCATATTGTTCATTCCGAAAATTTGTGGTCCGGACTTACTTCCGAATATAGTGACACTTTTCAATATACCGCTCGTTTGCAAGAGGCCGCCGATTTGATGATGGCTTCTTCTAAAGAAGAATTGGAGCTAAACGACAGAATTACCGAAAAAGCCAATAATTTTTTGGGAAAAGCGGCGCTGTCTCGCACCGGCGGATATGTTCTCGACTATATCCACGGCAGCATAGCAAGCAGCGCAAGAACAGAGGTAAGAGACGCCCTTGACAATGTTACATTTGCTTTGGCATATCCGGATGTCGATTACAAAAAGTTTAAGGAAGAATTGGCCGGTTTGCACACGGCAAAAGACATAACGGAGCGGGAAAAACAGTTAGAAGATGAGGTGCTGGCGGCAAGACATTTGAAAATTCAGCCTAACCCGATTTATTCGGATAAAGTTAATCAGATGCAACGTTTTGTTTCCGGTGAAGGAACTTTTATCAGCACTTATTACTTGCCGATATATTCCGCGTATGCAACCGACTATCCTCATTTTGAGATGCCGGAACGGGAAAATGCCAAAGGCAGCGATTTGCCTTGGCTTAAAACTCTTGAAGCGGAAAATAACAAAACAGAGAGAATGGCTAACCTATTTGCAGATTATATGGTAAGTATGGGATTATCAAGTCAGTCAAATCAAGAAAATCATGACGGCTATAGTTTTACCATTACTGAGCGAACTGAAAAGCCGTTTTGTTGTGTATCTCCTGTGCGTTTTATTGGTGAAAAATATGATTTTGCCCCAAATAGAGAAGGTAAAATTGTTGCGGTTGGCGCAGAAGAAACCGCGGCTCAAAATAAGATAATCGCCGACGAGCGTACGGCGGCAAATCAATTTTATTCCGATGAACTCTCAAAAAAACTTGATGTTTTGGATAAATTGCAGACGTTATCAGATTTGGCAATAAAACAGGAAAAAGGGGATTTATCGGCCGCAGAATCACAACTGCAACAAGAAACTTTGCAGTATTTGGTACAAACACCGGATTTGGAAAAATATTTAATTGATACAACCGATGTGCAACGTAATGAAATGCAAAATGAAAGGGACGGCAAGGCAAAATCTGACTTTTATGTGGCGCAATTAAATAACCGTTACGAAAACATAGATACCGGTGTCAGTAACGTCGAACGGCAATATGATGCCGACTATGCCAAGTTATCGCAGAGCAGTTTTTTCAAGGCTTACGGCGGTGATTTGTCATTTTCGGCAACGCCGGAACAGAAAATTGCGACAATCCAAACAATAGATTCATGGAATTTCGGAGAAAATACCGGAAAACTGGCGCAGAATATCGCTCCTGTTATTGTTGATATTATGCAAAAAAGAAAAGAGTTTGGTCATAAAGAAGCTTTTGTCGGTATGTATGATATTACAACCAAAGCTCTTCAAAGCAAGTTCAAAACAACTATGAAAAATATGGAAGATGAGGAAAAAAAGGATGTATTGCGCGGATTGGGAAAAATTCATTCATTAGTAGAAGTTAATAATTTTTCACAACTAAAAGGTCATATATCGTCAGTAGGTTTTAGTGGAGATCAGCAAATTTATATAAATGAAAAAGTAGATTATTATGAAAATTTACGTCGTATTTATAATTTGCAAGAAACAGATGGTAAACCGGAAATATTATATGCAAATTTGTCTTCCAGATTTCAGTTTATGCCGGAATTAGGCGGAGAATATATCAACCCAGATAGAAGACATTTTCTCGAAGAAAATGATAGATTAATCGGTATCGGTACACCAAAACTAAATAATAAAGCAATTAAATATGAATATAAAATTGCTGAATATGAGGTAATGCGCTATATCAATAATCCGGAGAATCCGCCGCTTGATATTGTAAAGACCTTAGAAGCTTATCCTAAATATGATAATGAAGCAATAAATAACGGCACAAATGAATTTAAAAGTAAATTGTGCAATTATATACTTAAAAGTGAACAATTTTCAAAAGCAGATTTTGAAGAACGTAAGAAAATTTATGACTTATTACTGCATAAGGATTTATTTGACAAAGAAAACTTGGTGAAATTTGATTTTCAGGAAGCTATAAAACAGTCTTATGAACGGTTGCCGGAAGAAGCGAAAAAAGATGCGGCAAAATCTATGTTGCAAGACCGAGTATTTGAGTATGATAAGATAATGAGTCCATACAGTAATGGAGATTATCGAGTTGAACATACAACAGATGAAAAGAGTGCCGTAGATTATCCGCCGATAGCGAATTTTTATGCTGTGGAATATGGCAGCAGGGTGGCAAAAGAACTGGGAATTGAACCGGTTGTCGGAGACATAGCTCAAGACGGACATACAGTTGATGCAAATGAGGTTACGCAGTATCATAACAAGGTAAAAGCAGTCATTAACGATGTAAATAATACAATGGCTGTATCCGGAGTTAAGGACAAAGTATTTGAAACACTCGCCGATGACATTATGGCTCAAGACGAATTATGTAAAAATTTTGAGTTGGCAGTTACTCACTCTGATGCTTCACGGGATATGTCTCGCAAAAATGACGCCAAGATGCGCGTCAAAAATACCTTGGATGAATATTTGGAGATTGTTCCGGAAACAAGTACTGATATTATTAACTTTATAAATAAGCCATACAGTAAAGAAAGCGGAGAACAATTCAAAGATGCTTTATTTGAAACGGTATGTAAAGAGGCACCACGAATTATGGCCGAGCAGCAAGGAACTGAAATTCAGCCGTTAAATGAGGAATTTCGCCGAGAGATTAAAGAAGGTATAGATAAGCTCTCAAACGAAGATTTATGCATTATGCACGCTGATTTTTGGGAAATGCCTATAGAAGGACGCTCAGCCGTAACGCAAAATCTTTTAGAAAAATATGCCGGAGATGATGTAACAAAAGCTGTCGATTTGGTTGTGTCGCAATATATTTCTCCGGATCAGGAATTTCATAAGGAAACAAAAGATGTTTTGAATACTTTATACGCTAAAGGTGAGGGAAAAGAATTTTATCGTCCGGAAAAGGCTCGCTTTATGCTCGGCGCAATGTTGGCCGCAGAAAAACCGGATAAAGAAGTAAATAATCAAAATATGGGAATTGGCAAGGCATTAGCCAGATTTTGCGCCAGCAACGGACCAGCCTGGGTAAAATTCGGGCAGGCATTGTCAAATATTCCTAATTTGCCGGCTGATATCCGTGAACCGTTAGCGGTGTTGAAAGACAATGCCGTAAAAATTCCGCGTTGGGAATGGATGAAAAAAATGCGCAAGAATCTGAATGCGGAAAAAATGTCGTCAATAAATAAAGTTTTGCAACCGCTGGGACACGGGTCATTTTGGGGCTCAATCGCTGTTCAAGACAAAGACGGCAATAAATCCGTTATTCAAATGTTGCAAGATAATGCCGCCAACGATGCAATGTCGGAGTTTGCCAAAATCGGAAGAACTACCGAAGATCTTTCAAAAATTGATAAAATGTATAAAGTTTTGGGAACAACGGTAGAAAGAGCAAAAGAAAGCTCCAAAGTAGAAGTAGATATATACAACGGCTATAACCAATATGTTGCGGCGGCATCAAACTATGCCGCAATCGACAAGCTTGAGGTTAACGGTGTTAAATTTAATCTTAACACCATACCTTGGACCGACTTTCATCAAGATGAAAACGGAGACGGATTTAAACAAATGCCTTTTGCTGAAGGTACGTCGTTGAAAAAAGCTGATTGTACTCCGGAAGAAAAGAAAATTTTGGCCGCCGCTTATGTGGCAACCGAAATGGGAATTTTGCTGGGCGGAAAAGCGTGGGATATTGATAGACACGGAGGCCAACAAAATTTTGCGGTTAAAAGAGATGAAGCCGGAAAAATAACCGAGGTTGATATAGGTATTTATGATACCGGCGCTTTAAGACCGGCACCAACAGATGAAGAAAAAGCCATGGTCAGCAATTTTTATGCCGCGGTTATTGTTTCGCAAATCAAAGGAGAAGATTTGCAAGACGTTATGTTCCGTGAGGTTTCTAAACTGGAAAAGCAAGGTCTTAATACCGAATATGTCTCCGATATTCAGCGCGGTTGCATTGCCATTATGGATTTGTGCGAATATCAAAAAGCCGAAAAAGATGACAAAGGAAACATACTAAAGCCGGCGCAGTCTTTTGATGCTAAGGATTATATGAGTATTTTCAAATCGGTGATGAATTCCGGAATGGTTGATCATAAGATTATTGATCCGCTGATTGACAACTTAATGAAAGATCCGGCCTTTTATGCGTCGCTGGCTCAGGTTACCGCCAAAGAGGTAGGAACTAAAATACAACAGTCGCTCGGATTGCAGGAAAAAGGCGCGGAAACTCCGGCATTATCAATTGTTATGGAAACCAAAGGTATTTTGCGGCAAAAAGAAGTATCTCGTTCGCTGAATGAAGAGCGTGAAGCTATGCAACAGCAAAAAGGGGCATCGGCGCAATATGTTGAGGAAAATAAATTTGCGCGGAGTAACAGTAACGGTACTCAGAAAGATAAGCCATCAATGGCTCGTAATTTGCAGGCGATTGCCAAGAAAGGTTCAATACTTGGGTTGTTTAAACGTTCAAAAATTAAGCCGGCAAGTGTCGAAAAGGATTTGGCGGCTATGTCGGCAGAAACCGGAACGGCAATGTTTTCGTATAACGAGTTGCACCATTCCAAGGCCGGCGGCGAATTGCATTGCGATTATAAAAAAGTGATAGACGGGGTAAGTAAAGCGCAAAAAATTACTCATTCCGAGGCCGAGAAAAAACTCTTGGAATGTGAGGCGTTGCGTCCGTTGCCAAACGGAGAATATGCAGTTGATGTCGGATATACAACCCGAAACGGCGGCGGCAGAAATCACGGCGGTACGGTGTTTTTCACTTTTTCCGATTCCGATATTCATAACAAATATCACGAAATGGCACACTCTTATCAAAAGCAACAAGATTTGTTTAACGATGCCAAACTGGATAAAATGTACGCCGTATCCGAACAAGGGCTTAAGGCCGGAGAAAGCAAAGAAGAAAAGTTAGCAGACAAAGAAACTTATAAAACATATTTAAAAGAGGCGCATTCCGAAATTTTTGCGCAAACTGCGTTGATGTTGCGTAAAAGAACCACTCTTGGTTTTATGGAACAGGCGCTTTATGCTCAAAGTTACGGAGAAGCCCGCAATGCCGAAGGTTTTATTGCCGGCATTATGGATAAAGATACCGGTCGAAAGGCCAAACTTTATGCCTGCAAGCCGGTAATGCATGCTGCCATTAAAGAAGTTGCCGCCATTCGCAAAGCAGGAAAACGTGCGGAATATTTCAATCCGGATGGTACGCTCAATGCCAAAAAAGTAGCGACATTATGTGAAAAAATTGTGCTGGATAATGCGTATTCTCCGCGAACTTATAAAGCGTTTATCGAAAATGATTTTACTTCCTCCCATACTTTGCAGGAAAAAGATTGGAAAAAAGGAACTTTGTTGGCGACGGTAAAGTTGTTGCCGGCGAAGATGGTTATGTCTATAAAAGACGGTAGCAAACAAGTAAAACGCAGCTTTGACAAGATACGCCACTCTTTTTTGCGTCGAAATGATAAGGCTAAACTTGAGGCTATGACCTCACGGCGTAAAATGAGTGATAATCCGAAAATTCAGGCGATTAACGATTATGCCTACATACAGGCCAAAATAATGCTTATCAGCAAAGATTCTCGTTTTGCCAATGCCGATGAGGTAGTTCAGGGGTGGGTAGGTTATATGCACAAACACGAGACTACCTCGGAAGATTTGTTGAAAATGTCGCGCGAAATTGAATCACCGGGAAGTTTAACTGCTTTGTCAGAAATAAATTCAATTATAAAATCCAATAAAGATAATCCGTATTTTAAGGCTATTATGGAAAATCCGGGCAATATTGTTGATATAAAGAACGGCAAAAAAATTCAGCTTGAGCAAGAACAACCGGAAATTACCAAAGAAGTACCGATGTCAGACAAAGAAAAAATATCTAAACTGAGCGGCAGAACCGGAGCCAAACCGCTTTATGCCGTTGCCGGCAGCGAAGAAACAAAGGAACAGACGGCAGAGCAAACCAAAACCGAGCCGACAAAAGGTGTTGCCGCGCCGCAGAAAACCGAGCCGACCGCTGATTTATCCGCCGAGCCGCAGGAAAAAGTGGCGAAGATGTCGAAAAAAGAAAAAGGCAAGTTTTTCCACAATCTGCGCTTGGGCGTGAATACGATTATGAGCAAAATGGAAAACGGAATTGCGGCAATTAAGGGCAACTCCAAAAATCAAACTCAAGAGCAAACTCAAACTCAGACTCAGGCCAAACCGCAAGAAAATACTTCCGCTCCAAAGGTTTCGAATGTGGCTCAGGCAGCGGCTTTGCGTGGCAAAGGCAAGGAAATGTAGTAAAATATCGGAATTTAACGCGATAAAAAAATCCCTCGCGGCTGTTAGCGGCGGGGGATTTTTTTTGTTAAATATCAGCTTTTTGCTTTAAGTTGAGAGAGTGCTGAAACATAATCCAGAAAGCCTCCTAAGAAATCAAGCGTCAATTGGAACTCTTCCTGTTTAGCTCGGCCTTTCCAGAAGCGGTAATATGCAGCATCTGTCTTCTCTTTTAGCAACGAGAGCAAAAATTCTCTTTTTTGCCCTGCACGGTATAGCTTTTTGATCTCCTTTTTTTCGCGAACGTAGCGTTTTCTGATAAGGACATCATTTGCATCGACAATTTTTTTTATCGCTTTCAATTCTGTTTCAAGTTTCTCAATTTTTTGTTCAACCAGAGCAATTGTGCTTTTAAGAGAGTTTTTGCGTTCAAAACCGAGAAATTTTATCCAGCATTTTTTCAAAATTCGGCGTTCCTCATCGCTTTTGCGAATGCCCATATGCCACCATAAGAAGATTTCGGTAACCAAAGCCCGCCGAGTTCGTTGGTCAACAAAAGCATCATATCGACGATAGTCCGTGATATCTGTACCCATACCATCATAGAGATGATAGATGCACTTAACTCTGTTTTCTTCATCATTGAGAAGTTCATGCATCAAACACAACATACGGTCATGAAAACAACTTAAATCGCTGTAATAGCCCTTCGGGCATTGCTCAATAACCAACGCTATGATTTCCATTCGCCTTTCCAGCGGAATATCCAACCAATACTTCTCAGAATGAGGATAGGCATCCCATTTGCTGAAAGTTTCCATTTTTTGAGATATAACATTTTTCTCAGAAAAATAACCCATATTGCCGTAAATTAGATTCATCACCGACTTTGGCTCAAAAATTCCGTTTACAAGGCCGTACTTTAACAAATCTTCCATAAGTTGAATTTATTTAGTTTAATAAGTTACTTCAGGCATGTTCCGTAAAAACGGCCCATATAACGCAATTTTGCCTTAACATTACCGCCGTGATAATCTCCGGTGTTGTCAAAACCGATTATCCAGCCGCAACCTTGCATATAAGAGCTGTCAGCAAGATATGAACCTTCCAATATCGGCTTATTAAGCTCTTTTAGATAAAGGTTCAAACGGTCAACCACCAAAGAAACGCACACGCAACAGAAACGTTCGTCCGGAAGACGATTTGCATCGACATCTTTGTCGGTGTGCTTCTTATTCTCTACTTCGTCGAGTTCAAGATATTCCGGTTCATTTTTGAAGGGAAAAATTCCAATTGCTTTACCCAAACTTCTTTTTGCAAAAGGTAAACGTATTTTTCTTCCTTCAACCTCACAAAGCACATCAAATTCATCACCGAATTGTTTATGGTTTTCAGATGCTTTGAGGTCTGCTTTGAGCTTTTGAACATCAAGCGGCAATCTTTCTGCCAATACGGCACAGACAAAACTGTCGCAATCAGCCAAAGACTTTTTTCCGGTGGCGAAGTTAAAGCAATAATTCAAGCGCTTGTCCTCATCCTCATTGCCGCAGGTGTAAAGATATTTCCGCTTTTGCAAAAGAGGCTCGCCACACTCATAAAGATTTTGGTTAATCTCGTTGAATTTGGCATAAATTTGCTCGATTTCGGTCTCGTTGGGAAAACGCCCGTCATACTGCTTGGCCATTTCGCGAATATCATCGGGAAAGTTAGACGTAAACAGAATGCTTCTGAGCAAAATCAAGCGGTCTGTCACAACTATTCCGCGCACGTTATCAAACGGCTTGCCGCGTTTTTTGCGCGGTCTGAACGGTATTTCCTGTTCCTTGCCGAGATACGGCGAATAGTAGCGAATAGTGTGAACTTTTTGCTCTACCGGCTTGTCGAAATATACATAAGGCAACTTCTCTGCCGGCTCCGGAAGCGGGTCAGGCCTTTCTTCCGGCTCAGAAAACGGATTTTTTATCGGCACGCAAAACGGCCCCAGCGGCTTGTCTATTTTGCCGATGCTCAAACGTAAACACAAGAAAGCAATCAGAAACAAAACGCCCACAACTGCAAAAGCCGTAATTTTTGAAGCATACCAATAAAAAATGCAAGCAAGCACAATAAGAACCACCGCAAACTGCACATCAGCGATGTGTCGTTTGCAAAAAGCAATAAATTTTTCCATAAGAATAATATGTTAGATTAATAATTTGTGTTTTAAAATTATAGATTTACGGGGCGAATGATAAATAAAAAAACGCTTCAAGTCAAGCATTATGATTTAAGGCGATGAATCTTTTTAATCTGCACATTTATAACAAAACTTTATTTTTGTCTGTCATATGATCGATTTTAATATTATAAAAGGACTAAATTAAAATTTTAAAGAGCCTTGAAATATTACCGATTGTTGCTTTCGTTGCCGGATTCAAACAGTTGGTGCTAAATATGAACTGCACTTAGGTGTTAGATGTTCTGCAAAATGATGTTAAGCAATAAAAAAATCCGCTAAGGTCACAATGCCTTAAGCGGATTCTTCTGTTGAAAATAATGTCTAGTCAAAGCAGGGGCGGAACCAGAGGCAGACTGTGGCAATCGAAATCACGATAATGTCCTTCAGTTCTACCGCCGGCTCAATACCGTTGAAAATCATGGCAAAATATGCCCCGATGCAATAGCACAAGCCGGCACCGAGACTTAAACTCAAAATTGAGGTGTCAGCCTTCATTCTTTCCAGCAGTATCCAACTTTGCAACAGCATCAGGAAACATACCGCGAGCCATACCCAGGACAAATCTGTCGGATTGATAACGTAAACGTAAATTCCGACGATGGCGAGCAGGGCAACGGTCACACAGGTGATACCCTTTTTTCTGCCGCCATTCTTAGGAAACAGCTTCGGGCTCTTGCGCAACTCATACAGAATCACCAACAATGTGACAGAAAAGAAGAACACATCGAAATGATATCCTAAACCTTCCATCAGAGTTGGGGTACCGCCAAACAGAAAACACAGGCTCTGGATTCCGGCTAAAAACACCATAATAGTGATCAGCCCGAAAACAGTTCCGAAGAATTCTGCATCAAGACGCTTCAGTAAATCTTGAATATCTCCCATATATATAATGTTTTTGAATTGACTAATGTTTCTAATGATTATCTCTATAATTAAATCTTAAGATGATTTTAGACGAAAATTTCCAAAAAGTCAAACAAAAAATTTTCGCCGTAACTAATAGAGTCATGCCTCGCACGATGCGTCACAGGTTGAGGTACGACAGAAAAGTTATAATTCGAAGGTCCCTTGACCAAACCTTGCGGTTTGGAGGGATGACTCATTATGTTTATATGACTACAAAAAAAATCCGCTTGAGGCCACCGGCCGCAAACGGATTTTTTTCAGTTCAGTAACAATGTCTCTTGAGCCAAAGCAGTAAATTGTACGAATTTTGCAAAAACGACAAGGCTTCGGCGGTTTGTGTTTCATCGAGACTGTTTTCCACACGTTTCCGATAAGCGAGGAACTCATTTTCAAACTCTAAAGACCTTTCCATATCTTTGGTAGAATGAAACTCCGGCGTATATGCCGCAAAAATCGGCGCAAACGCAAGAAGTTGTCGGTCATCGTGACGGGCGGCAATCACCAACTGTCGGCCTTGCCACAGAGATGTCAGCTCAATGTTTTCACCGTTGTTCCAGCGGTCAAATGCCTCGTTGTCGGGCTTTTGCAAATCAATTCGCTCGGCGCTGAAAAAGTCGACATTCAGGTTGCAATATTTACCGGCTTCGGTGTTAAGACGTTCGCCTTCCATGGCGAAAAAACGGTCTTTGTTGTGATACAGACGCATACAGCCGTTATATTCAAAGATTTCGCAACCTAGGACTTCCTTGGGGTATATAACTTCGCGGACAAACCATTTTTCTTTGCAGAGTTTATCCGTAACAGCCGTAACTTCCGGTGTCATCCAGCGATTTTTAACGGCATTTTGTGCAGTTGTTTCGATGGGGTTGGTCTTGCTGTTCATAAGCATTTGTTTTGATTAAAAACTTAATTATTAAAGATTTGTAAAAACGGTTTTTACCGCCAAAGCTTGCGCTTCAGGACTGATAAACCATTCGTCGCCTATGCGACTTAAATAACCGTCACTCTCAAACTTTAACATAATCTCATTTCCGATAAGGCTTTGAGCTTTATCCCAATTTCCACGCTTTTTTCGCATCAAAGAAAGCAAAATTACCTTCACATTTTTCATAAGCTTAAAGTATATTATAAGTAAATAATTCAAATTTCAGAAGTTTTCTAGAGTAAAATTTTTGAAAAATCAAGAGTTTTTTATCGTAAATTCAAAAAAATCCGCCACAGCCATTAAAGCTGAAGCGGATTTTGTAAATTCGGAATAATTGTAAAGGCTAGGGAGTTTTATTGCCGATAATGGCTAAAATGCACAAACCGGCACCAATGGCAATCGCAATATTGTTTGCCGTGCCAAAGCCGTTGATAATCAACATAAGTCCGATTGCCCCGAACAATATCCGGCAATAAACATATCGGAATAAAGTCCAAACCAGAGGCAGCAACACGGCTATCGCAATTATCGTAATAATAAACAGAGCGGCCAGTTGTTCATCGGTCAGTTTGGCAATGAATTGCTGAAAAGAATCGTTCATAAGCATTCAAGTTTTATGTTTATAATATACCCAAGTCGTGCATCTGATGTCCTTCTTCGCGTTCTTCGGGAGTAGGGTCACGATAAAACAGTGACTGTTTAATCCCGATAGAAGTAATTTGCCATTTACCGTCTCCAATCCGGATAAAGCCCAAAACGCGGAACTGTTCCAACAATTCGGGAGCAATCAGAGATTGCGCATCTGTCATGTCGCCGTGCTGAATTTGCACCATGTGCAACAAAGCTTTTCTTCTGTCTGTTATCATAAGCGTTGATTGTTTGAATGTTGATGATATTTTCGGCGCATTTTGCGTGCAACTTCCTCATCGTGTTTTTTGATTTCTCTTTTAGCGTTACGCTCTCCGAGCCAATTAAAAAACGAACCGATAATAAAACCTCCGCCGACAGAAGCGACTAATATAATAACACCTATTTTTATTGTTTCCATAAGCGCACAAGTTTATAAGTCATCCAATCTTGCAACCTGCATCCAGAAATCTTGATCGCTTAAATCGTTTGTTTTCAGCTCGGTCGAGATTCCGCTTGTTTTAGTTTCGGCAGCCGTACAAACCTTGGGGTTGTTTTGCGGCATTTCGTTGTTTTTTGCCATAAGTCTTCAGTTTTTAGAATTAAAACATAACTACTTTTTGGCGCGATATGCCTCAAAGTGAATACCGTAAGAGTTGACCATTTCAACAAAATTTTTAACGGTCGGCTCGTCAAAAAATCGAGAATATCCGGCATCTACAAGCTTTATGCCATACAAACGCAGGAGCTCGATTTCCATTGCGGCAAAGTCCAGAGAACCCAAATTAAGGTTAAACTCTTTGCAAACATTTGCTTTTAAGAGTTCGTCATCGCTTTTCTGCATCAATTCGGCAAAACAGCGGTCATCAGCAACAAGAAGACACTTCAAAATTTGACGTGCTTCGGCAATTGATATCTTTTCCATAAGCCTATAAAATTAATAAATACATTGTAATTTGATTTTGAAGGCGAGTTTAGACTAAAATTTCCGAAAAAGCAAGCTGAATTTGCAATTTTTTGCTATTTAATACCTAAAGCGCAAGTAAAGAATAGTGTTGTTTTTTTGCGTTAATAACACATTGTTTTATCGTCATGCTGAGCCGCAGTTTTCCGTCATTCTTGGCTTGACCGAGAATCTCGGAAAACCGGCGAAGTATCCATTCGTTCCTGCGGAACGAACAACACCAAAGGTGTTGCTGGATTCTTCGTTACACTCAGAATGACGTTCAGCTTTTTAGCCACACTTTTTTTACTTAAGCCGAACAAAAAAAAGCCGCCGGAATATTCCGACAGCTTTTTTTAAAGGGGAGGGTTATTTATGTTTTCCCGTTGCTTCTTCAAACACTGTTTTGAGCGGAGCATTCCGTTCGATGAACGTTTTGAGTTCTTTTTCCTCAAAGATTTCCAACGGTTCATACAAGAACACCAAGCGATGCAACTTGCGGTCGGGATAGCTCAAAAAAGTGAAAATCGCTTCTTTGTTCAAGGTGTGACCGGTACCGTGGAACAGTCTGTATTGCTCGATATCCATCTCCTTTTGCGCGGAAACATGGATGTAACGCGTTTTTTCACAGAACGTTTTCCACTCATCAGTTAGCTTATCACCGCGTTGAGACCGGGTAAACACACGCTGCTCGTAGTTAATCTGGCGCTCTAACAGAAAGTTGTAATAGTGGTTATACTCGTCGCGCTTCTTCAGTGCTTTGGCGAAATCTGTTGTCGGTTCTTCATCAAAAGTATCAGACCAATAAAGATTATCGCACATATACTGCGCAATCTTGTCCAGCTGATTCTTCCTTAATCCGAACCGCTCGATATAGTCCTCGAGGTATTTCATGAACGGGCAGGCAGAATTGTTATGTTCGTCAACCGCCGCGCGAGTCAGAATCATCACCTGTGAAAAAGGTAACTTTCCTCTCTTCAGATAATCGCAAAGAGGCTCATACAGCTTTTCCCGATAGCCGGAGATAAAACAGGTCTTCCGGTCCTTCTTGACAAGTTGCTGCAACCATTCGGCAAACATCTCGTCGGTTAAGTGCATTACGCCGTAAATCTCTCTTATCTGCTCATAACGTTTATGCACCAATGCCACCTGCGCTTCGGGACTCATTGCCCTAAGAATTTGGCTCCGATTGATATTAGCCAGATAATAGGCAACCTGCTTACGAACGCTACAAGTTTTCAAATTATCCAGCGTTATCCAACAGCGAGACCACCAAAAAGGCCATTTGAGCGCGGATTTGGTATAAAAATTGCGCCAGAAGTCGCTAAAACCGATAAACTCATAGACAAACCGTGCCGCGTTTTCTGGAAAAAAGAGATTAAACAGAAACATTGTCAGCGGATTACAAGAGAGAATAACCATCACGCCGCTCAATAAACCAAGAACGACATCCCACATTTTTGCAAAAAATGTTTTCATAATGATAAAGTTTGAAAGTCCTCCGGTTCACCTCGGAGCGAATTTGATAAAACTGCAAGGGGAACTCTGCATCATTAAGATAACAGACAAGCAATCTACTTATTTTTAATGAGCTAAATTACCGGTCAATCATACATTATCATAGATGGGAACGCCACTCCCAATTAATAATAATTTCCCGAATAATCGACTATCAATATACATAAGTAAAGCCATTATACATTTAGTCAAAAATTTGTCAATACAATAAAATTATTTTTTCTTGACAGGTTGGCAATTCAGTGCTAATAAACGACTTAATTTCTGATTGTTAAGATATTATTCTTCTTCCAACACAATATATTGTTTGAGGCAAATTCTTCGAAACAAGCTTTTTTCGTCGTGTACGAAAACGCCTTTTGAATGCAAAACAGGAAATCTGCTCTACACCGCGCTCATATGACCCTTTGATTCTGCCAAGATGAAGAGCTGTCGCTGAAAATACGGTCTGAGGTGATTGTTGTAAGTAGTGGCGAGCGAAAGCAACCGTCCTTTATAGGGTGTCCGCTAATGTTAACGGGTGACCAGCGGCCCTAAGCATTTCAAATGTTTGCTCTTGAACGGTCGGGCAGGTTCGCAAATGACCTTCCCCGAAGCAAAAATGATGATAAGCAGTTGAGTTGGCTTGGAAGCAGCCATTCTCGTGATTTGTATGGAAGACATTCTGCTTTAGTTTTTCTGCTTAAAGCCTTTGACACGCGCTGTCAGAGGCTTTTCTGCTTTATTACGCTTGACTTGACACGTTTTTTTATTTAAGCTGTCTGTTATCAAAACTTACGATTATAGCAGAATGTATTACTATTAAAACTATTAAACATATGCAGTATTTCAAAAATCTGTTCAAAAAAGTCAAAAACACCTGGGTTGAAATAGTCGACTTGGTTGTGTTGTTGCGAAGAGCGCAAAGCGCTGTTTTCGCTTATTTGGAAAAGGAACCCCTGTATCAGTTGCTTAAAAAGGCTTTCAAATCTACGGTTGTATCTATCTGTTTGATTGCGTTGCTGTGGGGATTGCTCTATCATTTAACGGATTGGTCGACGCTTTGCGGATACTTTTGGACCGGTGTTGCCGTATGTTGCGCAAACATTCTTCTGTCCGGTTTGCTCAAGCGCCGCTTTGACAAGATTATTTACCTTTCTGCAAACTGGGTGATTATGGCCGGTTTGGTGTTGGTGCTTTATCACGCCGGATTTGCCTCTGCCGCGGTTTTTGTTGCCGCCGTATTCTTGGCTTCGCCGTTTTTGGGGGCGTCGCTGTATGAAGGAGTTGTCGGATTTACCTTGTTGGTTACTCTGGCCAGACTTACCCCGTAAAAAAATGATTCTATTTTCGGAAAATCCCCGCAGCCACCACGCCGCGAGGATTTTTTTGTGGTAATAATTGACTCAATATTGTAACAGGCGAAAATAGAGAAATCGTCATTCTGAGGTGTAGCTTTTCTGTCATCCTTGCGAATGCGAGGATCTGAAAAGCAACCGAAGAATCTCCTTAGGCGCTGTGCGTCGGTAGAAGTCAATAAAGTAGCAATTGTCATCTTGAGGGGTTGAGCAAATAGCGAAATCCCCGTCAAGATCTTATGTTTCAGGAATAACCTTAAAATATATCCTTTACCCTCACCACTATATCCAGAGATCTTTCTTGCTTCGCTTGCGCTTGCTTCGGTCACTCGCCCACTAAATTCTCCGTCACTT
>JAFXPE010000037.1 GCA_017528205.1 Alphaproteobacteria bacterium | reverse complement strand
TTTTAGCGTAACGGCAGAAAATCAAGCAAGAGCCGATGAAAGATTACCGATTTTAATGGATTTACCTTTCAAACATAAGGGTGTGATGACAGCACCGTTTATCGGAGCAATAACATTAGAAAAGTGGCTCAAAAGCGGACAGATTGAACAAGTTGTTGCCGGCGGTGAGAATTACGACGGCAACAGAGTTTTGAAATACGAATGGGTTAAATCACTTTATGATGAATGCAAGGCAAATAATGTGATGTTTTGCTTTATAGAGACAGGAACAAAGTTTGAGAAAGACGGCAAAGTTTATACAATGCCGAGCAAAAGATTACAAAGCGAACAGGCATATAAATCCGGTTTGCAGTTTGTGGGAAAGCCGATTGAATGGCAATTACATAAGCCACAAAGCGAATTTTTTGATGACGGCTGGTATGTTAAGTACTGGCGCAAAAATTGCGAAACCTGCGGTTCTCGGCTTATTTGCAACGGTTGTTCCGATTGCGGCGAATGTGAAAAATAAATAAAATTTTACAACAATTTATGGCCGAGTTTAACCGCTCGGCTTTTTTTATTATCAATACATTTTAATGAGTTCATTTAAAACAATCATTAACTGAACGGTGAACATTGTTTCCAAAACATAATGCAACCGTTGCAGCCATTTTTTATCTGTTTGATGCACATTAAACGGCTTATGCAACAAAAAAGTTGCCACAAACAAAATAGCTAATAAAATCAATTGATACTGCATTTTAAAACCTTACTTTTTTTGCAAATTAGAGAAGATTTCTTTGAATGTCAATTAAAATATTTTTATGGAAGAAAGTATCTCCGGCAATTCAAAAGGAAAGTTGGCTTGTAAGTCGGTCGGCGTAAGCACCGGACATAAAAGTCTGTGCTGATTTCCACTTTGGAATAGCTTTTAACGCAACTGTTAAAAAATCATATCTATTTCTTTTTCTGTCTTGTTTAAAATTTCTGCAATGTCGGCACCGATTAAATCAAGATTTTCGGCTTTAATGCACGAAACTTTATTTATGCCGTAAAAATGTTGTGCCAATAACTTGATGTGGCCAAATCCGGCGCTTTCATCAAATATTCGTCCGCCGGCGGTTGTAATATAAATCAATTCGTTTGCTTTACATAAACCATAGGGCTTGCCTTCAGCGTTATAGGCAAAAGTTAAGCCGATGATGTTGATGTGTTCGATATAACATTTCAGCAATGCCGGAAACGACAGATCCCAATATGGTGCGGCAATAACAATTTTTTCAGCTTTTGCAAAATCTTTAGCTAAATCAAACACTTTGTCATCAAAACGACCGGCGGCAGCTAATTTTGTGCGATGTTCCAAAGTTTCTCGGTTTAGCGGCAACAGATTTTCTTTTTCGAGTATGACTTCTTTTACATCTTTGCCGATTTTTCTTAAAAGGTATTTGGCTAATCTCTTGGTTCTGGATTGTGGTCTGACACAGGCATTAACAAATAAAATCATCTTACACCTACCATTTTTTGTTTCAAAGTTAGGGATATTAAGTCAGGTTTGATATATGTACAAGTAAATATAAAGTGTTGTTAAGATAGGCGTACGTTATTCTGAAAAACAGCCGAAGTTGCGGTGTCGTTCGTTTTGGCAGAACGGATAGATACCTTGCCGGTTTTTCGAGCTTCTCGGTCACGCTAATAGTGATGGAAAACTGAAGCTCTGTATAACGGAGAAACAACTCTTTATTTAAGCCTTGATGTATATGTTATGTAAAATTTTATCAGAGACAAGTTATTTATACAACAGTTTTTTATAGTTATCAGGCATATTATAAAAATAGCAGCTTTATCAATATCATCCGCACGATAATTTCGGAATACGGCATTTGTTCTTGATTTGGGGAAGGGTAGGTTATTTTTATCTTGACAAATTGTGCGATTTTCGGATAGTATTTCGTACAAAAATACGAGGACAATATGACAGAACACACCAAAGAAGACGCGGAAAAGGCCTTCCAACTCAAGCTCGCCGACTTAACTTCCATATACGAGGACTATTTGTATATGGTCAGAGAGCATGAACAGTTGTTGTTGCTGATGACTACCGAAAAGTTGGTCGACAGATTTAAAAAACATATGTATCCCGAGGGGTATAACTTTTCGTGGAATATCACGCCGTTAAACAAAGAAGAAAAAGAGGAATTTGCTGATTTTATCGCCAACGATTTCCGCGGAGACGGGAAAAAGTCTTATATTGTTCTGCAACATATAAAAGACAACGAAAATAACGGAAAGCCACCGGTTTACACGGCTTCTCCGTATGAAAGCAAAAACGTTGGATTGGATTTACCTTCAATGATTGAGCGCTATTCGATTTCTTATCCGAAAGATGCTACTTTCGGCAGTACGGAGTTTTTGATTGATGGGCGTTATAAGGCCGTTTACAATGGCGAAAAAGAAAAAAACAGACCAATTGAAAATGTTTTTAATGATGTGAAACTGCTCACCGAAATAAAGCTGATGCTTAAAATAGGTGAGGCTCTGCGTGAAAACGGATATGTCAAAGACGAAAAATTTGCGTCTATGGTTGAGGATATTTACGTTGATGAGTTGATGATAATCAACGAAAACAATATATTGGAGATATTGGGTTCTTTTGCCGAAAAGGTTAAAGATATTTGCAACGAGAAATACGGCGATAAAAATAAGAAAAAAGACAACAAAAACGACAGCCACAAAAATTTTGTAACGGCTCAAAAAGACGGATTTATGAAATTGCCGAGCAATTTTTGGGATTATGTGAATATCCGTAATTTTATGCGCCATCAATGGGAGGGTTTGGACGAACTTGAATCTTTTATGCCTAAGCAGATAACCGACGATAAGCAAAAGCGAATTGAGCGGGTGAGTGCGTATTTGAATTTTTGCGGCAAGCCGATTTATTGGCGTTTGAAGTCTTATATTAAAGCTTTGCACCAGATGCAACGAATAATCGGCGAGGTTAATCCCAATCGCATAATTCGCGGTGTGAGTGAGGATAACGAAAAGTTTGTAAAACGGGTGAAGGCCGCATATCTGAAAAATCCGGATCAGGAGCTTAAGGTGGAAGCCAATTATCCGTTGCCGAGTGATGAGTTTTTGATTTTGGGCGGAGAATTAGCAGCAATTTCACCAAATATTAAAATCGTTGACGATGTTCCGGGATTTGACTGCCTCTATGAAGATATGGAAGACATTTCAATTTCGGATAAAAAAGCAGATGAGGTTTTGCCGGATAATGAGAATATTTCCGAAGGCGACCGCATATTTGAGCATATGTTCGCGCGAATGGAAGATTATATAAAACGTTCGTTGTTTTTGGGAAATTTTCATACCTTGGAATGTAGCGCAATCTCGCATTGTATCAGACACGGCAGAAACTGTAACGAAGACGGCAAAAATTTGACTGTTCGCGGCGCTTGGGATTATTTGGAAAAAATAAATGTTATTACCCGTGACGATTGTGAAAAATGGCAAGGTTATACCGATTTACGCCGCAATATAAGTCATTTTTATTTCAGCGAATATCTAAGAAATAAGCTTTCTAAAGTTGGAGATAAATATTACGCTGATTTGTTTGCCATAGCGAAAAAACTCGATGATAACGGTCCGGTGGTGACGAAAAAAGATGACGGAATTTTTGAATATAAAAATGTTGACGGTCATGTTGTGGTTTTGGACCATAATCGGCACAAGATATTGTCCGGTCTTGATACGCCGAAGCCTGAGGAACAAAATCAGGAAAGCGACCAAAACGAAAATAAAGCAGATGAAAAAACATATACGGTATCTTATCGCAACGGTGTGAGTTTCGAGCTGGATAAAGAAACAAATTGGATTGAGAGCGTGAAAATGCCAAATGGGGTAGTCGTAAACTTTGGCGAGCGGAGTATCGATTTTGATGACAGAACTCATTGGTATTCGGATGCCGAGTCCTTTAATGCCTTGAAAACGGTGGGAAGTATGGTTATGACCGACAAAGATATGGCGGTTTTGAAATATAAAGTGGGAAGCGAGCCTGCCGAGTTTGAAGACAAAGAAAAATTGTTGATAGACTATACGCATACTTTGTGGCTTAATCGTGGCGACAAGCTGAAAAAATTTGAGTTTAAACGGAACGGAGATAACATTGTCGTCGCTGAGTTCAAAAAAACGCAAAAAGGCCAAAATTTGATTGAGTTTAATGATGGTACCAGCGTGCTGATGAACGGAAAAAATATGGTTGTTTTCCACGGGGATTATATGTTGCGCAATAACAACCGCGCAGAATTTGCCAAGTCGTATGACAAAGCACCGTTGACGCTAAATAAGTTTATCAAACGCGGTAACGGTCGATTGTAAGAATTTAATGCTTAATTAAACAATATTGTTGATTTTTGTTTTAGCGTCATTCTGAGCGCCAGCGAAGAATCCATTCGTTCCGGCGGAACGAACAACACCGCAGGTGTTGCTGGATCCTTCACAACGGCACTAAAGTGCCTGTTCATGATGACGTAATCGGTAGGCACTTTGAGCACTTTATGGGCGTAAAAATCTATGCGTTGATGGCGAGGTAAAAAATACACTCTTGAGGTTGTTCATCAGCAGGAGATTTTGACGGGGATTTCGCTATGCTCAACCCCTCAAAATGACGGCTGATGTCATAGTTTTTCTTTGTCAGCCAGAGAATGAGATTCTCGGTTCTTGCCTGCGGCAAGCCCAAGAATGACAGTTTTGAAGAAAAAGACAGTTATTTAAACACAAAAAAAGCACCATTACGGTGCTTTTTTTGTTTCAATGGTAGGGCCGGAGAGAATGTTATATTCCTAATTTTGCAAAGGCAGCTTTGCAAAATCAGTGCCTTTCGCGTCGCTACGGCTCAAACTTCTTAAAATCGTTTTCGCCGGCTATCCGCTCCGAACTCTCTTTTTCGAGTTCGCTTCTTCCGATACCTACACTTTAAAACAAAAAAAGCACCATTACGGTGCTTTTTTTGTTTCAATGGTAGGGCCGGAGAGAATCGAACTCTCACTCCCGAAGGAACCAGATTTTGAGTCTGACGCGTCTACCAATTCCGCCACAACCCCATCGACAATCAAGTTTATTACTATATTTATTTCTATTCGTCAATACTTTTTTTGCAAAAAAATAATAAAAATATAATTATTTTCACTTTTATTTTGTATAAATGTGTGCTATACTCCTTGCCAGTTAAACAAATTTGAGGTTCCCGTGGAAAATTTAGAGCATCAGGCTGCGCTGCTGTTTGGCGAAAAAGAGTATGCAAAAGCCCTGGAAATATACCTATTATTGTTCCAAAGTAATCCGAAAAACGAAAAATACGCAATTGCCTGCGGAAATTGCTATGATGCCATTGGCGACAAAGAAACCGCCGTCGGTTATTATGCCGATGCCTTGAGGATAAACCGCAATTCGGAAGCCGCAATGCTGAACCTTTCCACTATTTATTACGAACTCAAAGATTATGACCGCTCTACGGAATATGCCGACAAAGTTTTAAGTTTGAACGAAAAGAATGTGGCCGCTTGGCAAAATTTGGCCAATATCGCGTTTTGTGATTCCGATTATGAAAAGGCGCTGTCTTATTATCAAAAAATGTATGAGCTGAACAACAAAAGCTATATCGCTATGGTTAATTTGGCCAATACCTATTATTATATGGGTAAATATGTTCTGGCTCTTGATTTTGCCAAACGCTCGATAGAACGCCATCCGTCCAGCGTTACGGCGCATATTTTGGCCGGAAATTCTTTGAACGCCATGGGAAAATACGAAAAGGCAATAGATATGTATATGCGCGCTTATGAGTTGGACAGTAGTAACGTTGAGTTGCTCAATTCGCTGAGCGACGTGTATCGTTCCAATAACGATTGGGAAAATTGCATGCTGTTTGCTTGGCGCTATATGAAAAATATGCCGGAAGCGCCTAATCCGATACAGCTCAATTTCGGATATTTGCTCTATGAATGCTTTTCCGAAAAAAGCCAGGATATGGCCAAGAAATATGCCCTCAAGTGGATGAAGTTTTTCCCCGATAACAAAATTGCCCAACATTTGGGAAGCGCGCTGACCAACGGCAAGGCGTTGCAGGCTTCGGAAGCGGAGTTTATTAAGGAAACGTTCAACTCGTTTGCGCCGGAGTTTGAAACAACTTTGGCTGATTTGGAATATCAGGCGCCGAATCTGATTTTTGAGGCGCTGAGCAAAAATTTGAAAACTTCGCTGTTTACCCGCTATCATATTTTGGATTTGGGTTGCGGAACCGGTTTATGCGGCGAAAAAATCAGAAAGTTTGCCACTTCTCGCGGCTTAATCGGAGTCGATTTGGCCGAGAATATGTTGGAAATCGCCAAACGGAAAAACGTTTATGCGCAACTGATTTGCGATGATTTGTGCCACTATATGGAAAACAGTGACTATTTCTTTCATGTGATTGTGGCGGCTGATGTGTGGACTTATTTCGGCGATTTGACCAAGGCTTTTGTGCGGGTGTGGCGCTCGTTAACTCCTGACGGTTTGTTTGTGTTCACTTTTTCCGAAAACGAAATAAATCAGGAAGATTATTTCATGGCTCCGAGCGGACGGTTTGTTCATTCGCTGTCTTATGTGGAAAGAGTGCTGAAAAGTGCCGGTTTTAAGGTGGTGTCGGCAGAAAAGCATATCTTACGCAACGAGGCGGAAGTGCCGGTTTACGGTTATGTGGTAACGGCACGCAAGCCGGATTTGAGTAAGCAACAAAAGGGATAATAAAGTCTGCTGTCATACCCGAGTTGTTCGGGTATCTTGTGAAGAAAGAGATTCTCGGTTCGCCTTACGGTGCCCAAGAATAATAAAATAGTAAAAATTACGCAATAACAATCGATTATTAAATAAAGCTAATATAAAGGTTTAAATAAATGAACGAGATTTTAAGCAAAGCAATTGAGCGCGCACGCCAAACCATGAAACAAAATATCGGCGGTCCTTTCGGGGCGGCCATAATCGATGCCGAGGGTAATATTTTGGCCGTCAGTTCCAATTCGGTGTTGCGAGATAACGATCCGACGGCTCATGCCGAAGTTAATGCCATTCGCGAGGCTTGTCGCAAACTCGAAAGTTATGATTTGTCCGGCTGTGTGTTGTATACCACGGCTTATCCGTGTCCGATGTGCTTGTCGGCAATTATTTGGGCCAACATCAAAAAAGTATATTTCGGCTGTCGGCCGCAAGATGCCGAGGCTATCGGCTTTAGGGACGATTTTATTTATCGCTTTATCGAAAATAAATGCACGGATAAGTCGGTGATGGAAATTGCCGAACTCGATCGTGAGGAATGTTTGCAGCTGTTTAACGAATATCAAAAAGAAAATAAAACAATTTATTGATGATATTTCGCTAATGATGTTTGACTTTTTATTTAGAGGTTATATATTCAGAAGATATTTTCTAAGTATTAACATATTTTTATAACCTCTAAATATTATTTATCATGAGTACGCAAGCTAATTTTTCAGAACAGGACATTGCTCTTAAAGTAGGAATGTTCCACATGCAAAACGGCACCAATGAGGTAAAGCTGAATGAACGGAATCGTTCAAATGTTCGCGCCGTTGTGTCGTATGTTGACGAGGCACGTAATTATGCTCTCGGTATCTGTCCGGTCAGGATTATGTTGCCATTCTCATTTAGTATGTTGCCGGTTATGACAGAAGAAATTCAGTCGGGCCGCGAGGCAACAAAATTCCTGTTAGAGGAGGCCGCAAAATGTGGTGTCGAGCTTCCGGCTGCCGAATTCTGTGTCAATTATGACCGTAACGGCATCCGCAAGGGCGAAGCATTTCTGCCGTCTCTTTATGAAATGGGGCAAATGCAAAGAGGCTCTATGCTCGAAGCTTGGAAACAGCTGGGGCTTGATCGCGGCGAATGTGCATTTGTCAGTTCAACCATCGGTTATAACTACAATGTATGGTTGACAAGCTTTAATGGTCACATAGTCAGCGGTTGGTACAATCAGTATCGTACCTTTGGAGTGTTGCCTGTGATTGAAATTTCGTTTTAATGAAAAAGGGACGACCGTTAGGTTGTCCCTTTTAATGTGTTTGCATATTTAGTTTATACGTTTGTTGAAAAACCACGAGGCAAAGCTTAGGGTGCAGATGCCGATAATTAACAGCGGCCAAACATCAGCCCAAATCGCAGCGGAGTCTATATTTTTCAAAAACAAACCGCGTGAAAGGCGAAAAAAATAAGTGAGCGGATTGATAACGCTGAATTTTTGCAATGCCATCGGCATATTTTCAATCGGAGTGATAAAGCCGGAAAGCAAGAAAGTCGGCGCCAAAAAAGCAAAAACGCCGAAAATGGCTTGTTGTTGCGTGTTGCAAATGGTGGAAATAAATAATCCGATTCCGGCAATGGAAAACAGAAAAACAAAAATACAAGAATATATCAGCAAATATCCGCTTTCGGCCGGAATGTCAAAAATATAGCTTCCGGCAATCAGCATAATGCTGAAATCCATATAAGCTACCGTTATGGCCGGAATGGTTTTGCCGATTAAAATTTCAAAAGGCTTCAGCGGTGAGATTAAAATTTGGTCAAAAGTACCCAGCTCTTTTTCCTGCGCCACCGAAAGGGCAGTGATTGCCAGCATCATCACCGTTATCAATACCCCCATAAAAGAAATAACGATATACCATTGATAATTCAAATTCGGATTAAACCAATTGCGCACGCTGATTTTTATGGGCGATTGCGGAGGATTGACACCGTTGATTTCGTATTGAAAAGCGGCAAACACTTGGGTTAAATAACCGCTCACAACTTGCGCTGTGTTAGACTTGCGGCCATCTAAAATCAGTTGCACTTTGGGGGCATCTTCAAGATATATTTTTTTGCCGAAATCTTGCGGAATGGTGAGCGCCACAAACGCTTTTTCGTTGTCGATGTTTTCCTGTAACTCTTGCGGATTATTTACAAAATACAAATGCTTAACATACGGAGTGTTGGCAATTTTATCAATCAGCGCACGCGAAACCGGAGTATTATCTTGGTCATATACCAACATGGAAATGCGGTTAACTTCAAAGGTGGCGGAAAAGGCAAACACCGTCAGCATCAAAAGTGGCGGCAACAATATCATTGCCCGATTTTTGGGATCGGACCAAATCATCTGAAATTCTTTTATCACCAAAGCCCAAATGGCGGCAAATTTTGCAACAAGAGTGTCCATTATTCCAACCTTTCTTTGGTTACGCGATACAGCAGTCCGAACATAATCAGGCCGAAAATCAAAAGGTTCAAACTTTCGCCGAAAATAATCGGCCAAATGTTGCCGGCCATAAACAGATTTTTGATAATCGGCACAAAGTGGGTGGCCGGTATAATGTTGGTCGCAATTTGAATAATGCGCGGCATGGAAGAAATTTCGAACAATCCGCCGGAAAGAATTACCGCCGGCAAAAAGCCGAACATGGCGGCCGCCACCGAGGCCAAAAATTGGTTGCGGGTGAGGGTGGATATCATACAGCCCATGCCGATGGAAACAAATAAAAACAGGCTGGAAGTTACAAAATATACCACTAAAGAGCCGCGGAACGGCACATCAAATACGATGACACTCAAAAAGGTGCAGAAAATTGCCGAAAGCATGGCCAAGCAATAATAAGATATGTATTTTGCCGTGATAATTTGCAATTTTGAGGCTTTGGTGGTCAACAGCGATTCCATGGTGCCGCGCTCCCATTCGCGGGCAATCACCAAGGCCGTCAGCAACATTCCGATAAGTGTCATAATAATGGCAATGGAGTTCGGCAAAATAAAATAGCGGCTTTTCAGCTCCGGATTATACCAAGATACTGCCTCGATTTGAATTCCGGAATGTAGATTGCTACCGTTGGTTTCAAGCAATATTTTTTGCGCGGTTGCAACAATTCCTTGAACATAGGCGGCAGTAAACAGGGCAACATTCGGATCGGAGGCATCGGCCAAAACCTGAATGGTTGCCGCCTGTTCGCCGACAAAGGCTTTGGCAAAGTTAATCGGCAAAACCACCATGGCGCGGATATCGCCGCGTATCAAGGCTTCTTGCGCTTCTTTGCGGCTGTTGTAGCGTGTAACGGTTAAAAAGCGCGAACCCTCGAATGCGGATACAATATCGTTAACCTGACTGCGGTCGCCATCAATAACCAATCCGGTTTCGATGGCGTTGTTATCTAAATTGATGGCGGTGGCAAAAATCGTAATCAGAATAAACGGCAGAATAAAGGCAATCAAAATACTGCTCGGATCGCGGATTATTTGCAAAAATTCTTTATAAACCAAGGCCTTTAATATTTTCATGCGGCGGCCTCCGGTTGATATTCGTTAATCAGGCGAATAAACGCATCTTCCATGGTTTCACCCTGTTTTTTCAGCTCGTCGGGAGTGCCGATTTTTATGGCTTGTCCCTGATAAATGAGGGCAATGCGATCGCAATATTCCGCCTCGTCCATAAAGTGCGTGGTCACCATAACCGTTACGCCTTTTTCCACCATGGAATTAATATGATTCCAAAATTCGCGGCGTGTCAGCGGATCAACGCCCGAAGTCGGTTCGTCCAAAAATAAAATAGGCGGATTATGCATAATAGCGCAAGCCAATGCCAATCGTTGCTTAAAGCCAAGCGGCAAATTGCCCGACGGTTGCCCGAGATAAGGCTTGAGCTCAAAAATATCAATCATTTGTTTAATGCGATTTTCCCGCGCTGTGCCGCGCAAACCGTAAATGCCGGAAAAAAACTTGAGGTTTTGAATTACCGACAGGGTAGAGAACAGTGAAAATTTTTGTGCCATATAACCTAAGTTGGCACGGGCGGCTTCGGGATTTTTTATCATATCCGTATTGAGAATAAATCCTTGTCCCGAAGTTGGTTTAGCCAAGCCGCAAAGCATTTTGAAGGTGGTGGATTTGCCGGCGCCGTTCGGGCCGAGCAGACCGAAAATTTCTCCGCGTTTGATGTTAAAAGAGATGTTTTGTGCGGCAATAAAATCGCCATACATTTTGGTTAGGTTTTCGGCCTTAATCACAGTATCCGGAAGATTACCGATGTCGATTTGGCGAGCAATGGTGGAAGGCGTCATTTCCGCCCCGCCCAAAATATCGATTACGGCATCTTCAAATCGGGGAGTTACCGGTTTTACCGGCACGTCGATTTGTTCGAGCGAACGGTTATTTTGCAAAATCAAACGTACTTGGCGGCCGGAAATAACGGCATCGGTCAGCGGTGCGCCTTTTTGCATCAGACGCCGCAAAGTTTGCCGCGGATTTTTTTCTTCAGCGGCGGTTTGAAATACGCGTCCCTGCATTTGTTCGGTTAAGTCTTTCGGATTGCCGTTAAAAATCAGTTTGCCGTTATTTAAAAGTAAAACTCGGTCAAATTTTTCGGCCTCATCAAGATAGGAGGTGGACCACAAAACGCTGATGCCCTTGTCGCGCAAACTGTACACCATTTTCATCAATTCTTGGCGCGAAATCGGATCTACGCCAACTCCAGGCTCGTCCAAAAGCAAAAATTGCGGATTGCCAAGCAAAGTGCAACCCAAGCCGAGCTTTTGTTTCATGCCACCGGAAAGCCTGCCGGCCAAGCGTTTGGTAAACGGTGCCAGACCGGTAAATTTGAGCAGCCAATCAAATTGTTTGGCTCGTTCAGCGGCGGGTATTTCTTTTAAATCGGCATAAAGATTCATATTCTCAGCAATGCTTAAATCTTCATAAAGCCCGAATTTTTGCGGCATATAGCCGATATGACAATGCAATTGGTGAGTTTGTTTTACGGGGTTGAGATTTAAAACGCTGATTTCTCCCGAAGTCGGGACCAGCAAGCCCAAAAGCAGACGAATGAGCGTGGTTTTTCCGGCTCCGTCCGGCCCCACCAAACCTACCACTTCGCCCTGCGGAAGGCTCAATGTAATGTTGTCAATCGCGGTAATGTCCGGATTTTGAAAAATTTTGTTCAAACGATTGATTTCAACAATATTCGTCATTTATTCGGCCAATTTAACGGTTACCGGCATTCCCTGTTTTAAATAGTCATCAGCGTCGTCAATAATTATGCGAATCCGATAAACCAAGTCGGTGCGTAAACTGGCGGTTTCTATGCTTTTTGGCGTAAATTCGGCCGTAGAAGAAATAAAACCGAGGCGACCGTGATAAACTTTGCTGCCGGAATCTGTATAGATTTCGACCGGCGTGCCTATTTTTACTCTGCCGAGTTCGGTTTCTTTGATGTAGGCTCTTACCCACATTTTGCCGTTAAGTGAAATGGTATAAACCGGAACACCGGCAGAAATCATGGTCCCCGGTTCCAAAATGCGAATTAACACCACTCCGTCGGCCGGAGCAATCAGGGTGGCGTCATTTAGTGAGGTTTGAGCAAGTTCGGCGCTCGATTTGGCGTATTCCAAGTCAGCCGCAGCCATATCCTGATTGGCCTGAGCGGTATCGCAATCTTGTTGTGAAACGGTTTTGCTACGGCAAAGGGTTTGTTTGCGTTTGTTTATGCGTTTGGCATTTTCATACGCGGCTACTGCCTGAGATACTTTGGCTGTTGCTTGATTTTTGGTATTTTGAAAAGGCTCATCATCCAAGGTGGCAAGAATATCACCTTTTTTGACCATATCACCTTCTTCAAAATTCATACTTTCCAGCCGTCCGCCAACTCGAAAGGCGGTGTTGACTTGTCGAATATCTATGTTTCCGTACAAAACAAGAGGTTGAACGGCTTGCGGGCGGTTGTACCAATAATATCCGCCGCCGCATATAAGCAACAATGCAAGCAAAAACAACAGCTTTTTCATAATATTCTCCTTATATTGCGTTATTGTCAGTCTATAAAATTTTCGGCCGAAAGCAAGATGTTTTTTATTCATGCAAGTATGTTTAATGACTTGCTTTTTGTTTGAAAGTGGAATATAGTCGCTTAAAAATATATTATATAGGACTATTATGAAAAAGAAAAAGAAACTTACCGAGGTAGCATTTTGCTACGATTTTGATGGCACTTTAGCCGGCGGAAATATGCAAGAGTACGGCTTTATGAGAAGATTGGGCATTACTCCCGAGGAGTTTTGGCCGATGGTTGATTCTATGGCGCGCGAAAATGCCGCAGACAACAATCTTTGTTATATGCGCTGTATGCTTGAAGAAGCCAAGGCCAGAAGAATTCCGTTTCGTCGTGAAGACTTCATGGATTGCGGACGCGATATCCCTTTATTTAAGGGCGTTGAGGAATGGTTTGACCGTATCAACGCCTATGCCTTAAAAAAGGGAATCGTGGTTTCGCATTACCTTATTTCTTCCGGTTTGCAGGAAATTGTTGAAGGTACGCCGATTGCAAAAAAGTTTACGCAAACGTTTGCCTCAACCTTTATGTATAACGGCTACGGAGAAGCAATTTGGCCGGCCAGAGTGGTAAATTACACCGGAAAGACGCAGTATCTTTTCCGCATCAATAAGGGCTGTCTTGATGTTTGTGACAATCGCACCATCAACGAGCCGATGCCGGAAAACGAGCGTCCGATACCATTTGACCATATGGTTTATTTCGGTGACGGAGATACCGATGTGCCATGTATGTCCATGATTAAACGTCTGGGCGGTTATTGTGTTTCGGTTTTTCAGCCGGATATGGACGGTGCCAAGAAAAAAGCGGCAAAACTCAAAAAAGATGGTCGCGTTAATTTAGTTGCACCGGCTGATTATTCCGCCGGCAGCGATATCGATCGTTTCATTAAAAGGGTGATTGATAAGTTCGCCGCCGACAGCAAGCTGAAAGCACTATCTTAAGCAAATATCCTCTTGTTGCGAAAATCGGGCAGGAGGATATCGCTTTTTTAAAGCATTGGATAATAAATAACAAAAAAACAGCTTGATTTTTTGTCTATAATCAGGTATAACATTATTATTATGAGAAAGGAGCGGATTTATGGCTGAGCGTAAGAAGAAAAGTTTTTGGGAAGAATTGGAAGAAAATGCCAGAAATTGGTGGCGCCAAAGAAGGCAGAAAGCAGCCGGAGAAACGGCTAAAAAAAGTATGTGGGCCAAAACCAAAGAAAAAGGGGTGGCTTTCTTTCATAAATATATTCCGTCGTTGATGATTTTATTCAGCGGACCTACCGTGGCTTCCGCAAATACCAATACCGGAGAACTCAATAATTACAAACCGGCGGAAAAGACAATTTTGCTTAAATCCAATACCCGCGTTTCGTATAACGATTTGCATTTCGATTTGAAAAATATGACTCCGGAAGATATCAGTATGGTGTTTATGTCTAACCATAAGTTTAATGCCATATACGCTCCAAAAGGTAAAAAGCCTACTATGAAAAACGCCACCGGCTTCGGACCGTTGTTGACGCGTATCGATGATTTGAAGGGATTTATTAAAGCCAATCCGGAAAAGTATGCTGAGCTTAAACAAGTTATGGATACCAAAGGTATCAACTCTAACGCTTTTGAAAAAGTTTGGTCGGAAACATATAATACTCCGCAAAAACAACAAGATATAATTAAAGATTTGGTTAAATACAGTTGGGCCAAAGATTATCAGCCGACGTTCAATAAGTTGGCAAAAATCGGATATCCGAAAATTACGCACGACAATTATGACAAGCCGGAAAACTTCGGATACACGGCGGCGGTAATTTCCTGTTTGGGACAAAGCAAGCGACAAACGGCTGAAATTTTTGCCGAAGCTAAGCAACGTGCCGAATCTGCCTTGGGCGAAAAAGCTTCAATCAATGATTTTATCGATACCAGTTATGATATTCGTCACGAAAGATGGGGATTGGACATCCGCTATTTCGGTAAAGACGGAAAGCGTGGTGAAAAAGCTTTTAATAAAGAAGTCAGAGAATTGCTTACTTCTAAAAAGGCAACACTTATTAGCGAAGAACATATGGAAGTTATCAAGGACGCAGTAACCAAAAGTATGGTTATTACCAGCGATGCCATAAAGTTGCCGCGTGAGGACTCGGTATTTTTCGAAACAATGAGAGATATGAGCGTTAATACGGGTGGTACAGTTGCGGAAAATCTGGAAAGAGCAAAAGAAGGTTTGCAGGGTATTGCCGCTTCTCCAAAAGAAGACGTTGCCGATGAAGCGGAACGCGTAACCGATACCTTTGATGCAAGAGAGATAATCAGCAGAATGAGTTTGCTCAGCAAAAGTACAGAGGAATTGCAATCTTATCGCGAAAAACTGGGCGCGGAACTTGAGGGTATGAAAGCTCAGTTGAAGGATATGTCGGAAGACGTGTATACCATTATGGGACGTAAATTGAATGTTAATTACGGAAATTTCAAACCGGAAATGGCCGGCCACGTTTATGAATCAGCTCTGGATCCGACAATGAAAGATGCGGCAAATTCTGCTTTGGGTTTGTATCAGTTTAATTTGAATAACACTATGAAATTGTTGGCTAATGATTTTGCCGATGAATTTCCGCAATTGAAAGCGGCCAAAGATAAATATGGGGTTAAATCGAGCCAATATGCCGAGGTTTGGAGAAAATATTCGACGGGCGACAGAAAAGAAAGATTTGAACGTCGTCAATTGGAATTTATGTGGAGAATCGCGTATCAGCCGGCATTTGATAAAATGACCAAGTCTTGCGGACTGCCGAAAATAACTTTGGAAAACTACAATCAAAAAGAATATCGGGTTTATACCGCGGCAATGATGTCTTTGGTCAATCAGAGCCCGCGCAGTTCAACCAAGTTTATGAAACAGGCATACAACCGGATTGCCCGTCATTTAACCAGCGGTAAGCCGCAAGCAAATGAGGTGGGTTTAGTCAGCTATGATGTTCGCGACGAGGCGTGGGGCAAAAAGAACAGAGCATTGCACCGCCGCTATAAGGGAGGTAACGGTGTTATCAGCGAACAAGAACTTTGCAAACGCATGATGAAATACGATAATGAATCGCCGCAACTTATGGCTAAAATAGAAGAAGCGGAAAAGATGGTGGCGGCGGTAGATTTGGCGCTGGCCAATCCGGATAAGCAAAAAAATACCTTTGAAAATCCGACGGTCAATAAGCAAGATGTTGCTTCAAATGATGCCATTAAGCCGCAGATAGATAAAATTGAGGCTATTCAGAAGCACGCGCGCAATATTAAAGAGTTGCGTTCTTTGCGTCGCCGCGTGCGTCGGAATTTATCTAAAATCGGCGGTGCGGAAATCGCTGTGGCGTCTCCGGCGGCAAAATATTTGGATGAAGATAGTTATAAACGCAGAGGCGGCAGGCGGCGTGCTTAATTATGAAAAAAGAAAGTTTTTCCAGTAATTGGGGCTTTATCTTAACCGCTGCCGGCTCGGCCATCGGTTTGGGTAATATCTGGCGTTTTCCGTATTTGTGCGGTCAATACGGCGGATTGAGTTTTATTTTGATATATCTCTTGATTTTGCTTTTGATTTGTAATCCGTTGATGGTGGCGGAAATCGCCATCGGACGCACGGCCAAAAGCAATTGCGTCGATTCTTACAAAATCATCGGCGAACAGATGGGAATGAAACACTTAAAAGTGTGGGCGTTTTTCGGTGGTTGGTTTTCAGCTATCGGCGTGTTTTTGTGCTTATCGTTTTATTTTTTGGTTGCCAGTTGGGTGCTGTATTACTTTTTGGAGGCAGTCAGCGGAAAATTGATGCTGATTTCGCAAGAAAATTTGCAAACGGAGTTTCAAAATTTAACCCAAAACTTTACGATTCAATACAGCAACGGTTTGATATTTTTGCTGGTTACGGCGCTGATTGTGGTCGGCGGTGTGCGTAAAGGTATTGAAAAAACCGGTTTGTATCTGATGCCGATATTGTTTGTGATTTTTATTTTGCTGAGCGTGCGCTCGGCAACTTTGAGCGGTGCCGAAAAGGGAATAGACTTTTTGCTGACCATAGATAAAACGCATCTCGGATTTACGGCGGACGGTTTTAAGTGGACACCTTTATTTGAAACCTTTACGGCGGCGTTGGGGCAGGCGTTTATTTCGCTGTCGCTGGGCTTTGGCGTTTTGTTGGTATACGGCTCGTATTTTTCGCCGAAAGAACATTTGTTTAAGGCGGTGCGGCATATCGAATTTTTTGACACATTGGCGGCGCTGTTGAGCGCGGTGATTATTATTCCGGCGATTTTCTCGGCCGGAATTTCCGCCGAGTCCGGTCCGGGGTTGACGTTCATCAGTTTACCTTTGGTGTTTCAGCATTTAAGCGGCGGACACTTCTGGGCGCTGACGTTTTATTTGCTGCTATTGTTGGCAACGGTAACTTCCACCATTTCTATTTTTGAAATGCTGACCAATTTGGCTATTGATAAACTTAAATTATCGCGTTTTGCCGCCTCATTTTTGGTGATGCTGATTTCGGGCATCGGCTTTACGTTGGTGGCGGTTTCGTTTTCCGGATTGGTAGATATAAAGGTGTTCGGACGTGATTTGTTCACTTTGGCCGATTGGCTCGCTTCAACTTATACGGCGACGATTGTTTCGCTGACCATGGCCTTGTTTGTCGGCTATAAGGCAATGAAACCGATTATTCACAATATTCGCCGCAGTGCCCATGTTTCCAGCGGTTTTACGCGTTATTTTCTGATTACGCTACGCTATATCGCGCCGCTTGGTTTGGGATTGTTGCTGTTTATGGCTCTGTTTCGCTAAATTCGTTAATATCTGTTGACAAAAACCGACCTTGATGTTAATTTAACATCTGGAAAATTTATATTATTTATATAGTTATGGAAAAAATTAACTTTAGAACTCATGATTGGGAAAATGCCAGAAAAATTTTGGATTTTTTCAAACAAGAAACAACGTGTTTGGATTCCCGTGGTTTGCTTTGTGCGGAACCGAAGTATGTGGTGGCAATGGATGACGATATGGTGTCGGCATTTTATGCGGCAACCATTATGTCTTATGCTAAGCGTCAGTTCGGTAAATATCCTAAGTTGCTGTGCGTAGGCGGTACCGGTATGCTTTCAAAGTATATGAACAAGCTCGATGACGGTACGTTTTTGAGCGAGGGAATGAAATTGCGAATGACAGCCCTTAAGTTTGATAACTTTCCGGTTTCCGTGTTGGATAAAGGAAACAACACCGGAGCTAATCTGAAGGAAATTATCGACTATTTGGCTTCTCAGCATGCCTGTGATGCTCCGGTTGTGTTTTGTTTAACACAAAGATTGAGTAAGCGCGTAGAACGTACGGTGGCATTTACCACCTACCAGTTTCCGGGAACACATCCGCTCAATGCGTATTATTACGTTCCGGAAGAAAGGTTAGAGGATATGTGCCAACTTTATAACGGAAAGGCAATTGCCGACGGGTTACCTCTTCTTTCGGAAGTTGCAGCGCTTTTTGATCGGGTAGGTTTGGATCGATATGCCGGTAGGTATATGGCTCCGTTTGATAAGGTAGTTCCGAAAGATGTTTTGTTGGCCGGTCAGCAATTGTTGGATAAGTATCCCATTCGGGTTTCTCGCACGCCTTTGTCGGCTCCGTTGCAGTTTGCTAAAATGTATTTCGGGGTGTTGAGGCACAGAAAAGATATTGCTGATGATTTGGAACAAAAAATTGTTTTATGGAAACGGCAGTATTAAAAAAATCCCTTGTCGCTGTTGGCGACGAGGGATTTTTTTTGTTTGAAACAAGCTATTCGTAACGGAGGGCGTTAATCGGGTTTAATAAAGAGGCTTTATAAGCTGGGAAAAAGCCAAAAATCAGCCCGACAATGCCTGAAAAACCAAACGGCAACAAAACGTAAAACGTAGATAAAACTGCGGTAATGGAGGTTATCTTCGGCAAAATGTAAACCCCAAAAATGCCGCACACCACCCCAATTAAGCCACCGATTAGTGATAAAATAAGCGCTTCCATCAAAAATTGCAACCGGATATCCCAGCTTTTGGCGCCGATAGCCATACGAATACCGATTTCACGAGTGCGTTCGGTTACCGATACCAGCATAATATTCATAATACCGATACCTCCGACAATCAACGAAATAGAGGCGATAAAGCCAAGGAAAATGGTCATGGTTTGCGATGAGTTTTGCATCATTTCCATAAATTGCGTAAAGTTCATAATGTTAAAGTCATCATCTTTATTGATGCCCAAATTATGGCGTTGACGTAACAAAACACGAATTTCTTCTTGTGAGTTGTAAGTATCTTCCGCGGTGTTGGCCTGTAGCATCAACTGGTTTACCATATCCGGAAATTGTGTGCCTGCCACTTTTTTCTGCACGGTGGAAAGCGGCAAATAAATCATATCATCTTGGTCTTGCCCCGGACCGCTTTGACCGCGTGCCGTTAAAGTACCGATAACAATAAACGGTAAGCCCTTAATACGAATGGTTTTGCCTAGCGGGTCGATGTCTCCGAACAGTTCTTTGGCAACGGTTTGTCCCAAAATGGCAACCTTATTGGCGGTGCGCAAATCGTTATTGCTGAAAAAGCGTCCGTAAGCTAAATCCCATTCTTTAATCTGAAAATAACGATTGTCGGTGCCGACGATGCTGGTTGCCCAGTTAGCATTACCATATACAACTTGTCCGCTGTCATTCATTACCGGTGCTACCAAACGAATGGCGGGTATTTTTTCCTGAATGGCGTCGGCATCACCGTTTTTTAAGGTCGGTTGCGAACCGCGCCCCATACGCGCCCCGCCGGAAGTAGATGAGCCGGAGCGAATCATTACCAAATTAGTACCCATACTGCGCATTTCGTTTTGAATGGATTGTTGAGTACCATTGCCGATGGAAAGCAGAATGATAACCGCCGCCACGCCGATAATAATGCCTAAACTGGTTAAAACGGAGCGCATTTTGTTGGCCTCAATTGCCCGAATGGCTATTTTTAAGATGGTCTTTAACTCAATCATTTGCATTTCCTTGCTTTATTTACGGTGTCAGAATGAATTTCGCCGTCAACGATTTTAATGATGCGTTTGGCATAAAGCGCAATATCTTCTTCGTGCGTTACCAAAATGATGGTACGTTTATTTTCGCTGTTTAGTTTGGAAAACAGCTGCATAATTTCCACACTCATTTTGGTATCAAGGTTACCGGTCGGCTCGTCAGCAAATATAATCGGCGCATTGTTGACAATAGCTCGGGCAATAGCAACGCGCTGTTGCTGACCGCCGGAAAGCTGATTTGGCTGATGATACATACGCTCGCCCAAACCGACGCTGATAAGGGCATCTCGCGCTTTTTGCAAACGTTCGGCATCGCCGATACCGGCATATATCATCGGCAATTCAACATTTTCAATAGCTGAAGTGCGAGATAACAGATTAAAGCCTTGAAAAACAAAGCCGATTTTACGGTTGCGAATGGTGGCAAGCTCGTCGGAATCCAAATTTTCGACGTTTTCACCGTCCAATAAATAGCTACCGGAAGTAGGGGTGTCCAAGCATCCCAAAATATTCATCAAAGTCGATTTGCCGGAACCTGACGGTCCCATAATGGCCACAAACTCACCGGCTTCAATGGTTAAGTTTATGCCCTTCAATATTTCCAAGTCGAAGCCGTCAAGCGGATAGCTTTTATGAATGTCTTTAAGTTGAATCAGTGGTTTCATCAGCGCGGCATCCTCATTCTCATCGGGCGTTGTTTATTATCTGACAATCCTGCTTTAGAAACAATAACCATATCTCCTTCTTTTAATTCATCGGAAATAATTTGCGTGTTGGTTTCGTCACTTACTCCTATTTTAACGCTGATGCGCTCCGGTTCGCCTTCGCGGATAACCCAAATGCCGCGGTCTTGATAACGCTTAGTCTTGTCGCCGTCTTCCATATAAAAACGCAGAGCCTGATTTGGCGCAAGTAACGCATCTTTAACATCAGCGGTGATGATTTCAACATTTGCGGTCATTCCCGGCTTAAGCTTCATATCGCTGTTATCAATTTCAATAACCACGGTATAAGAAACAACGTTGGAAGTTGTGATTGCTTCGTTGCGGACTTGTACCACTTTGCCGTGAAAATATTCGTCAGCGTAGCTGTCAACACTAAAGCGCACGACTTGTCCTTCTTTTACTTTGGCAATATCAGCTTCAACCACCGAGGCTTCGATTTGCATTTTGGTTAAGTCTTCCGCTACCGAAAACAGTTCCGGAGTGGAAAAGCTGGCAGCCACGGTTTGTCCGACTTCAACCGCTTTGGAAATTACAATGCCGTCAACCGGTGATTTGATTTCGGTGTACGAAAGTTCGGTTTTGGCCGAATTAAGCGAGGCTTCGGCCTGTTTAACCTGCGCCTTTTCCAAAACCAGCTGAGCCATAGCATTGTCATAATCACGCTCGGCAGCTTCCAGTTCTTTTTCGGTTGAATATTTTGAAGCATTAAGCTTGGAAATTCTATCTAGAACTTTCTTAAAATATTTGATATTGTTTTCTTCAACTTCAACCTGTGCCTTGGCAATTTCTAGCGAAGCCTCGCGCTGAGCAACATTGGCTTTGGCATTGTCTTGGTCAATTAGAGCCAAAAGCTGACCTTTTTTAACTTCTGAGTTATAATCGACATAAATTTCGGCAATGCGACCGGAAGCTTGAGTACCGATAGACACGGTGGAAAGCGGGTTGATGGTGCCGGAAGCGGTAATGCTTTCGGTAATTTCTCCCACAGTCAACGGTTGGGTTTTGTAACCCTGCGGTATCTTATTACCGCTAAAGAACGCACGTGCTCCCCATAATAACAAGGCGGCAACGACGATGTATGCAATATGTTTCAGGGTTATTTTCTTTTGATTATTTTGTTTACTCATTTTTTACCTCTCTTGTGCAAAGTATAATAATTTGTTTAACGGAGTCTATAAAAAAAGTACAATTTGTCATATATAAAGTATAAATAAGTATGTATATATACTCAAACGAATGTATAAAGGACTTTATTTTTTATTTTAATATGATATAAGCGGCGTGACTGTAATGAAAAGGAAAAGTATTTGAAAAAGAAATATAAATTTAAAAAGCAAAAGGTGCAATATACGGAAAAGAAGCCTTTTTTGGCCGATAAAGAAATTATTTTTCGTAGTGGCGGACGCGCCAAAGTGTTTAATATTTCGCATCGTTTGCAGGTTTATTTTTCGACGGTGCTGATTGCGGCGATTTGTTGGTCGGGATATAGTTCTTATGCCTATCACAATTCCAAAAGCATCTTAAACCAAACCGACAAAGAACTTGGTCAGGCACGCGATGCCTATGTCGATTTGATGACCGATGTTTCGGCTTTACAACATAATTTAAATGAGGTAATCGCTTCGGTGGAAGATGCCGGAAACGGGTTGAACGAGGTGCAGAACTATAAAAACAAGGCCTCAATGATGGAAAGTAAAATCCGACTGATTGCCAATTCCAAAAGCTGGATAGATCCTGATAAGCTGAATGAGACCGTTACCAAAAAAGAGGCGCTGATTCAAAAAGATGTGGCAATTATTCAAAAAAATATCGCCTTAAAAGAAAATAATGATTTGAAAGAAAAAATTTTGAATTTGAGCCAAACGCTCAGCGATTTGCAACATACGGTAAAAGGTTTAGAGACTGCTGAAATTGCTATTTTAGATAAAATCGAAAAAATGTCGGGCAAAGAAATTGAAGAAATTAAAACTTCACTCGGTATGATTAACCAATCGCTGAAAAAACAAAAACAATATTTTAATCCGTTGGCTAATATGAAAGACGGCAAGGGTGGGACATATAAGCCGCTGAAAGGCGTAAAAATCGGTGAAGAATTACAAGATAAGATGTCTTCGGCTTTTGATAAAATAGATTTGCTCGATGCTTATAAAACTTCTATGTCTGCTTTACCTTTGGGTAAACCGGTGTATAAATATCGTTTCAGCTCGTCGTTCGGCAATCGCTCCGACCCGATAGAAACCCGCATTGCTCAGCACAAAGGTGTTGATTTGAGCGCGGCGGTCGGCAGCAGAATTTCTGCACCGGCAGCCGGGAAAATCATTTATGCCGGTTTTAATAACGGCGGTTACGGTAATTTGGTGGAAATCAGCCACGGTAACGGATTTGTGACTAAATATGCCCATTTGAACAAAATTTATGTGAAAAAAGGCGACTTTGTGGCCTATAATCAGGCTATCGGCGAAGTGGGACGAACCGGCCGCGCTACCGGCAGCCATTTGCATTATGAAGTTTTATACAACGGCAAAAATGTGAACCCGTTGACATTTATAAATATTCCGAGTATGAATAAATCATAGGGAGTATTGTAAAATGCGCAGTTTAAAACGATTAATTTATTTGAAAATTGCTCGTATGAGCCGTAAGTCGAGCACTCCGGTGCCGAGTATCATCAGTTGTGATACCAAAATCAAGGGCGATATTTGGGGCGGCGAAACCATCCATATCGACGGTAAACTCGAAGGCAATATTATGTGCAACGAGGTTATTATAGGAACTCGAGGTTACATTTTGGGCGATATTAAAGCTAAGTCTTTGAGCGTGTACGGTACGATTAACGGTACGATTGATACCGAGGATTTGTTTGTGGCCAACAATGCACGTTTAATCGGTAATGCCTGCTACACCAAAATAGCGTTGGAGCCGGGGGCTTATGTCGAAGGAAACTGTATTCCTCGCGCTAAAGTAACACCGATGAAACCCGCCGTTGCGGAAGGCGAAAGTAAACAGACATCGGAATTAAAAGCCGTCAAATAATGGCAAAGAAAGTTAAAAAATCAGATTTTATATCAACCGGCACGGTGGCAGAAAATCCGCGTGCTCGGTTTGATTATTATATCGGCGATACTTATACCGCCGGTTTGGTTTTGACCGGAACGGAAGTTAAATCGCTCAGACTCGGACACGCCAATATTCGTGATGCTTACGGAGTTATCGAGGGCGGAGAGTTATATATGTCTAATATGTTTATTGCCGCCTACGAATATAAAGGTTATTCCAGCCATGTCGAGCGCGGCAATCGCAAATTACTTTTGCAACATAAGGAAATCGTAAAAATCATCAATTCGCTTAATCGTAAGGGCACGACTTTGGTGGCGCTTAAACTTTATTTTGATAATCACGGTCGCGCCAAATTGCTCATTGGATTGGGCACAGGAAAGAAATTGTATGATAAGCGCGAAACAGCCAAAGAACGTGATTGGAATCGCGAAAAGGCCCGCATAATGGCTCATTAAGTTAAATTACAGAGTTTTCAAAAAAAACGCCCCGCAGTAGGCAGGGCGCTTTAATACAGAAGTAAAATATCACTTGTTGCCGAACAAATCAGCTTTCATCTGATCACCGACATCAATGCCGTATTTATCGACCTGACCGGCGTTGATTTCCAAAACGGCACGCGGTCTCTTCGGCGGACGTATAGGAGTTACATCATTTGGCTGAGCATTTTTGTGAACAAAGAAAACAACTCCGTTTTCATCCATAAACAACATATCAAGCGGAATTAAGGTATCTTTCATCCAGAAAGCAATTTCATCATCTTTCGGTGCCAAGTCAATATCAAACAATAAACCGTAGTTCTCGTCCATAGACGTGCGTCCCATTAAACCGCGCAAAAGCTTTTCTTTGGTGTCGGCCACATCTATTTGAAAGGTATTTTTTACATCTCCGGTTGCCGGCGATATTATAGCCGCTTCATCTGTCTTAGATTGTGCCGGAGCCTTTCCCTCATCGGAGCAAGCCGAAAATATCACAACTAAGGATAAAGCTAATATTTTACAAAATCTAAACATAATCACTCCTTATTTCAACTCATCTGGTTTCATATTATAGCAGATTTGATTCTAAATTCAATGTAATTCTATAAGTTATTTACAAAAAAAACGTTAAATTTTTTGGGGAAAAATGGCTTTATTGTTTGTCAGATGCGATAATTTCTTTTATTTTATCTAATAATTCTCTCAATAGAGTCGGGTATGTATTGGTTTGAATAATGGATAAAAAAATATCTTTGGGCGGCAATGTTTGGGAAGTTTCGCCGGTTGATGAAAATTTATGCACGCGTTTGTCCGAGACTTGCAATGTGTCGCGGTCGGTAGCTCGTATATTGTGTCTGCGCGGCATCGGTATTGAACAGGCCGAGAATTTTTTGCATCCCAAAATACAAAACCTGATGCCGAATCCGACGGTTATGAAAGATATGGATAGGGCGGCCGAGCGCATAGCCAAAGCCATAGAACAAAAGGAACAAATTGCGATTATCGGCGATTATGATGTAGACGGAGCAACTTCTACTTCAATTTTAACTCGCTTTTTCAGGCAGGTGGGAGCGGAGCCGCTTATTCACATTCCGAGCCGCGAAGAAGGTTACGGCCCGAGCGATTTGGCCTTCAAAGAATTTAAGGACGGTAATGCCACGCTGGTGATGACCATAGACTGCGGAACTACCGCATTTGAGGTGCTGAATCGGGCGGCAGAGGAGTTTGATATTATCGTTATCGACCATCACGAGGCAGAAGCAATATTGCCTAAAGTGTATGCCGTGGTAAATCCGAAGCGCCTGGACGACGATAATCCGTATAAATATTTGCAATATATGTCGGCGGTCGGCGTTGGCTTTATGGTTTTGGTGGCGGTAAATCGGTTGTTGCGACAACACGGTTTTTATGCCGATAAAAATGAGCCTAATTTGATGAATTTGCTTGATTTGGTGGCTTTAGGAACAGTTTGCGACGTGGTGCCGCTGTTGGGACTGAATCGGGCTTATGTGCGTCAGGGGCTGAAAGTAATGGCCAAAATGCAAAATATCGGGTTGCGCCAACTGATGAAGGTTTTGAATTTGCAAGAAGCGCCGACGGTGTATCATTTGGGCTATGTAATCGGGCCGCGTATCAATGCTTGCGGTCGGGTAGGAGATGCGCGTTTGGGCAGTTTGCTCTTGTGTTCGGAAAACGAAACGGAAGCGCAAATGTTGGCGGAAAAATTCAATCAATTTAATATCGAGCGCAAGGAAATCGAAAATTTTGTGTTGCTGGAAGCTATCGAACAGGTGGAAAAAGAAGCTCAGCAATATCCGATGGCTTTTGCTTACGGTTATGATTGGCACCAAGGGGTTATCGGGATTGTGGCCGGAAAATTGAAAGAGCGCTACAATGTTCCGGCGTTTGTAATGTCGGTAGAACCTGATGAGGTAAAAGGTTCGGCTCGTTCAATAAGCGGCATAGATTTGGGTGCTTTGATTATTTCCGCCAAAGAAAAAGGAGTGATAACCGGTGGCGGCGGGCATATAATGGCGGCCGGATTCTCGCTGAAAGAGGAACAAATTCCGGAGTTTAAAAAATTTGCCGGAGAATATATTTTAGAGCGTCTGGGGGCGGAAAAGATTATTCCGGTACTCAATATAGATTGTGTGTTGAGTTTGAGTGCCGTAAACGAACAACTGGTAGATGAGCTCGGCGTGTTGGAGCCTTACGGTACCGGAAATGCCGAACCACAGATAATGTTGCGCGACGTGGGTATCAGTTGGGCGCAAATTGTGGGTAACGGCCATGTTAAGTGCACACTTTGTTCGGCACTCGGACATAAGTTGCCGGCAATCGCTTTTCAGGCGGCAGATACGCAAATCGGGCAGGCTATGTTGCAAAACAACGGCGAGGTGTTTGATGTGGCGGGATATTTGCGTTGCGACAGTTGGCAAGGCAAAAAACGTGTACAAATGATTATCAACGATATAATGAGGAAGTCATGAAAAATAATCAAAATTCGGGTAACACCATAATAAATCGGATAAAAAACTATTTCTTTACGGGCGTAATTGTGGCGGCTCCGGTGACAATTACGATTTATATGTCTTACCACTTGGTGTTGTGGATAAATGAAGTTACCAAGCGTCTGATTCCGCAACAATGGAAAATCGGCGATTTTGTGCCGTATGCCGTTCCGGGATTGGGGTTGGTATTATTGTTGTTGCTGTTGTTGTTTATCGGTATGTTGACCACCGGCTATATCGGCAAGTTTTTTGTGCGGCTGGGGGAGCGTATTATTCGTAAAATGCCGGTGATTTCCAGTATTTATTCTTTGTTGAAACAAATTTTTGAAACTTTTTTATCACAAAAATCGCGTTCTTTTAACGAAGTGGTGTTGGTTGAATATCCGCGCAAAGGTCTGTGGAGTATTGCCTTTGTCAGCAATAGCGAGACCGGCGGAGAAATAGATGCCAAATCAGGGCAAAAAACTCTGAGTATATTTGTACCGACTACGCCGAATCCGACATCGGGATTTTTGATTTTTGTGCCGGAAAAGGATGTTATTAAGTTGGACATGAGTGTTGAAGATGGTATTAAATATGTGATATCGTGCGGTATCGTTACGCCGGGAACAAATAATAATGAAGACTAGAAAAGGAAAAGACCAATGAAACTGAAATTATCCTTATGGGTATTGCTGTTGTCGCTTATCGGTGCAAATGCACACGCCGGTTGGTGGGCAGATGGGATAAATTTTTTACGAGAAGATATTATCGACATATATTGTCGGCATAATTACGATTTGTATGTGCCGTTCTATGCTTGGCATAACCGCTTGACCTATGACAGAGAACACCTTGACCGCTACAATGAACATCCGTGGGGCGCGGGTTTTGGAATTTCGCATCTTGACGATAACGGCAACTGGTCGGGATTGTATGCTCTCGGGTTTAAGGATTCCAACTCTTATTTTGAATCTTATTTCGGATACGCAAGACAATGGAACTGGTATGCCGGAGAAAAAAATCAATGGCACGCCGGTGTCGGTTATACACTCGGTTTAACTCAACGTCACGAGTATAAGTATATTCCGGTGCCGTTACCTTTGCCGTTGGTGGGTATCGGATATCGCAATTTTGAAGTTCACGGTGCGTATATTCCGGGTGTGAGCAATGACGGTAACGTGATGTTTATGTTTGCCAGAATTAATTTTTAAGCGGAGTTTGAAAATATGGAACAAAAGGTTATTCAAGTCGGTAAAGTAAAGTTGGGTAATAAATTACCATTGGCTTTGATTTCCGGTCCGTGTCAGATTGAAAGTCGCCAGCATGCGATATTTTTGGCCGGAAAGTTGGTGGAAATTACTCAAAAATTGGGATTGCCGTATATCTTTAAGGCCTCTTTTGATAAAGCCAATCGTACTTCAATCAACAGCGCCCGCGGAGTCGGCTTGGAAGAAGGTATGCGCACTTTTGAGGAAATTCGCAAATTGTATCCGGATTTACCGATTTTGACTGATATCCACGAAGTATGGCAATGCGCCGAGGTGGCAAAGTATGTTGACGTGCTGCAAATTCCGGCGTTTTTGTGTCGGCAAACCGATTTGGTGGTGGCAGCGGCCAAAACCGGTAAAGTGGTTAATATTAAAAAAGGACAGTTTTTGGCGCCGTGGGATGTGAAAAATATTGTTAAAAAAGTAGAGGATTCCGGAAATCATAATATTTGCATTACCGAGCGCGGCACCAGTTTCGGCTATAATACGCTGGTTACGGATATGCGGGCATTTCCGCAAATGGCAAAAGATACCGGTTATCCGTTGATTTTTGACGCTACTCATTCGGTACAGCAACCGGGAGGATTGGGCGGAACTACCGGCGGACAGCGTGAATTTGCGCCGGTTTTGGCACGGGCCGCGGTGGCGGTCGGTGTGGCCGGAGTGTTTATCGAGACGCATGAAAATCCGGATAAGGCGCTTTCCGACGGCCCGAATTCCATTAAGCTCGATGATATGGAACGAGTGCTGACGGAATTGATGGCTTTTGACCGAGTTAATAAAACTTTGATAAAAGAATATTAACTAAGTTGTGTTACAGTCATCATAAAGCAACTTTTCGGAACAAAAAATGCAGTTCAGCTCGGAAGGATACATTATCAAGGTACGCAGACACGGCGAGCAATCGGCGATTGTTACCTTAGTATGTCCGGAACACGGCAAAATTGTGGGATATGTTAAGGGCGCATTCGGTAAGCGTGGCTTGGGAGTGTTTCAAATCGGCAATCTGGTAGCGTTTGAGGCGTATGCTAGGGTGGATGAGAATATGCTCAGTTTACGCGGGGTGGAATTGGTGCGTTCGCATATTGCCGATTTTGTGGCGGATAACGATAAGATAGAGGCGCTTTCAACAATGAGCCGTTTGCTGGACGAGTGTTTGGCCGAAAATGACAATTTGGGAGATTTTTATAAAACCGTCGATGATTTCTTTGTGCATATAAATGATGCAAATTGGCTGGCGTATTATTCGTTTTTTGAATTTTATCTGTTAGACTTTTTAGGTATAGGACTTGATATCGGCGAATGTGCCGTAACCGGTAAAAGAACGGACTTGAGATATGTGTCGCCGAAAACCGGTCGGGCGGTATGCGCCGAAATCGGGGCGCCGTATAAAGAGCGGTTGTATGCTTATCCACAGTATATTGCCGAAAAAAATTATCGTCCGCAAAGTGGCGAAATTGCCAATGTTTTGGCGATGACCGGAAACTTTTTGCAGAAAAACTTTTTGTTGCAACATAACTTGAAAATGCCGGAAAATCGTGCTAATCTTTTGGGAATCGTGAAAACTTACAAAATTTAAGGTGAATACATGGCAGACGAAATACAGAAAATAAAAGACGTGCAATTCAGCGAAGAATTAAGCAAGCGCTATTTGTCGTATGCCATGTCGACAATTGTTTCCCGCTCGCTTCCGGATGTTCGTGACGGCTTGAAGCCGGTGCATAGGCGTTTGATGTATGCTATGCGACAGTTGCATTTGGACCCGAAAAACAGCTTCAAAAAATGTGCCCGCGTGGTTGGTGATGTTATCGGTAAGTATCACCCGCACGGCGATAGTGCGGTTTACGGCGCCATGGTGCGTTTGGCACAAGACTTTTCGGTGCGCTATCCGTTGGTTGACGGGCAGGGTAACTTTGGAAATATCGACGGTGATGGCGCGGCGGCAATGCGTTATACCGAAGCGCGTCTGACCGAATTTGCCATGGATTTGATGGACGGCTTAAATGCCGACGCGGTGGATTTTACGGATACATATGACGGAGAAGATAGTGAGCCGGTGGTGATGCCGGCAATGGTGCCGAATTTGCTGTGTAACGGTTCGATGGGTATTGCCGTGGGTATGGCGACCAATATTCCGCCGCATAATTTGAGCGAACTCAGCGATGCCTTGCTGTTGATGATAGAAAATCCCGATTGTGATGACGAAGCGGTGGTGCGCAAGGTTAAAGGACCTGATTTTCCGACCGGCGGTATGATTGTGGATTCCTTTGAGACAATTTTGAATAATTATAAGCAAGGCAAGGGAAATTTCCGCATTCGTGCCAAGTGGAACACCGAAGATTTGGGACACGGGCAGTATCAAATTGTGGTAACCGAAATCCCGTATCAGGTTATAAAGTCAAAGTTGATTGAAAAAATCGCCGAGTTGCTACTCAATAAAAAACTGCCGATGCTTAATGATATTCGTGATGAATCGGCTCAGGATGTGCGGATTGTGTTGGAACCGAAAAACCGTACGGTTGATCCGGTAATGCTGATGGAGCAGCTTTATCGGCAAACCGATATGGAAGCCAAGTTCAATATGAATATGAATGTTTTGGATTTGGACGGTGTGCCAAGGGTGATGAGTCTAAAACAAGTTCTGCATGATTACCTTATTCATCGAAATAATGTTTTTTTACGTAAAATCAATTACAGATTAGATAAAATTAATGCAAGACTTGAAATTTTGGAAGGCTATTTAACCGCTTATTTGAATTTGGATGAAGTTATCCGCATTATTCGCTATGAAGATGAGCCAAAACCGGTTTTGATGCAGACTTTCAATTTAACAGACAATCAGGCCGAGGCAATATTGAATATGAAATTGCGCAATTTGCGCAAACTCGACGAAGCGGAAATTCAAAACGAACACGCTGATTTGTTGGCAGAAAAAGCCGAACTTGAAGTTTTAATCGGCGATGAAAGCAAACGTTGGGCGGCGATAGCCGAAGAAATTAAGCGTATTAAGGAAAAATACAGCAAAAAAACAGCTCTCGGTAAACGGCGTACGGAAATTGCCGAGCCGCCGGCAGAAGTGGAATTTACGCCGGAGGTGTGGATTGAAAAAGAGCCGATTACGGTAATTCTGTCACAAAAAGGTTGGATTCGTTGTCTGAAGGGCTATGCGGATTTAAACGAAGCCTTCAAATTTAAGGATGACGATGCATTGTTGTTTGCCATTCACGCTCAAACTACGGATAAAATCGTTTTGCTCGATAACAAAGGTAAGTTTTTCAGCATTGCCGCCAATGATATTCCGAGCGGGCGAGGTTTCGGACAACCGGTGCGCTTAATGATTGATTTGGCGCAAAACGATGATATTGTCGCCATGTTTGTGTATGAACCTGATGCTAAATATTTGATTGCTTCGGATAAGGCCTACGGATTTATCGTTGACGAAAATCATATTTTGGCGCAAACGCGTAGCGGCCGTAAAATTATGAACGTGGCGGACGGCGAAGTTATTAAGTTCTGTCTGAAAGTAACCGGAGATTTTGTGGCAATTGTCGGCGAAAATCGCAAATTACTGGTGTTTAAGGCCGAAGAAATTCCAACCATGGCGCGCGGACACGGCGTATTGTTGCAAAAATACAAAGACGGCAATATTTCCGATATTCAATTCTTTAAGGAAGAAGAAGGCTTCAGCTACAATCGTGCCGGCGGCATCAGCACCGAAAAAGAGCTGCTAACCTGGCTCGGTCATCGGGCTCAGGTCGGAAAATTAGTTCCGTTCGGTTTTCCGAAAAATAACAAATTCTTCAAATAATCCTCGATTTTTGTTGTTAAATTGTCACAAAAAATTCATATACAATTTGATTATATTGTGTTACGATATAAAAAATAACAAACAAGGAGAGGTTTTATGTTTAACAAAATCAGTATATTAAGCATCGTCGGTTTGGCCTTTTGGACAACGGCGTCGGTTGCCGAAGCTAAAGTTTGTTTGGCCGTGGCTCAAGATGATTGTGATATAACCATTGTGGGAAATGTGGAAAAACCGATAGACAGCGATTTAACGTTTCATTGTCCGTCACGGTTCAATTTGAATGATGTGATGCAACCGCAAGACGAAAATCATGTATGCACCTGCGAGGCGTGTACCGATGATGCGGGCACGCACTATGACTGCAAATGCACCGAAAAAGATGCGGAATGCACAGACACTTGTGCTGCTCACGAATGGGTGGAAGAATGTTCTGCCGGATGTACCAGCACACCGTTTAAGGCACCGGATAATCCTGCTGTTACGGCCACTAAGACAGAATGTGCTTATATGGGCAAGATTTGCGGTAAAGACTGCTATCAAAAGAAAGAAGTAACCGGAGACGGTTGGTGGGGTTCGTTCTGTTGCGGCGACAACGATTGCAAATCAAGCTCTGAACTTCCTTTGTATTGCATCAACGGCAAATGTTTGGAATGTGGCGGAAAGGCGGATTGCAGCGTTACCGGTACTCGCTATAAGTTGAAACACGGTACCGGCGGATTCTATCGCGGAGCGAGCGGCGATGCCGGTCCTTACAGAACGCCGAAACAAACTTACGAATGGGCAGATACCCGTTATAAGAGCAAGTTTTCCTGCTGTGACGGCGAATGTGTGGCTGACTACTGCAAATGGTGCAGAGAAACGCATGGCGCGTCGGCAAAATGCGCAGAATAATTTGATATCGGCGGAGGAGATGCGATAATCTCCTCCGTTTGTATTAAATGCTTTCGGCAGTTTGCTTTTCAAAGACATAAACTGCGGAAGTATAAATGAGGAGAAATAAAATGTTTAATAAAATCAGTATATTGAGTGTTGTCGGATTGGCCTTTTTGGCCTCGGCCTCGGTTGCCGAAGCTAAGGTGTGTTTTGCCGTGAATCAGGCCGATTGCGATATGAAAGTAGCGGTAAAAGTTGATGAAGTGGAAAAAACAGTTACCTTCAAATGTCCGGAATATTTTGATTTGACGGAAAAACTTGAGCCGGAGGACGAAAATCATTCTTGTATGTGTGAATCTTGTAAAGATGATGAAGGTATGCACTATGCCTGCAGTTGTGTGGAAAGACCGAAGCGCACTTGCGAAGCTATGGGAATGTCGCGGATAAAGCCGGAAAATGAGGAAGGTGTGGAATATACCTGTACGGAAATAACCGATGATTACGGCGATACCTGCTATTCTTGCGAAAAGAAGTGCACGCAGAAAGAATGTAAAGTTTGCACGGAAATTTATAATGAAGAAACTTGCGAATGCGAGCCGGTTAAAGAAGATTGCGCCAATTTGTGCTTCAAGTTTAAGTTTACGAATTATGATCCGCTTTCCAAGGAAGAATGTGAAGCGGTGAAAGATCAGTACGGCATCAAATATTGTATTGACGCAGAAAAAGATTATTTTGCCGGTGCGGTAAAGACTTGCGGCGGTATAGATGAAATTCCGACCGAAGAAGAGGCATTCAAACTCGGTCAATGCATGTTTGATCCGAACGAAACCTATTCTACGATTTACGGCCAACGTTACGACGGTTATTTCATTTCTTACGGCGGCAGCGGCTCCGATTTGGCCGACCATGTGTATGTGTGGTTGAATTGGGAGCGGGATAAGGTTGATCACAACGCCATTATTCGTATGTATGACTATTACGGTACAATTCCGTATTATGCCAACAAAGACGGCAGTTTGTATTATGAAGCAACCGGAGCTATCCCGAGAGTTTGGTACAACAAATCCATTCTTTCGAGAACGTTGTGCAGAGCTCATTAAAACGAGCCGACAAATATAACGGAAAAAGAGGAGGGAAACTTCCTCTTTTTTCAATTTTGGGCGCAGACGAAAATACTGCTTGCAATGGCGCTAAGAATTGGCTATAAAGTGTAAAACTTGTAAAAACGGAGTAAGATAATGGGATTTAATTGCGGAATTGTCGGTTTGCCTAATGTCGGTAAATCAACACTTTTTAATGCATTAACGCAAACAATTGCGGCGCAGGCGGCAAATTTTCCGTTCTGCACAATTGAGCCGAACACCGGACGCGTGGCGGTTCCGGATAAGCGTTTGGATAAGTTGGTGGAAATGGTTAAGCCGAAAAACGTGGTGCCGACGCAGTTGGAATTTGTGGATATTGCCGGTTTGGTAAAAGGTGCGTCCAAAGGCGAGGGCTTGGGCAATCAGTTTTTGGCCAATATTCGTGAAACCGATGCCGTAATTCATGTTTTGCGCTGTTTTGAAGATGACAACATTACCCACGTTGAGGGTAGCGTCGATCCGGTGCGTGATGCGGATATTGTTAAAACCGAATTGATGATTGCCGACTTGGAATCTTTAGAAAAAAGAATTGAACAATTGCGCAAAAAAGCCAAGGCCGGAGATAAGGAATCTGCCGTCAGCGTACGGGTTATAGAACCGATTATAGCTGCTTTGCAACAAGGAAAACCGGCGCGTGTTGCCGCTCCGGACGAAGCCGACAAAGAGGCGTTTAAGTGTTATAAAATGTTGCAATTGCTCACTTCTAAGCCGGTGTTGTATGTTTGTAATGTTGATGAAGGTTCGGCGGCCGTGGGCAACAAATTTTCGGAAGCGGTAAAGAAAATGGCAATGGAAGAAGGCGCGGAAAGCGTGGTGATTTCGGCTGAAATCGAATCGGAAGTGGCACAGCTTGAAAGCGAAGAAGAAAAAAAGGAATTTTTATCGGCTTTGGGCTTGGATGAAACCGGTTTGGCCAAAGTTATTCACGCCGGATACAATTTGCTTGGTTTGCAAACTTATTTTACCGCCGGTCCGAAAGAAGTCAGAGCGTGGACCTTTGTTAAGGGAATGAAGGCTCCGCAATGCGCCGGCATTATTCACTCGGACTTTGAACGCGGTTTTATCAGAGCCGAAACCATCTCGTACGATGACTATGTTAAATTTGGCGGTGAGCAGGGGTGTCGCGATGCCGGAAAGATTCGCTCCGAAGGCAAAGATTATCAGGTTCAGGACGGAGATTTAATGAATTTCCTGTTTAATGTATAAATCGGCAAAATATTTTCTGTAAATTCTTGCACAAAAATATTGACAAAAAGTGTAATCAATGTATAATATGTGGTAGTATTCACAAATTTACATATCGATTATGAGTTACAAAAAAATTGCATTAATTGCGTTAGTTTTTATCGGTTATGTTCTTTGCACGTCACCGGAGTGTTATATTGCAAGCGGAATGACTACAAGGTCGCTGGGTTGCGGTTGTTTTACACTTTTGGCACTTGTGGCGGCAACGTGGTTCTTGTATGAAATGCAGCTTACCTGCCATAGTGCGGTTTGCGAAATGCGTGAACAACAAAGAAAAGAACTGGCTGAAAGAAACATCAAAATTGTGTATCCTACCTTGAAAGGTTTGGTGTATATCCTGAAACAAGCGTTGGTGATGGCTGTCGAAGTTGCGGTATTTATCGCTGTAGTGATGTTGCTTGCCCCGTTTGTTTGGGAATATGTTATTTATCCTTTCCGGTATGTTTTCTTGGGTGCCGGGCTGGTGCTCTTTGGTGCTTTCGCCGTATGTAGCGCGTTTATACCCAAGGTAAAGGATGATTACGCATAGGATTTCCCCGACGTGTGCCGTTTGGCGTGTGTCGGGGAAAACTTTTTTAAATTGCGGAAAGAAACGCTTTTGTTTTTGACTTTCGACAAGGGAGAATATATCTTGAGTTAAGGAGAAAAAATGAAAGACGTAAAAGATTTATCGCCGCTTGAGGCAGCGGCCGAGTTGGCTGATTTGGCAAAAAAAATTGCCGCGGCCGATAATGCTTATTATCAAAATGATGCGCCGGATTTAACCGATGCCGAATATGATGCGCTCAAGCATCGCAATACGGCAATCGAGGCAATGTTTCCGGACTTGGTGCGCGCCGACAGTCCGTCTAAGCGAGTGGGTGCGGCGGTGCAGAGCAAATTTAACAAAATCGAACACCGGTTTCCGATGCTTTCGCTCGGTGATGTTTTTTCCATCGCCGAAGTTGAGGACTTTGTGCTGGGAGTTAAGCGCTTTTTGAATATGGCGGAGGATATAGATTTTATGGCCGAGCCGAAAATTGACGGTCTTTCATTTGCCGCTCGTTATGAAAAAGGAACGTTTGTTTCGGGGGCAACCAGAGGCGACGGTATTGTCGGCGAGGATATCACTGAAAACTTGAAAACTTTGAAACAACTGCCGCTTTTGTTGCCGGCCGGTGTGCCCGAAGTGTTGGAAGTTCGCGGCGAAGTTTATATGGCTAAGCGCGATTTTTTGGCCTTAAATGAGCGCAATGCGGCCGAAAAGAAAAAACTGTTTGCCAATCCGCGTAATGCGGCAGCCGGTTCGCTCAGGCAGCTTAATCCCAAAATTACGGCCGAGCGCAAGCTGAGCCTGTGGGCATATACTTGGGGAGAAGTTTCCGAGCGGCAATGGAATACGCAGGAAGAATTTTTTGCCAAGCTCAAAGAATGGGGTTTTCCTGTTAATCCGCTGAATAAAGTGTGTCATAGCCTGAAAGAAATAGAGGATAATTTTAAGCATATAACAGAAATCAGGGCTGAATTGCCGTATGATATCGACGGAGTGGTTTATAAAGTTAATTCTTTGGATTTGCAAAATCGGCTGGGGTTTTTAACCCGTACTCCGCGTTGGGCTATTGCCCATAAGTTTCCGGCCGAACAGGCCTTAACCCGCATCAACGATATTCGTATTCAGGTGGGACGTACCGGTGCGTTGACACCGGTGGCGGATTTGGAGCCGGTGAATGTGGGCGGAGTTTTGGTTTCGCACGCAACTTTGCATAATGAAGATGAAATCAAACGCAAGGATATCCGCGTCGGCGATATGGTGGTGGTTCAGCGTGCCGGCGATGTTATTCCGCAAGTGGTGGAAGTTAAGTTTGATAAACGTCCGGCAGATTCCGTGCCGTTTGAGTTTCCGGTTATATGTCCGGAATGCGGCGCCCACGCCATCCGAGAAGAAGACGAGGCCATTCGGCGGTGTACCGGAGGTTTGACTTGTCCAGCGCAGGCAAAGGAGCGCATTAAACACTTTGTCAGCAAAGAAGCTTTTGATATTGTCGGCTTGGGCGATAAGGTTGTTGAAGCATTTTACGATGACGGAATAATTAAACATCCGGCGGATATTTTTACCTTGGAAAAGCGCAACGGCGGTGCCGGCGATGACTTGTTTTCGTTTGGTGATGAGGGATTGCATTTAGAGCGTCGAGCCGGTTGGGGCAAACTTTCTGTTGATAATCTATTTAAGGCCATCAACGCTCGGCGTACGATTTCTTTGCCGCGCTTTATTTATGCTTTGGGGATTTCGCAGGTGGGGAGCGCAACCGCGCTTTTGCTGGCGCAAAACTACGGCACGTTTGACGCTTTGCAGGCAGAAATGTCGGCGCGCGAAACGGCAAAATTGGTGGCGATTGATGGTATCGGCGGCGAGATGGGAAATGATATTGTCGAGTTTTTTAATGAACAACATAATATATCTGAAATCAATAAGTTACGAGAATATGTTAATGTTGAGGAATTTGTTGATGAACGGCGTACGGATTCTGAATTGAGCGGCAAAACGGTAGTGTTTACCGGAACTTTAGAAAAAATGACGCGCTTGGAGGCTAAAGCGTTGGCGCAAAAATGCGGTGCCAAAGTTGCCGGTTCGGTTTCTGCGCATACCGATTATGTAATTGTCGGTGCCGACGCCGGTAGCAAGGCCAAAAAGGCGGCAGAGCTGGGAATTAAAATACTAACTGAGGCCGAATTTATGGAAATGGCGAAAAAATAGGAGATCAGAATAATGAAATGGCACGATTATAAAGAGCTTCTCAAACAAGATATAAAGCGTTCGTCTGGTGCTTTTAAGGATTTGGGGTATACATACAGATTTCGTCTGTTGGCTATTTTTATTCTTAATGTTTTGGGGATAGCTGGTTTTGTGATATTTAAAGAAAAATTTCCGTTGCCGGTCTTTTTGGTAATTTTAGGAATTTCAGCTTTTATATTGATTGATATCTTATGGAATATTTGCCGTAAGAATATCAGAGAAAATTTTCCGAACTCATTTGCCACCGAAGTCAAAAAATACGGCGAACCGCAACATTGTTTTAAGTGTTGGATGGTTTATGTCGGCAGTTTGCGTTTTCAGGGTTTCAGATGCAAAATGTATGTTTATGCAAATGCCTTGCTGATTAAGTATGGAAAAAGTTGTTTAATCATCGATGATAAAAGCCAAATCAATATATTTTCCGCATTTTTCGGATACTATTGCGAATTTAGAAAAGATGAAAAATATGTGCGCTGTTTTTTGAATGGAAAACAAGCGGAAATAATCAAAGTTTTGTCAAAAAAATCATAAAACACATACTTATATTGATTGTTACGGATAAAGCAAAATGATTGAAAAATCAGCAATAATCTTGGATGTCAAATTTTTATTATATATAAAAAAGGTTTTATAATCATTGACATAATTCAAAATTAGGTGTACACTTGGTTGCAAAGTAGTATTTTTAGAAAATTTTTATGACAGAACAGAAATTATTTAAAGATGTAGGCCTTTTGCGCATCACAGAAGGCGCAAGGTTTCGTTTGTTGCAAATTTCGAAAGGAATGCAAGGTGATTCGTTTGAAGTAGCTCCTTTTCCGTTTTTGCCTGATTCACAGCCTGTTTTGGACGTTTATCCGGAAGCAAACTTGATTGTGACGCAGGATACTCTGATGACATTAGACGGAAAAATCATCTTAAATCACGAAAATGCCCACTTTGAAGTGGAATTGGTTAGTGACATGTGGATGATTATAGAAGATATGAAAATAGATAACGATATCAGATATCGTATTACCTTTTGGAACGGTAAGGAAGAGAGTGGTTACATATGCGGCAGAAAATTGCTCAGAAGTGAAAAGTATTTTGCTGTATATACGGCTTGTGACAGTATGTGGACAGTGTACACATATGACAGACGTAAAGTTTTTGAACTTGAGCATGCGGAAAAAAATATGCACCTTAAAGGAGATTTTTTTCTGGTGGAGGGTTTGGGACATTATGTGGCATATACTTTAGCATCAAAAGCAGGCAGTGTGGAAGAAAAATGTGTTTTCAATCACCAGCAGCTTATTTTATGCAGTAATTATATGGAGTTTGCACTCTGTTCCGATATTCAGGGCAATACCAAAATCTATCATCAAGGAAAATATGCTGATTTCGGCAAAGTTGAAGAGGTAGATTTATATGATAAAGCCGGCATTTTTGTTGTCCGTCGCAACGGCAGGTATTTCCTGCATAAATTTAACGGGGATACATTTGCTGATAATATTTGCCCTTACGGAGCCGATAAAGTAGCCTATGACCAAAATGATAATACATTGTTAATTGGTGTTAACAGCGTGTTCCATTTGGTACATGTTTAAAAGAAATCCGCAGTAAAATACCGTTGGTATTTGCTGCGGATTTTTTTTAAAGTCTAATATTTACAATGAAAGTCGGTTGCAATTTCAATCAATTATGCTATAACTAATGCGAAAAAAATTGAGATAAGGATAAAAATGAAGCATAATAAGGCAGATGATGTTGACGGTTGGCTCGTGATTGATAAGCCCAAAGGTATGGGCTCGACGCAGGTTGTGGGGAAAACCCGCTGGTTGTTGCACGCCAACAAAAACGGCCATACCGGTACGCTTGACCCGTTTGCCACCGGTGTGTTGCCGATTGCCTTCGGTGAGGCCACCAAGTTGGTGCCGTTTGTTATGGGCGGCGAAAAAGAGTATGAGTTTGTGGTTGAATGGGGGGCGCAAACCGATACCGGCGATACCGAAGGAAAAATCATCGCCGTCAGCGATAAAATTCCGAATCGAGAGGAAATTTTGGCGGCAATACCGCATTTTATCGGTAAAATAAAACAGGTACCGCCGATGTATTCGGCCATTAAGATTAACGGAGAGGAGGCATATAAATTGGCGCGTAAAGGGCAAACGATAGAAATGCCGGAGCGCGAAATTGAAATTTATGACCTTAAATTGCTGGCCGAATACGAAAAAAGCGCCAAATTTAAGGTGCGCTGCTCCAAAGGAACTTATGTGCGGACTTTGGGCGCGGATTTGGCGGAATTTCTAGGCTCTAAGGGATATTTGAGCGAGCTCAGACGCACAAAATGCGGAAATTTTTCGCTTGATAGTACGATTTTACTGGATTCTTTAGAAAAAGTAGAGTATATAGAACAGCGACGCAAGTCTCTTTTGCCGATTGAAACATCTCTGCGCGACATCGCGGAGATTGCTGTTTCGGCCGAAGACGCAAGAAAATTAAGTGTGGGACAGGGGCTTTCGCCCAAGAATTTTGCCGGAGTTGAACCTGCGGAAACGGCGGCGGCCATGTTTCATAATTGTTTGATTGCATTGGTGCGTATTGATGAGCGCAAAATCTCGCCGATACGCGTTTTTCACAACATAATACAAAAGGAATTAACAGATGTCGATAACTAATGAAGTTAAAAAAGAAATCGTGGCTAAATATGGCCGCAACGAAAATGATACCGGTTGTCCGGAAGTGCAAATTGCCATTTGGACATATCGTATCAATGCTTTGATTGAACACTTTAACGTTCACGCTAAAGATTTGCATTCTCGCTTAGGTTTGATGAAGATGGTAAGCCGTCGTCGTCACTTGCTTGATCACTTGAAGAGCATGAGCGAAGAAAGATATCAAGACATTATTAAAAAGCTCGATTTGCGTAAGTAATAGAGTTTTATTTAACGGGGTTGCGGAAATGGTTTCGCAGCCCCGAAAAATCCTAATGTAAAAATTAGGTGAGGTTTTTTAAAGATGAAAAAGATGAAAAGAAAGGAAAGAAAAATATGATAGATTTTAAAGTTTGCCGCAAAGAAATGGATTGGGGCGGTCGTAAATTGGTATTGGAAACAGGTAAGATTGCCCGACAGGCAACCGGTGCGGTTGTGGCAACATACGGAGAAACAGTGGTTGTTGCAACTGTGGTGGCTGCAAAGGAAGTGAAAGCGGATCAGGATTTCTTTCCTTTAACCGTTAACTATCAGGAAAAATATTACGCAACCGGCAAAATTCCGGGCGGATTTATGAAACGTGAAGGTAAGCCTTCGGAGCGTGAAGTGTTGATTTCACGCTTGATCGACAGACCGATACGTCCGCTGTTTCCGGATGCGTTCAAAAACGAAGTACAAATTGTTTGCACCGTATTGTCGCACGACCAAAAGAATGATTCCGATGTGGTTTCGATGGTTGCCGCTTCGGCTGCTTTGGCTGTTTCTGGCATTCCGTTTATGGGGCCGATTGGCGCGGCTAACGTTGGCTATAAAAACGGTGAATATATTTTGAACCCGACAATTGATGAACAAGCGGAATCTGAATTGAAGCTGACCGTTGCCGGAACCGAAGAGGGCGTTTTGATGGTTGAATCCGAAGCTAACGAACTTTCGGAAGAAGTGATGCTCGGTTCGGTTATGTTCGGTTTTGAAAGTTTCCAACCGGTGATTAAACTGATTAAAGAAATGGCGGCCGAAGCCGGTAAAGAAAAATGGGAAGCTCCGGAATTTCCGCCGGAATACACCGCTTTGAGCGAACGTATTATGAAGGATTTCGGTGCACGCTATAACGAAGCCTTCGGTATTACCGACAAGTTGGAACGCGGCACCATGCTCGGCCAGTTGGCGGAAGAAGTTAAGGCTACGATTGATCCGGAAAATGAAGTGGAAATGGCATTCGTGGGTGATGCAATCGAAAACGTTATGCACCACACCATGCGTGAAAAAGTTTTAACTACCGGTCATCGTATCGACGGCCGTGATACCAAGACGGTACGCCCGATTCAATGTGAGGTCGGAATGTTGCCGGAGGCTCACGGTTCGGCGTTGTTCACACGCGGCGAAACGCAAGCTTTGGTGGTTACAACTTTGGGTACACCGGATGATGCGCAGATTGTTGACGGCTTGTTGCCGGAATATAAGCAGGAATTTATGCTTTATTATAACTTCCCACCGTTCTCGGTTGGCGAATGCGGTCGTTTGGGAACTCCTGGTCGTCGTGAAATCGGTCACGGAAAGCTTGCTTGGCGCGCTATTCATCCGATGTTGCCGACTGATAAGGAAGTTTTCCCTTATACCTTGCGCGTGGTTTCGGATATTATGGAATCCAACGGTTCTTCTTCCATGGCTACGGTTTGCGGCACCTGCCTGTCTTTGATGGATGCCGGTGTGCCGATGAAAAAGCCGGTTGCCGGTATTGCCATGGGCTTGATTAAGGAAGATGACGGCCGCGTGGCAATTTTGACCGATATTTTGGGCGATGAAGACCACCTCGGCGATATGGACTTTAAAGTAGCCGGTACCAAAGACGGTGTGACCGCTTTACAAATGGATATTAAAATCACTTCCATCACTAAGGAAATTATGAAAAATGCTTTGGCTCAGGCGCATGAAGGACGTATCCATATTTTAGGCGAGATGGCTAAAGCTTTGGCTGCACCGCGTCCGGAAATTTCTCCGAAAGCGCCGCGTATTCATACCATGATGATTCCGACCGATAAAATTCGTGAAGTTATCGGTACCGGCGGCAAGGTTATTCGTGAAATTATCGAAAAGACCAACACCAAAATCGATATTACCGATGACGGTGTGGTTACGATTGCTTCCAACAATAACGAAAATTGCCAGAAGGCGATTGAAATCATTACCGGTATTGTGGCCGAGCCGGAAGCCGGTAAGATTTATCACGGCACAATTACCAAGATTATGGACTTTGGTGCGTTTGTTCGCTTCTTGGGACAAACCGAGGGCTTGGTTCATATTTCTGAAGTTAAGAACGAGCGCATTGCTTCGGTTTCCGACTTCTATAAAGAAGGCGATGAAATGTGGGTTAAATGCTTAGGCATGGATAACCGCGGCAAAATCAAGCTGTCGGCTAAGCGTGTTAACCAAGAAACCGGTGAAGATTTGGAAAACAAATAATCAAATCAAACGAAAGCGCCGTCGGAACACTCCGGCGGCGTTTTCTTTTACTTAATTTTAGAACTAAAAAGCAAAATCACATCAAATAAATAGATTTTTTCTTTTTTGCCTTTGGTAACGATTTTCAAAAAAGGAATAAACCCGAAAAGTGTTACATATTTTGTAATGTTATCTGGTTTTTCCAGTAAGGATATTTGATTTATCAGCAACTCGGATTGTAAATCCTTATAATACGGAGTTTGTTTGGCAATATCCCAGAAAAACTTTCGGCAAGGAACATTGAAACGTACCCAAGGTCTTACGCCTTTACCGCCCGTAAAATGCAACACAAAGCAATCTTTTTCTGAATTGGTGTAATCGTTTATGTTTAAGAATTTAACGCTTTCATCAACCACCAAATTATATTGCCGAGGCAATACTTTATAATTGTTGGTAAAGACAATATTTAAAATATCCTGATCCGGCATTTCAAGTTTATGGATAAGCTTGGCGGTCATAGTCATTAACGCGTTGCTGATGTTGTGTTCGCGCCAATATTTGCAATCTATGAGCAGTAATCCGGAATTAAAATAGAGATGATTCTTCGGCAAATTCAAATTATCTTTGTATTTTTGGAAGGACTTGATGTGCAATTCTTCCGTTATGTACGGAACGGCACCCAGCCCGTATCCGTCGAGGGAAGTATTGTAAATTTTGCTGATATCACCGCCGATAATCATATCGGTATCTATGTACAGAGCCTTGTCTAAATTCGGTTTTAACTCCGGAATTAAATAGCGAAAATACATGTTTAACGAAAAATGAGCGATATCCGGAAAATTTTTGAATAGGGATAAATCCATAGGTATAAATTCTATGGAACTTCCGGCCATATTTACGATTTCTGATATAATTTTTTTGCTTTCTGCCGATATTCCGCCGTCCAAAAGGTAAAAATCTATCTTTTCTTTTGTACCGGACAAGACGGATTTAATCGTAACGGCGGTATATTTGGCATAATTTTCGTCACTAATCAGAAAAACGGGAATCATTGCTCTTCTCCATATTATTAATTATAATCACAATATAATTGAAGCGAAGCAAAATGCAAATATTTTCTGAAAAGTATTATCTATTTGATTTTGTGCCTATTTTGAAAGTATTTTAACATCATCTAAACAATGCTTGCAAAAATATTCATTTAATTTAATATCATAACCAAAAAATGATATATGATGAGGGAACGGTAAAATGGCGGAAGATATGGAAGAACATTCAAAAAAAATCAAGTTGTTCGGCTTTTTGCCGATATTGAGTTGGTCGAATAAAGGCAATGTGAAAGTATGGAAGATTTTGGGCCTTCCGCTGTTGAAAATTCGCAAAAAAGACAATGACGAAGCCTATAAATATTATTTTTGCGGTATTCCGGTGATGAAAATGAAACAAAAATATGTGGTAAGATGAGGTCTGTGATGAAACAACAAAAGATGCCGCTGACGATTATTACCGTTTGCTACAATATTAAGGATGAAATAGAAAAGACTTGCCAAAGCATTGTCAATCAAACTTGGCAGGATTTTGAATGGATTGTGGTGGATGGCGGCTCTACCGACGGTACGGTTGAGGTATTAAACAAATATCGTTCCAGAATTAATGTATTTATTTCCGAGCCCGACAAAGGGATTTATAACGCCATGAATAAAGGCATAAAGTTGGCCTCCGGCGAGTGGTTGAGTTTTATGAATGGTGGCGATATTTATGTTGCAAACGATGTGTTGGAAAAGGTATTTAAAGATAAAGAACATGATGCCGATGTGTTGTATGGCAATGTTAATGAAATATATCCCGACGGACGTGTCAAACGCACTAATTATAAAACTCAAATAGACTTATCTTTTTTTACAAACGATGTCATCAATCATCAAGGTTCTTTCATAAAGCGAAACTTGTTCGACAAATACGGTTTGTATGATGAAAAGTATAAAATTGCCAGTGATAGGGAAAAATGGATTGTATTTGCGAAGAACGGTTGCATTTTCAAATATGTTGATGTAATTGTGGCAGATTTTATGCGTAACGGCATAAGTTCAAATCGGTCATCGGCTTTAGCCGCAGAACAAGAAGAAATTTGTGCAAAACATTTTGTAAAACAAAGCAGATATCTTTTGTTTGGCGGTTTATTGATTTTATCAGTTGAAGAAAAATAAATCTCCGCGTCATTTAAATTGTTCGGCAAAATTCTGCTCTATAAGGTCAAAGATTTGTCTTTATAGAGTTACTGCTTCAGCAAATCTTTCAACCTTGCGATGATTTTATCAAACATTTCAGCGGTTAAGACGTTGGTGTTGATGTTATAACGCGAAGTATGGTAGGAATCGAGCAAAATCATTCCGTGTTTGTCCAGTTTATGTTCCGCCCCGTGGGCAAATTTATAAGCTGATTTTTTATAGCCTAGCGCTTGTAAAACCGCGCCGTGTGAAACCGAGCCGAGCGAAAGAATAATCCTTAAATTCGGCATGGCGGCGATTTCGGCTTGCAAATACGGACGGCAGGCGGCGATTTCGTCGGCGGTAACCTTATTTTGCGGCGGCACACAGCGCACGGCGTTGGATACGCGCACATTTTTCAACTTAAAGCCGTCGTTTTTAACTTTGCCGTAATTTCCGGCGGCAAATCCGTATTTTTTCAGCGCCGGATAGAGAATATCGCCGGCATAATCGTTGGTAAACGGCCGATTGGTTTGATTGGCGCCGTTTAACCCCGGAGCTAAACCCACTATCAGAACTTCGGCATTCAAATCGCCGAAAGATTCGACCGGACCGTTGTGATATTGCGGAAATTTTAATTGATTTTGTGCGCGAAATTCCAACAAACGCGGACATTTTTTGCATTCAAAAGACGGACATTTAAACATTTTTTTCTCCTTAATAGCATCATAAAAGCGTTTTTTTGCGCTGTCACTATTTAAATTTGCTTTTTCACGTTTATATACACCTTGCTAATAATAAAATTTTTGAAATTTATAAATGGAGAAAAATATGAGGAAAATAATGTTATTATCCGGAGTTGCCATGTTGTTTGCGGCAAATGCCCAGGCGATGATGCATCAAAATTGGTCGGCCGTAAGACCTTATGTCGGTGCCGAATATGTTTATTCTAAGGCAAAACCGGGCGGAACTGCCGGCGGTTTGAAAGATAATTTTAATTCGGCCAAGGCTGATTTGGGCATGGAAATATACAAGAATCTCTATACCGAATTTTCTTATCAACAATCGTGGCAGGTTAAAAATAAGCACGCTTACGAAGGAAATTCCGTAAAGCAACGTTTTGCCGCGTATGCTATGGATTTATACGCTAAAATGCCGATTATGTGCAGCCCTTTCGGATTGGTGGCAACCGGCGGTATGGCGTTGTATGACGTAACGCAAAAGGGGCTGCCGGATGACGGATTTATGCGTGTAGGGTATCGTATCGGCGGCGGTATGCAATACGATATGAATGACCATTGGTCGGCGCGTGTTATCGGCAGATATTCGTATGTCGGTGCCGAGCGTTTGGATAATTATAAGGAGGTTGCCGTCGGAATGTTGTATAGATTTTAAGCCATGCCTTATTGGCGTCTTGACAGCAAACCGCAATTATAATAAATTAAGGGTGTCGATAATTCGGCACTCTTTTGCTTTTTATCAAACGGAGACGGAAATGGCAGAAAATACAAATAAACAACCGGTCGCGCAATATTATGATAACGGTCAGTTGAAATCCGAGGGATATTTCGTGGACGGCAAATTGGAGGGAATAAGCAAGGCGTATTCCGAAGACGGAAAGCTGTTGGCGGAATATAATTTCAAAAACGATTTGCTGGACGGAGTTTCCAAAGAATATTACCCGAATGGGATTGTCTATGCCGAAACCGAATATCATAACGATAAGAAAAACGGAGGCTGTCGAATTTTTTACGAAAGCGGAGCGCTTAGGGCGGAAATGAGCTTTAATGATGATTTGCCCGACGGCGCATATCGGGAATATTATGAGGATAAAACCTTAAAAATGGAATGCCAATACAGCAACGGATTGTTGTACGGGGTGGCAAAGATGTATTATCCGAGCGGCGTATTGCAACAGGAAAACGTGTTTTATCAGGGAGAGCGTAACGGAACTTGCAAAGAATATTTTGAAAACGGCCGCCTGATGTTGCAATGCGAGTTTTCAAACGGAAAACGGAACGGTATTTTCAGCGTTTATGATGAAAACGGAAATTTGCTTGAAACAAGCGAATACGCCAATGACGTAAAAAAAAGTTAGTTTTTTTACCCACATAAAAGATTGACAACAATGTCCGAAAATGTTAATAATCGGGCATCAATCAAATTTTATTGTGCGTATGAATGGTATCATTGGTTATTGGCGTAAAACGGGAAAGTTATATCTGTTTACGCTGGGATTATTCTTGGATTTCTTCCTTTCGCTGTTTGTGTACGCCGCTTGCGGCTTTACACCGTTAGGATATGTGTGGATGGTAAACGTGTTCTGCATGGTGGCGCTATTGGTGCTCTTCTTTTGGGGATACGGTGAGGAAAATGCATATGCGATGGGATGGTATACCGGCTTGGTTTTCCTGTATTCGGTCGCCGTTGTCGGTTTCTGTGTTTATGCTCTGAGGTATGTCAGCACTCTCTGTAGCGTTACTTCCGGAACAATAGGGGGATTTTCCTTGGTATTTCTGGTAGTGCCGATAATAAAGTTTGTGCAAACTCAAAGAAAAGTGTAAGCTAATCAAAAAGGGGTGTGCCTATATCGGGCATTCCTCTTTTTTTTGGTTGAAATATATTCTTATTTGCGCGGCAGATTATCAATTCGTTCCAAAATCTCGGCGTGATGAACTTTCATCCGGTCTTCGACTTTTTCTGTTAAGTTCGAATAACAGTCAGTAAGTTGCCGATTTTGCTCGGTAATTTGTTCCGATAATTCGGTCAATTTATTTAATTTGGCTAATTTCGCTTCTTGTTTATCAAACCGCTTATTATATTTCAGCAAAATATTTTTTTGTTCGGTGATTTGTTTTTTAAATTCGGCGGAAAATTTATTTATTTCTTGCAGCATAATATCCGTTGCGTCGGGTTGGAAAGTTTTATACAGCCGAAACAGCGGAATATTCAGAAAATAATATTTTATCAAATTCTCGTTTTCCATACGACGGATTTTCCAAATCGGAAGCCCTAAAAGGTAAAAAGCGGTTTTGCCGCCACGCTTTTTGATGCTGAACAGTGGAATATATTTGAACAGCTTTAAAACTTGTTTTTGCTTGTTCTCGGTAGGGTCGATATTGCTCATTTGGCGTGTTTCTCCTTATTGTTAAAGGCCGTAATTTCAGAACGGATTTTGTAATAAAAATCCAACATCATATCTGAAGGGTTGCAGTTAAAAGTATATTCACGAACTTTTTTCAGCAATTGCGGATAATATTTGCTGTCTATTTTGTTTTTGCGATTCGTGGCCGCTGTCATAAAATATTTGGCTAAAATCGGTTTATAAGGCACAATGTTTTTGTATTTCTTTATGTATTTATAAACATTGGTGTATTGTTCAAATATATCAAGCGCTTTTTCCGAAGTATATAATTTATCCATAATCGAATCCGATCGATGCAGGTAGTTATACAGCTTTTGCGGCACAAAATAAAAGTTTTGGCAATGAAGCATATATGCCCACAGCCAGAATTCATCTTCGTTACACAATTCAATCGGAAATTCAAGATTATATTGGCGGATAATGTCCATTTTATAAAGTTTGTTCCAAGCCACCGAAGCTAACTGACGGTGAATATTCAGTTCTGTTTTATAAAGTCCTTCGGGTTTTGCAAATTTGGCAAACCATTCGTCGTAAGAGGCGTAAAACTGTTTTTGTTCTTCGTTTTCGGCTGATGTATCAATAAAGTTGGCAACATCGCAAACCACAACGTCGGGCGTATGCTCAATCATTTTATTGTAAAGTATTTCGAGCGCGTTTGGTTCAAGGTAATCATCGGAATCAACAAACATCAGATATTCGGCATGAACCTGTTTAATTCCGGTGTTGCGGGCGGCAGGAAGACCTTGATTTGATTGCGTAATAATCTTAACTCGGCAATCTTTGGCGGCATATTGTTGCAAAATTTGCGGACAATCATCGTCAGAACCGTCGTCAACGCATATAATTTCTATGGCTTGCAAGGTTTGGCTCAAAAGTCTCTCTACACATTTAGGTAAGTATTTCTCGGTGTTATATATCGGAAGCACTACGGAAACTTTATAATGTTGCCGCAGAACATCTTGCCAAATTTTATTGATTGACGGGGTTTGCGATATATATTCTTCAAGATGATGCTCTTTAATGAATTGCTCTGCACGGCAGATAAACTCAACTTTTAAATCATCGCGAAGGCGCAAAAAATGATATTTGATTTGTCCGACAATGCATTTGGCATATTCTTCTTTCATATCTTCATAAATATTTTGTGAATGTAAAAAATCGTCAAATTGCTGCAAAAAATTGAAAATATAGAAAGAATAACGATTTTTGCTGTCAGAGGTCATAACCGAATTAGGGCGATTGATACGATAAAAATATAAATTTTCATCACAAAAAGTTATTCTTTGTGCCAAAATCATACATTGAACGTGAAAAAAGGCGTCTTCATACTGCACCTTTTCCGGAAATAAAATATTGTTACGGCGTAAAAATTCGGTTTTTTGAATTCTAAAAAAAGGTCCCCAACGGCGAAACACGGCATTTTTAATATCGGTGTAACGGCATACTTCGGAAGGCCGGTTTTGGAAAGAAGACATATCTAAAAAAGTATCTGGCAAAATCATCTGTTGCGCATCATCATAATGCAATGCGCCCAAAATACATACATCGGCATCGGTGGCCGTCATTTTATGGTATAATTTTTCCAAACAAGTCACATCAAGCCAGTCATCAGAGTCAACAAAATAGACATACGGCGCGGTGACATATTGTAAACCGTGGTTGCGAGCCGCTCCTTGCAGAGAATTGGGTTGAGTTATAACTTTAATTCGCTCGTCTTTGGCAGCATATTCTTGCAAAATTTGCAAACAAGAATCGGGTGACTCATCGTCAACACAAATAATTTCAATATCTTTGAGAGTTTGGTTGATAATGCTGTCAAGGCATTGCCGTAAATATTTTTCGACATTATATATGGGAAGAACTACTGCAACTTTGGCTTTTGTGGTCATGGTTATCCTTTGATAAATACGGTTTGAGTTTAGCCGTTAATATAAAGATAAATCAAATTAAAACAAATAGATATGCACATAAATTAATGCAAGTTAACTCTAAGTGTTTGGGGATTAAGTTGATATAGAAGTTGATTATTTGATTATGAAGTTTATGATACGGCTTATGTTAGATATGTTGGCTCAAAAAACGGAATATACGGTCAGCGAGATTTCTTTTGCTATTAAGCAGTTGGTGGAAGGCTCGTTTGCAAACGTGCGAGTAAAAGGCGAGATTTTTGGCGCCAAGCGGGCGGATTCCGGCCATTGGTATTTATCGTTAAAAGACGAAAATTCAATTTTGGCGGCGGTGTGTTGGCGCGGGGTTGCCAATACGCTTGCGGTAAAAATTGAAGATGGGCTGGAAGTGGTTGCCACCGGCAAAATCACCACCTTTAACGGTCGTTCGTCGTATCAGTTGGTGATTGAAAAGCTGGAAATTGCCGGACAAGGTGCGTTACTTAAATTACTGGAAGAACGTAAACTTAAGTTTTTGCAAGAAGGGCTGTTTGATGCCTCTCACAAACAAAAAATTCCGTATTTGCCGCAAACAATAGGTGTGGTTACCAGCCCGACCGGAGCGGTTATTCGCGATATAATTCATCGCATACGCGATAGATTTCCGTGTCGGATTTTGGTGTGGCCGACAGCAGTGCAGGGCGAGGGTGCAGCCGAAAAAATTGCCGCAGCAATTAAAGGATTTAACGCTCAACCCGTTGATTCGGCGTATCGCCCCGATGTGTTGATTGTGGCGCGCGGCGGCGGCAGTTTGGAAGATTTATGGCCCTTTAACGAAGAAATTGTGGTGCGTGCGGTTTACGATTCGGAAATTCCGCTCATTTCTGCCGTCGGTCACGAAACCGACACTATGCTGATTGATTATGTTGCCGATTTGCGGGCGCCGACTCCGACCGGAGCCGCTGAATTTGCCGTGCCGGTAAAAAGTGAAATATATAACGGCTTGCTGACTACGGATTTGCGCATGAAAAATGCCATGTTGCGCCGATTTAATGAGTTAAAACAATATGTTGAGGCGCTGGGACGCGGTATTCCGTCGCTGATACAAATAGTGCAGGAAAATCAGCAAAAAATTGATGAAAGAAGCGAAAGATTGAAACTTGCTTTCGAAAATTTGCTAAAAGATAAAAAAAATTCTCTAAAATTGACGAATTTGAAACCTTTTTATATTAAAACTATAATCGAAACGAAGAACGAAAGTTTAAAAAACTTGGCGTTGAGGCTGGATTCCGTTTCGGTTGATTCGGTTTTAAAACGTGGGTTTGCCTGGGTTTCGGACAGTAAATTTCAAACTGTTTATGATACCAACACCGCCAAAAGTTCGCAAAACTTACATATTCGTTTCGCAGATGGAATAATTAAAGCGCGCGTAACGGAGAGGAGCTGTGCGGTTCAAGGCGATTTGTTTGACAATTTGTAGCTTATGTTTAACGCAAAATAACGTTTTTGCGCTGGAAATTTGCGGCAATTTGCAACAAGGTGAGCTCCTGCTGATAAAAGATAATAACGCCAAAAAACTTTCTTTTGAAAATAATTTAGGAAAAAAAGAATATAAGCTGATCGAAAAAGACGGAACGGCCTTGGTGGCGTTGCATCGTAACGCTCCGAAAAAAGTTAAATTCAATGCCGTTTCGGGAACCGATTACGTTACTCATTACGAAATTGATGTTGCACCGACAAAATGGGATGTACAGCGCATCAGCGGCGTGGCGCAATCCAAGGTAACTCCTGATAAAAACGCCGCCGCGGAAATTAAGCGCGAACAACAAGATGTAGGGCGGGCGTTGACGCATTATTCCGTTTATGCAGATTGGAATAACGGATTTATTTTGCCGGTTGAAGGGCGTATCAGCGGCCGATTCGGAAATCAGCGAATTTTTAACGGTGTGCCGAAGAATCCGCATACCGGCACGGATATTGCCGCTCCGGAAGGTACGCCGGTTAAGGCTTCGGGCGACGGCAAAGTGATTTTAAGCGGAAAAGATTATTTTTACACCGGCAATATGGTGATTATTGACCACGGACATGGTTTGCAGACTATTTATGCCCACTTGAAGGAGGCAAAAGTCAAAGAAGGTGATTTTGTAAGCAAGGGCGATATTATCGGCATTGTGGGAAAGACCGGTCGTGCAACCGGCGCGCATTTACATTGGGGCGCGTCGCTGAATAATGTGCGCTTCAATCCGCATTCTTTGTTGGATATAGAAAGCAAAACTTGTCAAGAAATTAACGGAAAACAGATGGGAGATGAGGCGGAAAAATGACAGAAATGCAAATAATATTACTTTCGTTATTACAAGGAATAACCGAATTTTTGCCGGTCAGCTCGTCCGGACATTTGATTTTGTTTTCCAAATTTACGGAATTTCCGGATCAGGGATTGGTGATGGATGTGGCCTTGCATATCGGCTCGATTATTGCGGTAATCATTTATTTTGCACCGACTTTATGGGAAATTATCAAAGGTCTGTTTCATTGCCGTTTAAAACCGAATTTCAATAATGAAGGCTGTCAGTTGTTTTATTTACTGTTGTGCGCCACCTTGCCGGTTGTGGTGTGCGGTATTGCTTTGAAAATGTATGGAACCGAATGGTTACGCAACACCAAACTTATCGGTTGGAATATTTTGCTCTATGGTATTTTGTTGTGGATTATCGATAAGGTATCGATAACGGCTTTAAAAATCAGAAATTTACAAATCAAGGACGCGTTTCTTATCGGTTTGGCACAATGTTTGGCTTTGCTTCCGGGTACAAGTCGTTCAGGAATTACCATTACCATGGGACGCTTTTTGGGATTGGAACGCCGAGAAGCGGCAAAGTTTTCGATGTTGCTGGCAATTCCGGCAATTTTAGCGGCCGGATTGATGGCCGGATATCATTTGTGGCAAGAAGGAAATGTGGGGCAAATTGCCGCCGCGTGTGATGCTGTGGGATATTCGTTTTTGTTTTCTCTCTCGGCGATTTTTATATTGATGCAGTGGCTGAAAAAATGGAGCTTTTTGCCGTTTGTTCTGTATCGGATATTATTTGGGGTTTTGTTACTTTTAGATGCTTACGGAATATATGACATAAAAACGTTATTCGGAAGTATCGGATTGATGCAATAAGAGAGGTTGGTTATGAACTGTAAATCTTGGGCTTTAGGATTTTGTTTGGGATTTGGGTGGATGTCGAATGCATCGGCCTGGGGCGTAAGCGGAGAAATATATTCGGCGGCGGTTGCCGGCGATACACGGGCAATCGAGGGGTATTTAAACCGTGGTTATTCGATTGATAGCACCGATTTTAGAGGTTATACGCCTTTGTGTAAGGCCTATTTTGAACGCAAATGGGGTGCTTATAATCTGTTATTGCAATACGGAGCAAACCCTCGTGCCGGCTGTATGGCAGAATATCCGCAAAAGCGGACAAGCATAACCAGTGACGGGTATATGATAGCCGGCGGTGTGCTTTTGGCCGGCGGTATTGTGGCAGCAATGTCTACCGGTGGTTCGCATAATGATGACGAACCTCAGCCTGATCCACAACCAGATCCAGATCCTGATCCAGATCCAGACCCAGATCCGCAACCTGAACCGGAGCCGGAGCCTGAACCGGAGCCGGAACCGGAGCCGGAGCCGGAACCGGAGCCTGAGCCGGAGCCTGAACCGGAGCCGGAGCCTGAGCCTGAGCCGGGAAGTATTACTATGTATACTCCGGACGATTTTCGCAAAGATGGCGGTGTCGGCTATAAGGAATTTACCGGAAAAGGTTTGTTGGACGAAGAATACAGAAACGGTACAACTTACAGAAGCGTGAGCTTTTTGGACGGAGTGCGTGCGGCTGAAGCATACAGCCATTATTACGGTCATAACGATAAAGATGAATTAATCAATAAGTTGGGAAACAAGCGCAATGTAGTGGCAATTTTGGATACCGGTGTCGATCCGAATCATTATGAGTTTAAGGACGCAAACGGTAACAGCAAAGTAACCGGTATGAATTTTGACTACGGTCCTTGTCGCAGCGAGGGGGAAAGAAATTGCTGGAGTGTGCAGTCTAGAAGCGTTTTGGGGAAAGAATATCGCGCTTTGGTGTTGATAGACAGTGACGGCAAAGAAGCACATATAAAATTTATTTCCGATGATTATGATTTAAGTGCGTGGCGGACTAAATACACCACCGATTATAACCGCGGTAATTATGTGAACAATCCGCATCCGTATAACGGCCTGGCCGAAAATGAAGAAGTCTATTACGAACACGCGCACGGCACGCATATTGCCGGAATTATCGGCGCAAACTGGAATCGTTCAGAGAGCGGAATTATGGGTGTGGCTTTTTCCAACACCGATATTTATGGTTTGCGTTGGGATATGATGTCTTCAATAGTTGATCCGGTTAATGCGGCTATCAATAATGACGCTCTTGCGATTAATATGAGCTTTGGTATTGAGGCCAGCAGTGAAGTTAATGCTTCCAGAATTAAAGAATATGAAACTTATATTTTGCAAAGCGGAGATTTGAAAGCGGCTATTAACACAATAGACAGTTATACTGATGTTATTAAAAATGACGGTAAAAAAGTTACCGACGGTATGATTTGGGTTATGGCTACCGGCAATGAGGGATATTCAGAACCGAGTCTTGACTGCGGTATCAAAAATTTGGGGCAAAGAACTATTGTTGATTTCATGGATTTTGTAACTTATACTGCAGACTTCAGCAAACTGATGATGTTGGCCGTAGGTTCAGTGAATGTAACCATGAATGATGACGGAACGGTAAAATCATACAAAAAATCATCATTTTCCAACGCTTGCGGCAGTGCGGCAAAATATTGCATTATGGCTCCGGGAGGTGATTTCGTTTCCGGCGGAATCGTAAACACCATTATTTCGACTGCGCCGTCCAAAGAAGGTGAAGAAGTCGCGCGTTATGTAAATATGCAGGGTACCTCAATGGCCGCACCGGTGGTAGTCGGCAGTATAGCATTTATGAACTCGGCGTTTCCGTATTTACATTCGTCGGAAATAATCGAGATTTTAATCGAAACAGCCAACATGAACGGCGAGGGTTACGATGCATCAACTCCGCATGAAGATAAGGTGTACGGTGCCGGATTATTGGATTTAGGCAAAGCGATAACCACATATTTGGAACCGGAAGGCGAGGGTGGTACGATGAGTGCGGCTACCATCGAAGGCGCTTCGGTATATACACCTTATGTAAATATGAGCGATGCACAATTGGTAATTCCGAGCAATTTGGAAGATACGATAGCAAAGTTATTGCCGGGTGAAATCACAATATTCGACCGCTATTATCGTCCGTTTAATATTTCGACTTTGCGTTATATAACGACGACGCACGGCGGTTATAAAGCCCTAAAGAATGAGGTAGGGAGCATAATGCCGAGCCGTAAACAGGTTGAAAAAACGCAAGGCAATTTAAGTTTCAGTTATGCTTCAAGCATTAAATACGGCAACGAAGGCCAGCTTGGATTTGCCGATATTGCATTTACCTCGGATAAAATCAAAAGCGGCTTTTTCTTTAGCGAGAACACGCGTTACGGCGGCGCCGGCAAAGAGGCTTCGGATATGCAAAATCCGTACATGTCTTTCAATAAGGCATTCGGCACACACATAAGCTATAACATAACGCCGAAATACAGTTTCAAGTTTGAAGCTGTCGGCGGTGAAAACGGCTTGTATGACGGCGATGAGGAATACAATGACAAACGCTTTAGTCGTCCGGCATACGGAATGAACATGGAATTCGGATATAAAGTCAACAACAAGCTGAAAATGTATTTATCAAGCGGTTTATTGCATGAAGAAGAAGCGTTGTTGGGCTTAAACGGCGAGGGGGCATTAGGCTTAAACGGCGGCGAAACCTATTATACCGGAGTTAAGGCTGAGTGGCAGATGATGCCGAGATGGCAGATAAGCGGCAGTTATTATTTGGGGTACAGTCGTCCGCAAGATTTCAACTCGAATATGCTTAAAACAACGTCATTGTTGAGCAGCAGTTTCGGGGTGGATATAAATTATAAAGCAAGCGCCAAGTCCGATTACGGTTTCCGGTTGAGTTCACCGTTAAGGATAGAACACGGCAGTATGTGTATAGATATGGCCAGCGGTCGTGACGATTATTCGGACGAAGTGTACAGAAACCGCTACAAAGCGAGCATGAAGCCGTCTAAGAGAGAATACAAACTGGCGCTTTACGGCAACAAAGAGCTGAGCGAGGCGGTGAGTATCGGGAGCGAAATAGCGGTGCGCATTAATCCGGAGCATCGTAAAGCCGGCAATGATTATCGCGCTTTGTTCGGATTGGCTTGGGAGTTTTAGCCGATTGAGAAAAAGTACAAATGATGGAGTAGAACATGAACTGTAAATATTTTGCACTTGGACTTTGTTTAACCGTTGGATACGCATCTCAAGCAAAAGCGTGGGGCGAGACCAACGATTTGTATAATGCCGCAGTGGTCGGAAACATTCAGGCTATTGAAGCAATTTTGAGCCGCGGATATTCTATAGATACTCCGGATTTGAAAGGGCAAACGGCATTATGCCGAGCGTACCACAATCGCCAATGGAATGCGTACAGTATGTTGATGAAATACGGGGCAAATACCAATGCCGGATGTATGGCGGCGGATAGTGGGCAGGCCGTTGACAAAGATGATGACGACAATTCCGCGCTGTGGTTTGTCGGCGGAGCGGTTGTTGTCGGCGGCGGGGTTGCCGCAATTGCCGCCACCAAGCATAAACATTCACATAAATCAGATACAGAACCGGCACCAAAGCCAGATCCTAAGCCAGACCCTGATCCTGAGCCGGATCCGCAACCAGATCCAGATCCTGATCCGAAGCCTGATCCGGATCCTGAGCCTGAGCCGGAAGATTTTACTTATTATACCGTTGACGATTTTCGCAAAAAAGACGGTATCGGATATCCCGAATTCAGCGGTACCGGTGTTACCGAAGGTTATGAAAAAGACGGCGTACGATATAAAACAATCGGATTTCTGGACGGCATCCGCGCCGCCGAAGCATACAGCCACTTCTACGGTCATGATTCCAAAGACAACCTTATCAGTAAATTAAATAAAGAACATAATATCGTTGCGGTGATTGACACCGGTGTTGAAGTTAATCATGTGGAGTTTTTGGATTCCGAGGGCAAGAGCAAAGTAACAGGTAAGAACTTTGAATATGGAATTTGTCGCAATTCCGATAATACCAACTGTTGGAAAATAGAAAACTATTCGGTTACGGAAAATGAACAGGTGGTTGAAAAACAAAGACGTCTTTTGTATGACGGCAAAGGAAATGTGATTATGAATATGGGCGGATACGACGCGGGTGTGCTTGATGCTTGGGCAGAAAAGTATGCCGCGGACTATGACAGAGATGAACATATCGATGATCCGAATCCGCAGGTCGGATATGATTTATCCAAGGCTTTTTATGATGATTACGCCCACGGTACTCACGTTGCCGGAGTTATCGGCGCAAACTGGAATCGCGATGAAAACGGAATGATGGGTGTGGCTTTTTCCAACACCGATATATATGCTTTGCGTTGGGATATGGTTGGGCCGTTGTCAACTCCGGTTGATGAGGCAATTAATAAAAAAGCGCTTGTGGCCAACATGAGTTTCGGTATAGGTATTTCCGCCGGTTTAATTTCAGAATATATAGATTTCCTGTGGTATAACGGCAATTTGACGGCGGCCGCAAACACCATCAAGAGTTATCGAAAAAGCACCGGTGCCGACAATAAATCCGTTACCGATGGTATGATTTGGGTAATGGGTGCCGGAAACGAAAATCAAGATGAGCCTACCTTGATGAACGGCGTAAAGAATTTGGGTGAGCAAACCATAAGCGGAACCGATGAAAAAGTCAATTTTGATGATTTGATGATGTTGGTGGTAGTAGCCGCAACGGTTGAAATGAATGATGACGGAACAGTAAAATCATACAAAAGATCGTCGTTTTCCAACGCTTGCGGCAGTACGGCAAGGTATTGTATTGCGGCACCGAGCGGTGACAGAATCGGCGATGAAATGTCGGCGGTATTTTCTCCGGCTCCGCTGAAAGAGGGGGCTACCGAAAACAACGCCTATGCACCTTTGGAGGGAACTTCTCAAGCCACACCGACGGTTTCGGGCAGTATAGCGTTTATGAACTCGGCGTTTCCGTATTTGCATTCGTCGGAGATAATTGAAATATTAATTGAGACAGCCAATATGAATGGCGAGGGGTATGACCATTCTACTCCGCACGAAGATAAGGTGTATGGTGCCGGATTATTGGATTTAGGCAAAGCGGTAACCACATATTTGGAGCCTGAAGGCGAGGGTGGTACGATGAGTGCGGCCACCGTAGAAGGCGCTTCAGTATATACCCCTTATGTAGATATGGGTGATGCGCAGTTGATAATTCCGAGCAATTTGGAAGATACGATAGCAAAGTTATTGCCTGGTGAAATCACAATATTCGACCGCTATCATCGCCCGTTTAATATTTCGACTTCGCGTTATATAACGACGACGCACGGCGGCTATAAAGCCTTAAAGAATGAGTTGGGGAGCATAATGCCGAGCCGTAAACAGGTTGAAAAAACACAAGGCAATTTAAGTTTCAGCTATGCTTCAAGCATTAAATACGGCAACGAAGGCCAGCTTGGATTTGCCGATGTTTCATTTAATTCAGATAAAATCAAAAGCGGCTTTTTCTTTAGCGAGAACACGCGTTATGGCGGCGTCGGCAAAGAGGCTTCGGATATGCAAAATCCGTACATGTCTTTCAATAAGGCATTCGGCACACACATAAGCTATAACATAACGCCGAAATACAGTTTCAAGTTTGAAGCTGTCGGCGGTGAAAACGGCTTGTATGACGGC
>JAFXPE010000036.1 GCA_017528205.1 Alphaproteobacteria bacterium | reverse complement strand
TATTGGCAATTGGGGAAGAGAGATGAGAACCCTCGAAGAAGAGGCACGAGGATAAAAACAACCTCAAAATGTTGTTTTTACCGCAAGCGGCGAAGTTTTCCGGCGCGCAAGGTAGCGTAAGCGCCCCGAAGCAAGCCAATCGAAAACGAGTGACCGAAGTTTAAGTTTTCAAATTTAAAAATAAAAAAAGTAAACTTAAACAAGAAGACGACGAGCAACGGCTGAAAGGCGACGCAGCGGCGAAGCCAATCCTTCTGCCCCTGCCAATAAAAAAGGCACCCCTTGCGGGTGCTTTTTTTATTGGCAATTGGGGAAGAGAGATGAGAACCCGATAGGCTCATCATCAAAAGTAGAGGTAAGCGCTAAAAATTATTGATTTAAAAATCGCTTTGCCCTACAATGAGCCCATTGAAAATTTTGCAAACATGAGGATATAACCATGACAGACGAAGAATTGGCAAAACATTGGAATATTTCGTTGGAAGAAGTGAAAAGCATTTCCGAATTTATGAATAAAAACTATTCTTTGCATGTGGGAAAAGACAGAAAAACCGGGTTGTATTACGGTTTGATATACAGAAATGACCCTAAACACGGGCCGATGTTGGCCGTTTCTTCCAAACAGGGATATCGAACTTCTCGCGATGCGGCCGATTTTTTGAACAGTGCCTGTGATATAATGCAAATGCCGGAAGAACGAGCCAAAATGATGAAAGTTCCGGTAGATGCTTATAAGGTGCTGAAAAAAATAGATTTTCGCCCAACTGTTGCAAAAACAAACGCATTGAAACCAAATTCGGGACGTGATCCGAGAGATTAAACGGCTTTGTTTGGCAAAAAATAATCTATACTAAAAAAGCGGAACACGCTCAGCCTTTGGGGCTAAGCGTGTTCTTTTTAAGTTAACACCGGAGAAGTTTTGGACTTCTCCGCTGTTTTTTTGAACCAAGGTACAATCGTCAGTTCTAACCCATAATAAAGCGACAGCAGTAAACCGCATGCCACAGCATTAAGGGAAAAAACTATCTTATGCACCTTTTTCGCACACATATCATCTTCTTTGACGGCATTGAGCAGAAGCGGTGTAAACACCAAAGCCAGAATTACCGAAATTGTCACACCCAGTTCTATCGGTGTCGGCATTTTCTTGGTGGTATTCAGCTGTTCTTCCGATACTTTGAATGTTGCCATCATAGACTTTTGGGCGACGTTATTGTCTGCCAGCACGATTTTTTCGCTCATCTGCACCGGAACTTTATAGTTTAGTGCGTTGTGCGAAAGGCTAAAGACAAATAACACACCCAGCGAAATCAAGCTTAGAACTGCTTTTTTGCTCTTATCAAAGGGCAGATACAGAATAGCCAGATTTGCTGTCAGGAAGATGATAACAACAATCAAAGTAAATGCTGTCATAATCTTTTTTTCTAGAGTTTGTAACTCATTCCTAAACCTAACACCGGAGTGAAGCTCTTAGACTGTATGAGGCCACCGGCTTCGGCGAACAGCTTGAAGCTGCCTTTACCGATACCGCTGACAACTCGCAGACCTTGCAACTCCTTCTGTAACCAGAGAGCGCTGCCAACGCTCATATCAACACCCTTTCCGAGGGAAATGTTGTTATGATTGTATGACAGCAGATAGTTCTCATTCTCACATCCCAACTTGTTGCAGCTGAGAGTGATTACATCGTTCTTTGCACTATACTTTACGGAAGCATATCCGCTGGTCGTCTCGGTAAAATCAATACCGCCACTTACAGCCAGATTTTTGATGTGCTGCTCCATGGATATGTAGTAGTTACCGTCCTTAAACGAATAAAACTTACTACCACCCTGATGGCCGAGCATAATTCTCGTATTCTTAGCGATGTACGAAATCTGAACACAATTGGCGACAGAAGCGGGCTCACCGAGAGCCGCAATGGTGTAGTTTGCAAATTGGGGGTCGAAGCCACTGCTCTTTACGCTGTTGCGTGTGAAACAGCCGACTTTCCCCTCGAGTCTGAAACCTTCGAAATCTACACCTAAACGGGCATCATAGGTCGGACACATTATGCCAAACTCTGTTGATGCGGTGCCGATGATGTCGAATCCGTAGAAGTATCCCCCGACGCGCTGACGTTCCCAATTGGTAATGCTTGTCACTTGCGCCAGGTTCTCCTTGTTGGTTGTTGTGTTGACTTCAGCAAAGGCCACCGTTGATGTTACAGTAGTGTCGCCGTTGAGTTTCTTCAGACTTAGACCGCCACCGGCTATGTTCAGGTTGGTACTGTCGAAGCGAGTTACTACGATAGAAATGACAACTGCGACGATGATTGCTACGAAATAAACTAAATTCTTTTTCATAATTGTATAATTTTGATTGTAAAACATTCGATTTTGGATTCTCTATATTTTTGTCTAGATACTTAAAATTTGCCTGCTTCATTATTCAAAACTTCCTCAAAACCAAAAGATTCCAAGGCAAAAATGAAAAAGGGCATAATCTCTATATAAGTATCATCTAAGTATTCGTATCATTAACAACTTCAGTTTAACAAATTTTTCGTCCATAGTCAATCATTATCGGTTTGGTGTTTAAGGACGGTGAAAATTGTGGTTGCAACAAAGTTATTTGTGTTGACACGGCGTTCGCTATTTGGGAAAATACAAAACAACAAATTTGGGTGGAGAAAGGGGCCGAATATGCCGATATGTCAGATATGTCCGCGAGGATGTCAGCTTAAAGAGGGACAAGTAGGGTTTTGCCGCGCCAGAGCCTGCCAAAACGGGGTGATTGTGCCGATTAACTATGGGCAGGCGACTTCGGTGGCTTTGGACCCGATAGAAAAAAAGCCGCTGTATCATTTTTATTCCGGCAGCAAAATCTTGTCTTACGGCAGTTTCGGCTGCAACTTGCGCTGTCCGTTTTGCCAGAATTATCAAATATCCATGGCCGGACAAAATCAAATTGTGCACCAATATATAGCACCGCGCGAGTTGGTGGCGTTGGCAGTAAAATTGGCGCAGGAACCGGTAGGTAATTTGGGGATTGCCTTTACTTATAACGAGCCGCTGATTTGTCCGGAATATATCAAAGATTGCGCCGTGCTGCTAAAAGAAGCCGGTTTGAAAACGGTGTTGGTCAGTAACGGACACGTTAATAATGAGACTTTTAACGAAATTTTGCCGTTTATCGATGCCATAAATATTGATTTAAAAGGCTTTACTCAGGATTATTATGATTATGTGGGCGGCAATTTGGAATGTGTAAAGCAAAATATTGCTTCAGCTTACGGTAAATGCCATGTGGAGGTAACAACCATGATTGTGCCGACCAAAAACGACAGCGTTGTCGAAATGGAAGCCGAGGCGGCTTGGTTGGCGTCGCTTTCGCCGGATATTCCGCTACACCTTAGCCGCTATTTTCCGCGCTATCAATGCGAAATTCCGACCACGCCGACGGATACTCTTTATCGCTTGCAAGAAGAGGCTAGAAAATATTTGAAATTTGTGCATATCGGTAATTGCTAAGAATAGCGGACGGCGAGATTTAACGAACTTCGGTTTTTTGATTTTTGAGAGCGGTGAGCATATGGTAATTGCCGTTGGCTTTGGCCAGCGTTTGCGCTATTTGAGTTGCAATAAAGTTGTGAATACTCCGGTTTATGGTCGGCACATAGTGCAAACCGGCGGCATCAAAATCTTTGGCCTGCAGTTTGTCTTTAATGAAGGAATTGGTGTCGATAAACGTTATATTCGGCGACAAGCCTTCTTTCATCTGTCGGTTGAAAGCGTCGATTTTTTGATTGAACAATGCCGAGTGTTTATATTGCGGCCCCACAGGATTGGCCGAGGAAAAGAAAACTTTTTTGCCATGCGCGGTCCAAACGGCGGCCAATTCGTTCAGTTGTTTTATGTATTTATCGGCGGCGGTTTTGCTGTTAGCGGATAGCGAAAGGTCGTTGACACCGAGGTTGATGACAACAGCGTTGCAATCATCGGCACGGTTTTTGATGCTGTTTAAATTTTCCGCAAACCAGCGATAACCCTGTCCCACCTTGGCAAACCAAAGATTGCCGTCAGCATCTTCGGCATCAACAAAGTTGCTATATTTAACCTTGTTTTCGGAAAGATACATGCCGACGGTGCGACTGTCGCCGACGTTTAATACTTTCGGAGTGACGGTGATATTGTCGGAAGGTGCGGGATTATGCTTGATTTCGGTTGGCGGAGATGGCGGCTGATCTTTATTTGCTTGCGGCGCGCCGCTGTACGCGCTCATTGTCGCGGTCAACAAACCGGTAACCATCGCCGCAAAAGTTGTTTTATCCAGCTTTTTCATCGTTTTTCTCCGGTTTCAATATAGCAAAAAACGCGGCAAGTGTCAAGCCTGCCGATAAAAACAGCGCCCCAAACGCAGATTATTTGGAATAGTGCTTTACGACTTTGCCGTGAACCCACAAGGTTTTTTCGGTAATTCTACCGTCTTCGCCGTAAAAAACGGAGATGCCGTGTTGCACGTCATCTTTCCAGGCGGAAATGGATTTAAGATTGCCGTTGGAATAAAATTCCTTCATTTCGCCGTCTTGTTTGTTGTCTTTCCAATTCACGAGGCTGATAAGAGTGCCGGCTTGATCGTATTCGCGGGACAAACCGTGCAGTTTTCCGCCAAGATATCCGGTGACTAAATAAGTTTTGCCGTCCGGATAATAATTGGTTTCCAAACCTTCTTGCAAGCCTCTGATGTAATAGGTTTCGATTATCAGTTGGCCGTCTTCGAAAACTTTGACCGGACCGCTGATTTCACCGTCGCTCATCTTAAATTCCGCCTTATATCTCGGTTCGTCGATTTTTTCTTCGGCATAGGCGTCGCCGGAATAAGGCTTTTCGTTTTCGTCGGTGCATATAATGATGTCGCCCGTGGTGTCACAGGCTATTCTTTCGTGATTGGCGTCATAAAAAGCCATGGTTTTCAAAACTGCGTCAACATGACTTGATTCCGCAAAAGCCGATAGCGGAAGACACGCAGCGAAAACGGTTAACAAAAATTTTTTCATTATATGACCTTTCTTCAAAAATTATTGCGCACATTATTATTTATTTTTTTTTAATTTGCAATCAATAAGATGAATATTATAAAAAATATTCGATAAATACAAAGATTTTCTTGACATTATGCTATAAAAACTTTTATATAGCAACAAATCATAATGCTCATGGCAAATATGGTTTGCCGTGGGTTGTTCATTAATTCAAACAAAAAGGTTATAAATGAGTACTAGTCCGTTACAGTTTTTACGTCAGGTTAAACAAGAAATGAAAAAAGTTACCTGGCCGACAAAAAAGGAGGTTATTCCTATTTGTACAATGGTTGTGGTTCTGGTGGCAATTGCCACGGCGTTTTTCTTTGTCGTGGATATGTGCTTAAGCTGGGGCGTTGATAAGATTTTGCAATTGGGATAGGAGATAAAACAGATGACAGCTCGTTGGTACGTTGTAAACGTTTATTCCGGCTCGGAAAAAAAGGTGGCCGAATCTTTGGCGGAACAGGCTAAGCTCAAAAATATGGAAGACAGAATCCTCGAAGTATGGGTTCCGATGGAAAAAGAACCGGAACGCAAAGATGCCGAGGGTAAAAAGCGCAAAGAACAAGGACATAAATTCTTTCCGGGATATATTTTGGTAAAGATGGAATTGTCAGACGAAACGTGGTTGGTGGTTAAAAATACTCCGCGTGTCAGCGGCTTTTTGGGCAGCCGTAACAAGCCGCAACCGATCAGCGAAGCCGAAGTTGAAAAAATCAGAAAGCAAATTGAAGAAGGCGCCGAGCGTCCGACCAACGGTTTGAGCTATGAAGTCGGCGAGCAGGTTCGCGTTACCGACGGTCCGTTTGAATCCTTTGTGGGTGTGGTTGAAGAAGTTGATACGGAAAAATCACGCTTGAAAGTTTCGGTTTCCATCTTCGGCCGTGATACACCGGTGGAATTGGAATTTAATCAGGTGGAAAAAGTTTAGTAGTTTTTTCATTTAAAAAAATAAATTCCTCTCCGAATTCGGAGGGGAATTTATTTTATTCAATCAGTTCGTATTCCGTAGATATTTTGACCTTATAGAGGTGACCTTTTCGACGGCAATAGGTGCCGATAGACTGGAAAGCCCAACTGTTATCGTTGAAGTATACGACCAATTCATATACATTCTCTCCACGTCGGCCGTTGATGACCTCAAATACCACAACAGAACGGTGATCAATTGCAAAATCTAAAGTAGCCTTATCAACCAGATTTCCGTTTGTGTCGTAGACCAATATCTCCATATCCTTAAAAAAGGCGAACAAACGAACAGAAGATTCCTCAACCATGTCATAAGCCACGGGGAGAATCATTTCTTCGTCTTTATACAGTCCGTAGGTGAAGCGCTGGCCGTTGATATTATACGAATCTTCGGCGATAATCTTCACGGAATCACGTACATAGCACATAGCTGTTCTTTGTGCTGAAACACTGAGTGCGGAAAGTAAACAGCATACCGCAAGAATAATAACTTTTTTCATATAATTGTAAATTTGTTATATAAATTGATGCCTCTTTTTCTGTTATTTGTCAATATTTTTCCATAAAAAAATATGGACAAGCCGAACAGTTTGGTATAATCTGCGCGTTAGTGAAAATTTTAAGCTTGAAATTTAAGGATATAAAATGACAATCGGTGTAAATGAAATTCGTAAAACATTTTTGGATTATTTTAAGAAGAATGACCATAAAATTGTTCAATCATCTTCGTTGGTGCCGGATAATGATCCGACGCTGATGTTTACCAACTCCGGCATGGTGCAGTTCAAAAATATTTTGGCCGGCAACGAGACGCGTGATTATACGCGAGCGGCAACCGCGCAAAAGAGTGTGCGAGCCGGTGGTAAGCATAACGATTTGGACAGCGTGGGTTACGATGTTCGTCACCATACGTTTTTTGAAATGCTCGGCAACTTTTCATTTGGCGACTATTTTAAGGATTACGCCATTCCGTACGCTTGGGAATTGCTGACTAAAGAATTTTGTTTGCCGAAAGAAAAGTTGGCGGTGACGATTTATTATAACGATGAAGAAGCACACGATATCTGGAAAAAAGTTTCCGGATTGCCTGAAGACAGGATTATTCGCATTGCCACCAAAGATAATTTTTGGCAGATGGGCGATACCGGCCCGTGCGGTCCGTGTTCCGAAATTTTTTATGACCACGGTCCGGAAGTTTGGGGCGGCTTGCCGGGAACACCGGAAGAAGACGGCGACCGTTTTATCGAAATTTGGAATTTGGTGTTTGACCAATTCGAAGATTTACCGGACGGTTCACGCATTAACTTAAAGCGTCCGTCAATTGATACCGGCATGGGTTTGGAGCGTATTGCGGCAATTTTGCAAGGCGTACATTCCAACTTTGAAACCGATATGTTTCAAAATATCATTAAGGCCATTGCCGATATTGCCAACACCGATCCGAACGGTCCGCTCAAGGCTTCGCATAACGTTATTGCCGACCACTTGCGTGCAATTTGCTTTTTGATTGCCGACGGAGTTTTGCCGTCAAACGAAGGTCGCGGTTATGTTTTACGCCGAATTATGCGCAGAGCGATGCGTCACGCTTATATGTTGGGGGTGAAAGAGCCGATGATTTATAAACTGCTACCGGTTTTGCAAAAAGAAATGGGTGCGGTGTATCCGGAGCTTTATGCGCGTGAAACATTGATTAGAGAAACTATCGAAATTGAAGAAGAACGTTTCGGTCGCACTTTGGACAAGGGCTTGAAATTGCTTGACGATGAAATCTCCAAATTGCCGTCGGGCGGAAAGCTCAGCGGTGAAACGGCGTTCAGACTTTATGATACTTACGGTTTCCCGCTTGATTTAACACAAGATGCGCTTAAAAACAAAAAAATTGAGGTTGATACCGAGGGCTTTGATGCCTGCATGGAAAGACAAAAAGCCGAGGCTCGCAAAAATTGGGCCGGTTCTGGAGACGAGGGCGTGTCCAAAGTTTGGTACGGTGTTAAAGACAGATGCGGTGCAACCGAATTTTTAGGTTATAACACCTTAAAAGCCGACGGCGAAATCAAGGCTTTGGTACAAAATGATAAAGAAGTCAGCGAGGTTTCGAGCGGCAAATTTGAATTGGTAGCCAACCAAACGCCGTTTTATGCCGAACGCGGCGGTCAGGTTGGGGATATCGGTATGATTACCTCCAAAACCTTTACGGCCAAAGTGGTGGATTGCAAGCCGAAATTGGGTGATGTTTATGTTCATATTTGCGAATTGCAAAGCGGCAAAGTGAAGGTGGGCGAGTTTGCCAACTTTGAAGTAAACAAAGAGAATCGGGCGCAGATTTGTGCCAATCACTCGGTAACGCACTTGGCGCACAAGGCGCTGAAAATTGTTTTGGGTGACCACGTGGCGCAAAAAGGTTCGGCAGTTGAGGCCGGTCGTATGCGTTTTGACATTTCGCACTCGAAACAGGTTACAGCCGAGCAAATTCGCAAGGTTGAAGATATTGTCAATGAACAAATCCGCAACGATTTGAAGGTTAACACCGTGATTATGAATAAAGACGAAGCGGTGGCTTTGGGCGCGATGGCCTTGTTTGATGAAAAATACGGTGAAGATGTGCGCGTGGTAACCATGGGCGATGAAAAAGCGCCGTTCTCACGCGAATTGTGTGGCGGCACACACGTTTGCTCCACCGGCAACATCGGTTATTTTCATATATTGTCAGAATCGGCGGTAGCGGCCGGTGTACGTCGTTTGGAATGTGTAACCGGTTGCGGTGCGGACAGTTATGTTCGCCATTTGGAAGATAAGTTGCATACGGTGGCGGCAAGTTTGAAAACCAATATCAACGATTTGGAAGCGCGAATCGGCGGTTTGCTTGAAGAACGCAAAAAAATGGAAGCCGAAATCTTTAATTTGAAAAAGAGTCTGGCCAGCGGTCAATCGGCGGCTAATGACGAAGTTGAGACCGTAAACGGCGTTAAATTTGTGGGCAAATTGGTGCCTGATGCCCACCCGAAAGAACTGAAATCGTTTGTTGATGACATAACGCAAAAAATCGGTTCCGGCGTGGTGGTTTTGTGCTCGGATAAAGACGGCAAAGCCTCGGTGGTTGTAGGTGTCAGCAAAGATTTAACCGGCAAATATAATGCGGTTGATATGGTGCGTGCGGCAGCCGGAATACTCGGCGGTCAGGGCGGCGGCGGACGACCGGATATGGCTCAGGCCGGCGGTGCCGATGTGGCAAAAATAGGTGATGCCATCGCCAAAATCAAAGCCATGGTGGCCTAAAAATTTGATAATTAAGCCCTGATGAAAGTCGGGGCTTAAATTTTGCGCCAAATTACCAAACCGGCGGCTAAAAGAGCCAATATCCAAACATTCAGGAAAAATAAAAGAGATAGGTTAAATTTGAAAGAACTGAAGTCTTGCTCCGCCGATAATTGATTTTGGTACTCCGTGGCGGAATTTTGCCAATAAAAATCAACCGGCAACGAAACAAAGTCGGCCTTAGTGTTGCCGGAATGCTTCAAAACGTTTTCCGTATTTAAGGAAAAGCGGTAACACGGTAAGCGGCCGGAAGTTTCACGCAGGTGCAGATTTTGCGCCTCGCTTTGAGGAAAAATAACATAATTTTGCGTCGAGCCGAATCCAAGCCAAGATTTTTCGGTTACGTTGCAAACGCCGCTACGACAATCCGTAACCGAGAGATTAAGTATGTTACCTTGGCTGAAAATCAGGCAGACAAGCCACCAGCCGACAGTCAGCCAAAAGAGCGATTTGTAATTTTTTATTTGCGCAGAATCCGGCATAATTTTCTCCCCCAAAAGACTACAAACATAATACATAAAATAAAGTGGCAAAATCAAGAATTATTTGGCGCGGCGCAAATTAGGCTTGTCAAGCAGGGAAAATAATGCTATAACGAGACAAAATTTGAATTATTAACAACTAAAAATTACTTTGCCTATGATTATTGAAGAAAAAAGCTTTCTGATTAAGAAAATCAAGAAAGCAGACGGGTATTGGCTGTTGTTTCCGAAAGGAAAAAAAGAGCCGATAAAGCTGGAGGAGCATATTGTCTATGGCAACTTGCCTCCGACATGGAAATTTCCGTGGGAAAGCCATAAACTTACTCTGAAGATTGTTCTCGGAAAGTTTATTTGCTATGCCGAAATGGACGGATTGGTGCTGTTTGATTTTGATGAAAGTGAATATCCGGAAGACATAAAAAAGGAAAAAGCGCGAATTTGGCTCTTAGAAAGACAGATTGCCGCCGAGAAGGAAAAATACATTAAATCTATCAAGCAACAGATTGTCGAATATTTGCCGTTAGTGCCGGTTGTCGAAAATTATGAAGATAATATCGAAACTTTGCCGATTTGTTGGCAATGGTATATGCGAATGTTGGTGCCGATGCTTTATCAAGATGATGAGGCGCGTCGACGTTTGTATTTGACGTATTGGCTGATAACAATTGCGAATCGATTGTATAAACGTCATGTGGATATCGAATCGAGGATAGATATTACTTTCGGGCAGATAAAATTTGCAACATTGAAGTCTGCAACAGAGGATATTTATACTGTTATACCAAAGGAAATTGAAAATAATCCGAAGTTTTCCAATTCCACGGTGTTTAAGCTGTATCGTGAAGTAAAAGTCGAAATGGAGCGAATATTGCCATCGATGCCGGATACTTTGGAAACGTATCTAAATTATACGGTAACTTGTCTGCTTGAGGCATTTTCTGCGGATTATGCCACGTTGGAATCGGAACGTCCGCGTCATTTGTCTACCAATCCGGCAACCTCGGACAGGTCGGCTTATCGCTATTTGCACTCTAAAATGAAGTTGTTGAAATTTTCGTCGTTAATCATCGAAAAACAGTTTACCGACGAGGAAATCGAAGATTTTGACTTGGAAAATTAAATTAAATCCGCACTTTTGGGGTGCGGATTTAATTTTTTTGTTGATTTTGGCAAACTGATATGTTATAACGAGACACAAAGAGAACAATTCATACTATTAGTTACAAATTATCAAATCAACAGCTTATGAACAGAACAAAGTTTATTCGTCCCGAGAACCTGAACGCAGTCATCGCCAACAACAAGGCCAACGTAGGTATTGAAGTTGCCAAGCAGAAGGATCCTACCTGCCTTGCCGGTGCAACCATCGAAGAGAATGTACAGCTGAACAAGGTCGTGTTGCGCGAGAAGGCATTTGGAACCAAGGCCAATCGTCCGTTCTATGCTTTTGCTAAGAGAGCCGGAAGTTTGACTGTGCTGGTTGATGTCAGCTCAGGTAAGACCGGACTTTTCAACGACTCGGTCATCGCATCTGCCACGCAAGTCGGTGAGCAGTTCGAGATTGGCGGCGTTATCTACGGCTTGAAGGACACACTCAACGGCCAGCCCAGGTATCGCGCTGTCGGACGTGTCGAGAAACCACGCGCCAAGGGTTGGTTGAAGAGAACCTTGCGTCGCATAGCTGACGAGATAGATTTCTAGTATTAACCAAATACAATAGCGTATGATAGAAATTCTGTTGCTAGCCGCTGTGTCGACCAAGATGCCGTCTCCGCCACCTCCGCCTCCGCCTCCGCCGATTCCGGTGGAAAATGTGGGACTACCGGGCAGGGAGACATCATTCGTCAAAGAAGTCGACGATTTGCCCGCAGAGGATCCTCCTTCTGCCGATGGTGTTCAAAAGCTTCCGAATACCGCATCCGCCCAAAAAGGATTTAATCGGCGCGGAAATCGGAACTACTGATGGAAAGCACTCCTTTACGGAGTGCTTTCTGCTTTTTAAAGTTTTGTTTAATAGCTGATAAATTTTATGGATTTTAAATCTTTTTGCGCTAAACTGTGACAAAGTGTTTTTAGATTAGTGAGGAAATAATGAAAAGAATTGCAGTTATAGGCGCCACCAACAGCCACGGACGCGAGCTTTTGAACATTTTGGAAGAAAACGGTTTTTCGGCCGAAGAAATTTTTGCCGTAGATACGGACAGCCCGCTCGGCACGCAAATTTCATACGGCGAAGACGTGGATATGGACGTTATCAATTTGCGCGATTTTGATTTTGCCTCGGCCAAAGTGGCGGTGTTCTGCGTTTCTGAAGAACTGGCCAAGCATTATGTGCCGCGGGCATTGGCTAAAGACGTTTTGGTGATTGATTGCACCGGCACTTATACGACAGACAGCGATGTGCCGCTGATTATTTCCGGTTTGAATGACGAAAAAATCGCCGACGCCAAAAAAGGCATTATCGCTTTGCCGTCGCCGCAGGTTACGCAGTTGTTGCGTCCGCTGCAGAAAATATGTGCCCAACATAAAGTTAAACGTATGGTAATCAATGCATATATGGCTACTTCGGTTTACGGCAAAGAAGCGATGGATGAGCTGTTTAACCAAACCCGCAAAATTTTTATGAACGAGCCGATTGTCGATGATGAGGCGGTTTTTCATAAGCAGGTAGCGTTTAATGTATTACCGCAAGTGGGCGAATTTATCGGTGACGAAACCAAATACGAATGGGCGATGAATGTGGAAATTAAAAAAATTCTCGGCCCTGAGGTTAAAGTTCATGCCAATTGCGCCATTGTGCCGGTGTTTATCGGTATCGGCGCGTTTGTAAACGTTGAATGCGGCGACGAGGTTGACGTTGATGAAATCAGAAATTTGATGCGCGACACCGATGGGGTTGTGGTGTTTGACAAGCATGTTGATTGCGGCTATGTGTCGATGAACGATGTGCAGAGCGAAAACGACGTTTATGTCAGCAGACTTCGTCAGGATGTTTCGGTTGAAAACGGCTTCAGCTTTTGGTCGGTGGCCGATGATTTGCGCGCCGGTACAGCGCAAAACGCCTATAATGTGTTGAAACTTGTTTTGAAAAAATAAAGGTGAAATATGAAGAAAATCTTTTCCCAAATTTTATTCGGATTGTGGCTGATTTTTGCCGGAACGCTGGTTTCTGATGCTTATGCCGCGGGTAAAAACAATGCGATAGAAAATATAGAAAAAACGGATGTTATCGACTTTGCCGGCGTTAATAAGGAAATAGAAAAAATTCAGGCCGGATTGGTAGCGGAAGATGTGTCGCGTGAAAAAGTTGACGAGTTTGTGGCTTATTTGAGCGCCAAGGAAACTGAAATTACCGAAAATCGGAAAATTTTGGAAAAGGATGTCCGCTTTATTCAGAAACAGCTCGATGCTTTGGGCGAAAAGGTTGAAGAAGAAGATGCGGCCATTACCAGACAGCGTGAAGAATTGTCGCAACAGTTGTCGGCACAGGATAAACTGTTAAAAGAAGCCGATTTATTGATAATCAAAATCGAAGATTTAACCGGTCAGGTTTTGAATGTTCGCGGCCAAACCATTTACGGCGATTTGATTACTAAACAGTCGGCAATGATAAATCCGCTGGTGTTCTTCAAAGGCTTGAAAGCGTATGTGATTTTCTTTTGGGATATTGTTAAATCGCCGCTCGAATGGTATAACGGAGTACCGCAAGATCAGCGTAAATACACACTTTCAAGCATTGGTGTGATGTTTGTTATTTTGATGTTGGCGTTGGTGTTGGCAATTTTCTTGAAACGCTTTATTTTGCGCAACTGGGGGTATAAGGCCGAGAATAAAACACCGTCTTTCAACCGCAAGGTGGTGGCGGCAATTGCCGTGGCAATAGCCCGAGGTTTGATTTTTGCCTTTTTGGTCGGCGGCTGTATTTTGTGGATGGTAAGTACAAAAATTTTCGGCGATACGTTGTTGAATACGGTGTTGATGGTTTCGGCTTTTACCTGCCTGTTGGCAATTGCCGAGGCAACAGTTTCACGAGTGACGTTTGCACCGCATTATCCAAACTGGCGCTTGGTGAATATAAACAGCGATAAGGCAACGCGCTTTACGCGTATGATTTTTATGTTTATTATCATCAATTCGGTGGCCGCCATTCAGGTTATGATTGCAATGCGCCGCGAATATTCAACGGAAACTACACACTTTGTGATGATGATATCCAGCTTTGTTAAGGCGTTTTTCCTGATTTGGCTGGCAAAAATTGCGTTTGATACTTATCGCGATGAAATCAAAGATGATGCCGGCGAAAATCCGGCGGAAGAAGATGATGATTCCATCAATCGCGGATTTCGAATGATTTTGTTCAGCCATATCTTTTGCGTTGGCGTGTTTGCGCTGTCGGTGTTCGGATATCCGGAGCTTTCTTTGTTTATTTTCAACCATTTGATAATGTCGTTGATTGTGTGCGGCATATTGGAAATTATTCGTCGCTCGGTAATTGATATCATTAAGCGTATTGTTATCGGCGGACCATGGCTCAAGCATTATCGCGGCCGTAACCGACTGCTGGAAAAAATGGATTTTTGGTTGAAAGTGATTATTAATCCGGCAATGATTTTCGTCGGTCTGTTTTGGTTGCTCAGCTTGTGGGGATTCCCGGAAGATATTATGCTTTCTTTAATAAAGAAGGTGTTGTTCGGGTTTAAAATCGGCGGCATAGAAATTTCGCTGTTGGCAATAGCGCTGGGAATTTTGGTATTTTTCGGAGCTTTGGCAATTGTCAGAATGATTCGTCGGCACTTGGCGGAAAATGTGTTGCCGAAGATAGATATGGACGAGGGGGTAAAGCATTCACTGGTTTCTGGTATCAGCTTTGTGGGATTTATTATTGCATCGCTGCTGGCAATTACCGCGGTGGGTGTGAATTTGACCAGCCTCGCATTCATCGCCGGTGCTTTATCGGTTGGTATCGGTTTCGGTTTGCAAGATGTAATTAAAAACCTGGTAGCCGGTATCATCATTTTGTTTGAACGACCGTTTAAGGTTGGCGACTGGGTGATTTTGAGCGGTGTGGAAGGCACAATAAAACAGATAAATATTCGCTCTACGGAATTGCTCAGCTTTGATAAAATGAGTGTGATTATTCCGAATGCAACGCTTATTTCATCTACGGTTACCAACAAAACTCACGGTGATTTTACTTCGCGACAAAGTGTTACGGTTGGTGTGGCTTACGGTTCAGACGTGGAGAAGGTGACGAAAATTTTGCTGGAATGCGCGGCAGAACACAAAGCGGTGATGAAAAATCCGGCGCCATATGTCTTGTTTAAGGATTTCGGATCCAGCAGTTTGGATTTTGAATTGCGCTGCTATGTGAAAGATATCAGAGCAGGTTGGATTGCACCGAGCGAATTGCGGTACGCCATAAACAAGCGTTTTATTGAGGAGGGAATCGAGATTCCGTTCCCGCAAATGGTTGTTCACCGCGGTGATAAAGTTTCTCAGGATTCACAATTTTATGCAAAGCATAACGAAAATTAAAAATAATGCTTGCAAAAAAAGACAAAGTAATTTATGTATAGCTTTGTTATGCCGGTTTAGCTCAGTTGGTAGAGCAACGCATTCGTAATGCGTGGGTCGGGCGTTCGAATCTCCTAACCGGCACCAATAAAATAAGTCGCCTTTGGGCGGCTTTTTTTATTGGTGAGCGGTTAAGGGAAGAAGAACGCCCGGGGAGGGCGTTTGACAAGGAGGCTCCGGCAGACGGAAGTATGCCGGTCAGCCATTGGCTGAAAGCCGACGCAGCGCCAAAGGCAATCTCCTAACCGGCACCAATAAAATAAGTCGCCTTTGGGCGGCTTTTTTTATTGGTGAGTGGTTAAGGGAAGAAGAACGCCCGAAAAATGGCTCAAGATGACATTGCCATATTACTTACGCCCCGAGGCCGCACAGCGAGAGCAGAGATTATTACGTCGTGCCTTTGGCACTCCTCATAATGACAGTCATTTTCTTACCCGTTGACACTCTTTGGCTTTTAGCCTCAGCAAGGGACGACTCTCCATTTTAATTTTTTTATGCAATTGCGGATTGATGTTCTAAAATGTAACAAAAGTTTAACACACAAGACGCAAAAAGTATGTTATATTAAATTTAGAGTTATGAAAGTAGTATCGTTTTTTTCATAAGCTTTGCGAAAATATAAAATAGAATTTCGGCATGGAGCCGTAGTTATTTTTAGTATATCACCTTATTTAAATACAACCCGTAAGCCGGCGCACTGATGCCGGCTTTTTTGCGGTCACAGGCTTCCAAAATGGTTTTAACGTCTTCCGGCTGAAATTTGCCGTTGCCGACCTGCATCAATGTTCCCACCATGTTGCGCACCTGATGATAAATAAACGAGCGCGCTTCCACGGTGAAAATTATTTCATCTCCGACTTTTTGAATGTCGAGCTTATCCAAGGTTTTAAGCGGCGAAAGAGCCTGACAGCCGGAGCCGCGGAAAGAGCTGAAATCGTGATGCCCGATGAGATATTGTGCGCCTTTTTTCATGGCCTCAATGTCAAGCGGATAAGTAACCAGCCAAACGCGATTAACCCAAAGCGGGCTCGGTCCGCGGCGGTTTAAAATACGATAAATGTAACCGCGACCTTTGGCGGAAAAGCGGGCATGAAAATCATTATCGACTATTTCGGTTTTCAGAACTCCGACCGGAGCCTGCAATTCGCGCAACAAGGCGTTCAGACTTTCTTGCATTTTGTATTCGCTGAGCTTGGTATCCAAATCAAAATGAGCCACCTGCCCCAAGGCGTGAACTCCGGCATCGGTACGTCCGGCGGCAAAAACTTCGGTTTTTTGATGTGAAAAACCCTCAATCGCCTGTTCCAAAAATTCTTGCACACTCGGCCCTTCTTGTTGTTTTTGCCAACCGACAAGGTTTGTGCCGTCATATTCTACCGTAATTTTGTAACGCATATCTTTTCCTTTGCCTACAAGTTAAAAAACACAAGGCAAAATGTCAAATAAAAAAACTCTGAAATAATCACGCGGATTATTTCAGAGTTTAGAGGGACATTTTATTTAAGCGGCTTTAGTTTTGCTTGAAACGTTATCAGAGGTTTCGTTTAATAAGCCGAGTTTTTCTTCAACTTCCCAAATTACACGTAATGCGGCCAAAGCTTGCTCGCCGGTAACGCGCGGAGTGGCAATTTCGCCGTTTACGCACTTAACAAAGTGGTTCAATTCTGCCAACAACGGTTGATTGGTCGGAATAAACAACTGTTCGACGCTGCCTTTCAAACCATAGTTCATCCACTCCGGAATTTCTTCCTGATTTACAAACGGCATACGGCCTTGCGAATGAACGTTGATGCTTTGATTGATGAAATCCATATCAATATAGTTGGTGTCGGTTGTAACCGTTAAGGTGCGAACACGCGATTGAGTTATGCGGCTGGCCGTAATGTTGGCGGTAGCACCGTTGGCAAATTCCAACAACGCGGTAATATAATCTTTGCCTAAAGGGCTTTCTTTGGTTTTCACCGAAGCGGCTTGAACATTAACCACCGGAGATTGTACCAAAGATAAAATCACTTCCACATCGTGAATCATCAAATCCATCGCCACATCAACATCGGTAATGCGGCCGCTGGCGGCAGACATACGTTGTGCTGTAAGCGAGCGAATTTTGGTGGTGTCGGAAAGTAATTTACCCATTTGTTCAACCGCCGGATTAAAGCGCTCGATGTGACCGACCATCAAAACAACGTTATTGTTTTTGGCGGCGTTTATCAGACGCATGCAACCTTCTTCGGTTGTAGCCAAAGGCTTTTCCATCATACAATGGATACCGTGATTCATGAAATATTCGCCGACATCGGCATGAGTTATAGAGGTGGTTACAACGCTGACGGCATCAACGTTTTTGGCCACTTCTTCCATTGACGAAAAGGCCTTAATGCCAAAGGTTTCGGCAACCGATTTGGCGGCTTCGGCCGACACGTCATAAACGCCGACAAGCTCGACGCCTTGCATGCTTTTATATGTTTTGATGTGGTTTTTACCCATCATTCCGGCGCCGATAACGGCGACTTTTATTGTGTTTGTCATAGAAAATCCTTTATATTTAGCTAATTATAAACTCTGCAGATTATATAACATATTTTTCCCACTATCGCACCTAACAAGTTGTTACAAAATGTTACAAGTTTGTTACACCGCGTTTTTTTGTTGCGAAAGCCCGTAAACGGCGGTATAATCGAGAAAAGGAGATTGCTGTGGAAAAGAAGCAAATCGGAGAGTTTGAAGTGTGGAATATTTCTGCCGACGAAATGGCGGATTATTTAACGCGCGCTTTTTCGCGTCCGGCCACAAAAGCGATGCTGACTTCGGCAGAGTCGTTATCCGCCGCCGAAAGACGCTATCAGACGCTGGGCAGCATTTTGCAGGCTTATGCATCGGCAACCGGTGATTTATCAGATAAAACAATCGATACCTTGGCTACGGAAATGTCCGAAAATTCCGAATTGTTGAACGAGCCTTATGACAACAAACGTAAATTATCGGCCGAACAAAAGTATTTCGGTAAGTTCGTAATGCCGAAAATCACCCAAATACATTGTCAGCGTTTGGGCCTGCAAGAGCCTTTGTCTTTTGCGGATTCTTGCAAGGTTTTGGCTTCGGTTGAGGCCCAAAGCAAAAATAATACTTTCAAAACTCATTCGTTCAATGGCGCTCTATTGCCGGAAATCAAAGAAAACGGGCTGGATATCAGCAAAGAAAAGTTTCGTGACGAGTTTGCCGTTTTGCGGCAAGCCGGAATGTATCAGCCGTATCAAACCGGAAATTTGCTGTTTTGTGAGTTGGGAAAATCGACTTTCGGATATACCTTGCGGGCGCCGGAAAGAATTGTGATGAGCCTCTCTACCGCTACCGGTCAGCAAAAGGATAATCAAACAATCGGCGAGTTTTTGCATCAAAATTTGAGTGAAAATCTGCAGCAAAAAACGGGGCTTTCTGAGGCCGAAAAGAGCCAAGTTCGGGTTGCGGCCGAAAAAATTATCGATTTTTATTTCGGAAAAGAGCAAAAAGCGGCGATTGCTGTGGTTAAAGATACAGGCGAACATATTACCGCGGCCGAAAAATATGAGCCGAGGCTGGGAAGCCAGTTCGGAGTGTTGTTAGGAATGAGAATTGAAGGATTTTGCCGCCAAAATCAAGATGAAACTTCGGTTCGGCAATATCAAGAGGCGGTCGCGGCATTCAAGGAAAATCAGCAATTGGATAAATTGGAAACGTTCGCACGTGATTTTACGGAAAAATATCCGGAAGGTCCGCTAAAAGGGGTTTTTGAAACCTTTATGACCAAAAATATGAGCGAATCCGGACTGAATAATTTTACTTATGAAGGCAATTCCGACGGGTATCGCGTGCCGGGCGGCAAATTGACACCGGATAAATTTGCGGTTGCCGAATTTGAAAATCCGATAAATGTTTATGTCGGGCATCAAAAGGGACAGGAATTGTGTGACAATAAATTGGCAATGTTGCGTAATCGGTTGGCGCAAAAAGCTGATAAGGTTCTGGGAACGGAATTTATTACTCAAACCAAATTGCCGCAACCGCTGAAAAACGCCGAGGCATATTTGAACAAGGTGTTTTTCGGCGCCAAAGGTAACGATAATCGCTAAAGTATTAAACTCTCTTAAACTAATTTATTGTTTTATACTTTCCTCTGTCATTTTGAGGCGCGCAGTCGCCGTCAAAATCTGGGAGTTCCTGACGACTTTGCAGTAAGTTTTCTTTGAATTCGACTATGTACGCCCAGATCTTTACACCCACTCACGATGTTCGGGGTTCAAGATGACAGCGGATCCATTGTTTCCCTAATACAACGAAGCTTTGTCGTTGCAAAAAAAATATCGCCAAACGTTATGTCGTAAGCGTTTGGCGATGATATTTAAACTGAAAATTATTTCTCGATGGTATCGCCTTTAGACGGCGGAACATGGAACTGCGCCGGTTTGTGCGAAGTTTTGTTCTCTTTTGTATCCATCGCCACCAACTTGGCTTTTTTATCCTGAATGCCTTTGGTGTGCATTTTGGTACGAATACCGGTAAGCTCATCGGTCAAATATTTTTTATCCTGTTCTTGCATTTTCACCGTTTTCTTAGCAAAGGAATCCAAAATAGCGTCGTCAACATTGCTGAAGTTTTCCTTGTCTATTTTGCCGAGAACGTGGAGCAATGTGGAATAGTCAATTTCTTTGTATTGACTGAGCAAATTAACCACCTTGCGCATTTCGGACTTGGTCGGATAAAACGGCTTATCCGGATTGCGCTCGATATGGAGCTTTTTGCTCGGAATATTCAGCAAAGTCAAAATGCGGGCGTCAATGCGATTCTTGTTGTCGCGATTGCGCTTTTGTTCGGCCATTTTTTCTTCCAACGGAGAAAGTGGCGCTTCCGACGGCGGATTGCCGAATTTTTGGTCGGCATCCAAAGCTTTCAGCATTGCGGTTTCGATTTTTTCTACCGCTTCCGGAGAGGCCTTGAATTTTTCCGCGGTTGCCACCAATATTTCTTTTAAGCCGAATTGACCGCCGTTGGCATCAGCCATGCGCCCTAATACGGATAAAGTTTGTTCTTCTTTGCCGTCGGCAACTATCAACGCCTTGTTTTCATCAACCAAAAAGCGCTGAGTAATATCGGTTGCCGTGGCTGTGGCAACGCGGCGGCTGTATTCGTTTCTTTCGGCGCGTAAAATACCTTCCACTACCGAAAATACGGTTGCGGACTTGGCTTTTAATTCTTCCGGAGTGTCAGCCTTTATTTTGCTTCCCGCCGCTTCGATAATAACGCTGTAAAGCTCTTCTCTGGCGTCTTGACTTTCCATTTTGGAAATGTCTTTGAGGTTGGCTTGGATATCCTCTACGGTTTTTTGCGGATTTTGCGCCATCAGCGTATTGAGGTCTTTTTCAAAGGCCTCCGCAACGGCTTCGTTTTCCGGATTGTCTTTAACGCGTTGCAATAATTTTTCAAACGAAACATTACCTTTTGCCATTTCTATTTTGCCGAAAATGCTGTTTGCCGCCGCAACCGCACGGTCGCGAACTTCCTGACTGCGGGTTTTGCGATTGGCGTTGGTATAAACTTTGTAAAAAGCTTTGTAACCGTCGGCCGTTTTATTATCTTGTGCTTCATACTTTTGCATATGCTCGTCGGTGGCATTAAGAACTGCGGTCAAATGTTCCGGATAGCGGAACGAAACTCGGTCGGCAACTTTCAGCAAAATGCCGGTGTCTGCGCCTTCATAGGATTTTTCGATTTGCAAAGCACTGCGAATAATGTTTTCGGAATTGCGCGGGTTTAAATCTACCGCGGCAACCAAAATTTCAGCCAACTTCGGCGCCCATTCCGCCCTTTTGGCGGCGGAGGCCGAATTTAAGGCCAAACCGAATTTACTGGCATTTTGTTCTAAAAGGGCGGAAATATCGTCAGATACGGCGAATCCGTCGCGGCGATCTTTAACGCCTTTTACGGCAGTATCCAAATCTTGCAACGCATCAGGCATAAGGTCATCAAAATCGGCTTTATGGTGCTCAAAATCATCAAATACGCGTTCAACATCGGCGTTTGTAAAATCATGTTCCATTGTGGTTATCTCCTTATTTATATTGTTTGATTCGGATTATAGCATAAAAAGTGTTTTTGTCAACTTTTATTGTCAAAATTTAACGCCGCGAATTTGGATAAAGTCTATTGACGTTTGCTAAAAGTTGGTATACATTGCTTGCAGTTTAATAATCGTGAGGAAAAGATGAACCTTTTTGGCATACCGTGCATTATCAATATTATCCCTTAGGGGATTAAGGCATCTTTTACATAAAATTTTTTCAAAAAATAACGAATAAAACATCAATTATCTCATTTATTTTAAGGTATGAAATATGACGAAATACTATGCTGAAGTAAAGGCAAAGCCTGACTTTGTCGAATTGGAAAAAGAAGTTCTCAAGTTTTGGGACGAAGACAATACATTTGAAAAATCGGTGCACAATCGCGACGGTGCGGCCGAATTTGTGTTTTATGACGGACCGCCGTTTGCCAACGGAACACCGCACTACGGCCATATTATGGTAAGTTATGTCAAAGACGTGGTGGCGCGTTTCCAAACCATGAACGGCAAAAAGGTTGAGCGCCGCTTGGGCTGGGATTGCCACGGTTTGCCGGCGGAAATGTCGGCCGAAAAACAGCTGGGTGTTTCCGGACGTAAGCAAATTGAAGCTTACGGGGTGGAAAAGTTTAATGATTTTTGTCGCAAAGATGTGCTGAAATATTCCGGCATTTGGGTAGAAATGTTCAAGCGCATCGGCCGTTGGGTTGACTTTAATCACGATTATAAAACCATGAACTTGTCGTTTATGGAATCGGTGATTCATAACTTTAAGGCACTGTATGACAAAGGTCTGGTTTATGAAGATTATCGCGTTTTGCCGTATTCTTGGGCGGCGGAAACTCCGCTTTCTAACTTTGAGGTAAATCTCGGCTATCGCGACAAAACCGACAATGCCATAACCGTAATGTTTAAGCTTGAAACCGGTCAAAAGATTTTGGTATGGACCACAACTCCGTGGACTTTGCCTTCTAACTTGATGTTGGCGGTGGGCAAAGATATCGAGTATTCCGTAATGGAAGAAGACGGACAGCAATATATTATCGCTACCGCACGTTTGGGCAGCTATAAAAAGCAGCTGGAACACGCGACCAAAGTCGGCACAATGAAGGGCGCCGATTTGCTGGGATTAAGCTATGAGCCGATGTTCCCTTATTTTGCACACCTCAAAGAAAAGGGCGCGTTTAAGGTGCTGTCGGGCGAGTTTGTTTCTACCGAAGACGGTACCGGCGTGGTGCATATTGCTCCGGGCTTCGGTCAGGACGACTTTGAGGTTTGCCGCGCATACGACGAGAACTTCCCGGTGGTTTGTCCGGTTGACGAAGCCGGTAAATTTACAAGCGAAGTTAGCGATTATGCCGGTCAGCAGGTGTTTGATACCAACGAGCCGATTATGCAATGGCTGAAAACCAACGGTTTGTTGGTGAAAAAAGAACAATACACCCACACTTATCCGTATTGCTGGCGCACCGATACGCCGTTGATTTATAAAGCGATGAGCTCGTGGTTTGTAAAGGTAACCGATTTCCGCGACGAAATGGTGGCGAACAATCAGCAAATCAACTGGATTCCGTCGCACATTAAAGACGGGCGTTTCGGTAAATGGCTGGAAGGTGCGCGTGACTGGTCAATTTCGCGTAACCGCTTCTGGGGAACGCCGATTCCGGTGTGGAAGTCGGATAATCCGAAGTTCCCGCGGGTTGACGTGTTCGGCTCGCTGGAAGAAATTAAGGCCAAAACCGGTGTAACCGTTGATAATTTGCATAAGCCGTATATTGACGACGTGGTATATCCGAATCCGGACGATCCGTCGGGACAAACTATGATGCGCCGTGTCAGCGATGTGTTCGACTGTTGGTTTGAATCCGGCTCGATGCCTTATGCGCAAGTGCATTATCCGTTTGAAAACAAAGAATGGTTTGAAAATCATTTTCCGGCCGACTTTATTGTGGAAGCAATCGACCAAACTCGCGGCTGGTTCTATACTTTGACGGTGTTGTCAACCGCTTTGCACAACCGGCCGGCGTTTAAAAACTGCATTTGCACCGGACTTTTGATGGCCGAGGGCGGACAAAAGCTTTCTAAGCGTTTGAAAAACTATCCGGACCCGAACGAAATTTTGGATACCATCGGCTCGGAGGCTTTGCGTTGGTTCTTGGTATCTTCTCCGGTGTTGAAAGGCGGCAACGTGGCAGTTGATAAAGAAGGTAAGGAAATTGCCAAGGCTTCGCGCGCGGCAATGATTCCGCTGTGGAACGCATTTTATTTCTTTACGCTTTACGCCAACGCCGAAGATTATAAAGCAAAGGAAATTTACAGCTCGAATGAGGCGATGGATAACTATATTTTATCTAAGCTCAAATATTTGGCCGAAAAGGTTAAACACGGCTTTGAAACGTATGACATTGCCGAAGTTTGCAACGAAACCGCGGCCTTTATGGAAATTTTGAACAACTGGTACATTCGCCGTACACGCGAGCGTTTTTGGCGCGGTGATACGCAGGCGTTTGACACGCTGTATACCGTTTTGGTTAATGTGGCCAAACTGACGGCGCCGATTATGCCGTTTATTTGCGAATACATTTATAAAAACCTGACCGGTGAAGAATCCGTACACTTGTGTGATTATCCGTCTTTGAGCGCGATTAAAGCTGACGAGAACTTAATGCAGGAAATGGATTTTGTTCAAGATTTGTGTTCGGCCGGCAAATTTATCCGTGAAGAAAAGAATTTGCGCAATCGCTTGCCGTTGGCCAGTCTGACGGTTATCGGGGCAACACTTTCTCCGGAATATCAGGAAATTGTTAAAGATGAGCTGAATGTAAAGGAAGTGCGTTTTGACAACAATTTGAGCAATTATGCCACCAAGAGTGTTTATTTATATACACCGCTTTTGGGCAAAACTCTCGGCAAAGATATGGGTGCGGTAATGGCGGCCTATAAACAGGGCGATTGGTCCTTAAACGACGACGGCACGCTTTCCATCGGCGGCAAAGTCTTAACCAAAGATTTGTTCGAAGTTCGTCTGGATATGAAAGAGGGCGTGGCCGGACTTTCGTTTGCCGACAACAAGGCTGTGTTAACGCTTGACACCAACGTTACGGATTTGCTCAAGCGTGAAGGTATGGCTCGCGACTTTGTACGTTTGGTACAAACTCTGCGCAAAGATAAAGACTTCAATATTTCCGACCGCATCGAGCTTTGCTATTCCACCAAAGATTCCGAGTTGGCTCAGGCTTTGCAGGAAAATCAGGCCTATATCGCCGAGCAGGTTTTGGCGGTTAAGGTTAATCCGGATTGCTCCGGCGGAACGGAGGGTGAGATAGAGGGGATTGCGCTCCTCTACAACGCCAAAGTAGCGTAAAAATCCGGATAATGGTCATCTACTTGTTACCCTTTTCGCTTATGTACCTCTTTTGTACACCGCGCGAAAAGGGTAACTTCGCATCTGACACATTCTCCGGATTTTTGGGGGTTATGTACCTTTTCGTACACTGCGAGAAAAGGCTTACGGCGTATTTACGCACGTTATCCGTTTTTTAGGAAATTTGTACACGTCGTTGAAAAACCCCTTCGTATTTCCCTCATTCTACGGATTTCTGGTTGATTATGTACCTCTTTTGTACACCGCGCGAAAAGGGTAACTTCGCATCTGACACATTCTACGGATTTCTGGTTGATTAAGTACCTTTTTTGTACACCGCGTGTGGAAAAAATATTGTCATTCTGAGCCGTTGCTTTTCTGTCATTCTTGGCTTGACCGAGAATCTGAAAAGCCGGCGAAGAATCTCGTTAGGCGCTGTGCAACCTGGGGCGTAATAAAGTATGGCAATGTCATCTTGAGCCCCGTAGTGGGCGTAAAGATCTCTGCGTTAATGACAAGGTTAAAAGATATCTCTTGAGGTTATGCATGACTTAAGAGATTTTAACGGGGATTTCGCTTATGCTCAACCCCTCAAAATGACGGTTGATATGTTATTGACTACTACCATATTCCTTGAATTTGGTGTCGTCGATGATGATAAAGTCGGCGTTGAGTTGTGAGCAATCGACATCTTCCTCAAGTTGTGCCGCGTTTTGAATCAAAAACAGCTCGGCATACCAATTCAGCAACTCAGCGTTGGCTTCAAAGCCGTCTTTCCAGAATTTGAAAATAACAAAATCCGGCTCGCATTCGCTGACCAACATCGCCTCGTGGCGGCGGTTGCGACAAACAACACCCAATATGGCTTTGGGCGCGAGAGCCTGAGTTTGCTTAATGAGTTTTTGGGGGTTATTTTCTTTAACGGTGTTTAAAATCAGGCCGTCGGTATTAAATTTTTTATAAAAATCCACTGCGTTTTCGCCTTCGCATAATACCAATATCCCTGCTTTTTGCGCCTCGGAAATAAACTCGGCGGCAAACTCTTCCTCGCACGTTGTCGGCAAAATAAAGCAGCCGAGTTGCGGATTTTGCAACAGTTTTGTATTTTCTTGCGTAATTCTGATGATAAAGTTTTGCATTTTTAGAATCTTTATGTTACGAATATTACAACTGCTTAAAGTATATAACAATTTTAGATAAAAGGAAGTGTTTTTATTATGGATATGCAAAATATGGAACAAAGCCGTGATTCGCTAAATCGTTTGACCAGCGCTATTGCTGAGCTTGAATCGGTATTGCGTCAGCAAAAACAAAAATTTCAGCAACAACTTGATGCCGAAAAACAAAATTCGGAAACGGCTTTGAGTAAAGTTTCCGATTTGGAAGCTCAGCTGCAAACGATTTCCGCCGAAAAAGAAAAGTTGCAGGCGGATTTGATTGTAGCACAAGACAACAGCGAATCCGAAGGTAAAATCAAAGCACTTCAGGACGAGGCTGAGGCTCGGAACAATAAAATCAACGGTTTGCAAACCGAAATTCAAAATTTGAATACGGCGGTGGCGAATCGTAAAACTCAAATAGATGAGTTAAGCAACAAAAATAGTGAGCTTACTCAAAAATTGGAAGCTGCGCAAAAACGAATCGCCGAATTTGAAAATTCGGCCGCCGCGGATAATTCGGCAAATGCTGAGTTGCAAAACAAATTAGATGAGGCGTTGAAGCAAAATGAGGAATTGACCCGCAAAAATCAAGAATCGGAACATAAACTTGAAGAAATGCAAAAGACAATTACTCAAACTACTGCGAATATCGATGCCGTAGTCGCCAGATTAGAAGAGGTGTTGGAAGAAAATGGGGCAGGTAACAATAACAATTGATAAGCGCGAATATGTGATTGCTTGCGGAGACGGGCAAGAAGCACATATTATTGAATTATCGCGCGTTTTGGACGAGAAAGCCAAGCAACTTGCCGGTTTGGGTTCTTTGAACGAAAACCTCAAGTTGGCGATGATTGGCTTGGTTTTGGCTGATGAACTGGCCGATATTAAGGCCGGAAAACCGGTACAGATATCAACCGAAAAGCTCGAAATGGCAGATTCCGCAACGGCAGTTAAAATTGATGAACAAACTACGCGAATCGGCAATTTAATTAAAGAAATTCGTTCGCTTTGATTTTAGGTAACTCTAATTATCCCCAAGACCTTTTTTTGCTTGTAAAAGAGGGCTTTTTGTGTTATATTTTAAACATAGACGGTAGGACTGTCTGACGCGTGTCAACCGCATGTCTCTCGAGCCAACATTTCCCATTAGGGAGCTGTCACTGTCCGGATCGTGGTCCGGTTATATGGCGCCCACCTTAACATAAGCGGTTCGGTCTGAATGAAAGTATAGCACGGTCAGACGGTCTTCCTTTTTTTAAAAATCCGTATAATGGCCTGCTAATCAAAAAGTGTTTCGCTTATGTACTTCTTTTGTACACTGCGCGAAACGCTTTTTTTCTATCTGACTCATTCTCCGGATTTTTTTGGGGAATTTCTAAGAAAATAAAACACGTCATTCTGAGGCGATAGCTTTTCAGTCATTCTTGCGAAAGCGAGAATCTGAAAAGCCGGCGAAGAATCTCGTTAGGTGCTGTGCGACCTAGGGCGTAATAGTATAACAATGTCATCTTGAGCCCCGTAGTGGGCGTAAAGATCTCTGCTTTAATGGCAAGGTTAAAGAATATCTCTTGGGGTTGTACATGACTTAAGAGATTTTGACGGGGATTTCGCTTATGCTCAACCCCTCAAAATGACGGTTGCCATATTATTGACTACTACCATTGCACGGCGCCTCACGAGATTATCACGTCGCGGCATAACCGCTCCTCATAATGACAGTCTTTTTCTTCAAACACGGTCATTCTCGGTCGGGCCAAGAATGACCCAAAAGCATACAGCTCAACATAACAGTCTTGTTCTTTTGGTCCGTTATGCCCGACGATACATTGTGCTACTATTCCTAAAGTTATAGTTCGAGTCATATATCCTTTTAATGAATTGACTTTTTAAAGGGTATCTGGCATAGTGAAAACAGGATGCCGGTAATGGCATAGTAACTAGATAAACTTAAGGAGAAAAACTATGAGAATTAATGAAAATGGTCGTTCCATGATTGAAATGCTGGGCGTGTTAGCAATTATCGGCGTTCTTTCCGTGGGCGGTATTGCCGGCTATTCTAAAGCTATGGCTAAATTTAGAGCAAACAAAACTATTGACCAGGTACAACACATTGTTACCAATATTCGTATTTTGTTCGGTTCGCAGAAGAACTATTTGGATTTAGGTAATGGTGATAAAACTACCCATGATATTTTGGATAAAGCGAACTTACTTCCGGATGAAATGAAGACAAATCCGACAGCTAATGATATGTCTGCGTGGACCAATCCGTATGCCGGTGCGGTTACGATTAAATACGCTTTGCGTTTTAGTAATGAATCTGTTGGTGCGAGTGGTGCAAAAGATAAAGCATTTACTATTAAATATGATGGTATTCCGCAATCTGCTTGTATTGACTTGGCTTCTCAAGATTGGAACGCCAGTTCCGGTACCGGTTTGGTGGCCTTTTCGGTAAATGAGGATTTAGCGAATGTGGCGTTAGATACTTGTGCAAGTACTAATTCTAATGGTAAAGCAATGAGATGTATTCAAGATATGCCGATGCCGGTAGGTCATGCTGTTGTGGCATGTGTGGCTGGTTCTGCTAACTACTTGATGTGGAAATTCTACTAATCAATTCGGTTCGATTATGAACCTCATAAAAGGGAGTCTCATAGCGAGGCTCCTTTTTTTGTTTTTATCACTTATTTTATAACATAACTTTTACTAACAATCCTGAACTAACGATAGTGAAGTGATGAATCCAACAACGCTTGCAGCGTTGTTTCGTCTTGTAGACGAAATGGATTCTTCGGCTTTGCCTCAGAATGACAGAGTCGGGATATTCCTTGATGTGGTGGTGCGCCACACACCGCAAGGGATGACAGTATATAGATGACAACAGGCAAAAAAAGTATTTTAAAATGCGGAAACCGCGTCTCCTCTGGGGAATACGCGGTTTCTCTTTTGTGTAACCAAACCTATTTGCTCGTTTTTACGAGGCGAACGGTTTTTGGCTGCGATGTTGTAGTAGGTGTTGCGGCTGCCTGTCTGGCTGCGGCCTCTGCGGCTGCTTTGCGAGCTGCCTCGGCGGCTGCGGCTTCTGCCTCGGCTGCCTTGCGGGCTGCTTCGGCTTCGGCTGCTCTACGGGCTGCTTCGGCTGCTTCGGCGGCGGCGGCTTCTTTCTTGGGGAATTCGGTCATCAGACCTTCCTCCTCGTCATCATCGCCACCATTCAGAAACTGAGGCGCCGGAGCTGCGGTTCTGGTCGCTGTCGGAGCTGCTACTGCCGGAGCGGCTGCTCTCATCACTTTGTTCTCCTCGTCCAGGATAATCACCGGCTCGGTGGGGGCTGGACTAATGGGAATTGCCGTGGTGATAGCGGTTTCGCGAGGCACAGTGTGCCAGCGTCTGGTAATGACTTTTGTCTCACCATCGACGAAAGCTCCTGCAACCTTTTGACCGGGGCGGACAGTAAGCCATGCCTCGTTAGCCGATTCGTAAACCTTACCGCTAGACAGGAACACCTTGGCTAAACCATCCTTGCTGATGCCGACAGAATCTACGCCTAAGACACGATACTGGATGTTGCTCTTTTTGGCCACGGTGATTGCACTCTGCTTCGAGTCCCTGTAGGTCACCAACAAGTAGTCGTTGATATTGGACTTGACCTTGCTGTATATGTCGGGATTAACTCGGAGTGTCTGTGAGCCTGATCTGACCATGAACTGTGTCTCAGATAGCTGCTTGACCTCGTCGATAGGATAGAAACTCAGCTGAGCATTGACGCTCAACGCACACACTACTACTAAAATAACGAAAGAAATCAATCTCTTCATAGCTGTAAATATTTTGAATTGAACATAATTGGCAAAACAAAAGGAAGCCATGCGGAAATAATTCTCTCGTGAGATAATTATAACTTAATGGCTTCCAAAATTCTTAATGATGCAAGTATATACTAGCATAGAGTTTTTAGAATTGCAATATGTTTTTTGTCAATATTGTAATTTTTTATTAAGAATTAGGGGTTAAGGGGAATATTGTTGTTTTTTTTGTACAAAAAACACCGCGGCGAAAGGAAAAATGTGGTCATTTTTTTCTGTTCTGTCATGCCCGACCTGTTCGGGCATCTGATGAGTCATCCCTCCGAGCAAAGTAAGGGAGAAAGGATAAAAAAGAGACAGTCATCCTGAGGAAGCCGGAGAAACAAAAACAACCTCAAAATGTTGTTTTGGGACGACGGGCGAAGTTCGCTTGTAAGTAAGCAAACGCAAGTGTAGCGCAGCGAACAAAGGCGAACGAGTGACCGAAGCGAGCGTCAGCGAAGCAAGACAGCAACTGACGTGAGGATCCCATTAGTCGCTGTGCGGCGGAGGTAGTTAATAATATGGCAACCGTCATTTTGAGGGGTTGAGCATAAGCGAAATCCCCGTCAAAATCTCTTAGTATTATACAACCTCAAGAGTGTATTCTATTGTTTCATCACCGTAACATAAGATCTTGACGGCGACTACGCGCCTCAAGATGACATTGCCAGAATATTTACGCCCGAGGTTGCACAGCGAGAGCAGAGATTCTTCGCCGGCTTTTCAGATTCTCGCATTCGCAAGAATGACAGAAAAGCGACGGCTCAGAATGACGGAATCGGAAGTGCTACACACCGCAAGAATGACAGAAAAGCGACGGCTCAGAATGACGGAAAAGCGACGGCTCAGAATGGCGGAGGCATTCGCAAGGTTGAAATGCAAAAAAACTATCATACCCGACTTGTTCGGGTATCTCCAAAGAAATGAAAAAATGTTTTTAGCCCAGAGACGGAACCAGATTTTTGACGTTTTGGTTATAATATTCTTCTGCCCAAGCGCGCATAGAATCCAAAACCGGCTTTAAGTTATAGCCCAAATTGGTCAGCGTATATTCAACTTTTGGCGGAATTTGCGCATAAACCGTACGAATCAGGATTCCTTTTTCTTCCAAAGCGCGTAAGTTTGCAGTCAGAACTTTTTGGGTGATATCGCCAAGCTCTTTTTTGATTTCGCCAAAGCGCTTAGTGCCGTCCATAAGTTCTTGAATAATCATAACTTTCCAGCGATCGCCCATTGTTTTGAGCGCCATCTCTACCAGATTTTGCGGCATTTCAATCATATTTTTGCTCCCAAAAATCACAATACCTTAACTTTATAACACCCTTCGACCGCTATTGCAAGCATAAATTGCCTTTTTATGCACTCCATGCATTTTCAATGTGTTTAACGGTTAAGGGTAGGGTAATTAAAATAGCGTCAAAACGCATATCAAAACCGTTAAATTGCGGGTTATTTTTCAAAAAATTTTGTGCGCCGCGAATTAGGCGTTGTTTTTGTTGAGGACTGATGGAATAGGCCGCCGCCTCAAGGCTGGAGCGTTGTTTAACCTCTACAAACACCAGCAATTTGCCGCGTTTGGCAATAAAATCAATTTCTCCGGCGGTGGTGCCGCGGCCGCACACATAATTTCGCTCTACCACGGAAAAGCCGTGCAAACGCATATAATTGCGCGCCAAAAATTCGGCATATTTTCCGCGGAGGTAATTATTCATCTTTAAGTTCCAACGCCAAATCATAAACTTCGTTTTTGTTCAGCTTATATTGTTCGCAAATTTCCTTAACCGCGGTTTTGAGCGAGGTTTCGCGCAATCGTTGTTGCAAAATTTCGCGCACATCGTCGATTTTATATTCTTTTTCGGTCGGCGGGGCAATCATCAAGACAAATTCGCCGCGCGGCTCGTTTTGCGTAAAATGCTCAATAACCGCGGCAAAATCACCGCATACGGTTTCTTCAAACATTTTAGTCAGCTCACGGGCAACCGCCACTTCGCGATTATGAAAAACTTCGGCGGCCTGTTGTAAAGTTTTTAAAAGACGCGGTGCGGTTTCGTAAAAAATCAGGGTGGTGTCGATGTTTTTCAGCTCGTTGAATAAATCGGTGCGCGCCTTGTCTTTGTTGGGGATAAAACCGGCAAACATAAAGCGGTTGGTCGGCAATCCGGAAAGTTGCAACGCCGTGATAACCGCGCAAGCACCCGGAATGGCCGTAACGTAGACATTTTGCTCGCGGCATTTGCGCACCAGCTTGTAGCCGGGGTCGGAAATCAAGGGCGAACCGGCGTCGGAAATTAAGGCAACGGCGTGATTTTCCAAAATCAAATCAATCAGATGTTGCGAATTTTTTTCTTCGCTGTGGTCCTCATATTTGAGAAATTGTTTATCTTGCGGCAAACCCAGAAGCGAAAACAGTTTGCGCGAAACACGCGTGTCTTCGCAAGCAATAACATCGGCTTCGCGCAATATTTCCGTTGCGCGGGCGGAAATATCCTGCAAATTGCCGATGGGGGTAGAAATTATGTACAGTCCGTTTCTTAGCATTTTATCAAACTTTAACTTTACAAAAAGATTATTTAGAATTATTAATATGCTATTGTTTGATATTTTGAGGAAAATTGCAAGTGTTAAAAAAATTTTGTATCATTTTAAGCTGTGCTTTGTTCGGCGCTTGTTCGTGGGTTCAGCAAACGCCGGTGTATCGCTCGCTTTATCATTCAGCGGCAGATACGGACGACTTAAAAATGGCGGAATCGACCGATTATTCGCATGTTGATTTGGGACATTCCGGAAGTTTCAGAGTGGCGATGTTGTTGCCGCTTTCCGGTGCCGATGCCTCTATCGGACAGGGCCTGAAAAATGCCGCAATGATGGCCATAGGCGATGTGAATAACAACAATTTGGTGGTGCAGTTTTATGATACCAAAGGCAGTAGCAGCGGTGCGCGGGTGGCACTTGAAAATGCTCTCAATGCCGACAGCGAGCTGATTATCGGCCCGCTCAGAAGTGATGAAGTTTCGGCAATCAGCGCCGAGGCAAAGTCCGAAGATGTTCCGGTGATTACGTTTTCTACCTCGCCGGCGGTGTTGCAGGAGGGTGTTTATTCTATCGGCTTGTTGCATGACGACCAAATAGGGCGAATCGTGAAATATGCGGCATCGCAAGGGCGTTCGCGTATTGCGGCGGTGTTGCCGAGCAACCAAAGCGGTGCCAATATGTTCCGCTCGCTTTTGAAAGCGGCCAAAAAACAGGGCGTGAGCTTGGTTAAGGTCGGGTTTTACAATCCGCAAAGTATGGATTTTACGGGGCTGGTAACCAAAATGAAAAGCGGCGGAGTTGACTTTGACGCCTTGCTGATTCCGGAAACCGGCAACCGATTGAAGGCAATTTCTTCGATGTTCAGCTATTATGATGTGGCGGCGCCGGATGTTTTGTTTATGGGAACTTCGGTGTGGGATAACAGCTCGCTCAGCAAAGAAACCGAATTGTATGGGGCGGTTTATCCGGTAATGTCGCTGAAAAATCAGAGCAAATTCGCCGAAAAATATCACGAATTGTTCGGTGAACGTCCGAGTGGACTGAGCATTTTTGCTTATGATGCGGTGGCCTTGGCTTCGGTTTTGGCGCGTCAGGGCGGCAATTTGGAAGATCAGCTTTTGCGCGCGGAAGGATATACGGGGATGAGCGGCTCGTTCAGATTTTTTGCAAATGGCTTGAATGAACACGGATTGGATGTGGTAAAGGTTTCTTCCGGCGGCAAATACGTTATAGAATACGCTCCGGAGCACTTCTACGGATATGCCGACGCATATGCCGAGAGCCCGTCCGGCTATGTGCAGATGCCGCAAATTATCGGAGAAAGCCCTGCAGATTTGCAAAATATGCTGACTAATATGTGATAAGTGATTTTTTTGCTTGCAAAATCATCGGTTTTGCCCATTATATGAAGTAGTTTTATGAAGGGCTTAGGGTTGTGCGGTCGCCAACTCGGTCAGGTTCGGAAGGAAGCAGCCGTAACGATGAGCTCAAGGTCTAAGTCCCTTCGCCTCAAAATAAAGAAAGTGCAATGGCAGAGTTAAACGAAAATACACAGTATGTGGCTTTGGCGCGAAAGTATCGTCCGCAGAATTTTGAAGATTTGCTGGGGCAAGATGCTTTGGTGCAAACTTTAACTAACGCCATAAAAAATAACCGCTTGCATCATGCTTATATTTTAACCGGAATTCGCGGCGTGGGCAAAACTACCACGGCGCGTTTGATTGCCAGAGCCATCAACTGCATAGGCCCGGATGGCAACGGCGGCCCGACCATTCATCCATGCGGCGAATGCGAAAACTGTAAGGCGATTGCCGCATCAAGACACATTGATGTGATTGAATTGGATGCCGCTTCTAAAACCGGCGTTGATGATATGCGCGAAATTTTGGATGGTGTTCGCTATAAGCCGGTCAGCGCTCGCTATAAAGTTTATATCATCGATGAAGTGCATATGCTTTCTAAAAGTGCATTTAATGCTTTGCTTAAAACTTTGGAAGAGCCGCCGGCTCACGTTAAATTTATTTTTGCTACAACCGAAATTCGCAAAGTTCCGGTTACTATTTTATCTCGTTGTCAACGTTTTGATTTGCAACGCTTGAGTGTGGAAACGCTGATTACGCTGTTTAAAAAAGTTTTGACGGCGGAAAATATATCTTTTGATGAAGAAGCTTTGCACGCGGTGGCCAGAGCCGCCGACGGTTCGGCTCGTGACGGACTTTCGATGCTCGATCAGGCAATTGTTTTGGGCGACGGAAAAGTTGATACCGAAACGGTTAAAAATATGTTGGGGCTGGCCGACAGACAACAAAGCGGCAAGCTTTATGAACAGCTCCTTAGCGGCGATGTGGCGGCGGTTTTGCAAACTTTGCAGGAACTTTATGTTAACGGTGCAACTCCGATGTTGGTGTTGCAGGATTTAATCGAAATTACGCATTTGTTGGCCAAAGTAAAGGTCTTGCCTGAATTTATAAATGATGCCGCGCTGAGCGAAGCCGACAGGGAATTGTGTAAAAAGTTGAACGGAGCTCCGATAAGTATTCTTTCTAAAATTTGGCAGATGCTGATTAAGGGGCTGAGCGAGTTGCAATATGCCACGGTGCAAAACGACGCGCTGGAAATGATATTGATACGAATAGCATATTCCGCCTCGCTTCCTACTCCGGCAGCTATGCTTGAGGAATTAAAAAAAAAATCCGGCCTAGCTAAAAATACTTCTCTTAACGGTACCGAAAATGATGACGCCGCATTGGATGGTGCCTCGGCGTCCGGTATTGTGCTGGATACAACCGCCGATTTACTGAAATTGATGACAGCCAAAAAAGTGCCGATGTTGATGTATGCCATTAAAAACGATATATCATTCAAGTCTTTTGAACACGGCAAAATTCATCTCGCCGTTTCGGAAAAGGCCGACAAAAATCTGATTATGGATTTTCGCAACTTTTTGGAAAAAGAAACCGGCTCGCCGTGGCATTTTGATATTGACTATGAGCCGCTGGGCGAAACTTTGGCCTTTATCGAATCGCGGGAACTTAATCGGGATAAGAAAAATATCTCTGAATATCCTTTGGTTAAAGCTATACTAAATGAATTTAACGGTGCTAAAATAGATACAATAATTCGTAAAAGCGTTGAAGCGGCAGAAGATGAGGAGCCGACCGAATTTACGAGTGAGGGGACAATAACAGAAAATTATGAGGATTAAAAAATGCTGAATATTCAAGGAATTATGAAACAAGCACAACAAATGCAACGCAAAATGCAAGAAACGCAAGCCAAACTCGGACAGGAAGAAAGAGAAGGTACTTCCGGCGGTGGCTTGGTTAAGGTGGTGCTGAACGGCAAATCGGAAATGAAGAGCCTGAATATCGACAAGTCTTTGGTTGATGCCGATGAAGTTGATGTGCTTGAAGATTTGATTTTGGCGGCTTATAACGACGCCCATCAAAAAGTTGACGCCATGATGGAAGAAGGTATGAAAGAGGCTACCAACGGCGTTGGTTTGGGCGGTTTGAAGCTTCCGTTTTAGGCTATAAAATTGCAAGGTACGGATATCGAAAAACTGATTAAAATGGTGGCAAAACTGCCGTCTTTGGGCGCGCGGTCGTCGCGGCGTATTGTTTTGCATTTGCTCAAAAAAAAGGAAACCGCGATGCTGCCTCTGATTGCAGCAATGCAAGAGGTTGCCGATAACATTAAAAAATGCCCAATATGCGGCAATTTTGATACTACCGAGCCTTGCGCCATTTGCAACGACGCTGCGCGTGACACCGAAACGGTCTGCGTGGTGCAAGATGTGGCCGATTTGTGGGCCATGGAGCGGGTTGGTGTTTATCGCGGTCAATATCATGTGTTGGGTGGCATATTATCCGCTTTGGACGGGATTACGCCGGAAGACTTAAATATCGAATCACTCTTTCATCGCTTAAACGACGGGCGTCTCAAAGAAGTTATTTTGGCTTTGCCAGCTACAATTGACGGGCAAATCACCAATCATTATCTCCTTTCGCGCCTCAAAGAATATCCGCTGAAAGTTACCACTCTGGCTCAAGGTTTGCCGCTGGGCGGTGAGCTCGATTATATGGATGAGGGGACTATTCAGTTGGCTCTTTCCGCCCGCAAAGAGATTTAAAAATCCGTATAATGGTCATCTACTTGTAAGCGGGTTGGCTTATGTACCTTTTTTGTACACTGCGCCAACCCGCTTACTGCGTATCTGACTCATTCTACGGATTTTTATGGTTTTGTACATGGCGCGGAAAAAACTTTTAGACTCATTATCCGAGTTTTGGCGAGGTTGTGCCGGTTTTTTTGTACATTGCGCGTGGGAAAACATTGTCATTCTGAGCCGTTGCTTTTCTGTCATTCTTGGCATGACCGAGAATCTGAAAAGCCGGCGAAGAATCTCGTTAGGCGCTGTGCAATCTGGGGAGTAATAAATCAACCATATTATTAACTACTACAGCCGCATAGCGACTAACGATATCCTCACGTCGCTACGTTCCTCAGGATGACAGTCTTTTTTATTGTGATTCAGAAAAACGATGAAACTTTTAGCCTTCGATAATAACCACGGCAAAGGCAAACGGCATATCGTCGCTTAAGGTTACGAACAGTCGCGGTTTCGAGGTCAATTTTTGCAAATATTTTGCGGCATCACCGCTGATTTTGAGTTCCGGCTTGCCCAGTTCGGTATGCAATACCTGAATGTCACGAAAATAAATTCCGTCGCGAAATCCGGTGCCGAGTGCCTTTACAAAGGCTTCTTTGGCGGCATAATACTTGGCCAGCAATTCGCGAAAACGTGCGTCTCTATCGGCACCGCTTTGGCGAATTTCCGCCTGTTCTGCAACTCCCAAAATGCGAGCGGCAAAATGTTGTAAATAATCCGGCGTGTTTTTTATGCGTTCGATATTGACGATATCGTTTCCCAGTCCGACAATCATTGTTTTTCTCCCTTTTGGGCAATACGCTTGGCGCGTTTTTTTGCTATTTTATCCATAGTTATCTTAATAAGTTTATACGAAACCAGCCACGATATAATGTAGTAAGGAATACACCCCACCAACATCGGGAAAAAAATCGGCCATACATCACGTCCGAAATGAGAAAAATTAAGGGTTATCAGAGCCTTACTGGCTGATTCAAAAATTCGGATAAAATTTACCTGGCCGGCGGTGACTATATCTCCCAAAAGAAAATTACCGGTTGACAACACCGCAATCCATATAAAAGGAAAGGTCCACGGATTGCCGATTAAGGTGCCTATGGCCGAAGAAACAACGTTGCCGCGAATAATCCAAGCGGTAACGGCGGCCAAAATCAGATGAAAGCCGATAAACGGCGTAAATGAAATCGCAACACCGCAGGCAAAACCGGCGGCAATGGAATACGGAGTGCCCTTCAGCCGTTTCAACTGCAACAGCATTTTTTTAAACAATCGGTTGAAGTAATTTGTGATAATCCCCAAAGCTTTTTCCTCTATTTGTTGGCGCGTGCCACATAGCTGATGAGTTTTTCGGCGCGCATGTTTAAGATTAAATTGTTCAATTGGTCGACGTTTTTAATTTCGATATCGAGCAATATCTCAAAATAACTTAATGTGCGATATGTAATATTCAAGTTGATAATGTTGGCTTCGGCCTTAGCCACAATGTTTGCCACTTCGGCAAGTGCTCCCGGTTCGTTGCTGAGCATCAGTTTTAAACGGGCAACGTGCTTTTCTTGCTCGGCTTCCGGTCCCCAATCAACATCAAGCCAACGCTCCGGCTCTTGCTCGTAATTGTGCAACGACGGGCAATCTACCGTGTGAATGGTAACGCCTTTGCCGGTGGTTACGATGCCGACAATTCTATCTCCAGGCAGCGGGTGGCAACAGCCGGCAAAATGTACGGCCATACCGTCAATCAAGCCGCGAATTTTGAGTGAATCTTTTTTCGGCTGATTCTTTTTATTAAACACCGGAAGTTTGATGGCGCTGACCACTTTTTCCAATTTCGATTGTCGGTATCCCGGGTGCATAATCCGTAATACGTCCCAGCCGGTTACCAAGCCTTCGCCCACTTTGGCGTACACATCGTCAACTGTTTCGGCTTCAAAATTGGATAAATATTTAACCAGTTCTTTTTCGGAAAATTCTTGGTCCTCGGATTTGAACAATTTATCGACGATTTCTTTGCCGAGAGCAATAAATTGTTCGCGTTTATTAATGCGGACATAACGGCGAATGGCGGCTTTGGCCTTGCCGGTAACCACAAATCTGTCCCATTCCAGTGACGGATGCTGATTTTTGGCGGTCAGCACTTCCACTTGGTCACCGTTTTGCAAAATAGTGCGTAACGGCTTGATTTCACCGTTGATTTTAGCGCCGACGCAAGTGTTGCCCACATTAGAGTGAATGGCATAAGCAAAATCCACCGGCGTTGAGCCCATCGGCAAACCGATTAAATCGCCTTTCGGCGTAAAGCAAAACACCTGATCGTTATACATTTCGAGCTTGGTGTTTTCCAAAAACTCGTCCGGATTTTGCGCCTGATCGAGAATTTCCAACAACTCGCGTACCCAGCGGAAGTTTTTGCCTTCGGTGTGTTGGCCTTGTTTATATGCCCAATGCGCAGCCACACCTTTTTCATTGACTTCGTGCATTTCGTAAGTGCGAATTTGTACCTCAATTCTAACGTCTAAAGGCCCGATAACGCCGGTGTGTAAAGATTGGTAACCATTCGGTTTCGGGGTTGAAATGTAGTCTTTGAAACGGCGCGGCACCATATGATATTTGCTGTGAATAATACCCAGAGCCTGATAGCAGTCGGCAACCGTATTGACGCAAATTCTAAAGGCCATAATATCGGAAAGTTGCTCAAACGAGGCATTTTTTAATTGCATTTTGCGCCAAATCGAATACGGCGATTTTTCGCGGCCGGTTATGGTGCAATGCACGCCGTTGTCGCTCATATCTTTTTCAAGTTGCTTAATGATTTTCGGTACAATGTTGTTGCCTTGCTCTCGCAAAAAATTGAGGCGGGTTACAATGGAATCGTGCGCTTCTTTGTATAGTTCCGAGAAAGCGATTTCATCCATTTCTTCTTTGATTTCTTCCATACCGATACGCTCGGCAAGCGGCGCATAAATATCGAGGGTTTCACGGGCAATGCGCGCGCGTTTGTCCGGCGGACAGAATTTTAAGGTGCGCATATTATGCAAACGGTCGGCCAGTTTGATGAGCAAAACGCGGATATCTTCCGACATTGCCAGCAACAGCTTGCGGAAGTTTTCCGCCTGTTTGCTGGAGCCGGATTTGTGCTCAATCATGGCCAATTTGGTCAAGCCGTCAACCAGTTGCGCTACTTGGTCGCCAAACAGTTCTTTAATTTCATCAAGCGTGGTGTCGGTATCTTCTACCGTGTCGTGCAACAATGCGGCGATAATCGAAGCCGAATCCAAGCGATATTTGGTTAAAATACCAGCCACTTCAATCGGGTGCGAATAATACGGGTCACCTGAGGTGCGCAGTTGCGAACCGTGTTTTTTTAAGGCAAAAACGTAGGCACGATTGAGCGCGTCCTCATCGGCGTAAGGATCGTAAGATTTTACTAAGTCAACCAGCTCGTATTGCCGTAGCATTGCATCTCCTCAAACAAAAAAGCAAAACATATCGTTTAAAATAGTATGTTTTGCTTTAATAAAAGTTAATTTGATGAAAATTTTAATCTAATTCATCAGTATCATCATAAGATTCGTCACCGAAATCGGCATTGTCGTCAAAATCAATATCATCGCCGTCCGAATCCAAATCCAAGCTGTCATCATCGTCGTCACCGCCGTGAATCTGCATGGTATTGTTTAAATCTTCATCACTAATCATATCACTTGAAAATTGCTGTAATTCGGACAATTCCTTTTCGGCAGCGATAATCTCAACTTCTTCGTCTTCCGGCTCTTGAATTTCAACCAACTTTTGTTGACCCTGAACCAGAGAACGTTGCAAATCGGCGATATCAACATGTTCTTCCGCAATTTCGCGCAAAGCAACAACCGAATTTTTATCATTATCGCGGTCAACCGTAATCATTGAGCCGGCAGCAATATCTTTGGCGCGTTGTGCCGCAACCAACACCAATTCATAACGGTTTTCAACCTTATCAATACAATCTTCAACAGTAACTCTTGCCATTTTTTAGCACCCTTATCTTAAAATTTTCCTTTGTGCAAAGTTTATACATAGAATCTTTTGCAAATGCAAGCTTTTTTTATAAAAATTACGTTATTTCTGCTGCTTGTCATCGCATTGGCAATAATCATAAATCGGGCATTCGCCACACAGCGGTTTTTGCGCCTTACAGATATAACGCCCGAACAGCACCAGCCAGTGATTGGTGTTGACAACCATTTCCGACGGCAGAACTTTCATCAGGTCGTTTTCAATTTCCAGCGGAGTTTTGCCGCGGCTGAAATCAAGGCGGTGCGCAATGCGCATAACGTGAGTATCCACGGCCAGAGTCGGCTGATGGCGCCATACGTTCATTACCACATTGGCGGTTTTGCGCCCCACACCGGCCAGCGTGGTCAGCGTGTCGCGGTCTTCCGGCACCGTTCCGCCGAAATCGTCAATCAGTTGGCGACTCATGGTGATAATGTTTTTGGCTTTGTTGTTGAAAAGCCCGATGGTTTTGATATGTGTTTTAAGTTTTTCTTCGCCCAGTGCCAGCATTTTTTGCGGCGTGTCGGCAATTTGAAACAGCTTTTCGGTGGCCTTGTTGACACCTTTATCCGTGCTTTGTGCCGAAAGCATTACGGCCACCAACAGGGTATAAGGATTGTGAAAGTTGAGTTCGCATTGCGGATTGGGATTCTGCTTGGCAAAAACCTGCATAATTTCCAAAATTTCTTTTTGCGGACGCATCAGGCCTTAACTCCGCCGGCTCCCGGAGCTTTGGGCGCGGCTTCGTCCAGCGGCCAACGCGGTCGCGGCTTAAAATCAAGCTCGCTGGTGTATCCCAAACGAAAACGCTCTAAGCCTGCCCAAGCCACCATTACGCCGTTGTCGGTGCAAAAACGAATCGGCGGAGCGGCAAATTCCAGTCCGTTTTGCAGGGCCAAATTTTTAAGTGCGCCGCGCAAATAAGTGTTGGAGGCAACACCGCCCGAAACCACCAAATGTTCGCCTTCGGGATATTTTTTCTTGAAATATTCAATGGCCGATTTGAGCTTGCCGACCAGACAGTCGGTTGCCGTCATTTGAAAACAGGAGCAAATGTCGGAAACATCTTGTTTGGGCAAAATGGCGTGTTCGACCACGCCGTCTTCGGCATAAGATTCGATAATTTTGCGCACGGCCGTTTTTAAGCCCGAAAAGGATAAATTGCAATCTCCGGAATTGGCCAACGGACGCGGCAGAGTAAAGCGCGAATCGTCGCCGACGGCCGCCATTTTTTCTATCATCGGGCCGCCCGGATAACCAAGCCCCAGCATTTTTGCCACCTTATCAAAGGCTTCGCCGGCCGCATCATCAATGGTTGTACCCAAACGCTCGTATTCTCCGACGTTTTTTACCACCAAAATTTGGCAATGGCCGCCGGATACCAGTAGCAACAGATACGGAAATTGAATGTCGTGGGCAATACGGGCGCAAAGAGCGTGGCCTTCCAAGTGGTTTACGGCCACAAACGGCTTGTTGAGAGCCAAAGCCAAGGCTTTCGCCGTCATCGCACCGACCACCACACCGCCGATTAACCCCGGACCGCAAGAAGCGGCGATGGCGTCAACCTCAGGTAGTTCAATGTGGGCGCGCTGCAGGCAAATCGACACAATCTCGTCGATGTGCTCCAAGTGGGCGCGAGCGGCAATTTCCGGCACTACACCGCCGTAAATTTTGTGTTCTTCCTGCGATTGCAAGGCTTCGCCCAAAATTTCTTTGGCGTCCGTAACAACGGCGGCACCGGTATCGTCACAACTGCTTTCTATTCCCAAAACAATCATTGTTTTTCCTAAAAATGATTTTTATTTATTCACTTTAAACTATTTTTGTTATAGATATATGAAGTATATTCGGGCAAAATGTCAAGAAAAAGGATAAGATTATGGCTAAAAATGATAAAAAAAACAGTGTAAAACCGGTTGAGGACGAAAAACGGGATACAATATCTGCACCGGAAAAAGTTGCGGAATTACCGGCGGCAGAAGAAAAAAATACGGCCGGTAATCAGAATAAAGCCGCCAAACCGATTGTAGCGTCAACTGCCAAAAAATCGCAAAGCGGGCGCAAGTTTATGTTGTTTATTCTTTTGCTGATATTGGTCGGCGGCGGTGCTGCAGTAATGCATTGGCGTCAATTGGAAACACAAAATGCCGCAACGTTGCAAAATTTGCAGAAAACTTGGGAAAATAAGGTTACTGCGTTGGAAATCCGCTTAAATGAAGTGGAAAAAGATGTTTCCGGATTGAAGAATCGACCGGTGGTGGAACAAGTTGCCGGAGTTAGCGAAAATCAGGTAAATCAAAAGTTAGCGGTGTTGCGAGAAGAATTGTTGCGACAAATTAACAGCCGTAACACCGATGCGGCGGCAGATGCAAGCGGCGAAACCGAGGCTGAAGAAGCACCGGCACCGGAAAAAACTTTATTGGCTCCGGAAATAGTTTCTTTGGTTGCTCAAGAAAGAAAAACTCAAGAGGTTTTGTTGGCCAGCGGTGCCATTATTATCCGGGATTTGGCCGAGCAGGGTGTTCCTTTTGCTTACGAAGCCGAGGTGTTGCAAATTTTGGCACGCGGTAACGAGCTGGCGGAAAATTATGCACGGACAATTCGCTCTTTTTCCAACAGCGGCATCAGCGGCAAAAATCAGTTAATCCGCGATTTTCGCAAAATTTTTGCCGATTTGAACAATACCGAGCTTAAAAATCAGCCGGTGGAAGAAAAGTTGGCCGACGATGCCAAGTGGACGGATAAGGCAATTTATTGGTTGAAGCGGGCGTTTGTGGCGCAGAAAACGCCGGAGAGACCGCAGTTTACCGTTCAAGATGACGAGGTTTTGAATTTGGTAAATGAAGGGCGTTTAAATGACGCTTTGAATGCGCTGAAAACCAGCGAAAAATATGCCAAAATTAATTCGTTGCCGCTGAATGAGTGGCGAGCACAAACGGAAAAATATTTGGAGTTTAACAGCGCGATTAGCGGCTTAATTATGAACGCTTTAGCCAATATTCGCTTGAAAGAAATGGAGCATTCCGTTCAATAATGGCTGATTTACAAAAAATATGGCAACAAGCGTATGACATTGTGCCGGCACAGTTGGAGCGCGTTAAAGAGGTAAAATGTGCGGCAACGGCATTTAATACCAATATTGACGCGGTGGTAAAAATCAGCGGCAAAAGGCTTTCCAAGTTGGCAAAATCGGTGAGTTTATCGTTTGAGGATTTGCAAAATAAAAAAACTCGTTTGCAAACTCCGCGCGATGTGGTGCGCGGCATTATTAAATGCTTTACCTTAGGGATTGCCGAGGAGTGGCTCTGTGAAGATAAAAAAATTTATGAATGGATGCGCGACAATTTGAGGTATGACCGCTTGCAAATGGGCGGACAGGCCGGAATTGTGGCGAATGTTTTGGCGGTTTTGGGAGTGCAAAAAGTTTGCGCCCACACCAATTCGCACCCACGGTTGCAGGCCGAGCAGTTTTTGAATATGCCAAATTTGCTGGCAGTTGATGAGCAGGGCATACCTTGTTGTGCTTGCGCGCTTAATCGGCAGAATGATGAACCGCTGGTGCATTGGATAATCGAGTTTGACGCCGGCGATGTTTTTGAATTTGGCGACGGCGAATATGTTTGCCCTAAGGCCAATCGCTTTATTGCCACTTATGATACGGCCAATATTGAACTTAAAATCAATGACGGTTTTTTGCAATATCTTAACCGCAACGGGTTTGATTATTTGATTTTATCCGGCTATCATAATTTGACGGCGGGGCGCGGCGGTTTGGAACGTATTGCGGCCACGATTCCGCTCATAAACGAATGGAAACGGCTTTGCCCGAAGGGAATTATTCATTTGGAACTGGCCTCAACGCAGGATAAAGCCGTAAGGCTGGCAATTTTACGCGATTTGGCGCCGTTGGTTCATTCGGTAGGTATGAATGACCGCGAGGCGTTGGACGCGCTGGAAGTGCTTAATCCGCAAATGTTTGCCGCGCTTATCAAAAAAGATTTACACGCCGCTGATTTGTGGCAAATTTTGCTCGAACTGAAGGCTAAAATTCACACACCGCGAATGCAACTGCATTTTTACGGTATGTATCTGACTTTGCAAGATAAAAACTTTGCCATAACGCCGGAGGCCGAAAAACGCGGTATGATGCTGGCGGCGACCGTGGCGGCTTCAAAAGCCGGTTTGGGAAATATTGAAAAGAGCGAAAATCTATTGTGGGCGCAGGGGCAGGAAATAGGGCAAAGAGCTGTCGATAATCTGCAGAATTTGGCTGACTTTTTGCATAATCCGGAGTTTGTCGTCAGCGGATTGACAACGTATGAAAATATGGATTTGATTGCGGTGCCGACAATTTTGGTTGATAAACCGAAAACGTTGGTGGGCATGGGTGATACCATTTCTTCGGTGTCGCTTGTCGGTGCGCGCTGATTTTTTGCTTGCATTTTCAGCTTAATTCTTTAATATAATCTTTGCCGACGAGAGGTCGTCGGTGGAGTGTCGAAACTCCCAAACAGAAAATAACTCCTCTTAACGGGGAGCCGGCGGAATATACAGAATACGCCGGACTGTCTGTTTGCAGTTTCGAACTCCCCACCTTGAAGGAATTTGAGGTGGTTTTTGTTTTTAAATTAACAAAATCAGGAGTTCAAACAATGGGAAAATATGAATATTTCGTAGATAGGGAAACTCAAAAAGAAATCGGACACGAATTGTGGAAAATACGTCAGGAAAAACGTTTGTTGTTGCATCAGGTACAAAACAAAACCCATATTCCCGAGCGGATTATTGATGGCATAGAAACCGGCCGTCATCTTAATTACGGAATGGTACGCAAACTCATTAAATTTTATGGTAAAAACATGAGAGTTATATTTGAATAAAGTGAAGAAAACCGCCGGCATAGTGCCGGCGGCGGAGGTTTCATGAAATATAGATAATCTTTTTAACGTCTGTGGTGATGGTGTCCGCCATGATGACCACCGTGATGATGGTGATGACCGAACAAAGCATGACCTACTACTGCACCGGTAAAGCCAACCAACAGGCCGGTAGCTACCGGATCGTAATAATAGTTGCGCGTTGCGCGCTCTCTGACCACAACCGGCGGCTGTTGAACTATTACTTGTTGCGGTTGAGCATATACAACTTGCGGGCTCATCGGCTGAGTATAAATTTGTTGGCGAACAATATTATCATTATCTACCACAATGATTGTTTCGGCGTTGGCCAACATCGGGGCGAATACAAGTGCAAAACTCAATATAAACATAAACTTTTTCATTTTTTATCTCCTTCAAAAGTGTTTATAATTTTTATGTAAACCATATTTTGAAAAAAAGCAATAAAATAAATATACATTCAGGTATGTATAATTAAAAATTTTTATAAATGATTGATTTTGCGTTTATAAATTTTTATGATTTTTGGTATGTTTATTCAACTATGGTTGCTTCGTAGGTGTAAACAATCTCGGTTTCGTCCGGATTGTCGGTCGGATATATTTCGCAAACCAGCAAGTTTGGTTCGTCTTTCAAGAGAGTAAAAATCTGGTCTTCAACGTTTTCCAACGTAAAGGCATCGTCACGGCGACGATACAGCTCGATGGTTTTTTGTTCCGAATTTAAGCGAACAACCGGCTCTTCCGGTGCAATATCACGCGCGTACAATAACAGCATAACTTCATTTTCGTCGCTGATTAAAAAATCATATTTGTTCACATCTATTGCCATAAGAGCCTCCGTATGCTTGTTTGGTGTTAGGGGAATTTTAGGATATTTAGGTTAATATTTATATAATAAGGAAACAAATAATGGCGCGCTTTATCGATTATATATTTAAAATTATCAAATGGCCGGTGGCCTTGTATTTGTTATTGTCCATTCCGGCGTTGTTGCGTTCTTTTGATTATTTTAATTTTATGTCGCGTAATTTTTTTGCGTTGGGCGGCGGAATCGGGTTTTATGTGCTGACGATTTTGATGGCGGGATACAATAATTGCAAAACAATGCAAATTATTTCGCACGAGTTGACACACACGCTGTTTGCCTATTTAACCTTTCACGACGCCGGACGGATTCGCCTTAATCCCGACGGCAGCGGCGGCTCTATGCGCTTAATGGGGGGCGGCAACTGGTTGATTACGCTGTCGCCATACTTTTTTCCGCTGTTTGCGTTTTTTTATATGCTGATTATGCCGTGGTTGTTGCGCATTAGCGGCGATCATTGGTTGGTTTATGGCGTTTTCGGGTATTTGATTGCTTATTACGGAGCCGCGGTTTTGGACCAGACGCACCCTAAGCAGACGGATATTATAAGGGAAGGATATGGCTTTTCGATTATATTTATTATCGGGGCAAATTTATACACTACGGGTATTATGCTAGCATTTACCAGCAAATTGTGGGAAGGTGTCGATATTTATTTGCGCCTGGTTACCAAGCTCAATATCGATAATTTCAATAAGTTGTGTGATTTAATAGCGCAAAATTTTTAATTCGGTCTTATCGGCGTTCATTTCTACTTCGGCACCCAACGGTAAAACGTGACGAGATTTGGTGTGACCGAAGTTAAAATCGGTAATTGCCGGCAAGTTCGTATGGCTCAAAAAGTCTTGCACGCAATCGGCAACCGAGCCGTCTTCATCATCGGTTTGCGAGTTGGTAAATTGTCCGAAAATAATGCCTTTGAGGTGCTTAAACGACGGCTGAAGCTTAAGTTGTTGCAACATTAAATCCAGGCGATATACGCGCTCGTTGATGTCTTCAATGAGTAAGATTTTGTCGCTTAAGTCAGGAAAATACGGTGTTCCGGCCAAGCGTAACAACGTTGTCAGGTTAGAGCAGATGAGCTTGCCTTTTGCCACTCCGGAGCGCAGGTTTTGACCGGAAACAACGGTAAAAATTTTGCCTTGCAAAAGTTTTTCCAAGTCTTCTTTAATTAAAGAATCCAAAGCACCGTCTTTAAAATCGTAGGTCAGCACGAAACCGTTATAAGAAACAAGGCCGCATTTTTGCCACAGCGCCAGTTGTACGGAAGCGTTATCGCAAAAGCCGATAAACGGCTTGGGGTTGCGCTTTATCAAGTCATAATCAAGATACGGCAACACGCGCAAACCGCCGGCCGCGGCACGCACACAAAAAACAGCTTTGATTTCATCATCGGCAAAAGCGGCGTTAATGTCGGCGGCGCGTTGTTCATCGGTGCCTGCCATATAGCGGTTAACGCATAAAAGATGTTCACCCGCAACCGGCTGTAAACCGAGGCTTTTCAGATATTCCACGGCCGGAGCGATTTTGCTCATCTCGCCGATTTGGCCGCAAGGAGCGATAATTGCCACTTTATCTCCAGTTTTAATCGGTTGCATTTAAATGTTCTCCAAAATTTGTCGGCATAAATCGGTTAGGGTGTTGTCACGCGCGCCCATAATAACAATGCGGTCGCCGGATTTTGCCAGTTTGGTGATTTTTTTGAGGGCGGCGGCTTTATCCTTTACAAAATAAGCTTTTTTCTTGCCCAAACTCTTGGCGTGTTTGATTAAATCGGCTGAGGAAATGTCTTTGGTTACCGTGCCTCCGACAAAGAAAATTTCCGGCATAATCAAAATGTCATCATCGTCCATATTTTCTACAAATTCGGCCATAATTTCTTTGCCGAGTGAGCGCATCGGGCCAAATCCGTGCGGTTGAAACATTATAATCAGGCGGCCGTCATATTTGCGCAAGGCGCGTACGGAAGATTTAACCTTGTCCGGATTGTGGGCGAAATCGTCAATAACGGTTATGTCGTTCTTTTGCCCGATAACTTCCAAACGACGCTTGGTGCCGTGAAAATCTTGCAAAATGGTGGCGGCGGTATGAGTATCCACTCCCATTTCGGAACAAGCGGCAATGGCGGCCAAAGCGTTGGCCACGTTAAATTCACCGATTAAGTTCAAAGTATAGGTCGTGCCGTTGAAATCATATTGGGTGCCGTTCGGCAAAGGTTTGATGTCGGTAGCGTAAAAATCTGCTTCGTGATTTTTAACGGAAAAAGTCAGGCACGGCTTGGTGTGCGTCAGTTTGCGGCAAAGGTCATAGTCGTCGTTGACAATGATGCTGCGTTTGGCGCGATTGGCAAAGTTTTGAAACATGGTCGAGAGTTCTTCCAGCGTTTTATGGTCGGCGGAAATGTTGGTAATCAGCGCAATATACGGATTGTATAAGTCAATACTGCCGTTGCTTTCGTCGGCCTCTACCACGCAAATGTTGCCGTGGTTGTAAATTATATTGGGAATGGCGCTTTTTTCTTCATAATCACGCAAAAGGCCTCCGTTGACCATGCACGGCTTTTTATCTGCCTTGTCCAAAATATAGCCGATCATCGCCGTGGTGGTGGTTTTGCCGCTGGTGCCGCCAACCGCGATGCCGTAAGGATAGGAGTTGAAAATTTCCGATAAAAGTTGCGGACGGGTAATGACCGGAATGTTTTTTTCTTTGGCGGTTTTGATGTCCGGAATGGTATCTTCAACGGCGGTTGAGGCGCACAGCCATTGCAGACCGCTGTTGATGCCGGAGCCGTCTTGCGGATAAATGGTTATGCCCATTTTTTCCATAGCTTCTTTGATGTGTAAGTCACGGCCTAAGTCAAAATTGCGGTCGGAACCGCTGACGTCATAACCGGAAAGTTTAAGAATCTGCGCCAACGAGCTCATTCCGCTGCCTGAAATTCCGCAAAAACTGACTTTTACCATTTTTTTCTCCTATAAATCGTTGAGCAAAGCATCAAAATTGGCGCTTTGTTCATTTTGGGTCACATATGTATTTTCATAATCCAGAGTTATGTAGCTTTTGCCTTTTTCATCTGCCAAAACCGTAAGCGTTACTTTTACGTTGTCATCGTTGAAGGTGGCGAAAAGGGCGGCTTTTTCTTCTTTTAACTCGTTTAAGAAATTATCGTTACCGATGCCGTTATTCGCAGGTGTTGTATCTTCTTCGATTTCTGCGTTTTCTGCCGGAGCGGCGTCGCTGTTTTCGGCGGCAACTGCTTTTTGTTCCTCCACAATGGTTTGCATATTAGGTATAAAATGCTCCTTGTCGTTACCGTATTTTTGCTTTAGGGCATCGTAATATTGATGATAAAGTTTCAACACTTTTTCGGCCTGCGGCGTGTCATCTTGCGGCTGACTTTGAGCATAAATCGCTTGCAAGTGATTTTGGGTGCCGAAGACTGCTGTTACCAGAGTGAAAGTTTTTTGAGGCTGTTGCGGATTGCGCACCACATAAACGCCTTGATAGTTATCCATTTCCGCCGGAGCTGTGGCAAAACCCATGGCCTCTATTTCTTCTTTGCCGGCGTTCCAACGCAAGCCGAAAGGAGCTTCCACCGTAAAAGTCGATTCCGGTTCATTCGCAGTTTCAACTTTTGGATTTTCAGTTGTTTTAGCGGTTTCTTCGTTTTCGCTGTCATCTTCCGGAGTGTCGGTCTTTTCCGCTATAAAAGCGGCCGGTTTGGCCAAAGGCGGTTGCTTGGCCTTAGCCGCTTTAAGCTGTTTTTCCATTTCTTTGCGCTTTTGATTAGCTTCACGCAGGCTCAGGCATTGCTCGTCCTTTAAGGTAACGACTTGCGGTTCGTCGGAAATCAGACGCAAGGCATCTTTTTGGGCCTTGTATGCCGTTTCGTCACGCTGTTTTTGTTCTTCCAAATCTTCAAAGTAATCGTCCATAAAATCATCTTTGTTTGCCTGATTGGCGTTTTCCGAATCTATCGGCAGAACATCGGCGGCATCTTGCGGCTCGTCGGCTTTTTCATCTTTATTTGGGGTAGGTTCATCAAACAAATCACCAACCTCGTCATCGGCGAAAATATCAATTTCTTCTTCATTGGCGCTATCGGTGGCGGTCTTTTCATCTGTCGGAGCGGATTGGGCTTCTGTTTCACCGGTTGCTACGCTTTCTGTTTCTTCGGCCGCAGTTTCCTCTGCCTTGTTTTCGTCTTGGTTTTTCGCATCGGCATTTGCCTCGTCGTCTTTTAAAACCGGCTCATTATCGGCATTTTCCGGTGCTGTATCGGCAATAGTGTCAGCTTCCTTTTCGGCCGTCGGTAATTCCTCGGCTTTTTCTTCCGGCAAGGCCTCATCTGCGGCCTTTTCTTCCGGTTTTTCATCGCCGATTACGGCGTTCATGTCGTCGGCAAATAAGTCATCAAGGGATTTTTCAAAATCGTCGGTTTCGGCCTGCAGAGCAGAGCTCGCATCTTCGGATACGGTTTCTTTGGCAGAATTTTCCGCCGCGTCTTCGATTGCCGTGGCAACGGTTGCGGTTTCCTTGGCCGAATTTTCCGCCGCGTCTTCGGCTTTGGCCGTTTCCATAAGCTCGTCCAAATCAAGCTGAGCATAGCAGTCAGAGGCTAATATCGAGGGAAAAAACAGGCAAAAGGCAAACACAAATTTTTTCATAAAATATTCCTTTGATAACAAAAAAAATAAATTGAAAGATTGTTCTCTTTGCGCTATCTTACATCAAAAGTACAAATAATTTGTTAAATTGCAAAAAGTTTTCAGTAAAAATGGAAAAAGGAAATATACAGGATTTATTGATAGGTATAGGGCGGAAAATTGTGTGCGAAAAGGGCACAGAAGCGCTCACCGTGCGCAAACTTTCCGAGGCTTCGGGGTGCTCGGTCGGGGCAATTTACAATCAATTTTCCAATATGGATAATTTTGTGATAATTCAAAATTTTATGACTTTGAAAGTGCTGTCTTCAACACTCGAAAAAGTGCCAGAAACCGGCGAGCCGTTTGTTGACGCCAATGCTTTGTTGCAAAGTTTTGTGGATTTTGTGCTGAAAAACAAAAATTTGTGGTTTTTGCTGTATAACTTTCATTTGACGCACCCGAAACGCGAATATTCGTTTTATTATTTGCGGGTGGTGGTGAAAATTTTATCGCACATCAATAAAACGCTGAGTAAAACCGTGCCGGAAATGGAGCGGCCGGAGCGCTTGCTTTCGTCGCAGGTTTTGTGGCTGTGCGTGTTTGCTTTGAGCGCGTTTTTGGCTAAAGACGTTTTAGAGCCGCTTTCTAAGGCCAAAGAAGAAAATATCTGCCAAATTATGTTTAATACTTATATGGCAGGATTAACTGTGTTGGAACGCCGCTCGTCAGAGTGATAATCTGCCGGAAAATTGAGACAAAAATTCCGGCGGATTGCCGTTTGCAAAAAAAAATATAAAAATGCAAAAAAGTTCTTGACGTTTGCAAAAAATATCGGTATATATGCGAGTGTTCACAAAATGTGGTCCCATCGTCTAATGGTTAGGACATCACCCTTTCACGGTGGCAATATGGGTTCGAGTCCCGTTGGGATCACCAATAAAATAAGCACCCTTTGTGGGTGTTTTTTTTATTGGTGACCTAGGGCTTGAAGCCATATTGCCATGGCAATGTGGGCTCGCGCATGAAAAAATGCCTTTAATGGTATTTTTTCAGCGCAAGAGGCGAAGTTACCCGGCAAGCGAGGTAGCGTAAGCGC
>JAFXPE010000035.1 GCA_017528205.1 Alphaproteobacteria bacterium | reverse complement strand
GCACGAGTTACTTCTGCATCAATATTGTCTTGCAATGTGCCTTCAGCGGCAGTCGCACGAGTTACTTCTGCATCAATATTGTCTTGCAATGTGCCTTCAGCGGCAGTCGCACGAGTTACTTCTGCATCAATATTGTCTTGCAATGTGCCTTCAGCAGTAGTCGCACGAGTTACTTCTGCATCAATATTGTCTTGCAATGTGCCTTCAGCAGTAGTTGCACGAGTTACTTCTGCATCAATATTATCTTGCAATGCGCCTTCAGCGGCAGTTGCACGAGTTACTTCTGCATCAATATTGTCTTGCAATGTGCCTTCAGCGGCAGTTGCACGAGTTACTTCTGCATCAATATTGTCTTGCAATGTGCCTTCAGCGGCAGATGCACGAGTTGTTTCATCATTAACCGCATTATCAATCGCTGTTTTGACAGCTCCACCATCTTTTAATGATTCACTGATTTGATTTTGTGACCTGTTATCAACAGCAGCAGATATGGAATTGTCATAAGCATCAACCGCTTCTTTTGCTGTCGTATAATTACCAACATCAGTTGAATACTGTTCGAATGTATTATTCAATGCAGTATTTGCCGCTGTACGATTTGTATCTGCTGTAGAATATGAAGTTGTATAATTATCATAATTTGTTGTAATACTTTCTTGAAGTGCAGCATCTGCCGTATAAGCATTATTTACTGTGTTGTAATTTGATGTTGCTGTATCAAAATTAGCAGCATTTGTTGTTTTAGCATTATTAAATGCTGTTACATCATTGCTATATGCCAGGAATTCTGATTTTGCTTGCTCAATAGCTGCTGTCATATCATCAGAATTATCTAAATCTCCTTCAACAGAAGCATTAATTGTATAACTACTTCCTGTTTTAACCCAAGAAATTTTACCAGATTCAGTATTATCCGCCTTTATAATGGTAAACGTATAGTCGCTTTGTTGCGGCATTCCATCATCTGAATCACCAGTTACAACTACATCGCCATGATTTTGGCTACCTGTCAAAGTAATTGTTTTAGAAAAATCTGTTAATGCAGGAGCATTATCTGTCAATGTATGTGCGGTTGGTGCTCCTGTGCCTGTTGTATCAGCCATATAATAATATGTATCCTGAGTAACTGTTGTTGTAGTACCTAGATTATTACCACTATGTGAAGAATTACCGACTTCAGGCGCAATAACTGTTGCAGCTTTATCAAAATCAGAAGTATTCAAACCAGTTGGTTTCACTGATAAATCTGTTGTATCACCATTTTGGTCGGTGAATTGGAAAGCCTCTTGAGTAAAATCAATAGATGTGTCTCCGAGTGTTTTCCCTGATAATGAAGCATCTGCTTCACCATCATTATTTGAATCAAACTTATATTGAGCATATTCATCTGACCAATCGCCCCCACTAACATATTGTTTACCCATTGATGTATCAAATGAGCCATCAGTATATGTTGTGTTGTTTAAATCTGCAAGTAATGCCTCTTTTGTTATTGTTGTATCAGCATTTGCATTAAATGAAAATACAAGACCTAACGCAGTTGCACTAAGCAAAACATTTTTCTTTATACTATTCATGTTATTTCCTCATAAAATTTTATGTAAAATCTTTGTTTTGCATAATTTTGGTAAGTTATGCGATTCAAGGCTTAACATAAAGGAACGTTTATGTTGAATGTGTGATACTTGCATTTATGTATTTTCATTTGAGATTATTAAATATGCTGAAATCATTGAAATATAAGGTTTAATACAAAATTTAGTGAAAATTGTATCTACAAAAAAAATTGTTAATTTTAGTGAAAAAATTAGTTGATTTTATCGTTCCTTTTTTTTGAGGAACTTTTTATGCATAACTTATTGTTATTAGTGATAAATACAACAAAAGGAAATGCAATGACAACATATGGATATATCAGAAAGAGTACAGAAAAGCAATCTTATCAGCATATGGAATATGAAATCAGCGAATACGCTGCTAAAAATAAGATGAAGATTGATGAATGGATTGAGGAAACAATATCTTCTCGCAAACCGCTACACAAACGAAAACTCGGTGAATTATTGGATAAACTCCAATCGAATGATATTTTAATCACCAGCGAATTAAGCCGTATCAGCCGCAGTGTGCCTGAAACTTTTTCCATTTTACAAATATGCCTGAATAAAAATTGTGAAGTTATTACCATAAAAGAGAATTATCATTTAGGTAATGATTTACAATCACAAGTGCTTGCCTTTGCTTTTGGATTGGCAGCACAAATAGAACGAGATTTAATTTCGCAGCGCACAAAGTGTTCGTTAGCATCAAAAAAAGAACACGGCATTAAACTCGGTCGTCCTGTCGGAGCGGCATCAAAACGTTTGAAACTATCAAAAAATATCAGGCGCATTCAAGATTTATTAGCCAAAGGTGTTTCAAAGAACCAAATATCAAAAATTATGGGTGTTCAGTATATGACACTCTCACGGTTCATTAAACGTATGGAACTGGAAAATACACTATAAATTTATAGTATCTGACTATAAAACATTTAAATTAGTGCAATTTTGGGCTGAAAATCAGGTAAAATATGGCTTCTAACCGTGTAAAGTGCGATTTTTGACTATAAAATTACGCTGAAATTTTATAGTTTTGATTTTTGAAAAACCTGATTTTCAATTTTTCCCATTAAAATTTCTGATTATTTTTTCTCAATTTTTATAAATTACATATAAAAAATGCCGTTTGCTATTAAGACTACATTCCTGTTTTGCTCCATTTTTTTAACCAATCTTTTGTCGGAGTTAGTGCTGAACTGCTACTAATCCATCTGTGTATCCAATTTTTTGAGGTATATTGAGTTGAATTACTATTAATCCATTTATAAAGCCAGTTTTTTGTATTATTCATATTACTTCTCCTATATTAAAATGTTGCTATCAAATTGTTATTTTCATCATACATTTCCATTGCAGGTATATTATTTTGTGGAAATAGTTCTGCCAGCAATGAGTCAATAATAATATCCTTATGATAAAGTTCTGCTTGCTGTTCAAATAATTTATCCTTTTGTAATGAATTCTCTTTCAAAACTTGCTCGCAGTGATAATGCTCGGCATTATATTCCTTTTGATAATACTCGGCATCTCGTTTATAATTATCAATATCTTGTGCCAGTATATGTTTATCAGTATTAGCAAAATTCTCATAGCATCGTGGAACAGGTTTTCCTGTATAAAATAAATGACGCTGCTTACCTCTTATATCCTTTACCAAATATCCATCTTTTATAAGTTGATTTATCATCACTTTAACCGAATTTTCTTTCAGTTGTAATTCATTGGCAATATACTTATTGCTGCCGAAAAATGTTTGTCTGCTTTTTGTTCGGAAAATGATGAACTGGATTATTCGTATTTTCGCATTTGTTAATTTTTCTATACTTTCAGGCATTCAATTACTCCTATGTTTATTATTAAATCCATTGTTTATGAGTATCGGAAATAGATATTTCCACTTTTAAATATGTAAAAAATGAATATTTCCGTATTTAATATATTTGGAAATACCTATTTCCGCTTTTGAAATGGATATTTCCGTTGGTGAATATTTGTATTTCCATTACCGAAAATAAATGTTTCCACATACGAATCATCAATCCATTATACAGAGCCACTTTTAGAGGTGTTTTAAAGTCCTATAATATAATTAAAATAGAAAGAAAAAATATATTATAATAGACTTTCAGCGAAAATATATTTCCTTTTTATTTGGTATTAAAATAGAAGGAAAAGCCAATAAAATGGGATTGAAGACATCCATTTAACTTACAAAATTATAATAGCAAATTACCCATCCGATTTAAAGTAATAAATTTATCCGAAATACAAATAATTATATTGACAACAAATGAATCGTATAAATTGCTCGCACATAAAAATATTATGTAATTTCAAATGAAAAGCAGCACGACAGGACTGTGCTGCTAAAATGAGATTTATATTCATAATAATAAAAATAGTCGTAAAGGAGGACTACACGAATATTTATCGTGGCAATTTTGCTTAAATCCAAATCATCAAAATTCACTCAATAAATATTTTACGAGGTAATTGACATAATAATAAATTAAGGAGAAAATTATGATAAAATCATATAATAAAAACACCAATACATACAGCAGATATTATCACATCAGTGAAATTGAAACAGCACTTAATGAACTCAAGAAAATCAGCAGCAGAGTTCAGTATAAGCCATTTGATGAAATACCTGATACAAATAAAACAGAAGAATATCATTTATTGGTTGATGATGCCAAAAGTATAGAAAAACTAATGACGGATAATCCTTATTTCAAATTAGAAGCACCAATGGATAAAATGAGAAGAACATTATTGTTAATTTCCTGCGGTATGAGCGAAGATACAGAAGGAATTGAATATATCATAAGTAAGGGAGCAGAGATAAACAGAAATGATGCGCTTGGTGAAAATGCTTTAATGTATGTAATTCAAAATCCAAATATGCCTACGGATATGAAACTAAAGGCAATCAAATTATTGATTGATAATGGAATTGATGTAAATTGGATTAACGTGCGTTTTGAAACACCTTTAATGATGGCATTAAATCAAATGGAAATAGAAATAGCCAACTTATTGATAGATTGCGGAGGTGTTGTTTATATTCCACCGACAGCGGATAATAATACAAATGAAGATGAAAATTACTCCACGAAAGAACCGACACAATAATATGTCGGTTTAATTATCTCAAACATTTCTTAATGGCACTGATACCATCATAAACACGACCAGCAGCATTTATAAGTTTCAATGAATACTTTTCGTTTATACGCTCGTGCTGTCTGAATAACCAGAACAACTTGTTGTGTATTGTTTCACAGTCATCAATGAATGATTGAAGCATTTCATTTGTTTCTTCAACAGCAACATCGTATTCATTTAATATTTCATAATTAGCAATACTATCGCTATGCTTACTCAAATAGTCATTCATATCATTTTCATCTTTGAAATGCTTGTATCCTTTGCGGTTCTTAATGGTTTCAATCAATACTTTCATCATAGTTCTCCTGTAATTTTATTATCTACTAATAATATTTATGACTGATTCAAGTCACTGAATTTAAAATAAAATCATGTAGAATCAAGAAATTAATTTATTTTTTTATAATTAATTGCTTGACAGTGAATCGCTGATATGTTTAAATCATAAGCGAAAAGTGAATTTAACCAAACTTGTCCCACTTAAAGCGGACTAAACAGGAGATTTTAAGATGACTAATATACAAAATGATTTGCGCTCGCAGTTAATGCACGCATTATATGAAGATGATTTCAATACAGTTAAAGATTTGTTGAGTAAAGGTGTAAAGGTAAATTTGCCTTATAACCATCATAAATGGACACCATTTTTGTGGGTTTGTAAGGAACATTCAAACCAAGAGATTATCCAGTTATTCTTACAACAAGGTGGAAATGTCAATTCTCAAAATGACGAAGGTTCAACGCCATTACATATAATGGCACGGCATCGCAGTTCGTTTGAATGTTTGGCATTGCTTATTGATGTCGGTGCTAATCCAAACGCACAAGATAATGATGGTTGGACACCATTGATGGATGCGCTACATCATCCGCAAGTATCAATGCGTATGAATGTTGTTCGTGGATTGATGGCAAAAACTGACCTGACTATTAAGAATAATAAAGGTCAAACAGCTTATGACATCGCCAAAAATAACCAAGCATTTGATGATGATTATGTTTTGGAACAGTTGAAAGCATAAAAAATGACTGATGCTGCTACGATTGCTGCTGAAAACGATGATTTTCGGCAGCATCCGTCAAAAGGTGTGCTTATCCTGACTGATGGAATCAGATGTAATTCAGCCAAAGACATTGCTAAAATTATTACAAAGGTGCGTAATTTTAAGCGATTTACTAAAGGTAATGACCCTTATGGCGAACATGATTTTGGTTCATTTATATTTAAGGGGCATAAAATCTTCTGGAAAATTGATACGTATGACACACGGTTTCTGTATATTTCACCATATATCAGCGGTGTGCGCTTGGCTCATAAAGTATTAACAATAATGTATGCAGAGGAATATTAAGATGATGAAGTATGATGTAGTATGTGATGCGTTTTTAGATGACTTAATAAAGGCAGTGAATGAGAGACTTAAAAAAGGCTGGCAGTTGGTTGGAGGAATAGCAACAATGACACATCCACCTCGCTACACAGTATTTTATCAGGCAATGGTGAAGGAAAATGATAGAAGAAAGCATCAACCAAAGAATAGAAAATGATAGGAAATGGTTTATCGGCAACTTCAAGCAAATATATCGTAATAGAGATAAGTTTGCTCTCGGAACACCAAACGCATCGGTTGTAATTGATTGCTTTACCATTTTCAGTATCGGTGGATGCGCTGGATATAGAAGTATTCAGCGTATTCATATCGGCAGACTTGTAAAGTTATGGGAGATGGGGTTCAAATATCATGGTTTTCCTGTAGTTGAATATATCAAACATAATGGTAATCAGCAGGTTCATTACATCTATCAGAACCAGTTGCTTACCAAGCACTTCAAATATGATGAAAGTCCTATGTTTTCAAGCGCATTGAATGCGATGTTGAGAAGTCTGACAAACTGTAATGATGTTTTAGATGACTACAAAGGTGTAAGCGAGTTGCGAAAATTGTTCTAAAAAGGCTTTTCCTTTCGGCAAATACTGGGTTTAACGCCCAGTATTTGTATATGCGCTTGTTTAAAATATCCGTAAAAAATCAAATATCGCTCTTGACAAGCAAAATAGGCTATGATAAGAGTTTTTTATATGAGACATCAATGTTCGGAATTTTGGGACAAATTTGCAATATTTTCCAGTTAAAACAGTATGTTACAGAGTCTAAAACTCGGAATCCCATTGCCCGCTCCAATTAAAACAAACGACCTCCCGAAAGGGAGGTTTTTTTGTTTTAATGGTTTGCGGCAATAGAAATTTGGACCCACGAGAAAGTAGTCCGACCACAAGCGAGAGGCAGACGCAAGTATGCCGGTGAGCAATAGCGAACGAGCGTAGTGGCGACGAAGTCAATCCCATTGCCCGCTCCAATAACACAAGAGGTCGCCGAAAGGCGGCCTTTTTGTGTTATCAGGGGGGCGGGAAGAGGGCCTATAATTTTTAGGATACTGTGGAACTCTTGTCGGAAGAAATACCCTAAGCATATTGTCTTGTTGTAATATAAAATATCTATTTTCTTCAAAAATCATCATTTATAGTATTTTTAGCAGATTCTTTTACGCTTGATATTCTCTTTAAAATAAAATTCTTGACATAAATTAAAAAAATATTATCTTATACAGCATGTATTTCTGTATTATTTATCTAAATTATTAATTAAAACAAACAAGTTATGAGAAAAATTTTTTTGGCGTGCCTTTTGGCAACAATTAGTGTTAGTGTGCTTGCTGATTCAAGAGTCAACTGGGTAGGTACAACGTACTTAACCAAAAGTATCGTTGGTTCTTGGAATGCAGTGGGAGCAAAGAATACTCCTTGCTACACGTGCAAAATTAAAAGAACAATGTATTCTTTCACTGCGGGTGCTGACGTAGCTTCAAAGGCCTTAAGAAAGGCAGTTAGGGTCCATGTTTTGCAAATAAACACGACCGAGCGGCAATCTGTCAAGGTCTTTAAAAGAAAAAGGACAGGTGGCGAAACCTACGTTATCCAGATTGGCGATGAGCTCTTCTACTTTGAGGAAGACGCCAAGAGTATACCTAGGTGTACGGCAGATTTTCTGGCGGATACTCGCGAGTTGCAGTATGCCAGCAAAAGACATGGTTTTCTGATTGGCGAAGGCAACGTTCTGGTTATCTATTATTAACGTAACAAAACAAAAAAAAGCTTATCTCTAATTTATTAAGTAAAATCAAACACTTACAAAAATGATTTTCAGAGAGGAATTTGCTTCCTCTCTTTTTTTGTGCAAAATGGTTTTACACACCTGCGACTACGCGATAATCCTTTATAAATAACGACTTTCGCATCATTTATTTGTGAGCATGTCATAATGAAAAAAGGTGCCGATATTTGAGCTTTACAATCCGGCTTTTAAAGCATAAAATCAATGCCGGATAATTGGGGAGAAATAACAATGTCAAATATTGTAGAGCGCATGAAAAATTTTTTGTATTGGGAAGTGTATAACCGTCTGAAAGGCAATAATCAGGACGTAGTTTGCGCGGTAATTATCGACGGCGACAAAGTGTTGGCGCAAACGGCGCAACGCAATGCCGTTATTCATACCGACGACACGCAGTATGTTACGCCGGGCGGCAAGGTTGAGCCTGGCGAAAGCCTGAATGCCGCGGTGCATCGCGAAATTAAAGAAGAAACCAACTTAAATATCGATGTTATCAAAAAGCTCGGTACGGTGCGCAACAACAAATACAAATTGCATTGGTTTGCCTGCCGTCCGACCGATGTTTCGCTGTTGCAGGTGATTGAGCCACAAAAGCAAAAAGAACTGAAATGGGTAAGCTTGGATGATGATGCGGTTAATTGGACTCCGAAAAATGCCGAAGCGCTGCAAAAATTTCGCCCGCAGATTATAAAAATTCAACAAACTCCAAAAGAAGCGGAATAGCATTTATTTTACGGCTTTGCCGTGCTTTTAATCAAAAATAAACAATTTTATGCTACCATTTTTGGCGAGAATGGAGAATAGTGTGAAAAAAATCATAGGCATATTGTTTTTGGTTTGCTGTTTGAGCGGGTGCGTCTCGTCCAGTTGGTGGGGCGGCGCCGGAGACAGTATAACCGTACACAAGGGAGATACGTTATACAGTATTTCCCGCCGCTATAATGTGCCGATTAAAGATTTGATTAACGCCAACCGTTTGTCTTCGCCATATACGCTGTATGTGGGGCAAAAGTTGTCATTGCCGACCAAACAATATCACACCGTGCAACGCGGCGAAAGTTTGTACGGCATTGCGCGTATGTATAACGTGGATATAACGACCTTAAGCAAGATAAATAATCTTTCCACTCCGTATTCTTTGGCGGTGGGACAAAAGTTGTTGTTGCCGGCCTCGGTTTCTTCATCACAAGCCACCGGCAGTAAGGTTGCAACTGCGCAAGCTCCGGCTTCTGCTTCAGTTTCAAACAGCGCCAAAAGCACGTCGTCGGCATATGTTCCGACTACGCCTCCGGCCAAAAACCGTTCGGCAAAATTTTTGTGGCCGGTACAGGGAACGGTTATATCCGGATTCGGTAACTTGGGTAAAGGGCGCAAAAACGACGGCATAAACATCAAAGCTCCGCTCGGTACCGCGGTAAAAGCGGCGGATGCCGGCACCGTGGCTTATGCCGGCAACGAGCTTAAGGGATTCGGCAATTTGATTTTGATTAAGCATCACGACGGCTGGATAACCGCTTATGCGCACAACGACCGGCTTTTTGTTAAAAAAGGGCAGAAGGTTTCTCGCGGCGAAAAAATCGCTTCGGTCGGAAGTTCCGGCGGTGTAACCTCGCCGCAGTTGCATTTTGAAGTCCGCACCGGCAAAAAAGCGGTAAATCCGCGCGCTTATTTGCCATAAAAAACGGAAAAATCCGTTAATAACTTGAAATTTTAGTTTTTTTCTCTTGCAAAAAGGGTATAAAATTACCTACATAGCTATAGTAAATATAGTGTGTTTAAGGAGAATAATATGTTTATAAACGATGCTTTTGCCGACACAACGGCCGCAGCCGTCGAAACCGGCGGATTGAGCGGCACGCTGATACAGTTGGCGCTGATTTTGTTGATTTTCTATTTTTTCCTCATTCGTCCGCAGCAGAAAAAAATCAGAGAACATGCTAAGATGATTGATGAGCTGAAAATCGGCAACAAGGTGCTGACCGGTAGCGGTATTTATGGCAAGATAACCAAAATAAAAGATACGGAAATCGTTTTGGAAGTTGCCCCGGGGGTAGAAATTACGATTGATCGTATGTCCGTGGGCGGCGTGGTTTCCGAGCCGAGTGCGGCCAAAACAGTTTCCGCGCCAAACGCGGCAAAAACAAAAAAGTAATAAAACAAAATAAAAGGAAAGAACAATGTATAAATTATCACTTAATCGAATTTTGATAATTATTGCCATTTGCTTGGTCGGCATATTCTTTGCCCTTCCGAATTTTGCTCCGGATAAGACAAAGTTGCCGAAGTGGTGGCAACCGGTAAATTTGGGACTGGATTTGCAAGGCGGCTCCAGCCTTTTGTTGCAGGTAAAAATGGACGATGTTTTGCGCGACAGAATGTCTACGTTGGAAGATTCCGTACGTCAGGCATTGCGCGAACGCAAAACCCGCTATCAGGATTTGAAGTCCTCTAAAGACGGCGTTACCGTTAAAATCGCCGACTTCAATGCTCGCGACAAGGCTAAAGAGGCTTTTCGTAAACTTGACGAAGGCGTGGTGGTTACCGAAGATGAAGACGGCGAGGGAATTTTAACCTTAACCTATAACGAACCGGCAATGGCGGCTCTGAAAAGTCGGGTAATTGACCAATCCATCAGCATCGTGCGTCGCCGTATTGATGAACTCGGCACCAAAGAACCGATTATTCAAGGACAGGGCGCCGACCGAATTTTGGTGCAATTGCCGGGCGTTCAAAATCCGGAAAGTGTAAAGATTTTATTGGGTAAAACCGCAAAAATGGACTTCCATTTGGTTGATGAATCCACCACGGTGGAACAGGCGCGCCGCGGTAAAATCAGCAAAACTTCAAAAGTTATGAGCGGCTCCGAAGGCGAACAATATGTGGTTATCCGCAAGCCGGTTGTCGGCGGCGAAAACTTGACCGATGCCAGAGTTTCGTTTGATAACGGTGCTCCGGTAGTAAGTTTCCGTTTCAACACTATCGGCGGCCGCAAATTTGCCGAAGTTACCAGCAACCATGTGGGCGAAAGATTAGCCATTGTTTTGGATAACGAAGTTATTTCCGCGCCAAACATTCAAACCGCCATCACCGGCGGCAGCGGTATCATTACCGGCAACTTTACCACCAAGAGCGCCAATGATTTGGCTTTGCTGTTGCGTTCCGGTGCTTTGCCGGCTCCGCTTGAAGTTATGGAAGAAAGAACGGTGGGCGCAGGCTTGGGCGCCGATTCGATTAAGGCCGGCGTTACAGCTTCAATCGTCGGATTTGCCGCGGTTATCATCTTTATGATTTTGGCTTACAGCCTGTTCGGTCTAATGGTGGACATCACTCTGTTCTTAAACGTAGCCATTATGCTCGGCATTATGAGCTTTATGGGCACCACGTTGACCTTGCCGGGTATTGCCGGTATCATTTTGACCATCGGTATGGCGGTTGATGCCAACATTTTGATTTTTGAGCGCATCAGAGAAGAGGTTAATCACGGACGCTCGATTCGTGATGCCATTACCGTGGGCTTTACCGAAGCATATCGCACGATTGTTGACTCCAACCTGACAACTTTGGCGGCGGCAGCGGTGCTGTTCTATTTCGGCAGCGGTCCGGTGCGCGGCTTTGCCGTTACGCTGACTATCGGTATTATTACCTCGATGTTTACCTCGGTCACGGTCAGCCGTTTGATGGTAGAAGCCTGGTTGGCAAAATTCAAACCGACAAAGTTACCGTTATAATATAAGGAAGAAGAAAATGAAGATATTTAGTTGGATTATAAAAGATACCAAAATCGACTTTTTGAAGTGGCGCAAAATAGGTTATGCGATTTCGCTGTTGCTGATTGCGGCTTCAATTGCCAGCATTACGCTTAAGGGCTTTAACTACGGCATTGACTTCTCCGGCGGTGTGGCGATGGATGTTCGCAGCAAGAGCGGTCCGGTTAATGTGGAAAAAGTGCGCAGCGACCTTTCCGTTTTAGGTTTGGACGAGCTCAATATTCAATCTGTCGGCCATGATAACGACCAGTTGCTCATCAGAGCACAAGCCAACAACGCCGATGAAGAAAGTCAGCGTATTGCGGTTAATAAGATTCAAGAAATTTTGGGTAAAGATTTTACCTTCGAACGTGTTGAATCGGTTGGTCCGCAAGTTGGTGACGAGTTAAAGCTTTCGGGTATATTGGCCTGTATTTTTGCTTGCATTGCCATCAGTTTGTATGTATGGATTCGTTTTGAATGGCGCTTTGCGATTGGTGCATTGCTCAGCTTGTTCCACGATGTGTTTATCATTGTCGGCTTGCTCTCGATTTTCCACTTGGATTTGAGCCTGACCACCATTGCCGCTATTTTAACTCTTGCCGGTTATTCCATCAACGACACGGTGGTAACGTATGACCGTATTCGTGAAAACCTGCAAAAGTTTAAGAAAATGCCGCAATACGATTTACTCAACAAGAGTATTAATGACATTTTCTCGCGTACGATTTTAACCAGCTTGACCACCTTGTTGGCCTCGTTGGCGCTGTTGATATTCGGTGGTGCGGCACTTTACAGCTTTGCATTTGTGATTACTGTTGGTGTAATTATCGGTACGTTCTCCTCAATTTATGTGGCAGTACCGATTTTGAACTGGTTTGACTTGCGCAAAGCCGCACAGGAAGAAGAAAACATCAATCCGTTCGGCAATGTTTAATTCTTTGGCTTAAACTAAAACTTAACCCCGTAAGAATCAATCTTGCGGGGTTTTGTTTATCAATAAAGAGGATTTTTGCGGGCGTAAAGTTTCATGCGGATTAGGGTAATAACCAAAAAAATCGGATACCCCCAAATAAAGCACAACGAGCAAATCATCGTGATTTGAAAAAATGCCGACATTATCGGAAACCAGGTCTGACTGCTCCAGCGATTTACCCTGAAATATATTCGATTCCACGGGTCGCCGCAGAGGCGATAGCGATACATAATCACCGCATTCCAAAATGTGTGATAGCTCAAATTGGCATAATTCACTGCCTTTTTAATGTTTTCTTTGGGCAATTCATAGGTCCCGTCATACCACGATAAGGGGTTTTGCAATTTATCTTGCAAAATATCATCACGGCCGGCAAGATCAAAAGTTATGGACCTGCTGAAAATGCGAATGATAGAAAAGCACATGCTGACGATAAACAGATAAGTCGACACCGTTAACACGGAGTACACCAACGCATCAGGCAAAAGTTGCCAAGTTGAACGCAGGTTTTCAAGCCATTGATTAAAACCAGAATTATACATAACGTTAAAATTTTAAGGGTTTATACTTTAGTTTAATATTTTTGCATGACACATACATTGTCATCCTTGCGAAAGCGAGGATTTATCGAAAGCATACACTGTCATCCTTGCGAAAGCGAGGATCTCAATATTAGACTGGGTATGACACGACTTTAAGGTGAAAATCATTACAACCGTACAAACGCAAAAAATAACGTTGTTTACGAGCCACAATAATAGTGTAAATGATTTTTTAATCCGGTTAATGGTAAATTAAACTCGTTAACTAGTCAATCAAATTATGGACCGGCGGCAGATTATGCGCGAAAAATTACAGGAATATAACAAATGCTTTTGGGCTAATGACGGCTGTGGAGACCTGGAAAATCCCGAGGTTTTTTCGTATTTTGAAAAGAAAAGTCACGTTTGTTTATCTGCGCCGCACGCCACTCAAACATTCGCCAAAAAGCAAGTCAAACCGGCAGACCTGTTTACGGGCTGTATAACGCGCTATGTAGCGGAAGATGCCGGAGTTTCCTATATTGTGCGCAACAAGTTTATGCCGCAAAAAATATTGATAAACGACTTTATTTGCGCTCGAAAATTGGAAAATCATTTCTTTTTGGATATTCACGCCATGAAAGACGGCAACGGTTTTGATTTGGCTGTCGGCACCGGATATTTGCCGACGGAAGCATATTCAAAACAGCTGGAATTTATTGATTTTCTCTGCCAAAAATACGGACTTTCTCACGTTGTCAATCATCCGCGTTATACCGGCTGTTTCGGCCTAACCGGCAGATTGCAAAAAACAACCGGCACAGCGCAGGTGTTGCAACTCGAATGGAGCCGTCGCTATCGCGATATTTTTGCCTGCTTTGATAATGTGGCTGCAGTTACAATTCCGTTTTTGCGAGAGCTGGCCTTGTTTGCGGACCGATAATAAAATCACCACTTGACGAATAAAATAAAACTTATTAAAGTAATGGCAGAATCCAATTTTTTTAGATTTATTTGGCTGTCTTAAGATTATAATTTTGCCGCATAAAACGAATATCACGAAATTTGCATATTTTGCCTAAAGTGCTTTTGCTAATGAGCCGCCCGCTGTTATATAGATAACAGCCTGAAAACTGCGAGTTTAAAGGGAGTGAAGAAGCAAAATATCGATTTCAGCAGTATTTATTTTTAGGCGCCGAAATTCTTAAGAATTAACTTTTTGTGATATGGACGACACCCTATCTCTATTAGCACAAAAGATTAACGCCGGAACCGTGGTTTGCCTTGCCGAGGAATATGATCCGAAGCGCAAAGAGGCTTCCATCGTTGCCAAAGCAAACGGCCAAAAGCCGATCGCCGAAAAAATATTCGGTGATGCCGAAAACGAAAGCAATGTGCAGGCACTGATAGCCTTGCAGCCGCGCTACCTTTACCTTAAAGGATATGTGCGCAATAACAACAAGTTGTTTATCCGTATATACAGGATTATTCGTTTTCGAATACAAGAAGGAGTGCCGATTGTTGAAGTGCGTATGTTTAACAGATTTTCCAGAGGTCGTTGGTTAATACCGCTGTTTGATTGGTTGAATCCGGTGGTTGAAGCAATGAAGGACAAGTTGCTTAATCCGGACAATCTGACGGTTTACGCCCATTCTCCAGAAGAAAAAAAGCGCTATGTTAAAAAAAGAAAACTCTACAAAAAACCGCCTGTCAGATGATCAGGCGGTTTGAGTTTTTTTTATTTTACTTCTTTAACCGAAAGCGCTTCCAAGGCCTTGAGCAGCTTTTCGTCATTTATCTGCAGAATTTCGTTTTGAATGGCGCCGTTTTCGATTTTATCCTTTATTTTTTCTTTATCCACGGCGTCGGAATCTTCTTTCAATACCAACGCATGCTTCCACAGAAAAACGGCTTCGTTTTTGCGTCCGCCGAACCAATAAGCATCGCCCAAATGGTCGCTGATGACCGCATTTCCCGGATTTAACGCCGAAGCTTGCTCCAAAAATTCGATAGCCTTATCATATTGTCCCAATCGGAAATATACCCAGCCGACGCTGTCGATAATATGCCCTTCGTAAGGGTCTTGCATATACGCTTCCAAAATCATAGAAACGGCTTTTTCCGGATTTTTATTGCTGAGCAACCACGAATATCCGAGATAATTCAAAACATTTGAATCGCGTCCGCTCAAGCCGATGGCCTTTTCTAAATTTTCTTCGGCTTTTTCTTTTTGATTCAAACGGTCGTAAGAAACCGCCATGGCATAAAATACCGGCCAGCTGTCTTTATTTATTTGCTTCATGCTGTCAATGGCTTGCTGATACAGGCGCACCGCTTCGGCATCGTTTCTTTTGTTGCTGTTAATGCCGGCCAAATCGCTCAACAACTGCGTATTGTTCGGATAGCTCTGCAACAAAATTTTAAGCTGTTCTTCCGCCGCATCATAATCTTCGAGCGAATTATAATTTTCAATCATTTTCAGGCGGGCAATAAAATAAGAGCCGGAATTTTTGTTTATTTGCGAATAATATTTGTTGGCCTCTTTTAACAATCCGACTTCTTCCAAAACGTTGGCCAGCGCGATTTTGGAAACCTCGTATTCGGGATTCAAATAAGCCGAAGTCGCAATATAAAACTGAGCAATTTCCGCACCGTTTTGCGCCGTTCTGAAAATGGAGCCGATATTGAACAAAGCTTCGGCCAATCCCTTTTGCGGCGTATCAATAATTGGGGTTGAAGTGGTGTTTGTGCTGTCAATTCGAGAATCAATATCTTTGAGCAATACTGAGAGCAAGCCGTTGTCGTTATAGTGGTTGGAAATTTGCTTGGCTTTTTCTTTGTCACCGAGGCGAACATAAAAATCGGTGACGATTTCCAAAATTCGATAAGTAACTTCAGTCGGGTGTTCTTTCAAAATTTTTGCAAAACATTCTTCAGCCTTGGTTTTGTTGCCGATATAATCGTAAATCATACCCTTGTGATAAAGCTTGGTAACATCCAAAGTCGGGTCGTTCATAATGGAATCAATGGATTTAATGGCCTCTTCCTCATTCTTTTCTCCGGCGTAAGTCCACGCGCTGATTAAAGGATTGATAAATTCTTTATGCACCCGTCCTTCAATGGTTGAAACTTCTTCTCGGGCCGCCGCATAATTGCCGTCGGTAAATTCTTTAATGGCCACAACCATTGGCGCCAGAAGCTCGCGGTGCTGAGTTTCGATTTCGCGCTGAGCATAAGGAACGGCCTCGTCAATGTGTCCGAGAGAAGTTAAAATTACATAAACCGTATGATTGAGCGAAACGTTCTCTTTGTCTTTATCCAAAGCGATTCGATAATAGTCGGCGGCGGTGTCAAAATCTTGCCGCAAATGAGCCACGCGGCCCGCTAAATAAGCGCCGTATCCGGACTGCATCTCATCGGGATATATGGCATAATCCGAATTTGTATCTGCGGCTTCTTCTGCCGCCGGCAAAAAATTCCTTAGCAACGCGCTGGTTTTGATTTTATTTTGCCAATAATCGACGACCGGACGCAACAAGCGAGTTTCTCCGCCGTCTTTTTTATAAGCATAAAATACCGCCGCAGCAATGGCACCGGCACAAAACAACATTATCAAAAACTTTTTCATAATTCTTTTATCCCTCAATCAAAACACGCATACTATATAATAAAGAAAAAATATTATCAATGATTAAAAACATTTCTTGTATTGCAAAATAAACTTTATCCGCATATAGTTAATCACAGAGGATAAAAAATGGAAGATTGCAAAGCGGTTTTGGATTGGTATATTTTGGCCGGCGTTGAGGAAACTTGCGCCGATGAGCCGTATAATGCCCTGAAAAGCTCTATAAATAATTTTGCCGCCAAACCCTTGCCGCCAACTGCAACTGCGGTGGAAAACACGGCACCGCGTCCGGCAGTTACCGAACTGTCGCAAATAAACACGGCTGCTTGTCGCTATGCACAGGATATATGTGACAAAGCTCAAACCCTTGACGATTTGCGCGCCATGATGGAAACTTTTGACGGTTGTTCTTTGCGTTTTTCCGCCAATTCTACGGTTTTCGGTTACGGCAATCCGCAGGCTGAAGTTTTGATTATCGGTGAAGCTCCGGGAGCCGATGAAGACCGCTTAGGCGAGCCGTTTGTCGGGCGCAGCGGACAGCTTTTAACCAAAATGTTGTCGGCCATCGGCCTGAAAAGAGAAGATTGCTATATCGCCAACATTTTGCCGTGGCGTCCGCCGGGGAACAGAACTCCGACTTCGGACGAAGTGGCGGTATGTTTGCCGTTTTTGAAAAAACAAATAGAGTTGGTCAATCCCAAAATTATTTTTATTTTGGGGCGTAGTGCGGCAAATGCTTTGTTGGATAATGCCGAAAGCATTTCTTCTTTGCGCGGCCGTTTTATCGATTACACAAGTCCCAACGGCACGGTGTTTCCGACGCTTTCCAGCTTCCATCCGGCATATTTGTTGCGCACTTGCTCGCAAAAGGGCAAATCTTGGGTGGATTTGCTGCGTTTGAAACGTAAATTGGCGGAGATGTAGTTTTTTTTGAAAAATTTAATAAAAATTAAAGAATAATCGTTTATTCTGTGGGCAGATTTAATACTTTGGAGTAGAAAAATGAGTCTGATAAACAAATTTATTACCGGCGGTATCTCTTTTGTAATGGCCTTGTGTGCCGCAACAATTTCGTTTGCGCAGGAAGCACCGGTGCCTGAGGGACAAGAAGCCGTCGTTGGCGAAACATCAAAGCCGGACGCGGTATTGTTTCGTATCGAAAACATTAAGCCGGTTGAAAATGAAAACGGTTTAACCGACAGATGTACCTTTATTTTGACGGTTTACAACCGTACACAAAAAGAAATTGAAGAAGCCGAAATCGATTTATTCTGGCGTGACGAGATTTCTGCCAAATATAAGGTAGAAAACGAAGAAGTTATGGCCGTTAGCAAAGAAGCGGCAACAACGATAATTCATAAAAATATGTTGCTTGAAAAAATCTTCCCGCACGAACAAAAGAGTTTCGAGGGCGAGGTTGAAACCGATAAGTGCTTCTTGTTGTTAGATCAGGTGGAATATCGGGTTAACACCTGTATTGCCGCCGGCGACAACATTCCGGTTAAAGATAACAAACGTATGGGCAACGGCAGTTGTACCGGTAGCTTTGACTACATCAACTCAAAGAATCCGGAATATTATTCCGAATTTAAAGATGTGCCGGAAAGCGTGTTGGAAAAGCAAGCCGAAGAAAATAAGGCGCGTGAGCTTTCGGGAATTGAAAATGCTTATGTGGCAGCCGAAGAAGGTTTGGATAAAATCACCAAAGAATTGGATCGTATCATCAAAGGTTCAAATCAGGTAGAGGAAGAAGTTGAGGAAGAAGCCGAGGCTGAGGCTGAAGTTGAATCGGAAGAAGAAGCAGAGGAAGAAACCGAGGAAAAATCCGAAGAAAAGTCTGAAGAAAAATCCGAAACCAAAGATGATAAAGACGCCAAATAATCGTTGACAGAAAGGTAGCATAATGCGGATTATCTCTTATATTGCGGCGTTGTTTGTTTGCTTGGCGGTTAATGCCAATGCACAGACGTTTGCCACCGATTCCGGACTTTCCGACACGGTTAAAACTCCGGATAACGAGGCGGCGATTGCTCCGGCAAATACTCCGAATGCGGCCGAGAAAAAGGCTCAAACGGAGGACGACGAAGATAATATGATGCAAGATGCCACGGTGAACATCGGCGATGCCCAAAAAAAGCCGGATGGCGACAAATACGATAACAGCGTCGGACGCGTTTTTGAATATAAAATCGTTGACGGCAATATTGTCTTTGCCGATGATGACGACCGCAAAATTCTGGTATATTACGAGAATTTCAAGGTTACGAAAGGCATGGATAATTTGGTGCGCTGTTCAATGCGTATTTATGTTTTGAATGACTTGAAAGAACGGATTAACAACCTGAGCTTTAAGCTGTTGTGGCCGGAAATTAACACCACAATTCAAATGGTTCGCCTTAATCCGGGGGTAAGAACCTATCAAGATATTATGTTGCTCGGCGAAGGCTGTTTTTCAATGGATAAAACGCCGACTATCGAGATTAACCGTTGCCGCGTGAAGGGTAAAACCGAAGAACAATGCGCCGACGCGGTTAAATGGTTCAAAAAAAGCAACTAGCGTTTATATCAGGCAAAATTTACAAAGCTCTCCACAACGGAGAGCTTTCTTTATGCTCGAAAAGAAATATTGCCAAAATAGAAAAAACGCGTTATAATATAAGTGTTTTAATATTATGCTTATTTGATACTTATATACATATTCTGTTCGTACCCCATAATTTTTTTCAAGACTCTTTTGTTTTGAAATTTTTGTTGGTTGGCGCGATGATTTGAATGTGTTTCACTATATATTTTTAATCTGAATGTCAAACTTCAAAAAATTATAAAAAATTATGGGTACATTAGTAGTTATTATCGTAATTCTCGCCGTGTGTTGCATTTTTGGTAGTAAACTTAATGCATTAATTGAGATCGGTATGGCTCTGGCTATTATTTTCGGTGTCATTTACGGCGCAAAAAGCTTGTTCGATTTGTCTTGGACAACAACAGGTTTATGGATTATAATCTTCTGTCTGGGTGCATACTTATGGGAGAGGATTAAATAACTAAAGGGTAGTCTGATAGGGAAAAGTTTTATTCGCAAGATAAAAACTTTTTCTCTGTCAGACTGCTTTTTTTTATGGTAAAATCATTGTAAAAACGCGATATTTTAATTGCCTGTTAAATAATTTGTGATATTCTTGCCGCAACTTCGTATGAATTGCAATTTATAAAGGTTACAAAAATGGAATCACAAGCTCTTTCAGATGTTGCGGAAGTCGCAACCGAACAAATGTCTTTATGGGATATGGTCTGGTCTTCGGACACCATTACCAAACTGGTTATGATAGGTTTAATCGCTGCCTCGGTATGGTCGTGGGCGATTATTTTGGAAAAATTCGCCACTTTGCGTCAGGTACGTCGGCAAACCAAAAAATTTGAAGAATCTTTCTGGTCCGGTGGCTCGCTTGACCGTTTGTTTGACTCTATCGGCAATCGTCCGCGCGATCCGATGAGTGCGATATTCGTTGCCGCCATGCGCGAATGGAAACGCAACACTCTGATGATTGGCAAAACTGACCGTAGCTTGCGCGGTGTTTCGTTGCAACAACGTATTGAAAAAGCCATGTCTGTATCAATGGAAAAAGAGTTAGACAGCTTAGATACGCATTTGGGCTTTTTGGCGACAACCGCTTCGGTGGCCCCGCTTATTGGTTTGTTTGGCACAGTTTGGGGTATCATCAACAGCTTTAACGCTATTGCCGTAACGCAAAGCAATTCGCTTTCCGCCATGGCACCGGGTATTGCCGAAGCTTTGTTTACCACAGCCTTCGGTTTGATTGCCGCTATTCCGGCGGTGGTAGCTTATAACGCCATTTCTTCAAACATTGACCGTTATTCACGTTCACTCGATAACTTCATTACCGAGTTTTCTACGATTCTATCGCGTGAAATTGATGCAACAACCCTGAAAGCCGATATGGCCGGAGAATAAAATGGCATTTATTTATAATAATTCATATCGTCGCCGCTCCATTCGCCGCAAAGCCGACATCAACATTACCAACTTGATGGATGTGATGATGGTTTTGTTGGTGGTGTTTATGGTTGCCGCTCCGCTGATGACCTCCGGTATTCCGCTTAATTTGCCGAAAGTCGGAGGCAAGGCCATGACCGACGACGCCACTTCGGTTAATATCAGCGTGGATTCCGACGGTTATTATTACATCGGCAAAAGCGTGGTCGAAGACGATAAAATCTTGGCCAAATTGATGGCTATTAAAGGCGAAAATAACGAGTTGACAATTACCATTTCCGGCGATACCGATGCACATTACGGTCGGGTAATCGGTTTAATGGCAATCTTAAAAGAGGCCGGATATGAGAGAGTAGGGCTAAAAACCGAATCAAAACCGCTGACTAAACAAAAATAACCACAGAACGGGTGCTGATGAAGAAATACTTGAAACAATCTATCATTTTGCATATTGCGGTGTTTATCGCAATGTGGATAGATATGCCGAGTTTTTGGCACCACGATATGACGCTGGGGCAAAATCCGATTATTGTCGATTTATCGCAGGTGCGGATTGATGAATTTACCAATTTGCCGACCAAAGCCGAGTTTGGACCGGAAGATCAAAAAGCTACCGTAACCGAGCATAAAGAACAATATACAAGTGCTTCCGAACCGGAAAAAACCGAGCCGGCGGAAGAACAAACACCGGAAGAGCCGATAGAAGATACTCCGAAAGAAGATTTTGTGGCCCCGCCGGAGCCGGAAAAGAAACCGACACCGGAGAAAAAGCCGGAGCCGAAAAAAGAACCGAAACGTCCGCCGGTTCCAACTTCTAAGCCGAAGCCGAAACCTCAACCTAAACCGGAAAAACAGCCGGAAAAGAAGCCGGAAGACACCAAGAAAAAAGAGGAACAATCAAAAGTTCGCAGCAACGCATTGAAAAGCTTGTTGCAAGAAATCGATAACGATAAAAATATCGACATCGGCGCAAAAAATCAGAAGGCTATGATTAAAGAAGGTACGCCGGTGAAAAATATGGGCATCGAAGGCGGCAACAGCCAAGGCTCGTATTTCAGCGACCTGACTATTTCCGAAACCGATGCCATCGCCAGCCTGTTGCGCCAAAATTGGAATCTTGATCCGGGAGCTATGGGGGTTGAAGGTATGATGGTGGAAATTCGCGTATTCTTGGAGCGCGACGGTTCGATTCGCGATATTGAATTTGTAAATCAGGCTCGTTACAATACCGAGCCGAATTATCGCTCGGTGGCGGAAAGCGCACGCCGTGCGGTGATTCAAACTCAGCAGGCATTTAAGGAAGTGTTTGGGCAAAAATATGCAGACAAATACGAAGTTTGGAACACTTTGCGCCTTTATTTTGACCCGCTCGACAAAGGCGTGAGATAAACCGCTTTTCTTTGATATAAGTTCGGGGCGATTTCTTCGTAATTTCGCAACTTTTGCGGATTGATATGATGCCGATTTAAAATTTTTTGTTGCGCGGAATTAAAATCGAATGCGGCAGTAACTTGCGCAAAAATTTCTTCCAGATTTTCTTGGCATTTAAAGTGTTCAATACCGGAATTATCCAGCAGTTTGTTAATATCATAATCTTTCAGGTATTGAAAATAAATGTCGTCAATGGCTTCGAGCGACGGATAAGTCCAATAATAAACCAGCGGTTTGGTATATACGCCGCACAGAAGCGTCAGGCAATATTCCGCTCGGTCATAATCGGCATCTATTTGCAGTCTGGAGTGTTCGATAAACGGATTTATCAGCAAATGAAAGAGGCATAATCCGCCAAAACACCAACGAAAAGGCAAATTAGTCAGCCACAATTTATAAACCACAGGCGCGACAATAAGTGCGGCACTGATTACCATCATCGCGTAATAGTGAAAAGAGGCTGAAACAAAAAACAGCCGTTGTAAAACTTCAAAAATTAACAGCAAAAGCAAAGAAACGTTATAAATATTGAACTTTTTTTGCCTATATAAGAAGTAAACCGACGCAAGAGCTAAAAGCAACAAATCAGCAAAAAAGGCAATCCGATACGATTGCAGATAAGCGTGCATATATTTGGTTAACAGCGAATTATACAGCCAATTGAGCTCAAAATATCTCTCCCACGCATGAGCGTTATGCAACAGGGCATATGCAAGCAGTAGCAAAGCGAGCGGCGCAATGCTTGCCAACAGAAAATCCTTAACACGTTGCGGGTGCTTGAACAGGAAATAGGCAACGGCAAAAGATAAGGGCACAAAATGCAAAATACAACTTTGCAAAAACAAAAATGCACCGCAAAATAACAGCGTGCTGATTTGCAAATCGCGGAAACGGCAATAGCGAAAATAGCAAAATAAATAATAAACTCCGCCCCAAAAACAACAACGCATCCAAATATCCGGCTTAATGTTATAAAGCGATGATGCTGACATAACCGCGCCCCAAAAATATAGATTTAAGCAAAACAAAGCGGTGGTTTTGCCGCCTAAAAAGCGCCTACCGATTAAATAAACAAATCCGCCGCTGACAAGCGAAATGCTCAGGCTTATCAGGCGCCCAACATATAGTGCGAGCAAGGTATTATGCGGCAAAATCCCGATAATCGGCGCCAAAATATACCACAAAAGAGGGTGGTGGTGCTCAAAAAAATCGCGATACGGGATATAGCCGGAAAAAACCAAAAAAGAAGCATGCAAATGCTCAATATCATCGGTTAATATTTGTCCCGAGCCGAATAAACAATAAATAACCTCGGCCAAATTGGCTGCCAACAACAGCCATAAAAACAAGCGCAAATAATTTCGGTTTTCAGAGCTATTCATCTGCAGAAAAATCCTTTCGGCGATATAATTCATCGGCAATTTTTTCATAGTTTTGCAAAGATTCTTCTTGCAAAGTTAATCTGTCAGCTTCCGGAAACGAAAAATTCTCCGGTTTTTGAGCATTGATATATTGCGGTTTATACTTAAGCACCATATCATTTACATTATACTCCGGAAATCTGTGGAACAGATAATCATCGATAATCACTAAATTATTAAATCCGGTGCTGTAATAATGCAGCGGTTTGGAAAAAATATTAATATATCCGTATTCGATATTTAATACCTGATTATTTTCCGTTTGATTTATCTGTTGCAAAAACTTTATTTTATCCCAGTTATTATGTTGATAAAGGGTAAATAAATTAAGTATGAAATTAACAAACAGCAGGGGACAAACAAATATCTTTACCGAGCTTGTTTTATGTTTATTGTAAAGGAAGGCCAACGATAATGACGAAAAAATAAAAAGCAATATCAAATAATGAGGCAATACGGCCGGAAAATATATGTGCTGCAACAATTCACAAATAAAAAGCAATCCGCAAATCCGCCAATAAATTGAAGTTGAATTTTTCAATATCAATATCCACCCCAAAACAGCGGCAATAATATATGGCGACCAATACCAAAGCATAGATGGAGTATTCGGATATAACAAAGAGAACAATTTTGAGTTGAAAATAATGTTTAATTGAATATAGAGGTCCCAAATACCATACTTTGTCAGCAACCACACGCAAATAAATAAAATACAAGCCGGAAGCAGGGAACAAATAAAGGCATCGTACCAAAATTTTTTGTTTTTATAAAACAGGTATATTGTCGGAATGGCAAGTGGAAGAATGCTGAATACAATAGTTTGCAAAAATAAAAATGAAATAACGAAACAGAGAGCGCATAAAAATAATTTTCTTGTTTGCAAATTTTCCAAATAACAAAAATACAGATACAGACCGAATATATAGAACATTCGGGCAAAGACATCAGGTTTAAATACCGAAAAACAATACCAACTCGGGTAAAATATAAATAGAAAAACAACAAAATACCCGAAAATTTCAGCAGATTTCAGAAAACGCTTCACAATTAAATACCCAAAATACAAGCTGATTGCAGAACATATTAGGGCGGTAAAACGAGCAATGTAAAAATATAGCGTAACATTTAGCGGCAATATCTTAAACAGGGGCGAAAATATAATCCATAACAGGGGATTATGATGCTCAAAAAAATCACGATAAGGGATATATCCTATACTGATAAGATAACTGTTTCGCAAGTGCTCCAATTCATCGGCCAGTATAACCGAATTAAAGATAAAAGTCAGCAATATTCCGATTATGTCCGCCAACAGAATAGAGCAGAGTATCTTATTTTCTTTGATAAAATTTTTACAAGCAGCCAACATTTTAATCCTCGTTTTCTATGGTATCTTTTCGCTGATACAAATTATGCCTTACTTTTTTATATTTATCAAAAGTTTCCTTCGACACAACGAAACGATTTTGAGGTAAATCGTCAATGTTTATATTATCATCAAGCGTAATAAATTTTGTTTTATGTTGCTCAATAAATTTATTGATGTCGTAATCGGGAAAGCGGTTGAACATCATATTGTCGCCATAAATAAGACGATTGGTTATAACTGTATAATAATTAGTATTCGGCTCATAAATATTCATTAGTTTATAAGCGAAATCAAAAATGGAGTTATCAGGAGATTGATTTACGAGCTGAAATGATTTTAAGTTATACCAAGAAGTTTTATAAGGAAGAAAGATAAAATGTGCCACCGGTATAAATATTATCAAGATTTTAATATAAAGCACCGGCAAACTGTTCCAAAATCGCAACAACGGTTGTGCCGTAAGCAAGGCCCCAAATGTCATCAACAACGTCAAATAGTGAGGATATGGCGCTTGTGCCGCAACGTTCAGCAGCAATTCGCTGCAAAACAAAACAAAGGTTATTTTGTAGTAGATGCTCGGATTTTTTCTTAATTGATATATTGCGACCATTAATATCAAGATAATATGCAATGCCCAATAATATAAAACTCTGCTCATATCAAAAAATAAATAATGTGCTACCTTGGTATTAAAAGTCCAGTTCAAATCAAAATATATGGCTAAAAGATCATTTGCTTTGAAAACATATAAAAGTAAAAATGTTATCAGCAAAGGCAAACAAGAGGCAAGCAAAGCATCACGATAAAATTGCCGGTTGTTGTAATAAAGAGTTATGGCAACAATCGCAATAATTCCGGCCTGAAACAGAAAGTTTTGCAAAAACAGAAAGGCCGTAAACAATAAAAAGGCGCACCAAACCAGTTTAGAAGTTTTTTGTTGGCGAATGTAAGAAAAGAAAAGGTATAAACCGCCAAAATAGCATAATCTGGCACACACATCCGGCTTAAAACTGGAAAATATGTACCAAATAGGGAAAAAAGCCAGCAGGCAAAGCAAAAAATAAAGATATAACTCTCTTTCGCCGAAAAAATCACGAACAATCATATACAGAACGTATAAGGTTAAAAGTGAAATCAACAGGGAACTGCCCTTAACGACATAAAGTGCCAACAGTGCATTATGCGGAAGAATATGTATCAGCGGCGCAAAGGTATACCATAACAGAGGGTGATGATGTTCAAAAAAATCGCGATACGGAACTTTGCCGATGCTGACCAAATAGCAGTCACGCAGATGCTCCATCGAATCTATCAAAATCGGATCATGCAATAAAAAGGCTACAATGATGGCTATTATATCAAGAGCAAATACCAAACACATAAATTTGTTTTGTTTCACAAAATCCATATTAATCATCAACGTCTTCCTTTTTTTGATAAATAAAAGTTTTGACATGGGTATAATTATTAAGTATGTCGCCGTGAATGTAATGCTTGGCAAATATATTCAGCTGTTGCGGAGATAATTTTTGTTGCAATAATTTATATTCGCCATCCGACCACTGCGGGAAGAAATATATATATTTAGGCGGGTATTTCTCCGCCAGTTTGTTAACATCATAGTCATTAACCGTGTGAAAATGAATATCATGCACGGTTTCGGCCAAAGTGTGGCTCCAATAATAAGACACTCTTTTAGTAAATACGCCGGAATTTATGTTAATACCGTAGGGTTCTTCATCCAATATTTTGTAAGACGCAAAGGTGTTAATGGGCATATGAATAAATTCGGCAAAAGTATTGAGCGTTGCAGCGCAGAAAAACAGAATAAGGCAAAGTCTGTTTTTCCGAAAGAGGGGAGCAGCTATAAGCGATGCGTAAATAATAAGTATTTGGCAATAATGGTCGACGTAAGTTAAATGCAGTCTTAAAAGCAATTCACAGGCAAATAAAAAGCACAAAATCAAATAATAAGGATTAGTTTTGCGGCGGCGCAGATAAACAAAAAAGGATAGGAGCGCCAATAGAGGTAAAACGGAAACCGCTTTATAAGGAAATGGTAAACCCAACCACAACTGAGCCAGAAAACTGTTTAACGACCAATTGAGCTCAAGGTATTGGTTAAATATTCCGAGCTTTAATAACCACAAAACGACGGCGCCGAGTAACAACAGCGGAAAAACGGACGCTTTGATGAAATCGGAAAATCGTTGCGGATTCTTATACAAAAAGTATCCGATTGGCACAACAAGAGGAAAAAACAAAAAAGCTGCAGTTTGCAAAAATAAAAAACTAAGCGTAAAAGAAATTGCACAAATATGCAGGTCCCGGATTTTTTTATAATGGAAATATCCAAAGAGATAATATAACCCGATAAACCAAAAACAGCGCTGGATAATGTCCGGTTTTATAAAAAAAAGACTCGATGTCGGGGTGTCGCCGTTGCTCCAAAAATATAAATTAAGGCAAATTAAAGCACAGATTTTGCCGCCGATAAAACGCTTTTCTATTTTGTAAATGTAGAAAAAAGTAACAAGGGAGATACATAAACAAACAATGCGCCCTGAGTATACCGCCAAAACGGTATTATGCGGCAAAATCGCAACAAGCGGAGCCAACACATACCAGAACAACGGATGATGATGCTCAAAAAAATCACGATACGGAACTTCGCCGTTGCTTACAAAATATGCGGCACGCAAGTGTTCTATGTCATCAAAGAAAACATATCCCGATGAAACCAGACGCAAAACAACAAACAGGAGATTTAAACCCAATAAAGCCAGCAAAAAGTAGTAGAATCTGTGTAAAAATTCTTGATTTTGCAGACGGGTATTATCAGCCATAGATTATCTCCAAACAAAAGAGGCTAGAACACAGTCTAGCCTCTTTTAATATGCGAGTCTATTACAAATTAATAGTTTTCCGCTCTCAGTTCGAAATAGCTGCGGGCATGAGCGCAAACCGGACAAGCGGCCGGAGCTTCCGTGCCGACAATAATGTGTCCGCAGTTGCGGCATTCCCAAACTTTAACCGTAGAACGCTTGAAAACTTCTTGCGCTTCAACATTTTTCAATAAAGCACGATATCTTTCTTCGTGCGATTTTTCAATTGCAGCTACTCCGCGGAATTTGGCAGCCAATGCGGCAAACCCCTCAGCCTCAGCAGTTTTTGCAAAGTTCTCGTACATGTCTGTCCATTCGTAGTTCTCTCCCTCCGCGGCAGCTTTCAGGTTAGCTGCAGTATCGCCGAGCTCGCCGAGTTCCTTAAACCATAATTCGGCATGTTCTTTTTCGTTTGCGGCGGTTTTGGTAAAAATTTCAGAAATTTGCTCAAAGCCTTCTTTTTTTGCAACGCTGGCAAAATAAGTATATTTGTTGCGCGCCTGACTTTCACCGGCAAAAGCCGTCCACAAGTTTTTCTCGGTTTGTGTGCCTGCATATTTGTTAGCCATAGTTTTTTCCTTTACAAATAGTTGTTAATCTGATGTTAATTTTATAGTCCGACTTCACACATTTTGCAAGCAGTTTAAAAAACGTTGTGAATGATTCACTCTGATAAGACGCTCAAAGCCTTACAAACGATGAGTGTTTGTGTCATTCCTCTCGCAGAAAATGAATCGTCATTCTGAGGGAGTTTAACGACCGAAGAATCTCTGCTCTCGCCGTGCGGCATGATGCAACGGTATTGCTTCTTTATTTGCCCCAAGGCCGCTAAGCACCTCACGAGATTCTTCGCTTGCGCTCAGAATGACAGATACTGCTTCCTCACGAGATTCTTCGCTTGCGCTCAGAATGACGGGCTCTTTCTTTATAATGATTCCGCTGATTCACCCCGTAACAAGAAAAATTGAGATTAACGTTTAAATACGCAGAAAGTCCCTTGACGCAGTGTACAACAAAGGTACATAAGTCAAGGGACTTTCAAGTAGTTATACGCTTAAGCGCAATTTCCTAAATTACTTAAGAATTTTGGAAACAACGCCGGCACCAACAGTTCTACCACCTTCACGAATAGCGAAACGCAAACCTTCGCTCATCGCAATCGGGTTCAACAATTGTACCGTAATCGTTACGTTATCACCAGGCATAACCATTTCCGTTCCTTCCGGCAAT
>JAFXPE010000034.1 GCA_017528205.1 Alphaproteobacteria bacterium | reverse complement strand
TAACGTCGGGCGCACCCTCACTCAAATTGAAACGATATTAAAGCGGACATACGGAAATCCGCTACCAATAAAACCGCAAGACCGATTATTCCGCATAAGGCACAAACTGGAACAAATGGTCGCCCGGTACAAACAATGCGAAACCGAACTAAAAGCGGAATATCAGAAAAGAAAATCCCAATAATATTTGAAAATACTTATATTACCTTTAATCCGATGCTTTTCAGATAATTGAATGTTCCGTCGTAATAATCTGGATTACGGGTACTATCTTCCGGATTACCATCCGGGACACAAATAATCATACCTTGTCTGGCGCGTGTCAGCAGAACCCTGTAAGCGTTAATTTGGAAGGATTTCCGGTCTTCCGAACGAATATTCTGCCACTTGCTTCCGGTAAAAGAGTAATTACCCCACGTATTATTTTCCCGGCGCAAATCTCCATCCCAAACAATGCAGGTCCAGTCTAGCTCTAGGCCTTGAACATCAAATTCCGAAGCCGCATCTTCCAAGAAAAGCGACGAGCGAATATCGTCAATATCATCCAAAAACCAATGTACCGTATCTGGTTGACAGCGGACATCAATAGATAACGGGCGTAAGCGTTGTGCCTGCGACGATACCAGCATCCCATAACGTTCGGAACCTCTTTTTTGCTGTTTCAGCCACTCTTTGGCTTTATCGAGCGATCTGGTTAAAATTATCGGATATTTATCTTTCAGCTCTCCGTATAATTCTTGCGCCTTTGCTACATTTGAATCCAAGAGAGCATGCACAAAATCAGATAGTTGCTCGGCGCGGAAAGAACGCATTGATACCGCTAAATGCAAATCAGATTTTTTGGTAACACGCACATTGTTTTGCAGTAGTTTATCAATTTCATCGGATGCATATTCTTTGTCGGTCAACCGGTCAGAAATAAAGACATTCCAGTTTGAAAAATCTTTATTAATTGCACGCAACCATTCGGAAATTCCAGCTTCCCCGGTATTTATTTCTTGGCCACCGCCTACCAGACAAATAATAACGGCCCAGTCTTCACGCAAGTTTAAGGACCAGATTAAAAATTCCGGCTCTGACATTGGGAAATCTTTAACACCTTGTCTTCTTGCCAACCAGTTAGCCAGCTGTTGCTGTGTCCAAGCTCTCTGTGCCTCATCAAAAATAGCTACATGTTCTACTTCCGAATAACCGTCGTTTTGATATTTTTTAACTTTATTCGGGTCAATTTCCAGCACACCATTTTGAATAGGCCGCTTGATTTTATTCAAAGAGGTATTCCGGTAATGGTGCACAATCTGAATAAACGCCTTTACGTTTCTTCGCGCTTCGGTAAGCGTATAACGTTTTTGCGGATTTTTTTCTTCTTCCTGTCTTTTTTTATCACGGGCAAGTGCTTCGGTTAAAACATCCACAAGAGGCTGGTTGCCAGATAAATAAACCGCGAGATCATTCTGATTAAACTGTTGTACAGCAACATTTAAGCCGACCAATGTTTTGCCGGCACCGGGAACGCCAGTCACAAAACATATTGATTTTTCGTTATTATTCTTGGAATATTCAATGATCCGAGAAATAAAATCGGTCGTTTGTTGTAAACTCTTACCGGATGCTTCGGTGCGTGTTATATCCTCAACCGAATGATTCAAATAAAGCGAACTGGCCGCTTGAACAATTGTCGGCGTCGGCTTGTAACGGCTATCTTTCCAATATTTTAAGTCACGGTCAGTCGCATACTGACTTTTTATTTGACGAATAATGTTACCGATTCCACAAGCATTACATAAAACCGGCTCAAAAACGCTATCATCATAAATGCAGAATTTTTGCGTTACCGAGCTATCTTTGGCATCGGTTGCTATCAAAATCGGAACAATTGTCAGTTCATGGCTTGCTTCGTGAAAATTCTTCAGATCCAACGCATAATCCCATACTTGCTCAATATCTTGACGCAAATACTCCTTAGCATTGACCTTAAATTCCAAAGCAAAAACGATTCCGTTTAATAGCAGGACAACATCTATCCGTTTACCCAACCGAGGAATATCGTATTCAAAAATAATCTGCCCTTTTTCGCCCATTAAAATAGGCTTTAACAAATTAATTTCTTCTTCCCACGCATTTCTTTGCAGGTCCGTGATGTCAAAAGGAGAACTTCTTACAAGGGTGCCCAAAATATAATCAGGGTCACTACTTATAAAGTTTTCAATCGTATCTGCGTAGAAATATCTATTCATATCAGCGGACGTCCTTTTATTATCCTAAGCAAAGTTTATTTAATAAAGCCTATTTTTGCAAGGTATAATTAAGAATCAATAAACGGCTGTTATTAAATCCGCGTTTTTACTTCAGCCGGTCAATTTCATTTTGCAAATTAGCTAAAAACTTGCCGGCATGGGCGCCGTCCATTTGCGTGTGGTGAAACTGAAACGAAACCGGCAGATAATACCGGAACCACCGCTTTTTATAGTGTCCCCAAATCATAAACGGATTGTTGAAAATCCCGCTGTTCATTCCCACCGCACCGTCAATTTCCGTATCAATAATCGCCGAAGTGCCGATAACCATGCTGTCGACGGACAAATCGCGATCAACGCAACTTTGTGCAACTTCCGCCGTATATTTGAGATATTCCAGATTAAAAGTTTCCAAGTCGTCGGACTGCAAAATATCGCACGAGCTGACTTCGCCGGTCTTGTTTTTGACAATCGTATTGACCGCCAACGTATCGTATTGCACCAACTTCTCGCCAACCGGAAGCATATAGAACTCCTTTACGGTCGCGGCGGCTTTACCGATGCAAAAATCAAGTAACATATTGAATTTTAATTGTCTTTTGGCGCTGATTTTAACCAAATTTGTCACGTCAAGTGTTTTGAAAAACGTCACCATCGGGTTCGGCGCTTTCATCCAGAATTCAAACGCCTTTGCGCGCGTCGTTTCTTGCGGATTAACCTCTTTTGCCATCACTATTCTCCTTCAATAAATACGCCAAAAATGCCTGACAGCCCTCGCTGATATCGTCATAACTCTCGTCAAAATTGCCGGTATACCATGGGTCACGGATATTGCGCGGGTGGTCCGTAAAATCAAGCAAACGATAAATTTTGCGCTCCGTATCCGGCCCGACAATCTCTAAAATGTCATCGATATTGCTATCGTCCATCGCGATGATATAGTCAAAATATACATAATCGCGCGGGCGAATTTGCCGCGAATAATGCTCCTCAAACGGAACTTTCATGGCTTTCAGCTTGTCACGGGTGCCGTGATGAATGCAGGCGTGACACATTTCGTTGAAACGCTCGGTGGCGGCAGAATCAATATAAAACTGATCCGACAAACCCTTTTGGGCGACCATTTGCTTGAACACAAACTCCGCCATCGGCGACCGACAAATATTCCCTAAACATACAAACAGAACTTTAATCATAAAGACGTCTCCATAGTCCGGAGTATATTAATTTAATTTTTTTTTACAAGGTTATATTATCTATTATGCCCGTACTGATACTCTATAAATAAATTTACGTAGTGTTGCTCGTTGAACTCCAAAGATTTTGGCTATTTTTGATTTAGATACACCTTTTTTGAGCAAACTTTGTATTTGCCTTTGATTTTTAGCCAATTTAAGTTTTTTAGTTTCAGCATTAAATGGGCGGCCGAGCTTTTTACCGGTGGCTCTAATGTTAGCGAGGCTTGATTTTGTGCGTTGACTAATCAAATTTCGCTCTATTTCTGCCGCCAAACCAAAAGCAAAGGCCAGAACTTTACTTTGTATATCATTTCCCAAGCGATAATTCTCTTTTATCGTCCAGACCTGACAATTTTTATTAAGGCATGTTTCCAAAATCTTCATAACTTCAAGTAAAGACCGGCCTAAACGGGATATTTCACAAGTGATAAGTATATCATTTTCTTGCAGATTATTTAGCAACTCGCCCAATTTACGCTTATCCAGGGATTTTCGAGAAGATATTTTTTCCTCTATCCAGCTATCAATTTTTAAGCCTTCTTTAGTGGCAAAATTTGTTATCTCAAAGCGTTGATGTTCAAGCGTCTGTTTATTTGAGCTGACTCTGATGTAACCTATTGTTGTCATGTGATTTTCTCCGTAAAAAATATTGTACTATTGGTCACTTTAATAGAACGATTAAATCAACCAATTTTTTACGCTTGTGCACTTTTTCTCATAAAGGTTAACAAAACCGGTAAAAATCAATATCTTATAGTATTTACGGCCCTTTTTAATATCATTCGAAAAATTACATTATCGATACTGGCAACAAACGTTGGTTTAATTACAATATGACTCGTTACTTACAACTTTAAGAAAGGAACGAATTATGAAAATATTTACCATGTCTTTGCTCTCAGCAGTACTTTTATCGACATCCGCGATGGCATTTGATTTGCCTTCTGCTCCTTCATTGGATACAAAAGAAGCCCAAATGAAGGCTTGCATGTTGCAAGAAGCACAACAAGCTCTGTCCAAAGGAACTTTAACAAAAGATAATATCGAAACACAGGCTGCAAAAATTGCGGCATCTTGTGCTGCAAAAGCAGCTGTAAAAAATGATGCTGCTAAAATTCAGCTTGCAACAACTGTTATTAAAGGTCTGTTGAAGTAATATTAGGGAGGGACTTATGAGTAAAATTCCTGCAAAAGTATTGCTCGCAATCATGTTGCCAATTACAATGACAGGTTGCGGAACATCGCACAAAATGAAATTTGCCGATTTTACCGAAGCTTATAAGCAAGCTGATTATTGTAAGGCCGCAGATACGGCTTTAGATAAAAGCGGAACATGTGGAATGTCTGCAGATGATATAAAGCCGGAAAAATTTAATATTGATGAACAATTAAATGGTGGAACGGCTTTATTTTTAGCCAAGAAGCCAGATGTATCCAATAAAATTTTTGAGAAAGCCGCAGAGGAAATCCAAGAAGATTTAGAATCTTTGGGACTTGCCAGAGGTGCTGTTGAAGTTGTAGCAAATGCAAGTATTGTAGATTATAATCCTATGATTATGGACGGGATTTATCTTCACTCATATACCCTCCTGAATGCTTTAGCTCAAGATGATAAAGAAGATGCTAAAATTCAAATAAACAGAGCATACAGCGTTCAACAAAAAGCTGTAGAAGAATTTAACAAAGAAATTCAGAAACAAAACGAAGAAAATGCTAAAGATGTTGCACAGATGCAAGCTGAAGCAAAAGCCGCAAATCAGAAAAATATTTCTGATGTTATGGCAAATTATAAAGAATTCGAACGTTTCAATGGATATGCAAACTTTGTTAATCCGTATGTAACATATATGGGTGCTTTGTATAATATGACAAACGGTAAAAATGCTGGAGATTTTGAAACAGCATCCCACGATATGAAAAAAGTGTCCGGTATGGTTACTAACAATAGTTTTGTAAAGCAAGACTTAAGTCTCGCTAACAAATTAGCATCCGGCACTCAAAAACAAATAGAACCGACGGCATGGATTATCTTTGAAAATGGTTTAGTGGCCAACTTTGAAGAATTCCGTTTAGATTTACCGATTTTCATTGCAACGAATGATGTTAAAACAGCCTCTTTAGCTTTACCTTATCCGAAAGAAAGAGAAATAGCTTATAATAATATATCTGTTTCCAACGGAAATAAAAAAGTTACAACAGAATTGCTAGCAGATATTGATAATATCTTTATGGCTGAATTTAAGAAAAAATTACCGGTAATTGTTACAAAAGCGGTTACGAAGCTTACTTTACAAACAGTTGCTCAAGCTGTAGCTCAAGACCAATTAGGTGATTTGGGCGGCATTACAATGTCTGTATATTCTGTTATGACGGCCGGAGCTGATACAAGAAGTTGGTATAGTCTGCCGAAAAATGTTCAGTTGGCTAAAATTAATAAAAAAGGTGCTGAACTGACGGTAAATGTTGGTGGGCAAGACTATAAAGTTGAGGTTCCTGAAGAAGGAAATTCTATCATTTATGTGAGAGTTCCTTCAGTTGGAGCTAATCCGGTAATTAATGTTTTGAACTTGTAAAGGATAAATAATATGAAAAAGATATTTGTATTCAGTGCGTTGCTGTTTTTATGGGCATGTGCTACGCCTTTGGAATATGACCATGAGAAATTTTCAATTAATCCAGATGTAAAGCTTCTCAATGTTAATACACATAGTAGCATACGTGAAAGAGACGGACAAGTATTAGCTCAGGTCGCAGGTACCAGCAGTAAAAATCAATCTGTTTATTATAAAATTGAATGGTTTGATGCGAATGGTATGAAAATTTCCACCAGCTTAGCTCAATGGAAAAAAGTAAATTTACGTGAGAATGCTGAATTCTTCTGGAACGCGGCCGCTCCTACAAAACGCGCGGCAACTTATAGAGTTTATATTACCAATGATATTGGTAATGGTATAATTGAATAGTTATCAGAAAAGGACTTAAAAATGAAAAATTATATGAAAATACTTTTTAGTTTGGTTTTGGCGTTTACATTAAATGGTTGTGCATCCGAAACACAAATAATTGATAATGAAAATGACTCGACAGAGCGTGTTGCGGCGCTGGAAGGTCGCGATTTTGAACAAGCGTCTAATTCTATGATTCAAGATATGCTTGATTTGGGTACATTAAGCAAACCAAATGGACAACCTTACATTTTGGTTATTTCCCGTATTGAAAATGATACAATGCAACGTATTGATGTTGATGAATTATCAAAATCTATCCGTATAGCATTAATGAAAAGCGGAAAGGTTCGCGTAACAGCTTTCCAAGAAGATGCTATGGTTATGGCTTCCGGTCAGTTGAGACAGTCTAAGGAATTTAATCAGGCTAACGTTCGTAAATCCGGGTCTTTAGCCGCTCCTGAATTGAGTTTATCCGGTAAAATCACTCAGAGAGAATTTTTCGTCTCCGGTAAAAAGCGCATTGAATATCGTTTCTCTATGTCTATCACTGACTTAAGAAATGGTTTAACCTTGTGGGAAGGCGAAGAAAAAATAAAGAAACTTGCTGATAAAGATACAGTTACTTGGTAAGAGAAAGGGTTAGATATGAAGAAGATATACGTGATTATAGGCACACTTCTCTTAATCGGAGTCGGAGCCGCCAATGCTTTCTTTTGGAGCAACAAATCAGAAGAAAAAGCAAAAGAAGTTGCTTCTGAAAAAGTAGAAACAACAGAGAAAATGGTTGTTAAGGAAGTGGAAGACAGTGAGATGAAAATCGTAACAGCTCATGGTGAAGGCGAAGATTATAATTGGGCTGTTATGAGTGCTGTTGAAAATGCTGTACGCCAAACTGCGGATGTTGCAATCGGCGGAGATGGGTTACATAAAGTAGATGCAACGAATACATTGTCATATAGTGGACATGCAGATGGCGATTTTTATAATGATGGTGCAGAAAAAGTTGATGCACACATGCAAGCAAATGTTAATGAATCTCTTTCTCATTCTGTAAAAGATAATTCAAGAGATATTGACGCAAAATATCATGGTGTTGTTTCTTCTTATAATGTGATAAAACACACAGAAAGTAACGGAAAACACTATGTTGATATTGAGGCCAAAATCTGCAAGATGTTGCCGAACTGCGATTATATGACTAAACGTTGTAATTGTTATGTATGTAAGGTCGGTTATAATTTGGTTGACGGTGAATGCTTACCATGTTTAGATAATGAGACGTGCGGTTGCAAAGACGGCCAAAAGTGGTCAAAAGAACAAGGTGCTTGCATTTATGATGCCCATGCGTATAAACCGAAAAGCCTTGTTAAAAAATCCGATTATTCTTTAGCTATTATGCCTTTCAAAATGGGACCAAACATTAATTGCATGGGCAAGAAAGCTGATGTTAAAGAGATGAACACGACCATTAGTAACTTATTCATCGAAAAGTTAACACCTAGTCGTAAATTTAACTTGGTTGACCGTAACAATTTAGATGATTATGCTGCGGAAATGTCAATTATTGAAAGTGATATGACGTTACCCGAAAACAAAGTAAAACTACAGAATCTTGCGGCAGCTGACTACATTTTAGTTGGAACGGTTGATACATTTACTGCCTCGACGAGTAAAAGTTTTGTTGCTCTTACCGGTGAAACAAATTATTCCAGCTCATCTAAGTTGAAAATATCATATAGAATTTTGGAAGCGGCAACTATGGAAGTTGTTTCTGTTGGTTCTGTTGAAAAAACATTCGGTAAAGGTGGTGCCTTTTCTTCTTGCTCAAGTGTGCAACAGCTTTTATTAGAGCGTGCTATCGATGAAGCAGCAGAAAAGATGTTAATAGATATTTTCCCAGATTATCAACCTAAACCGAAAGCAGAAGAACAAAAGCCGGCAAAACGTGCAGCACCTGCACCAGCTCCGGATTATTCTTTGCCTTTATAATGGGTTGTAAATAAAAATCTATATGGTTAACTATTTTTATTGTTTAACATTAAGTCTTTTGATGATATTGCAGATATATCCGTGTTACGCGGGTATGTCTGCATTTTTTACACCATCTAAAAAATGTGAAAATTCTATAGTTCAACGAATAGATAAAGCTGAAAAATCAATAGATGCGGCTGTTTATGCCATAAATAACAGAGATATTGTTAAAGCACTCAAAAAAGCACATGACCGCGGTATAAAAATCCGTATTTTAACAGATAGATTACAAGCAGGTAATAAAAGTTCAAAGATTCGTGAATTATATAACTACGGGATAAAAATACGTGTTAATTCTAAACATAAAATTGAGCATAATAAATTCGCTGTTTTTGATTTTGATAGTGTCGTAACAGGAAGTTATAACTGGACAGAGCCGGCAAGTGATAAAAATAGTGAAAATTGCTTATTTTTTAATCGCAACAAAAAAACTGTTCGGGAATATCATGATCGTTTTAATTATTTATGGCAAATGAATACTAAGAAAAAGTCAGACGCATGGTTTAATCGTCACAAGAAATAATAAATTTTGTGACTTTCCTATTCGGCAAATTGTGGAATATTTCCGCATTAATGCACTATTTCTTCCCTTTCTATGCATTATTTACTGGATATAATTTTATTTCCAAGCATTCATTGTGTTGTAACAACCAAATTGAAAGGATAAAAACATGGCAACACAAAAGAAAAATTTAAAAACCAAGGCTAAAACCAAAAAGCAGGCATCCAAAAATACAGTAAAACACCCGGGCAATAAATTAAATAAAAACCAAAAATTAGTCGAGCCTGTGGTAACAGTTAATCAGCCCCAGCCTATGGCCATAGACCACCGCGATAAAAAAGCCTTTATGGTTGTGATGCTCAGCCGCCCGGAAGGCGCAACCTTGAAAGAGATGGCCGAAGCTCTGGGATGGAAAGAAAACTCCATACGCGGTGCGATGTCAGCTTATGCTAAAAAGACTGGTGGAACCATCACCTCCGAAAAGAAAGATAGTATCCGGAATTATTATCTCAAAGCCAATGCCTAAATTACTATCTAATAAAAAAGGGGCTGATTACCGGCTCCTTTTTTTACTTAAAAATCATGGTTACCAGCAATTTTTCAATTTAATATATCCTATTGATTTTCCAAAATATTTATTTCAAATTCGGTCATTTATGACTTTTTCGTTCGGTAATTTGTGACTTTTCCGTTCGGTCGTTTGTGACTTTTTTGTTTGGCAATTTGTAAAAAAAATATCTTAAAGATAGAAATAAATAATATTTTCCCTGGTTACAATATTTGCGAATTTGACATGTTGAAATTTTTATCGTATTCTATCACCGGAAGGGACGATGTGGGTACATCGTTTCAATTAACCTACAAACAGTAAGGAGATGATTAAATTGTTGGAAGCGTTAAATATGCTGACTTGGGTATCAAGGGGTAACACTATCTATAGCTATACTCAGGCTCGCAATTTAAATGATGTGATTAACATTACTATCCAATGTGCTATCACGGAATGCTTGTTGAATCAGGCAAAGAATAATATTGTTCGCAATCAATACCTTCTCCGGTAAAGGTTGCTTGAAAGGAGCTCGTTATGTTTAATAAGCATAACTGATATAGAGTGGAAAAGTAAAACTGACCACTCTTTTTTATGCCTTAAGTATATTTATTTACTAGATTTTTTACTAGGGTGACCAGGCAAGTGACCAGCCAGAAGTGACCAGTGACCAGCCAGAATTTTTCACAATTGCTCAAAACCCTTATGGAATAAGGCTTTCCGCAAAGGGGTGACCAGTAAACAAAAAGTCGTTTAACTAGATTTTCGGCGCGGCTTGCGGCCCCGCATACAAAAATCGCCAGGAAGGACCCATTAAATTTTTCGCCGGCGATGAATATGTTGTATCAAAAGTTTTTTCTTTTTGACATCTTGCATTTTGCGATGATAATTAAAGCAACTGTTATTTTTATAAAGGAGATAAAAAATGCCGTACATTGAAGCAAAAATGAGTATTAAACTGGACGCAAACCAGAAAGATGACCTGCAAAAGAAGCTGACCGGAGCCGTTTCGGTCGCGTTCGGTAAGCCGAAGGCCTATATTATGGCGAACATTGAGGACGATAAATCCCTGTATATGGCGGAGAAAAAGCTGGATAAAGGCGCGTATATCGCTATTCGCTTACTGGGCTCGGCATCTAAATCGGCGTGTCAGGGCTTAACCGGCGAAATTTGTGACATTTTGCAAAACGACTACGGAATTAACGGCGCAAATGTTTATGTAACCTACCATCCGGCCGACCTCTGGGGCTGGAACGGAAGTATGTTTTAAGCGCAGTTTTGAGTTTACTATCAAAAGGCGGTGGGGGAATGCCACCGCCTTTTGTGTTACCGGTTAAATATATATGCCTTGATCAACCAGTCGGTGTAAGGCAAAATGCCAACCGCCCAGCTTTTTGCCTTTCTGGTTACACCAATCGGTTCGCTCGTAGTGCTCAAAGAAATGATCTAGGTCAATATCCATATTGTTATTTCTGACATACAATTCCACTTCCGATCGATCCGGAGGGAATTGTTTAAAGTGGTATTTTAGTGGCGGAGGCTCCATTTGCCGAGCAAAAATAGCCCCTAAACTCACAAAACCACCATTGTCCGGATCCGAAAAATTTCGCTTGCGCGTATAATTTTCTTTCCTTTTAAAATTATTCCCTGGTTTATTTTCTTTAGTCGTGAGCGCCTGCTGGTCGGGTTCTGGGCTTATGTCGGGCTCAGGTCGGGCGCTGTCTTTATGCCGACGCGTTCGAAACCGCTGATATTTCAAATAGTTAGGCATTGAAATAAGTAGGGCGTTACCGAGGCGCATTGTCTTTACTTCGCCGATATTTTTCAGTTTGGTCAGCAAGCGCTTGACCTCGTCGCGAGTTTTGTGCAAATCTTCGCCTAAATGCGCGTAGCTGGTGACGTATTCGCCGGGGTTAATAGTACGCTCACCCCAAAACCGCGTTTTATAATTGGCACGCATTAGCAGATAGCACATCATTTTCCATGCCGCATCATCGTGAAACAGCGGCCAATTCACAAATTCCCGGTCAATAGTAATAAAGCCATACTCAGACGGGATTGTATCCGGAAACGCCAAGCGTCCAGATTTAATCTGGTTTTCTGTTGTCATTGAAATTTCTCTTATTTTTTAATCTTGGCGAAAGCCGAACATTTTGCGCTGTTCGTTCCAATCCACCGGAATTGTATTGCGAATCAGGTCTTTAAGTGTTAAATCACGCGGTTGCAGACCGGCCAGAATACTCTCGACAATATCCGGCGCCAGACAGGTCAGGCGAATGATTTTGCCCATATAACTGCGATCCATCTGCTCAAGTTGCGCCAGCTCCTGAATATTGAGGTTGCCGCGCTCGAGTTTATGTTGCCAACCGAAAGCCCGCACCAGAGCCACAATCATTTGTTTGTCCTGATGTCGTTCTTCCGCCTCGTCGCCGACATAAATTTCGGTTTGCTGTCGCCGTTTCAAAAACGCGACATTTTCCGTCATTTCATAAGCCGAGGTTTCCGGATTATAAACCCATACGTTATTCTCAAGCAGGCTGTTTTGTACCAGTTTATCCATCGAATTTTTGAGCTGGATTTTGATTTTATCCGGCCAAATCGTAATCCGCGAGATGGCCAAATTGCAGAGTTGCTGACGCGTTTCGGCACTCAATGAGTTGATGAGCTTGTTGCCTTGAACCACTTTAACCACATCGTATTCGGTTTTGTTCGGCACATGTTTAAGCACCTCTTTGGAGAGTGAATGCACCAACAACGGGTCGGTAATCAGGGTTTTGAGCTTGTTCATCACATAATTTTCAAGTGCCAATGCCGGCACCGACTTGACCTCGCAAAAGCGGTAACTCTTGCGAATGGCCTTGAGCGACGTGTAATAATAGTATTCCTTATTGTGCTTAACCGCCTTGGTCGGCACCATCGCATAGCCGCAACAGCCGCAAAATAAAAGACCTTTAAGTGTTTTGAACTCAAAGGTCTTATTAATTGGTCCTTTTTCGGAAACCGGCTTGTCTTTCAGCTTATGCACCTTGTCCCATAGGGCTTGCGAGATAATCGCCTCATGCTGTCCGTCGTAAAGCTCGCCCTTATAAAAGATTTTACCTAAATATATCCGATTATCTAAAATCCGGTACAAGTGGGCGCGGTCAAACTGCTTGCCGCCGACGACTTTGCCTTTTTTGGTAACCTTGCTTTTGGTGCGATAACCGTTGGAGTTGAGCCAATCTGCTAGATATTGCGGCGATTTGCACACGGTGTATTTTTCAAACAACAGCCGTACCAACGCCGCTTCTTTAGGGTTAATGACCAGCTTTTTATCCTGCAAATCATAGCCGAGCGGCAACGGTCCGCCCATCCACATGCCTTTCTTTTTCGAAGCCGAGATTTTATCGCGGATACGCTCGCCGCTGACTTCACGCTCAAATTGCGCAAACGACAGCAACACATTCAAGGTCAGCCTGCCCATCGAATCATATGTGTTGAAGTTCTGCGTGACCGAAACAAACGACACGTTATACTCGTCGAACAACTCGACCATTTTGGAAAAATCGGTCAGCGAGCGGGTTAAACGGTCGATTTTATAAACCACAATCATGTCGACTTTACCGGCTTTGATATCTTCAAACAGGCGTTTGAGGGCCGGGCGGTTCATATTGCCGCCGGAATATCCGCCGTCGTCATAGTGTTCGGCTAGGGCTTCCCAACCCTGATGTACTTGCGATTTAACGTAATTTAAGCCAGCTTCACGCTGAGCTTCCAAGGTGTTAAACTCTTTTTCCAGTCCTTCGTCCGTTGATTTGCGCGTATAAATGGCGCATTTAATGGTTTTTACGATTTCTTCTTTCATGTTAACCTCTCTTATCTGACAGTCCGAAAAAGCTGTAACCTGAACAATGGCGACCGGCAATTTCCCGTGCCACCGCCGTCAGGGTCTTATAAATTTTGCCGTTGTATTCAATTTGCGACGCACCTTTAATGCGCACGCGATGCTCCACACCGTTATGGATTTTTACCAAAATCGTGCCGATGCTCGGCAAGCGCTCATCCTTGATAAAAATCGGATTTCGGTATTCCTTGGAGTTGAACATTTTAATCAGCATGTTTTTGGTTTCCGGCTTCAAACCGCCGAACTTAAGCTCTTGCAACCTGTAACCGATGCGGGATACGAAAAAAGCCTTACTGTTTGAACAATAAGGCTTGTCGAAGTAGTCCAACCACATCTTCTGCAGATCTTTAAGCGGATAGTCCTCTAAGTTTTTCCAATTCATCTTTGTCTCCTATTATTGAAGTAATGAATGCTTGCTTTTCGGTAGAAGTCCAGTAGTTTTTTGAAAAACAGGCACAAAAAAAGCCCTCGGAATTTTACTTCCGAAGGCCGGTTAAAGTAGTCCGTTTAAAACGCAAAAAACGTGCGGAATTTAATGCTCACACGTTTCTCCCGAATTATACCAAAAAAAGTAGTAAAAAATGGCAAAAGTGTCCACCCCTTTTTTGTACTGAACATATTTCTTGTGGATAATTTTGTATGTTTTACACCTTTTAAGAGTATAAAGCATTGATTTTAGAAGTTTTCATACGTCGCCACCGATTATACCGTTCAAGATAGCATAAAGCGGCAAAAATGTCGCGAACTATTTTGTCGCGACAAATTTTATGTTAAAACTTCAGGGTATTTAAAACGCAAAAAACGTGCGGAATCTGATCCTCACACGTTTCTCCCGAATTATACCAGAAAAAGTAGTGAAAAATGGCAAAAATGTAAACCCCCTTTTTTGTAAACTACAAATTTTTTGTGGATATCATTTTTAACATTTATACCACATTTAAAATGAAAAAACGTGCGAAATCTGATACCCACACGCTTCTCCCGAATTATATCAAAAAAACTAGCAAAAAACGGCAAAAATGTTAACTACTTTTTTGTTAACAACATCTTTTTTGTGGACAGTTCCGTATGCTTTAGACACATGAAAAACATAACCTATTGTTTCTTGATACTTTTCTCTCCCAATTATACAGGAAAAGCTAACATAAAATAATCAAAATGTCTTGTACTTTTATGTCCTGACAATTTTTTTGTTACATTTACGAAAAAAACGTGTGGAAACTGATCCGCACACGTTTCTCCCGAATTATACCAAGAAAAGTAACATAAAACGCTTGCATTGTCACGGTCTAATATGTCAATGACAAATTAGACAGGGATTATTTTTTGTCATTTGCTCTTTTTAAGGGTATAAAACCATCGATTCAAAAAATTTACGCACTCCACCGCCGATTATACCCAAAAAACTACTCAAAAACGTGAAAAATGTAAACGCGAATTATGTCATTACATTATTTTTACTGCATTAATTTAAAGGTATCCGGTTTCGCCTTTGATATATGATTGCCGGGCATATGGCACGTTTCGGAAGGTTTTTGCAATTGTTGCGAAATTATATCGCAAATTCAAAGAATTAAAAAGAGAGTGATTTTCCACTACCGTTTCAGGCGTTTTAGTACAAACAAGGAATTTTTCATAAAAAAGCGTATAGATACGTGACCAGACCATTTTTCAAATTTTTGCAAACATCCCGCAAAATCGGGGTTTTCACGGCATAAAAAAATACCCACCGCAAAGGGTAGGTATTAACAGTTGGTCGGGGCGACGAGATTCGAACACGCGACATCTTGGTCCCAAACCAAGCGCTCTACCAGGCTGAGCTACACCCCGCTGACCAAGGCTATATTTACACCATATTTTTTAATTTGCAAGCATTATTTTTTGTGTGAGGCAAAATATAATTTTTAATCTTAAGTACGGCGCAATTTATATCAAAGGATATACAGCGGAAAACAAAGATATATCCGAATAAGAATTTGCAGAAAAATTACTGCCGGTTAAGAAACTATTTTTGCGATTGCCTCTTTATGGTGCTGTGTAAAATTTAATTTGGAAAGTTAAGTAATGAGCTTGATTTTGCGGTCTTGGCAAAAATAAATCGCTGCCAAACTGGCTATGTACAGAGCAATCAACAAAAGCAAAACCGCATATATTCCGTAAATATCGTCGATAAATTCTTGGCTTGAATTGGCTAGCAAAATAACCTGTGCTTTCGAATATAATACATATATCACAATATATCGGCGTTTTTGATAACATATTGTATATGCTGGTTATTTTATATAGCACCGACGTTGTTAAAAAGTCATTATAAAATTGACAACCATTAAGTGTATTGCTATATATGTTTATGACTCAATTATAAGAGGTGGACTATGAAACAAAAAAAATCAATTAGAGGCAGAATTGACGATAATGAGCCGAATCCGGTTGATGTACACGTTGGTAAGCGCATTCGTCTGCGTCGCACGATTTTGCATATTACGCAACAAGAAATGGCCGAAATGCTGGGTTTAACTTTTCAACAGGTACAGAAATACGAAAAAGGTATGAATCGCGTGGGTGCCAGCCGTTTGTGGGATATCAGCCGGGTGCTGAAAGTTCCGATGGGATTTTTCTTTGAGGATATGGACGCCAAAGTGGCGATGCAAAGTCCGCGAATGTTGCAAACTCCGCTTGGCGGCGAATATAAAGTATCGGAGCAAAAAAACAGCTTTGATGATGATCCGATGAAAAAAGAAGAAACATTGCAATTGGTTCGCGCTTATTATAGAATTACGAATCGAGCGGTGGCAAAACAAATGCTGGATTTGATGATAGCGTTGTCTAAGTCTACGGCCGGATTGGCGCGAGTTGACGGCAAATTAAAAGATGAGGATGAATAAGTGAACGAAAAACCAAAATTTTTCGGAAGACGAAAAGGGCGGGTAATTCATAAAGCCAAGAGTTTTCTTTTGGATAATTTTTTGCCACAGATTTTATTGAGCGCAGAGAAAAAATTTGCTCCGGCGGAATGCTTTGCAACTCCGAAACAGCGGTATAGTCTGGAAATCGGTTTTGGTGACGGCGACCATTTGGCAACTCTGTCGCAAAGACAGCCGGATACCGGTTTTATCGGCGTTGAGGTTTATCGTAACGGGGTGGCTCATCTGTTGTCGCTGATGACCGGCCTGAAAGAGGGAAACGATAGCGATTTGGCCCAAGAAGTTAAACTGTTATCGGACAGAGCGGATAACGTGCGAATTTTTGATGACGATGTGCGGTTGTTGTTTGCGGCACTTCCTGACGCCTCTTTTGATAAAATTTATCTGTTGTTTCCGGACCCGTGGCCAAAAAATCGGCACGCCGAACGGCGTTTCATTAATCCCGATAATTTGCGGGAATTGTCGCGTTTATTGAAAAAAGGCGGCATATTGCAAGTGGCAACTGATCACCCGATTTATAAGAAATGGACCTTGGATGTTATGCATAAAAATCCGGATTTTCGCTGGACTGCAAAGTGTTCCGATGATTGGCGGAATCCGCCGGCAGATTGGGCTGAAACCAAATATCAGCGCAAGGCGATACGCGAGGGGCGGCGCCCGGTGTTTTTTGAATTTGAACGTGTGTAATTTATTTTTGCAATTTCACAGCAATTTTTCGAGGGTGTTTTCCAGAATGTTCGACTGAGAAAACGCCTCGTTTTTCTTTTTGCAACGCGAATATAAATAAAGCAAAGAAAACAAGCGCACGGCCGGTGTAAGTTTCAGGCAATCGCTGTGACAGCAACTGATTTTTTCCAGCAATATTTTGCGTTTTAACTTTTCGGAGAAGCAGATTTCGTCGAGAATGCACCATTCTATATCGGTTAGGCGCATACTGGTTTTTTTATTATAAACAGAGATAACGCGGTTCATTTGCTTTAACATGATAACCTCTAAGTTGTTTTTTTGTAATTTATAAACTAATAAAAGATAAAATACAACTAAAAAGAAAAATAAAATACAAATAAAACTCTAAATCAAAGAAAATTTGGGATTAAAGAGTTGTGGAAAACAGAATCGTTGACCAAATTTTAGACTCGAATTTGACTCAATAGCGATTCTGTCGTTTTTTTAAAATTTTTTTAATTTTTTGCTTGCATTTAAGTTTTTGTTGTGTTATAAGCGCGCTACAACAATTGTTTTGAGAGGGTTTACCTCGCAGCGAAGCAAATATAAAATATAGCGCAAACCTTTGTTGCGAAAGCGTTTGCAGATTTTAACAAATTTTAGATGGCAGGGGATACCATTGATGGTGTTTTTTGCTGTTTAGTTATAGGAAAAGTATAAAATGGAAACACAAAATATACGAATTCGCCTGAAGGCTTTTGATCACAGATTGCTTGATTTATCCACCACGGAAATCGTGCACACTGCCAAAAGAACGGGCGCCAGCGTAAGAGGCCCGATACCTCTGCCTAACAAAATCGAAAAGTTTACGGTGAATCGTTCGCCGCACGTTGATAAAAAATCTCGTGAGCAGTTCGAAATCCGCACACACAAAAGACTTTTGGATATTGTTAATCCGACACCGCAAACCGTTGATGCTTTGATGAAGCTTGATTTGGCTGCCGGTGTTAATGTCGAAATCAAATTGTAATAAATTAATGTTGGCGCTTTAAAAGAGTTGTCAACCTATTAAGAAAAGGAAAAATAATAATGCGTACTGGTCTAATCGCAAAAAAATTAGGAATGTCCCGCATTTTTCAAGCCGATGGAACTCATGTTCCGGTAACGGTTTTAAGTGTTGAAGGTTTGCAGGTAGTTAATGTTAAGACTGCCGAAAAAGACGGATACAATGCCGTACAATTGGGTACCGGCGCTGTAAAAGCCAAAAACGTAAGCAAGCCGATGAAGGGATATTTTGCAAAGGCTAAAGTTGAGCCGAAAAAGAAGTTGTGGGAATTTAGAGTTTCTGACGACTGCTTATTGAATGTCGGCTCGGAATTGTCTGTGGAACACTTTGTTGCCGGTCAATATGTTGACGTTTGCGCAACATCAAACGGTAAGGGTTTTGCCGGCGTTATGAAGCGCTACAACTTTGCCGGTTTGGAAGCAACACACGGTGTATCTATTTCTCACCGTTCTCACGGTTCTACAGGACAAAGACAAGATCCGGGTAAGGTCTTTAAGGGTAAGAAAATGGCCGGACATATGGGTGCTGAGCGGGTTACCGTTCAAAACCTGAAAGTTGTTTCGGTTGATTCTGCCAGAGGCCTGATTATGGTTAAGGGCGGCGTTCCGGGCTCTGAAAACACATGGGTAAGAATTACCGATGCGGTTAAAAAGCCGGCTACTGTTGCTTTACCGATGCCTGCCGGATTGAAGAAAGTTGATGAACCTGTTGCCACAACCGAAGCTCCGGTTGAAAATGCAGAATAGTTTAAGGATAAAGAAATGAAACAGGACATCTTAAATTTAGAAAATAAAAATGTCGGCACGATCGAACTCAATGACTCGATTTACGGTTTGGAAGTTCGTTCAGACATTTTACAACGCGTTGTAACTTGGCAGTTGGCCAGATTGCAAAGCGGCAACCACGCAACGAAAGGTCGCTCCGATGTGGCTTTGACACCGTCTAAACCGTTCAAACAAAAAGGTTCGGGTAATGCGCGTCAAGGTTCCAGAAAGGGCGCTCAATTCCGTAAGGGTGGTGTAGTTTTTGGTCCGATTGTGAGAGATCACTCTTTTGATTTGACCAAAAAATTCAGAAAACTCGGTCTGAAGACCGCTCTTTCCGCGAAAGCGAAAGAGGGTAACCTTATTGTTATTGATGAAGCAAAGCTGTCTGCTCCAAAAACTAAAGATTTGAAAGCAAAATTGGCTGCTTGCGGATGGACAAACTGCTTAATCATTGACGGTAAGGAAGTAGATATCAATTTTGCGCTTGCCAGCCGCAATATCGAAGGAGTTGATATTCTTCCGACAATCGGCGCCAACGTATATGATATCTTAAAGAAGGACAAATTGGTATTAACAAAAGATGCAGTAAGTTGCTTAGAGGAGAGATTAAATGGCTAAGAACAAATCAAACAATGTAACTGCAGCAATGTATGATACATTGGTTCGTCCGGTAATTACCGAAAAATCTATGATTTCATCGGAAGCTGGAAAAGTGGTATTCAGAATACCTTTATCAGCAACCAAAGAAGACGTTAAGGCTGCCGTTGAGGCAATTTTCAACGTTAAAGTTACTAAGGTAAATACCATTAAACAATTTGGTAAGGCGAAGAGCTTCAGAGGTCATATGGGCCAACGCTCAGACTACAAGAAGGCGATTATTACCCTTGCCGATGGTCAAAACATTGATGTTACAACAGGAATTTAATCATGGCTTTGAATACATATAAGCCCACATCTGCAGGACGTCGCCAACTGATTCTCGTTGATAAAAGCGAGTTATACAAGGGCAAGCCTGAAAAGAGTTTAACAAAAGGTCTTTCTAAGACCGGTGGGCGTGATAACTATGGACACGTTACAAGTCGTCGTATCGGTGGCGGTCACAAGCGCAGCTATCGTGTGATTGACTTCAAGCGTAATAAATTTGATTGTGAGGCAACAGTCGAAAGAATCGAATATGATCCGAATCGTACGGCGTTTATTGCTTTAGTTAGCTACAGCGACGGCGAAAAGGCTTATATTTTGGCTCCGCAAAGACTGAAGTCCGGCGATAAAATCATTTCTGCTTCTAAGGCAGATATTAAGCCGGGCAATGCAATGCCTTTAAAGAATATGCCGGTTGGTACGATTGTACACAACGTTGAGCTGAAAGCTGGTAAAGGCGGACAATTGGTTCGTTCTGCCGGTTGCTATGCTCAGGTTGTCGGTAAAGATGCCGGTTATGTTCAATTGAAGTTGAACTCTGGCGAACTCCGCATTGTTCGTGAAGAATGTTTGGCAACAGTCGGTGCTGTTTCCAATCCGGATAACCAGAATATATCTCTTGGCAAAGCCGGCCGTAATCGTTGGCTCGGAAACCGTCCGGTTTCTCGTGGTGTGGCGATGAACCCGGTTGATCACCCGCTTGGCGGTGGTGAAGGTCGTACGTCGGGTGGTCGTCATCCGGTTACACCTTGGGGTAAACCGACTAAGGGTGCCAAGACACGTTCTAACAAGAAGACAGATCGCTTTATTATGAGATCTCGTCATGATAACAAGAATTAATAAGGAGAAAAGCTAATGACTCGTTCTGTATGGAAAGGACCTTTTGTTGATGGCTATCTTCTGAAGAAAGCTGACGCTGCTAGAAATTCTAGCCGTAATGAAGTGATTAAAATTTGGTCTCGTCGTTCGACAATGTTGCCGCAATTTGTGGGTTTAACATTTGGCGTTCACAACGGACATAAATTTATTCCGGTATTGGTTACCGAAGATATGGTCGGCCACAAGTTCGGTGAATTTGCTCCGACGCGTACCTTCTACGGTCATACCAAAGAAACAGCGAAGAGAGGTTAATTATGGCAAACGAAAAACAAGCAAAGGCTGTATGCCGCTCAATCAGAACCAGTTCGCGCAAGTTGAACTTGGTAGCTCAAACCATTCGTGGTTTGAAGGTTGAAAAGGCGGTTGCCGAATTAAGCTTCTCGAAGAAGAGAATCGCAAAAGTTGCTTTGGAATTGTTGCAATCTGCAATTTCCAATGCTGAAAATAATCATAATATGAATATCGACAAGCTCGTTGTAAGCGAAGCTTATGTCGGTAAGGGTATTGTAATGAAACGTATGAATGCGCGTGGTCGCGGAAGAAGCGCTCGTATTTTGAAGCCGTTTTCAAGCATGACCATCGTTGTTTCAGAGCGTGGGGAGTAAATAAATGGGACAGAAAGTTAATCCTACCAGTCTTCGTTTAGGTGTAAATCGCACTTGGGACTCTCGTTGGTATGCTGATAATGACAAGTTTACTGACTATCTCCACGAAGATCTGAAAATTAAGAAATTTTTGAATGAAAAATTGGCTCAAGCCGGCATTAGCCAAATTGTTATCGAACGTTCGGCTAAAAAGGCAAGAGTTACCATTCATTCTGCCAGACCGGGTGTTGTAATTGGCAAGAAGGGGCAAGATATCGAGAATGTAAGAAAAGACATTCAAAAATTGACGGCTTCCGAAGTTCAATTGAACATCGTAGAAGTAAGAAAACCGGAGCTGGATGCTAAGTTGGTTGCTGATTCTGTTGCACAACAGTTGGAAAGACGTGTATCTTTCCGTAGAGCAATGAAAAGAGTTATGCAGTCTGCTTTGCGTTTGGGTGCAGAAGGTATTAAGGTTTGTTGCAGCGGCCGTTTAGGCGGTGCTGAAATTGCCAGAACCGAATACTATCGTGAAGGCCGCGTGCCTTTGCACACATTGCGTGCGGATATTGACTATGCAACCTCAACAGCTCATACAACTTACGGCGCTTGCGGCGTTAAAGTATGGATTTATAAGGGTGAAATTATGACTCATGATCCGATGGCGCAAGACAAGAAGTTGACTGAACAAAAGTAATAACGCGAGGTTAGAGAAATGTTAAGTCCAAAACGTTTGAAATTCCACAAGCAGCATAAAGGTCGTATTCACGGCATGGCTAAAGGTGGATCTGAATTAAATTTCGGTTTATATGGTTTGAAGGCTTTGACTCCTGACCGTGTAACGGCACGTCAAATCGAGGCAGCTCGTCGTGCAATTACGCGTCAGATGCAGAGAGCCGGAAAGCTGTGGATCAGAATTTTCCCTGATGTACCGGTATCGGATAAACCGGCCGAAGTACGTATGGGTAAAGGTAAGGGTGCTATCGAATTTTGGGTAGCCAGAGTAAAACCGGGTCGCATTATGTTTGAAGTTACGGGTGTTTCTGAAGAAACTGCTCGCAAAGCTTTTGAACTGGGCGCCGCAAAATTGCCGGTTAAGTGCAAGTTTGTAAAGCGTTTGAACTCTGATATCGTTAAAGGAGACGCATAATGGTTAAAACTAAAGATTTACGCGCTATGACGATTGATGAATTGGAAAGCAAGTTGCTTGAATGCAAAAAAGAGCAGGCTAATTTGCGTATTCAACAGTCCACAGGCCAACTGGAGAATGTTTCGAACATTCGCAAAGTTCGTCGTGATGTAGCCAAAATCAACACGCTCATTGCTGAGCGCAAGAAGAATAGTTAGGAGAAAGAATATGCCTAAGAGAATTCTTCAAGGTGTTGTTGTAAGTGATAAACAGGATAAAACTGTCGTGGTCAGTGTAGAGCGTCAGGTTATGCATCCGGTTTATAAAAAGTTCGTGAAGAAGAGTAAGAAATTTGCCGCTCACGATGAAAACAATCAGTACAAGGTCGGGGATCAGGTTTCTATTGAAGAATGCCGTCCGATTTCCAAGCACAAATCTTGGACTGTTATTTCGTCAGATAACGCCTAATAAAGAAGGAATAAAAAAATGATACAAATGCAAACCAACCTAGATGTTGCTGATAATTCCGGCGCACGTCAGGTGCAGTGCATCAAGGTTCTTGGTGGTTCCAAGAGAAAGACGGCTTCTGTCGGTGATGTTATCGTTGTAGCAATACAAGATGCGTTGCCGAGAGGGCACGTTAAAAAGGGTGATGTTTACAAAGCCGTTATTGTTAGAACGGCCAGTGATATTCGCCGCAAGGACGGAAGTGTTATCCGTTTTGACAGTAATGCCGCAGTTTTAATCAACAAAGACGGTGAGCCGATTGGTACTCGTATCTTTGGCCCTGTTACGAGAGAATTGCGTGCAAAGAAATTTATGAAAATCATTTCATTAGCACCGGAGGTATTGTAATGCCTAAAATGAAAATTAAAAAGAACGATACGGTTATCATTTTGTCGGGTGACGACAAGGGTAAAACCGGCGTTGTAAAACAAGCTCTGCCGAAGGAAAGCAAAGTTGTTGTTGAAGGTTTGAATATGGTTAAGCGCCACACAAAACCGTCACAAAGCAATCCGGGCGGAATTGTTTCTAAAGAAGCAGCTATTCACGTTTCTAATGTTGCCATTGTTAAAGATGGCAAGGCAACGAAAGTCGGCTATAAGACAGTTGACGGTAAAAAGGTTCGTGTGGCTCGCAAAACCGGTGATGTAATCGATTAATGGGAGAAAATTTTATGACTAATTTTGAAACTTTATATAACGACGTCATAAAGAAATCTCTTGTGGAAAAATTCGGTTACAAAAATCCACATGAGGTTCCTAAGCTGACGAAAATCGTTTTGAACATGGGTGTCGGCGACGCTGTTACCGATAAGAAAAAGGTAACATCCGCAATGGAAGAGTTGGCGGCTATTTCCGGTCAACAACCGGTTATGACCAAGGCTCGCAAGTCTATCGCTACCTTTAAGTTAAGAGAAGGTATGCCGATCGGTTGCAAAGTTACTTTGCGTTCCGACAGAATGTATGAATTCTTGGAAAGACTGATAAATATGGCGTTGCCGCGTATTCGCGACTTCCACGGTATTACCGGTAAGAACTTCGATGGCAAAGGCAACTTCGCTTTCGGTATTAAGGAACAAATCATTTTCCCTGAAATCAACTACGAAAAAGTAGATGAAGTCAGAGGTCTTGATGTTGTTATTTGTACAACTGCAAAAACAGACGAAGAAGCAAAATTCTTGCTGACATCGTTTAACTTGCCTTACAAGAAATAAGCGGAGATTTTACTATGTCAAAAACAAGTTCGGTATATAGAAACTTGAAAAGAGTTCAGATGGCTGCTAAGTATTCGAACCGCCGTCAAAAACAAAAAGCAATCATGATGGATAAGAATGCAACTCCGGAAGAGAGAATGCAAGCTCAGTTTGCTTTGCAAAAGTTTCCGAAGAATTCTGCAAAATGTCGCATTCGCAATCGTTGCAGAATCACGGGACGTTCACGCAGTTATTACAGAAAATTCGGTTTAAGCCGTGTTGAGTTGAGAGATTTGGCAAGCTTTGGCGAAATTCCTGGTTTAGTAAAATCAAGTTGGTAAGGAGGAAGATACATGTCTATGAGTGATCCTTTGGGCGATATGCTCACACGCATTAGAAACGCACAAAGAGCGAAAAAGAGTGATGTTGTATCACCTGCTTCTCGCTTGCGTGAAAATGTGTTAGATGTTTTGAAACGCGAAGGTTACATTGCCGGTTGGGAAAAGAGCAATGTAAGACCGGGTGTTGACGAACTTCACATTCAGTTAAAGTACCATGAAGGTGCTGCAGTTATAACAAAAATTTACCGCGTATCTACGCCGGGTCGTCGCGTTTATTCAAGCGTGAAGGATTTGCCGAGAGTTTATAACGGCTTGGGTATTTCCATTATTTCGACTCCGCAAGGCGTGATGAGCGACAACGAAGCCAGAAAGGCTAACGTTGGCGGTGAAATTTTATGCCAAGTATTCTAAGGAGGTAGGAAATGTCAAGAGTTGGTAAATATCCAGTTGTTGTTCCTGCCGGTGTGGAATTGAGCATTAATAACAATACAGTTGTTGCAAAAGGCAAGTTAGGTGAATTGTCTTATTCTTATGACGACAGCCATGTTGCAGCAAAATTTGAAGACGGCAAAGTTTCCGTTTCCCCGTTATCGCAAAGCAATGCTTCCAGAGCATTGTGGGGCACAACCCGTGCGCGTATCAATGATATGATTAAGGGTGTAAGCGAAGGCTTTAGCAAAGATATGGAATTGGTCGGCGTTGGTTACAAAGCGCGTGTTGAGGGCAAAAATTTGGTTTTGTCTTTAGGTTTTTCACATGAAGTTGTATTTCCGACACCGGAAGGTATTAAAATTACCTGCGCTTCTCCGACTCAAATTTCTATCTTTGGCGCAGACAAACAAAAGGTTGGCCAAGTTGCCGCCGAAATTCGTAAATACAGAAAGCCGGAACCTTATAAAGGCAAGGGCGTGAAGTATACAGACGAATATGTCCGTCGTAAAGAAGGTAAGAAGAAATAAGGAATAAGTCGATGAATACACCAAAAAAATTGTTTGAAAGAAGACAAGCTCGCGTAAGATATGCTTTGAAAAACGCAGCAAACGGCAAGTTAAGATTGTCGGTTTTCCGCAGCGGTAAGCATATTTATGCGCAAATCATTGACGATGTAAAAGGTTTAACACTTGCTTCTGCATCTACTTTGGATAAAGAAATCAGAGGACAGATTAAAAAATCTTCTACGGTTGAAGCCGCTGGCTTCGTTGGTAAAGTAATTGCTGAAAGAGCTACAAAGTCCGGTATTTCCGAAGTTGTATTTGATCGCGGCGGATATATTTATCACGGTCGTGTCAAGGCTTTGGCTGATGCAGCTCGTGAAGCTGGTTTGAAATTCTAGGAGATGAAGATGGTACAAGCTACAGATCGTCATAATAAAAAAGAAGTAAAAGATGAATTGGTTGAAAGACTGGTTCACGTTAACCGCGTAGCCAAAACCGTTAAGGGCGGACGCACAATGAGCTTCGCCGCGGTGGTTGTTGTCGGTGATCAGAAGGGCCGCATCGGTTTGGGTACCGGTAAAGCCGCTGAAGTGCCGGAAGCAATTACAAAGGCTACAAACGAAGCTAGAAAGAATATGATTCGTATTCCGTTGCGCGAAGGCAGAACTTTGCACCACGATATTTCCGGTCGTTTCGGCGCCGGTAAAGTGGTTTTGAGAACAGCTCCTGCCGGTACCGGTGTTATTGCCGGCGGCCCGATGCGTGCTGTTTTTGAAGTTTTGGGCGTGCAAGACGTTGTTGCTAAATCTTTGGGTTCTAACAACCCGTACAATATGATTAAAGCAACTTTCGATGCTTTGAAGGGTATTAACTCACCGAGAATGGTTGCGGCTAAACGCGGCAAGAAAGTCGGTGATATTGTCAGCCGCCGTGAAGGTATGGCCAAAGAAGTTAAAGAGGAGGCTTAATCATGGCAACTAAAAAGAAGACAATAAAAGTTACCAGAACAGGTAGCACAATCGGACGCCCTCAATATCAGGAAACTAATTTGAGAGGCTTGGGATTAACCAAAACCGGTCGTACCGTGGAGTTGGAGGATACTCCTGCTATTCGCGGAATGATTAAGAAGGTGGCTCACCTCGTAAAAGTCGAGGAATAAAACTTCGCAGAAGGGGCTTCATATTGCCCGCTTTGCTCGCTTATGTACCTTATTCGTACACTGCGCTCGCAAATCAAACAATAGCAAGCCCCTTTATCGAAGTTTTGATTAAGAGACTTTTACTAGGTTATATTAAAAAGGTGAAAGAAATGAAACTTAACGAATTAAAAGACAACGAAGGCGCTACCAAAAATCGTAAACGCGTTGGCCGCGGTATTGGTTGCGGCAAGGGAAAAACTTGCGGACTGGGTCACAAAGGTCAAAAAGCGCGCGCCGGTGGTGCTAAAATGGGATTTGAAGGCGGACAAATGCCGCTGTATCGTCAGTTGCCGAAGCATGGTTTTAAAAATCCGTTTGCAAAGACTTATGCCGTTGTAAACTTGGATACCATTCAAAAGGCTATTGACAGCGGCAAATTAGACGCCAAGTCAATCAGCGTTGAAACTTTACTCAGCTCAAACGTTATTTCGAAGAAGCTGGACGGTATTCGCTTGCTTGCACGCGGTGCTGTTACCTGCAAAATCGAAATCACCGTTAACTCGGCTTCGAAAGCGGCTGTGGCTGCGGTAGAAAAAGCCGGCGGCAAGGTAAATCTCATCTAGTTGGCAACTAATACAAAAAATTGCGGGTCGGAAGTGTCCTCACGTACCTCTATGTACGCTCCGGTACTTCCGCCCTTATTTTTTATTATTTGCGCACACTATCTGAGATTTACAATTCAGGCTCATCTAGAGTAGTTGACTGCGGTCTCGAAAAATTCATGTACCTCAATATACACTAAAATTTTTCTCGCCTTGTCAACCACTCTATAAGCCGCATTCTCTGAGATTTATGCGGAGGTATTTTGGAAAGGAAGTGCTTATTGCACTTCCTTTTTTGTTGTGTGTATTATCGTCATTCTGAGTGTAACGAAGAATCCAGCAACACCCATGGTGTTGTTCGTTCCTGTGGAACGAATGGATACTTCGCCGGTTTTTCGAGATTCTCGGTCAAGCCAAGAATGACGGAAAACTACGGCTCAGTATGACGGTGAAATATGGTGTTATGTTTTTTATGCATTTTGAAAAACTTGATTGACAAGGGATGGATTTTCTGGTAAGCTGTTTTCATAAGCGATGGTTATCGCTTGCTGCCTGCCTTGATAGCGAATCCGGACGGAATAACCTTTTTAATTTACATAATGGTTGAAACTCTTTACACAGAGGATTTTTGACTGGCAGGCATCAAAAGACTATATCCTCGCTAAGGAGTTAAGACTATGACTGATAAAACCTTTCCCCTTTCTTACGAAGTTATTGAAACGCTGTTTAAAAACAGTGTTTGCCTGTCGTATAATCCGACGGAGCCGATGACAGCTTGGCGCTATGCCAAAGAGCTTGAAACAGAATACAAAAAGCAGCATAAAGTCAAACGTTGCCGCATTGTTTCCAAAACCGCTAAGCTGTGGCAACGCAGTTATCACCCTCGTTTTCATTATTTTAGCGACGGCAGCTTGATTTTTTCTCGTTATTTGGGTGAAAAAACCGCGCCGGCCGAGTTGGAAAGAATTAAAACCATGCTCAAAATTCGCGGTTATAAAATCAGCAAGATTTACGCCCCGCAAGAGCAAATAGATGTATTCAGTTATGATAAAATGCTGCGTTATGTTTCCGAGCAGGCGTGTATGCGTTATTCATATACCGAGGATTTGGAAGTCGTTGCTTTTCCGAATAAAGAAGAATTTATAAAAGAATGTTTTTATGAGGGCAATGTTTTATTGACGGCCAGCAAAGACGAAAATGTCAAAGCCGAATGTCGGGATTATTTGGCGCTGTTTGCCGACGGTCGCTTTTTTGTATCGGACATTTATCAAAGTGTAAAAATTTCAAATTTTGGTCGCATTACCTTGTTTGAACACTCAAATGAAGAATATTTGCGTATGGAACTGGAGTATGTGCCGCAAGACTATATTGAGGCCATATACGCCAAAGCCGCGGAATATGATTGGTATGAATCGCCTGATGCCGCAAAGGAAAAGCAGAGATTAAGCTTTAACGAGCTGATGAAAATGCAAAAATATATCGATAAACTGTTTGTCAATCGTAAGTGCGTATCCCTGTTGAATCCGATGATTCAAAATATATTTTTAACGCCGGAGGTGGATAAATATGCTTTGTTTAGCGATGGTTTGCTGATAATCGGGCAAAGTCGAACCCGCTTTGGCGAAGACAGTTTGTTTATTGAGCAAATGCACACAGCTTATCCGGGTTATGAGTTTAAGGTTGAGCAGGTGCCGGATTATTATTTGCCGGAAATTTATCGCCGTTTGCCGGAGTTTCAAAAAAGTGCGGAGCAAACGTATATCGAAATGTTGAAGCAAAAAGCGCGTAAAATCAAAAAAATGGTGGAAATCAGCCATCATGAGGCGCTGGACGTGGTAGCGCAAATGGCCGGTTGGCAAAATTGGAAGGCGCTGAAAGTGGAAGATGAAACTCACGCGCGACACTTAATATGGCAAAATATGAGCGACAGACGAATGTACGCCACGCGCAATCCGGAGAATCCGCTGGAAGAAGAATATAAATATTGGCAAATGCGGCAAAAGCATCCGAAATAGCAATATCTGATGCGTTGATTAGCGCGTGCATCCTGCCCATATAGGCAAATCCGGACGGAATAATCATTTAATTTTAAACACGACTTTAATTTAAGGGAAGCGCGATGAGGCAGGCATCGCATACATTTCCCGTATTTTAAAGGAGTATGTGTTATGAGTTATTATCAATTAACCGATAAATTGTTGGCTGAAGGCGATTGCCTGACTTACAGATGGCTGAAACCCAAGCAAGAAAAATTATGGAAACAAACCGGCGTTTTGCGTGAAGAATACTTGAAAAATCATCCGGAAGATGTTTGTTTTGTGCGCAATCGCAGATTTCCGCTTATGGTTGTTAGCAGCAATTTTCATTATTTTTCCAACGGAGTTTTGGTACATTGTTTTTCGCCGCAAAATGCACCCAAAAGAATTGAGCGGGAGCGAAAAATGCTGGCATATTACGGCTATGAGGTCAAACAAATTTATGGTCCGGAAGAAAAATCGGAAATCATCAAGTATTATGAAATTTTGCTTGATATATCCGAGCAGACTGACAAAATCGAAGGCGATATCAATGATTTGGAGTTGATTGCCTTCAAAAATCCGGCAGAATTTGTAAAATATTGCTTTATCAAAGACAGTATTTTACTCACCGCGGCAAAAGACACAACCTTTATTCCGGAACGGCGGCAGTATGTGGCGTTGTTTGATAACGGTTTGCTGGTTGTTTCCAAAGACTATAAAGAACAAAACAGTTTTCGCGGTTTTGCGCCGGCGGATCACTTTATTCGTTGCAATAGGCATTTGCCGATGCTGGAGGCGATTTATGTGCCGCAAGCATATCTTGATGCTTTGTATAAAGAGGCGGAAAAATACGATTGGTATATTTCGCCGGAAGATGTTGCAGAAAATCAATCTGCAGAACGGGCAGAAGAAAAGCACCAAATGGAGGAGTATGCGGAAAATATATTAAAAGGGCGAACCTGTATCAGCGTTACCATTCCACGCATACCGTATATGGGAATTTATCTTGATTATCGTATGACATATCCGGAATATGAGCGGTATGTTTTGTTTTCTGACGGCAAATTGGTGCTCTCAAATTTGAAACATTCATCTCACAACCCTGCGGACAATCCTTTGGTGCAAGATTTGAAAAGATGCTTTCCGCAGATGAAATTTGAGGCGGAAACCGTGCCGGACGAATATATTACTTATTTGCTCGAAATTATATCCGAACGGCAAAAAAGCGCGCATGACATTTATATTGAAATGCTGAAACAAAAGGCGCGTAAATTAAAGCGGATAGCGAAAATTCAGCACGTTGAGGCTTTGGAATTGGTTGCATTGGTTGCCGGTTGGAAAAATTGGAAGGAGGTTCTCGGGGTTAATGAAACCAAGGCACGGCAACTTATTGCCGAAGAACAGGATATGGAATTGCGCGCCGAAGGTATGGGATATGGCAATTCGATTTGTTATAACGGTTTGAAATATCTTAATTTATTTGAATCGCAAAATATTGCTCCCGAACGGGGAAGGGAATTTTTTAAGCGGTTGTGGCAACAAGTAATCGAAGATACAAATAAATAACGGAGGCGGCGATGATAAACGGAATTATAACGCAGGAAAATGCGGTTGATGAGTTGTATGCACGCGGTAAGGTTTGTATTACGGCGCATAAAGAGGCAAATGTTGATAAAAAATATCGTCCGTATTTGGCTTTGTTTGCCGACGGAACCTTTTTGATTGACGAGCGCGCCAAAGAAGATGCGGTGTTGCAAAATTTGGTATTTGAATTTTATAAGGATTATCCTTTGCAACAAAAGCTGGATAAACGGTATGTTTCTGTGCAAATGTTAAAAGCCGTTTATCATCGCGCTCAAGACTTTGAATGGTATCAGCCGCAATATGACATACCTACCGATTTAGGCGCCGCAGACCGGCAAAAATTGCACAGTTTTTTAGAACGGGTTTTGCGGCGTCGTTGCTTGAGTATTACTACGCTGACGACTCCGAACTGGTTTCAATTTTATTCGCCGGACAAAGAAAAATTTGCCTTATTTGAGGGAGAATGGTTGGTTATAGCGCAAAACAGTCCGCATATTGAGATGCTGTCAAGCAATATCAGCCGGCTTTATCCGCAAATGGAAATGGTTGAAGTGGTGCCGCAATATTATGTTGAAGCCATTTATGAAAAACTCTTGTATACTCAGCCGAGTGCGCGGGAGATATATATTGATTTGTGTCGGCAAAAAATTTGTAACCTCTTGCATATTTCTTTGCTTGAAGCACAGGAGGTAATGCAAAAGCAAGTGTGGGGTTGGCGGAATCTTTTGTTGTTGGACGAACAAACCGCTCGCTCTATGATTTACAGCGATTTTGTAGAAAAATCTCTGGCCGCCGCAGATGAAAGTTGGGCGCAGGTTATGGCAAATAAAAAGGAGTTCCGCATCGGCAGTTTTTTGTAAATATAATATTGCCAAAAATTTTAAATATGTTACAATTCGGTATGCTCACACAAGGAGGTTATTATGGAATATAAAGAAGAATACGAAAAAAAATCTGGAGTAATCAGACATATATTCGGCAAAGGAACACTGTTTTTTGTGCCGTCGAACGAAGAGGGGTTTTACGAATTTTGCAGCAATAACGAAAAGTTGCAAAAGTGGTGCGAAGAAGCGCCGGAAAAAGGTTTGATAGAAAGCCATAAAATTCCGCTGAATCGGCATCGGCGAGTGAGTGATTTGGCCAGCGATTTTCTGCACGGTGAGCCGTATGGAACTCGTGCGCGGGAATCGACGCATATTGAAATGGAATATGCCAAAGGCGAAGTTGTGGACTTTATTCCGGAAGATTGTTTGGTGATTGACACCGGCGGAGTACCGGTTTCGGCGTTTGAAGGTTTGAAAGATCCCGACGAAATTTATAGACATTCGATAGCTATGGGTGTTGTTGACCATCATACGATTGATATGTTGCCGGAAATGGACGGTCAGCCGAAAAAATGCGCCACGCAAATGGCGGTGGATTATCATGATGACATAGCGCAATATTGTAGCGAAGGGGCGATGCATTACAGTTTGCTGATACATCGTGATCCGGATTTGGACGCTTTGTGTGCGGCTTGGATTATTCGCGAGAGAATGGCGCGCGATAAATTGCCGGTAATTGCGCCGGAAATGGCAGAAATCGTCAATAAAGTGGATTATGCGGAATATCGCATACCGCCGAAAGAATATCTGAAAAGTTTTGCCGGTTGCATGGGGGCTATGTTGGCTGTGGGCGGCAGAGATTCCGAATACGGAAACGAGATAAATCCCGAATTGTTGAAGGTGTTGGACGTTTTGGCGGCGGAAAAAGAGCAAAATCCGCAGTTTGATTTGCAAAAAACTGATATCCGCGCCTTTATCGAAAATTCTCCGCTCATCAGCGATAAGGCCAAGGAAATGATGAGAACCGGACTGGAGAGAATGGAGAAAAATCAACAGCAATTCACCGAAGATGTTAAAAACGCCAAAATCGTTAAATTTAATTTCCATAATCCGCAAACCAATCGGGTTGAAACGGGACAAATGGTTATTATATCGAGCGCCAATCCGCTGGCGGCCACCAATTTGGGTTATTCGCATTTCGGCAAAAATACGATTATGGCCGTTTATGGCGGAGATAAGCGGAAGGCCGGCGATATGTATGACATCGGTATTGCGCCGGAAGCGGCAGGCATTTTGAGCGGAGTGATGAAAGATATTTGCGTTGCCATGAATAAGGCGGAAGGCTCTAAAAGAGAGCAGGCCGCTCGTATTAAGGAAGGCTTGGAGCAGTTGCCGATACGCACACCGAAAGAAGAAAAGCACATGACGGACATTAAAGAAATTATGAAAACTCATGCGCAAATGGCGCAGCGGCTGGCATTCAGCGGCGCCGATGCGTATGGCCTGATTGACAGAGATCCGTCGCCGCTGGTGGCTCGCGATACGCTGGTTCCGGCTTCGCGAACTTCGCTGATGAGTGAAAGCAATTTTGTAAAAACGCTGACCAACTGGGCAAATTCCACTCGTGTGGGAGAGTTGTTGCAAATGCGGCATAACTCGGCCGAGCGGTAACATACAATAGAAAAATTGCGGCAGTAAAGGCGGAGAAATCCGCCTTTTTGCTGTTTATGTAACAAAATATTGAGGATAAATACATTTTTGTTGCATAAATTTTATTTTTGTGTATTAAATTATCGGCAATGGGCAAATTGTGCCCGATTTGTGTGTTTTAAAAATTGATAAGGATGATAAAATGGCTTCATTAGCAGAAAAAATGGCGGCAGGTTTGGATATGTCTGCCTTCAGTAAGGCTGAAGAACTGAAGAAAAGATTGTGGTTCACGATTATGGCTTTGATTGTATTCCGTTTGGGTACGTTTATTCCGCTTCCGGGCATCAATGCCGGAGTTTTGGCTGAAATGTTCAGCCGTAACGCGGGCGGAATTTTGGGAATGTTCAATATGTTTTCCGGTGGTGCTTTGGAACGTATGACGATTTTTGCGTTGAACATTATGCCGTACATTTCCGCTTCCATTATCATTCAATTGGGACAATCGGTTATTCCGTCTTTGCAAGCCTTAAAGAAAGAGGGTGAAGCCGGACACCGCAAGGTGGTTCATTATACCAAAATGTTGACGGTGCTGATTACCATTATTCAAGGTTACGGTATTGCCGTCGGCTTAGAGAGTATTTCCGGAGCTAACGGCGCTTCGGCGGTTATGATTAACAGCTTCGCCTTTAAGTTTTCGACCATTGTTTCTTTGGTTGGCGGCACCATGTTTATTGTTTGGCTCGGTGACCAAATTACGGAACGCGGCGTGGGTAACGGTTCGTCGCTTATCATTACCGTCGGTATTATCGCCAACATTCCGAATGCTATGGCGCAAACCTTTGAATTGGGCCGCGCCGGTCAAATGTCTATCGGCACGATTGGTATTTTGCTGATTATGGCTTTGGCGCTGATTTATGTTATTGTTTTTGTAGAAAGAGCACAACGCCGCATTGTGATTCAATATCCGAAGCGTCAGATGGGTATGCGGATGACGGCGGCCGACAGCTCGCACTTGCCGCTCAAAATTAACCCGACGGGCGTTATTCCGCCGATTTTCGCCAGCTCTTTGCTGTTGTTGCCGATTACGGTTGCTAATTTGTCGGCCGAACAGGGACCGTCTTGGGTGCAGACTTTAAGCCAGCTTTTGGGACACGGTCAGCCGTTGTATTTAGGCTTGTATGCGTTCTTGATTTTGTTCTTTACGTTCTTCTACACCGGCGTGGTGTTTAATCCGGAAGAAACGGCGGACAATCTTAAAAAGCACGGTGGCTTTATTGCCGGTATTCGTCCGGGTAAAAATACGGCCGAATATTTGGACTATGTTATCACTCGTTTGACGATGGTGGCTTCGATTTATTTGGTTTGCTTGTGTATTTTGCCGGAAATTTTAATCAGCAAGGTCGGCGTTCCGTTTGTTTTGGGTGGTACAACCCTGCTCATCGTGGTTCAGGTAACGATGGATTTTGTAAATCAGGTACAATCTCACTTGATTGCTTATCAATACGAGGGATTGCTGAAAAAAGCCGCGTTGTTGCATAAGAAGAATCGTTAAAAATGTCAAATTTAAAACAGGGCCTGTTTGTGGTGTTTACCGGAGCTCCGGGTTGCGGTAAGGGCACGCAGGCCCGAATCTTAAAAGAAAGAACGCACATTTGCCATCTTTCCACCGGCGAGATGTTGCGCCAGTTTGCCGAAAAAGACACACCGCTCGGCCGCAGTTTGAAAGCGGCATTGGAACGCGGTGAATTTGCCAGCGATGCCATGATTATCGAAATGGTAAAAAATCGGATTGCCGAACCGGATTGCGCCAACGGATTTATTTTGGACGGATTTCCGCGGACATTGCCACAGGCTGAAGTTTTGGAAGATATGTTGGCCGAACAAAATGTTAAATTAAGTGCGGTTTTGGAAATTCAGGTTCCGGATGAGATTATCATGGAGCGCATATTGGGGCGTTATGCTTGTATGCAATGCGGCGCCGGCTATCACGACAAGTTTCAAAAAACAAAAATCTACGGTGTTTGCGATGTTTGCGGCGGCACGGAATTTGCCAGACGCCAAGATGACAACCGCGGAACGGTGCAAAATCGGCTGGTTAACTATCGCTTGTTGACCTATCCGACAATTCCGTTTTTTGAGGCGCGGGGTTTATTGAAAACTGTTGACGGCACCGGTACGATTGACGCGGTGAGTCGTAAAATCGAAGATGTTTTAGGACTGCGTGACGATGTCTGAAACCAAGGCTGAGCCTTGAAAATAAAACGATTCGTTAAAAAAACGTTTAAAATGCGAAAAAAAATTGATTTTGGGCTCAAAAAAATATTGACTCTGCAGAATATTATGCCTATAATCCGCTTAATTTTGAAAAGTGGTGATCAACTTTTTGAATGTTTTAATTTTTGAATAATGGAGATTAATTTTGGCTCGTATAGCTGGTGTAAATATTCCAAGCGCGAAGAGAATTGAAGTTGCTTTGACTTATATCTTCGGCATTGGTCGTAAGTCTGCTCAAGACATTTGCGTAAAGTCGGGTATAGATCTTAGCCGTCGCGTTAATGATTTGTCCGATGACGAAATTATGAAAATTCGTGAAGTGATTGATAGCGATTATCTGGTAGAAGGCGAACTTCGCCGTGAAGTCGGTACCAACATCAAGAGATTGATGGATTTGGGTTGCTATCGTGGTTTAAGACATCGTAAGGGTTTGCCTGTTCGTGGTCAGAGCACAAAGCAAAATGCTCGTACGCGTAAGGGTAAGCGTAAGACTATTGCGAATAAGAAGAAATAGTGGAGTAAGCAAATGGCTAAAGCAACAATTAAGAAAAGAAAAGAAAAAAAGAATATTACTTCCGGTGTGGCTCACATCGATTCTTCTTTTAACAATACAAGAGTTACCATTACGGACGCTCAAGGAAATACTGTTTCTTGGTCGACCGCCGGTGCTCAAGGTTTCAAAGGTTCAAGAAAATCTACTCCGTATGCTGCGCAAGTTGCCGCTGAAGAAGCCGGCAAAAAGGCTCAGGAAAACGGTATGAAAACTCTGGAAGTTGAAGTAAAAGGTCCGGGTTCGGGCAGAGAATCCGCAATCAGAGCATTGCAGGTTGTCGGCTTTACAATTACATCGATTCGTGATGTTACCCCGATTCCGCACAACGGTTGCCGTTTGAGAAAAAGACGCCGCGTCTAATCTTTACTTTTTGGCACAGGTCTTCATGCAAGGCCTGTTGCCGTGTTTCAAATATATAACTTCTACAGAAAAGGACAAAACCCGTGATTCAAAAGAATTGGCAAGAACTGATTAAACCAACAAAGTTGGATGTGTCTCAAGTTGAGAATACAAACAAAGCTAAGATTGTGGTTGAACCTTTAGAGAGAGGCTTCGGTCTGACTTTAGGCAACGCGTTAAGACGTGTTTTATTGTCTTCGTTGCAAGGCGGTGCTGTTTCGGCAATCAAAATAGAAGGCGTTTTACATGAATTTTCGGTTATTCCTGGCGTTAGAGAGGATGTTACCGATATTGTGCTGAATGTTAAGGAATTGGCGGTGGCCGTTCATAGCGAATCGGCAAAAACGCTGACGTTAAAAGCTGAAGGACCGTGTGTGGTTACGGCGGCAATGATTGAAACCGGTCATGATGTTGAAATTATGAATCCGGATCACATCATCTGCACTTTGGATGCCGGCGCAAAGTTAAATATGGAATTGATGGTTACAACCGGCAAAGGTTATGTGCCGGCTGCCAACAGCGTAACGGCGGATTCGCCTATCGGTTTGATTAATGTTGATGCGATTTATTCGCCGGTTAAGAAGGTTTCTTACAAGGTGGAAAATACGCGTGTTAACCAAGCTATGGACTATGATAAGCTGACGATGATTGTGGAAACTAACGGCGTTGTAACTCCGGAAGATGCGGTGGCTTTGGCTGCTCGCATTCTGCAAGATCAACTTAAGCCGTTCATTAACTTTGATGAACCGGAAAGCGAAGTTGAGGATGTTCACGAAGAATTACCGTTCAACAAGAACTTGTTGCGCAAAGTTGACGAACTTGAACTTTCCGTTCGTTCGGCAAACTGCCTGAAGAACGACAACATCGTTTATATCGGCGATTTGGTTCAAAAGACAGAAGCAGAAATGCTTCGTACCCCGAACTTCGGTCGTAAATCTTTGAACGAAATCAAAGAAGTTTTGGCTAAGATGGGTATTCATTTGGGTATGGATACACCGGGCTGGCCACCGGAGAATATTGAGGAGTTGATTAAGCGCACCTCCGATCAGTTCTAAAAAATCCGTATAATGGATAACTACTTGTAAGCCTTTTCTCTTATGTACCTTTGTTGTACACCGCGAGAAAAGGCTTACGGCGTATTTACCACATTATCCGGATTTTTATCATTTTCTGCACCATTGGAGTTGTAGTGCCAACTCGCTAACTGCGTATTAACCTCATTCTATGAGTTTTTGTGTCTTGTACCTTTATTGTACACCGCGCCGGAGGAACAAAAACAACCTCAAAATGTTGTTTTTGAACGACGGGCGTAGGATACTTAATGAGCCGGAACGGTAGTGACTGCGAATTTAGTGTCCAAGTGACCGAAGCGAAGTTAGTGATTGCCGAGTGATAACGAAGGCAGAACTTACGAAGCAAGACACTAGCTTACGGCGTATTTACCACATTATCCGGATTCTTATCATTTTCTGCACCGTTGGATTGTACACCGAAAACCTATCCGAATTCTGCGAGTTTTCCGTTCACAACAGGCAACTGTTTGAAAAATTCTATTATTTTAGCAAACCTTTTAAATAGTCGATATAACCGCCTTTATGGTTCTCTTTGACCGGAACTTCTTTCCAGGCATAACGGCATTGATATTCACGGCCATTTACCAGTAAATGATCCTGACTCCAGCCGCTGGTCTTGAAATCTTGTTTACTGCAGTCGTTCGGGTGCGGATATTTGGTGCATACAGTCATGCTTCCTCCCCAATATTCGGTTTCGTCACGATCAAAATAATAACATTCACCGCAAACGTGTTCACATTCCTCATCGGTTTCGCTTTTTACTCCGTTAGGCGATTGGCAAAGACCATCGCATTTTTTGTAAGCTATTTTAGGTTTTCCGGCAGATAATTGGGCAAATGTATCAGAAGGCTCATAATCTTTGGTGTGAAAATTTGCTATCAGAAAATCAATGCATTGTATCGGATCGCCATAATCGCTGTTAGTAGAACTCATTATTTCGCAGCGCTTGCCGCAGTTTCGCGGATAACGGGCACAAACGAGTTGTTCCGGGGTGCTTCTTTTGTTGTAAAAATAGCCGTGTCCGCAGTGTTGCTGACAAAGAATATCGGAAGGTGATTTCTTTTCAGGATTCTGCACTTGTTGTAATACATCTTCCGGAACAAAGAAATCCGGTTGTTTGGGGGTGCGTTCAATGGCGTGGGTGTTTGATGAAAAAGCTACACTCAAAAACAAAGCGAGAAGAATACCTTTTTTCATGGAAGAATCCTTATTTTCCGAAACGTTTACTTCCAAAATTTTTGGATGTCGCAAGACTCGCATTGTACGGGGCTAATATATCCCGGTGCATCTTGGATGGCCTCTTGGCAGGTATATACGGTGCCATTTACCAAATATCGAATGTGCCAACCGGTGGTGCAATTATAGCCGCAATCACATTGATATTTAGTGCAAACGCGTTCTTTACCGTTTAATTTATCGCCCTGACGGTCATAGTAGAAGCATCTGCCGCAAATGCTTTTGCAGTCATCGTCCATTTTGTTTCGCGGGCGGTCAGGAAACGAGCATTTTTCGTTGCATCTTATCTTATTTTTTTTGATTTTTTTCTTTTTTGCCGATTTTTTTACTATGGCAACGTCGATGCAAAGATAGCGCGAATCATCGGGAGCATCACGATAACTCATACTCACCATGCAATCTTCGTCGCAATCATGCGGATAATTGGAGCAGACAATTTTATCCATTTCTGATCTGCCGACGTCATAAAAATAGCCGTGTCCGCAATGTTTTATGCAACCGGCATCGGAGTAGTCGGGCGTGGCGTGGTAACGAGCATCGGTTGACAACGGTAGCAGGGCAAAAAATAAGATGAACAGCAACTTCTTCATGACATAATCCTTTGCGGCAAGTTATTTAACGTAAATCAATAAAATCATCAGATAAAGCACAAAGGTTAAACCGAGCGTGTATAGCACCAAGGTCAGCAACACGCTGAGTTGCGGGTGTTGCGGAATATTGGCTACCGGCAGTTTGATTTTTTTGGCCTTGGCGTTTTTAATGATGTCTTTGATTTTGCCCTTGTGGCGTAAAAATATATAAATGCCATAACACAGCAAAACCACGAGAATACCGTATCCCAGCGGTTCGGCCAATTCCGGAGCGGCACGCAAACACCAAAAGGCAAAAATGCCCAAGGCCAGCATCACAAAATAAGGCAAACCCTGCAAAACCAGCGGATAATAGGCCAAAAGCAAATAAGCCAACAATACTCCGATAACAATTCTTGCAACCATTTTAACCTCTCTTTTGACTTGTATCATAGCGTGTTTATAACAGAAAAACAATCGTTTTATTAACGTTTTTTTTAACCAAGAGACATAGAATAGTTCCAATATGGGGTTAAGGCGATGAAAAAAAGTGCAAAACAAATTCTGGAAGATAATTTTGAGTCCAAAAATGATAGTTTTTTATTTTATTTGCGAGAAAAATCTTTATTCAATAAGGAGGCATTTCGCCAACTGTATGACAGTATTCGCAAAGTGGCCGATGATGATGTGGCCATTAGTCGTACTGCTCAGCAAATCGTAATTGTATATGGGCAGATATTGCAGTATTTTTTGTATCACTTTGATAAAGACGACAGCTATAAAATTGTAAATATGCCGGAAAACTACAACAAAATGATTGAATATTTGGATAAAAGTGTGGAATACTACTTTAAGACACGAATTTAACAAAGGAGATACAAAATGAAAATGATTAAAGTTATGTTGGTGGTGTTCTGCCTTTGCTGCGGATATGCCATGCCGGCGTTTAGCGCTTCCGATAATCCGGCGGCAGCTATGGAAGTTAAAAAGGGTTTTCCGCACAAAATGCGCCATCACCGCGGTTTGAGTCTGTCGATGATGAAGGAACTGAATTTAAACGACGCACAAAAGGCACAATGGAAAGAATTGGTTGACCAAAAGAATTCGGAAACCAAAGTATTGCGCGAACAGCGGCAAAAACTTCACGAGCAGGAACGCGACATAAATGAAAAATATGAGGCCAAAGTGAAGAAAATTTTGGATCAGGAACAATTGGCAAAATATGAGTCTTTGCTCTTAAAAAGACCTAAGCATGGCCATAAACACTTTGGAAAAAGAAAAGAACCGAAGGAATAGTTAAACAAAGGCCGGAGTTTTGCTCCGGCTTTTTTTACATATTCAACACATATTTATAGGCGGCATAACCCAATGCCCCCAAGATGGCCAGCGTCATAATGTAAAACGGCAGTTTGAGCATAAATTTGAAAAGGGCCAGCGCGATTATAAAGCCGATTATGCCCAATATCATTGTATTAAAGTCCATTTTTACCTCGCTGTTTTGTTTTTTTTACAGCATATATTGAAAACAACGCAATGTAAATAAAAAAAGAAGCGCAGAATTTCAACTATTAAACTTCGTCGGATTGAATCAACAACGAGGCGCTGACCAGCCAAATAATTATGGTTGGGGCGGCCACCGAAAGCCACATCGGGATATAGCCGTTAACTCCGAAGGCGTAAACCACCTGCGACGAAAAATAAAAGGTAAAGCCGGTGACAATACTGATTATCACGCGCCACATTATAGCCGAGCCGCGGAGAGTGTTTTGCAACATAAACACCGCCGCCAGCATCAACATACCAATCAGCAAAAACGGCGATATCAGCAGGCTTAAAAAGCGCATCCAATGCTGTCGGGCCGAAAAGCCCGATTTTTCATAAAATCGAATGGTGTCCGGCAAATGCCAAAACGAAATCGCTTCCGGCTCAATGAAATTATCTTTGATACGTTGCACGTTGATAGTGGTTTCGTAGGCGTAATCCGTAACGGATTGCATTGGTTCGCCGTTGACGATGATTTTTACGTCTTTTAAGTGGAAAATGTTGTCGTCAAGAGTGGCAAACGCAGCATTGTAGCTGGTTTTTATTCGTGAAGCTTCATCCAGTTCGGTAATGTTTACATCGCGCATCAGCACCGTTTTATCGTCTTCTTGGCGCAAACTGCGTGCCTGAATCAGCAATATGCGTCCGTTTTCTGCCGACTCGCGAATCCACAATCCTTTGCTGGAAAATAACATGGCATTGGGATTGCGCGATTGCAAGCGATAAGACAGCACTTCGTGCCATTCAAACATTTTAGCCGCTACCGGGTTAAACAAAGTGATGTTGGCAATGCCCAAGAAAAAGGTGGCAATCATCAGCGGTCGTAAAAAGGCAAACATAGAAACGCCGTTGGAGCGAATAATCACAAACTCGTTGTTTTTACTAAGGCGCCAAAAAGTTATCATGGCCGCCACCATCAGTACAAACGGCAGCACAATTTCCACCGTTTTGGTTATGCGCGTGACGGCGTATTGCACCGTAAACCAAAAAGTTACGTCTTCGCGTCCCGAAGTGCGGCGCAAAGCCTCAATGGTGTCAAACATCAGGATAATCCCCAATATTGCGAACAACACAATAAAGAAGTTGATCAGCAGTTGCTTAGTGATATAGCGGCTTAAAATTGCAAAAAAGTCCATTAGTATTCTGCCTGTTCCTGATATTCATAGAATGGATTTGATAAATAGCGTTCAACGCTGTCCGGAAGCACAACAACAATGTTTTTGCCGGTCATTTCCGGACGTTTGGCTAAATCTATTGCTCCGCAAACCGCGGCCGCCGCCGAAACTCCGATAGGTAAACCCTCGGTATGTGCCACGGTTTTGGTCATTTCAAACGCGGCTTTGGTTGTAGCGTGATAAATTTCGTTAACCAGCGATTTATCATAAAGCGGCGGTACAAATCCGGCACCGATGCCGCCGATTTGATGCGCACCTTTTTGACCGCCGGCCAAAACCGGACTTTCCGCCGGTTCCACAGCCATAACGTATAAATCCGGATTAACCGTGCGCAAAGTGGAGGCAATGCCGGTTAAGGTGCCGGAAGTTCCGACTCCGCAAACTATGGCATCTACCGCGCCGTCGGTATCTTCCAAAATTTCGACGCTGGTGGTAAGTTTGTGAGCTTCCACGTTGGCCGGATTTTCAAATTGTTTGAACTCGATAATGTTATCCGAGCGCTCTTTCAAGATTTCGACCTTTTTAATGGCGCCGGCCATACCGTCGGCCGCCGGAGTTAACATTACTTCGGCACCAAACTGGCGGATAAGGGCAATTTTTTCCCGCGTCATATTTTCCGGCATAACGATAATCAGTTTATAGCCTTTCGCGGCGCAAAATGCGGCCAGTGCCGCACCGGTGTTGCCCGAGGTGGCCTCAATAAAGATGGTGTCGGAATTGATTTTGCTGAACGGCGCTTTCTTAATCATGTTTAGCGCAATGCGGTCTTTAATCGAAAAAATCGGATTATAAAATTCGCACTTGGCCAAAATATCGGCTTTAAGCTCAAATTTTTGCATCAGCTTGTTTAATTTTAACAGCGGCGTGTGCCCGACCAATTCTTCGATGGAGTTATAAATTTTGCTCATTTTTCCTTCACCCTTACCATTAAATTTTTAATTCCGATCAATTGAGTGGCGTTAAATGCCACCTTGTTCAGTAAAATGTCGTTGAGGGCGCACCATTGCCAATCTTTTCCCTCTAAACTGGCGTTTTCAACCACATAAACACGATAGTTTTGCATTTCCGTAATGGCACAACCGTTTTCCGCCAAATAAGATATAACGGAAAATTCGGCCGTCGGTGCGGCGTTCAGTTCAACATCGCTTTGCAACGGAAGCGACATAATGTCGCCGTCCCGATGACATAGAATCAAATCTCCCTTGCGGATAATCACATAGCCTTTCTCGCGAACAAACGCCAGTTGCGTTTCGCAATATAAGAGATGACCGTATTTATCCGTAAAAGGAAGATTAGCCATTTTTAGCCTCATCAACAAGGTGTTGTGTAAATTCTGTTAAGCCCAACTGGCGCACGCGCTTCATTCTTTCCGCAAAAATAATTTTTTGAATAGCGGCGGTAGCCTGTTCCGGATTTTCGCAAATAACGACGTAATCGTATTCTACCCAATGTTTCATTTTTTCAAGCAACATATTCATACGTTTTTCTATGGTTTCACGGCTATCGGTACCGCGGCCTTCTAAGCGGCGGCGCAATTCTTTTACAGATGGTGGCAACATATAAATAGAAACCACGTCATTCGGCGCCTTGGACTTCATTTGGCGCAAACCGTCCCAGTCCATATCAAATACAACATCGTGACCGACATTTAAAAATCCGTCAACTTCAGAGCGCAATGTGCCGTAGCGGCAACCATATTGCGAATCAACAAATTCATAAAAAGCATCTTCTTTTAACAGTTTATCATATTCGGCATCGCTGACATAATGATAATCAACGCCGTCAACTTCCCCTTCTCGCGGTTTTCTGGTGGTTACGGAAACCGACCAGTTCAATTTTTTATCTTCTTCTAAAAGTTTTTTAATAACCGTTGTTTTTCCGGTTCCGGACGGTGCTTCAATCACAAACATCACACCGCGGCGAACATTGTTTAAATGTTCCAGAATTTCACTCATATCTTCCCTCTTGAAAAATAAAAAAGTTCATAATACACTCAACTTATATTACAATAATTAGCAAATTTCCAGCAGGATTTACGAATATGCAAAAAAAATTTACAAATATTTTAATAACCGGAGCCTCATCGGGAATCGGCGAAGCACTAGCACTTTATTATGCTCAAGGCGGGGCGGAAAATCTTTTTTTGAGCGGACGTAACGCCGAACGATTGAACGATGTGGCCGAAAGGTGTCGCCAATTTGGAGCTAAGGTTTATCCGCAAATTATTGATGTTTGCGACCAAAACGCCATGCGGCAATGGATAGAAAAGTGCAACGATGCGGCGCCGCTGAATTTGGTGTTGGCCAACGCCGGAGTTTCTACCGGTGAGGAAACGGCGGAAAACATTTATAACACTTTCAATACCAATGTTTTCGGAGTTTTGAACACGGTAACTCCGGCGGTTGAGATTTATGAAAAACAAAGCCAAAACAGCGTTAAAACCATTGCCATAACCGCATCAATTGCCGGTTATCACGGTTTACCGAGCTGCCCGTCATACAGCGCCACCAAGGCCTGTGTTAAGGCCTACGGCGAAGCGTTGCGCGGCAGCTTAAAAGGCAAGGGAATCGACGTCAGCGTTATATGTCCGGGCTTTGTAAAGTCAAGAATCACCGACAAAAACACTTGTCCGATGCCGTTTTTTATGAGTGCGGAAAAAGCGGCGCAAATTATTGCGTTGCGGTTAGAAAAAAATGTCGGCTTAATTGCTTTTCCGTGGCCGATGCGCTTGGCAACTTGGTTTTTATCTATTTTGCCGAATCGGCTGACAGACTGGATTTATGCCATTTTGCCGCATAAGGTATAAAAACGATTGACAAAAATACCAAATATATCTATACTTCGCGATGCAAAAGGTTATTTAGCTATTATTCATTTTGAGGAGACCGGTCAAATTAAGCCTCGTAAAATAAACCGGTAAATTATGGATAAATTCAAATTAGTGGACGAACTTGTCAAAGCTCTGGGATTGTCTCCGCAGGAGATTGTGAGGTATTGGCAGAATTCGGGGACAGTCAAGTCGGCTCTGTTTTCCAGAAGTCAAGCGAGGAAGCACGGCAAACGGAGCAAGCAGACTGCCAAGTCAGAATCTGAATCCGAGTCGAGAGCTAACCCCAAGAGGTTGAACCTCAATTTTATGACCGAGAGTGATATTTTTGAGGAGCTCAAGAAAATCATATCAGAGCAGGCAGGGGTTGATGAAGACGACATTCTGCGAGGCAGTAACCTTACTTGTTTAGGCGTTGATAGCTTGGACTTCGTTGAGATGACGATGACTATCGAAAGGCTCTTCGGTATCGCAATTCCTGACGAAGACATCAAGAACAAAGAAACCGTTCAGGAGATTCTGGATTATCTCATCGAGCGTAAGGTTATGATAAACGGCTGATTACCGAGTATCTCGTAAAGTTTGAACAGAATAGAAAAAAACGCTACGTTTTACCGTGGCGGTTTTTTCCTTTTTTATTACAGCTCTCGCCAGTTTTGTTTCGGCGGAAAGGCGCGGTGCCAAAATTTGCCGTATTTGGCGTCAATCTGAGGCAACTCAACTTTGATTTCTTCAAAGCTTCCATTGCGGCGTTTCCAACGAAAAACATCGGCTGTGGGATGAAAATGCTGCTCGTAACCGCGGTTGCAGTCCAGATATTTTTCAAACTTCATTGCCGGATACGGAACGGTGTAGCCGTATTTATCGGCTCGATTGCCGTGTCCTTGAGCCTTGCATTCCATTAAGTCGTTAACTATGAGCATTAAGAACTTTTCCGGCACGGTCTCGGGGATAACATATCCGTCGGTCAGGCTGAAATGATTTAAGCGATAACAGTCACCATAGGTGTCGCTGTGCTTCACGTAATGGATACCGGAGCCGTGGAAACACGGAAACCGGCGCACCATGCCGTCGCTTTTCAAACAAGTCAGGAAAATACCGTGAGAAACGGCTTCGGCTTCGGCGTACGAAAAGTTGTTTTTCAGCATTAGCTGTTCGTGTGTGCGCTTGACCTTGCCGCCGACTAAACTTTGCACAACGTCGAGGAAAATACCCCAGCCGTAAAGCGAAATATTGCCGTCAAAAGATGTCTCCTGCTTGATGATGACATTGCCTAAGCCGAGCTGATTTATCAGATGGCGGGCACGATATTCAAACCATTCGGAAAAATCTCGAAGTAGTTTGGATTCGGCCGTGCCGCCAAACAATTTGCCTTTGCTCCACTCGTTTTCCATAACAGGAATCCACGGACTTTCCGGATAAAGTTTTTTTAAGTTGGCCAAGCTGAAATCCATAAGCCACACGGGGCCGCCGAATTCGGAAGTTCCCCAACTGCCGGTGTTTATAACCAGATGAAACATTTTCCACAGTTCGTCATAGTCGTTAAACACGCTAAAATCGTTTAATATCGCAGCAAACTCTTTGTCTGCCGAGATGTCTGCACTTTTTGCCTGTTCCATAATTATACGTGATTAATTGATGAATAAATAATTTATACTTTGCATTGTGCATAGCATAAAAAAACAGGCTTAAGCAAGGTTTATCTGTAAAATCTGGAGTTTAGTCGCCGGAATAGTTCTTTTGAAATCTGAGCCAAGCCGGAATTACATCGGCGGCGCGTTTTTGCTCTCCGGCAATCCGGCGTTCGCGAATAGCGGCAAATTCTTGTGCTTTTTTCAGGCGAAGTTCTTCTTGCGGTGTCTGCGGCCCTTGCGGAGTGAGTTGGGCGTTGTGCTTTTGTTTATAGCTTTTCGTTTTGGAGGTTTGTTCCTCTATTTTGCGCATTTTTTCGCGGCGACGGCGCTCAAAAGCTTCGGCCTCGGCATTTTTTTCCGCCGACATTTCAAACATTTCGTTAACTCCGTAAACAAACAGAGTCGATTCCATACCGGCCTGCTTCATTTTGCGATAAGTTTCGGCAATTTGCGGCTCCAAGAAAGAATATTGCCGCATTACACCCTGATAAATCGGGGAATCTTTGCGCGCCTGCGGTTTAGGGAATTCCACCGATATATCCCCGTTGGAGTCTTGCAAATAAATTGAGCCGAACAAACGCGAAAGCGGCTGGTTGCTAAACTGTTTGTTGAGCTGAATGCGGCTGAAAAATATTTGGTCATGAATTATTCCGCCGTCCGGAGCAATATCAATGTAAATTTCGTCCGACAAACGCGGTTGTGAACATACAACTTTATACCTTTTAATTTCCATATTTTCCTCTCAATAATCCCGCTGCATCAACTGTTTGATTTGCAGGGCCGAAATTTTGCCGTATTTTTCGTCGCGGCGTTTTAAGTATTCTGCAGTTTGCATTTTGGTTTGTGAAGCGTGCTTTTGACGCTCGGTTTCCTGCTGTATGCGTTCTTCGGCCAAAGATTGCGGCTGTTCGGAAGCGGCGAGGGCATCGTCGATGGCGCTCAAAGCGTTTGCCAACACGCCGTTGACATAAGCCTGATGAATTTCCGGTCGCACCGAAAGAGTGCTTTCGCGGTCTTGCGCCGTCATTTCTTCAAAACGCGCAATAATTTTGTGGCGCAAGCGATTTTCTTCGGCGGCGGAAAGTTCAACTTCCGGCAATCCGCCGTTTTCCGGCGGCAAAAACAAAATTTCCGGTCGGTTACCTTCGCCCATGTCATAAAGTTTGACGGAGCCGGCGATTTCGTGCGTATCGCCGCTACGTTGCTGACGCTCTTGCAAGATAAGCCGATGAAGGGCATTGTCGGCCGGAACAATGTCTATAAATATTTGATTTTTCGAATTTTGTGAGCAAACGACTCGATATTCTTTCCCTATTATCCGCATTTAACCATTCACCATTTTTGCAAATTTCGCGAGAGAATAGCATATTTTTTGGCGTTTGTCTAATGAAAATTACGCAATTCCGGCAATGATACATTTGCCAAGCCGTCATTCTGAGGAACGAAGTGACGAAGAATCCATCAACGCCGTGGCGTTGTTTGTTCCAATGGAACAAATAGATTCTTCGGCTTTGCCTCAGAATGACAAAGGACAACTTACGTGATTTTGCGCTTGTGGTCGTCTTGTTTAAGTTTACTTTCTTTATTTTAAATTTGTAAACTTAAACTTCGGTCACTCGTTCCCATCGTCTCGCCGCGGGGCGCTTTCGCTACCTTGCTCGACGGGGAACTTCGCCCGTCGTTCAAAAACAACATTTTGAGGTTGTTTTTGTGTCTCCGGCCCATTTCTCTAGGGTTCGTCTCCCTTTTACCTCAACAATAACAAAAAAAGCACCTTTTCAGGTGCCTTTTGTTATTGGCGGTAAGATAGGGATTGGCTTCGCCGCCCCTGCGCTCATCGGCTATCGCCGACCGGCATACTTCCGTCTGCCTTTCGCTTGTGGTCGAACCTTTTCTCTAGGGTTCAAATCCCTTTTACCTCAACAATAACAAAAAAGCACCTTTTCAGGTGCCTTTTGTTATTGGCGGTAAGATAGGGATTCGAACCCTAGGTACGCGGTAAAACGTACAATTGATTTCGAGTCAACCGCATTCGACCACTCTGCCATCTTACCGTAAGAGTGTATCTCTTAATATTCTATTTTATTTCAAATTGCAACACTTTAATTCGCTAATGTTGCATTTTTTGCGGCATAAATGTAAAAAAGTGTCTTTTAAAGTGTTGTTGGGGACAAAAGAAAAAGACTGTCATCCTGAGGAAGCCGGAACGGCTGACGTGAGGATCTCATTAGGCGCCGTGCAATCGCCGCAAAGTGAAATGTAGCAATGCCATCTTGAGGCGCGCAGTCGCCGTCAAGATCTATGAGTATTTGATGACCTTGGAATAAATTTTTTTTGCGCCCGACTGTATACGCAGAGATCTTTACGCCCATAAAGGGCTCAAGATGACAGCGGATAATATTATTTTTTTCAAGGATACACAGCGAGAGTGGAGATTATCACGTCGTGCCTTTGGCACTCCTCATAATGACGGCCATTTTCTTACACGTAGCCACTTTTCGGCTTTCGCCTCAATAAGGAATGACTCTTTTTTTAATAAAAAACCGGCTAAGTCGCTGAGTCAGGCGCGTTTGTTCAAGACTAAAAGAGATTTTGTCAAAATTTTTACAAAAATATGTATTTTTCACTTGCAAACGGCGGAAAAGTATGTTAGATTTAAGATGCTTAAACATATTATACATTGTCTAATTACTATAACTATCATTAATGAAAACGTTTTTTATTCAAATCTATGGGTAAAAAGTTTTCGTTGGATTTTGTTGTTTTTAATTAGGCGTCTATATACTCTTTCCGGTCATGATATGGTTGGATTGAGCACTGTGCTTCATTGGTATGGTTTTCAGCCTTTAAGTACATTGTCAAATTTCTCAATCATAGAGATGATGCAACATTTATGACGTCGGCGAAAATGTTCAACTTGTTTGAATGTTTGCGTTGGTGTTCTTGTTGTTAAGAGATGAACCGTCTAAGAAAAAGAATTACAAATATCAAAAAAATCAGAAATATGAAAAAAGAGAACAGAAAGAGCATGATTAGTGCCTGGATGGTGCTGTTCATGAGTGTTATTACGTTGTTTGGTTGTGGAGACCTGACAGAAGACCTGAATACCAAGAGTGACTCTAAGAGGGACACTACTCCGAAGTACAGCATTCAGAACAAGGAACGTGAGGTCACTGGCCCCACTACCGAGGAGTGCAGATGGGAGAAGGTTACCCAGATCGGCGAACAGAAGACTACCAAAAAATATTCTTACACCCTGAAGCGCTCGCTGAAGGGAATCGAAGAATATAGAAAGGATGTCTCTGGCTTCGACTACAAGCACAAGGACAACAATCCCATCGAGCGTGGTGAGTCCTCTGAGGTGAGAACCGAAGATGGCGTAGCCAAAATCTCCGGCAGAACTGACAAGCTCTCAGGTAACAAGGAGAATGGCTTCGAGACCGATAAAGTCGTTATGCCATACGAATTCTACCACGAAAAGCTAGAATTCAATGACGGCGACGTGTCAGTTGTGTTCGACTTCGAAGAGGTAAGCTTCTCTGACAAGGTTACAAAGGTTGAGCCAATTACTTCACCGGTGACCGGTAAGGAAGCTGCTCGTCTTTCGAACACAATCTCGACAAGGTACATCGGCTACAACCAAGATGCTAGCGAGTCCGTCATTCTGCTCATGGAAAAAGGTGTGACGATTACCAGTGAGGACTTTGTTGAGGGTAGCTGTAAGGAAACTCCTACAAATAGTAAGGTCAGTGCATACTTCCTCTATCGCATCAATAAGTCCGACGGTACTCACGAGGACTATAGCGTAGAGGTTGGCGATGACCGTGAGGCAACAGTTAAGCC